>NZ_OBEJ01000001.1:639684-1279368 GCF_900215575.1 Natronoarchaeum philippinense | reverse complement strand
CCTCGGGGTCGGACTGGAGGTCGCCCATCTGGTGCTGTGCGATCTTCGAGCCGGGGATGCCGCCCATGAACTCCTTGCGCGTGTAGGGCGGCTTGTCGATATTCCGGTACATCGAGGCCGGTTTCTCTGCCATGGTTACTACGGTGGAAAACGACAACTGCGCCAATAAGGGCTTCGATGGCTCCCCGGCGCCGTGCGGGACTTTCACAGCCCGATGCGCGACGCCCTCGGTCGGGCGCTTACAGCGACGCCGCGGCGTCGAGCGCGATGTCGATCGCACGCTCGACGTTGTTTTTGGCCTTCTCGGGCAGTTCCTCGTCGTCGGTCTCGCCTTTCTGCGTGCCCTCGACGAGATTCCCGTCGACCGTACAGATCGCGCCCGAGCGAAGGCCCTTCCGGCGGGCGAGCGTGAAGATCGACGCGGCTTCCATCTCGACGGCCAGCACGCCGGCCGACTCCCACGCGTCGACGTACTCGTCGGTCTCGGCGTAGAACGCGTCGTCGGTGGCGACCGGCCCGACGTGTACGTCCTCGTCGTTTGCTTCCGCGGCGTCGACGAGCCCCGAGAGAACCTCGTAGTCGGGGACCGCGGGGAACGTGTCGGACTCGTAGCGCCCCGTCGTGCCCTCATCTTTGGCCGCGCCGTTGGCGACGACCATGTCGCCGATCTCGATGCCGGACTGGAGCGCGCCGGTCGTGCCGACCCGGAGCACCGTCTCGACGCCGACCGCGGCCAGCTCCTCGACGGCGATCGCGGCCGAGGGTGATCCGATCCCCGTCGAACAGATCGACAGCGGCGTCCCCTCGTACTCGGCGTTGACGATCTTGTACTCGCGGTTCTCGGCGACGACCTCGCTCGAATCGCAGTGGCCGGCGATCCGGTCGACCCGCCCGGGGTCGCCCGGCAGCAGCACGATCTCCGCCACGTCTCCGTCCTCGACTAGCAGGTGGGGCTGTTTGGCCATACGACACCGTTCGCCCAACCGAAAGAAAAAACGCGCGCTTGCCTTCGGCGTCTGGCGGCGTTCGGCTCCCGGCGATTTCCCTATCGCAGTCGGCTATCCGTCGGCGTCCCGACGCCCCGCCAGCAGCGTCTCTATCTCGCCCCACGACGGCGACGTGCGTGCGCCGGTCCGCTCGGCAGCCAGCGCGCCGCAGGCGTTACCGACCGCCAGCGCTCGCTTCGCGTCGGCGTCGTCGAGCCACGCGGCCAGAAAGCCCGCCGCAAAGGCGTCGCCAGCGCCGCTGGTGTCGACCGGATCGACGCCGAAGCCGGGGTGGCGACGGGTCGCCTCAGCCGAGACTGCCGCCGCGCCGTCGCCGCCGCGCTTGACGACGAGCGTACAGTGGTCGCCCAGCGAGTCTTCGATCCCGCCGACTGCGGCGGCCTCGCGGTCGTTACAGAACACCAGATCGGCGATCTCGAAGGTGCGCGAGAAGTCACGGTCGGGCGCTCGCCGCCCGGGATCGAAGCTCACGGTGACGCCCGCTTCGGCCGCGATTTCGGCCAGCCGGGCCGCCGTCTCGGGGCGCTGGCTCGTCAGATGGAGATGGTCGGCTCGGCGGACGCGATCGGGATTGACATCGTCGGGACCGATCGCCTCGTTGACGCCGTCGTTGCCAAGCACGGCAACCTCGCCGTCCTCGGCTGTCAACAGGTACTTGACCGACGTGGCGGCGTCGGGGACGGTGACGAGCCCGTCGATGTCGACGGCCGCGGCGTCCAGCTCCCGGCGCACGAGCAGGCCGTTCTCGTCGTCGCCGACGCTGCCGAGCACGCCCGTCGAAACGTCGAGTCCAGTCAGCGCGACCGCGACGTTGGCCGCGCTCCCGCCGCCCGCCTGATACTGGGCTCTGATGCGTGCCTCGCCGTCCGGTCGGGGGAGGCGATCGAGCGCCAACGTCACGTCCCAGTTGACGTGGCCAGCGGTGAGAACGCGCGCCATTCGAACGATTCGAAGCTGTGTCGCCGGGGAGAAAACGCTGTCGGGCGCCTACAGCCCGCCGATCGCAAACACCAGCAGGTTCTGGGCGCCGGGGCCGAGCCCGACCGCGGCGATAAACGCCAACACCAGTCGCGCCTGTGTCGGCTCTTCTTTGACGTACTCGCGGAACAACACGACCACCGCTCCCGCGATGAACAGTTTGACGAACACGAACAGCCAGCCCGCGCCGATCAGGTCGGCGGTCGGCAGCGCGTCGCCGATCTGCAAGATGATTCTCGACAGCGGCGTCCGCTCGGAGATACCGGGGATCACGTCGTAGCCGATCGCGGTCGTGACGGCGTCGACGGCGTGAGCGCCGATCACGACGACGCCGGTCGCACCCGTGACGGAGGCCGATTCGGTGAACCCGAGACTCAACAGCACCCACGCAATCGCCGTCACGACGCCGGCGACGACGATGGCGATCACCGGCCAGAACGGTGCGAGCGTCCCGTTGTTGATCCCCTGATACACCGAAAACACCGAGAGAGTGATCAGGACGGCCGTTCCGATCGTCCCCAGCGTCCGGTCGGTCGATCCGTGCGTTCGAATTTCGGCCGAGACGCCGGCGAACGCCCACGTCAATCCGGTGACGATCGCCATCGTCGCGTACACCGCCGGCGCGCCAAACAGCGGCTCGATCGACTCGGGAAACGTACCAAGCCGTTCGAGCCCGTGGAGGACGCCCCCAAGCGCCATCCACGGCGACAGCGCGACGACGGTCCAGTTCGTCACCGGCGGCCGAAGCAGATAGATCAGCCCGGCGACGCCGACCACCCCCACCAAGAGACCGATCGCGTACGGCAACGGAGGCATCGCCAACCCTTCCGGTAATACCATACCTGAGGTACGCGAACGGCAACGCTGAAAACCTTCCGATTGGGTAGGTTTACCACACAGGTAATTGCGGGGTAGCCGGCTTGCACGCGCAAGCCATCGGGTGTGGCATACGGCTATCGCCGAGCGCAGCAGCCCGCCGCTCTCTCGACGAGTTGCTCGCCGACGGGCGACTCAGTGGCGCGCACGCTCTGGACAAATGCCGTCGGTGCGACATCGCAGCCGCCCTGCGGCTTTTTCTCCCCGGGGTCACTCTACCGATCATGGAGTACGCCGACTTCCCCGAGCGCATCGACCACACCGTTCTCGGGCCAGAGACGACGCCCGCGGACGTTCGTCGGGTGCTCGGCGAGGCCGAACAATACGGCACGAACGCCTGCATCCCGCCGTGTTTTGTCCCCGAGGCGGCCGAGCACGCGCCGGACGTGTTGCTGGTGACTGTTGCGGGGTTTCCTCACGGCCAAGAGCCGACCGCGATCAAAGTTCAGACGGCGGTCGACGCGGTCCGAGCCGGCGCCGACGAGATCGACGTGGTGGCCAACATCGGCCGCCTGCGCGCCGGCGAGGACGACGCCGTCCGCGACGAACTGGCCGAACTCGCCGCCGCGGTCGCGGTTCCGGTGAAGGTCATCGTCGAGGCGCCGCTGCTCGACGACGCCGAACTCCGGCGGATCGCCGAGCTAGCGGTCGAGGCTGACGTGGACTACCTCAAGACCGCAACGGGATTCGCCGATCCGGCCGATCATCCCGGCGGCGCGACGGTCCACGACGTCGAACTGCTCTCGGAGTTTCTCCCCGTCAAGGCAAGCGGCGGCATCGGCAGCTACGAGCGCGCCCGCGAACTGCTCGACGCCGGTGCAGAGCGGATCGGCGCCTCAAGTGGCGCCGACATCGCTGCGGAGTACCGCGATCAGTAAAAGAAAAAACGCCCCGTTCGAGGTCGCTGCTCAGTTACGGCGTCGAGCGATCAGCGCCGCGCCGACCAGCGCGAGCACGGCGACGGCCGGTCCGAAGCCGGGCAGGCTGGAGTCGGAGCCTTCCTCGTCGCTCTCGGAGTCGCTCAGTCCGAGGAACTGCTTTGCGCGCTCGGTGTCCATCGTGCTGAACGAGCGGTCCCAGTCGCCGGCCATGTTGATCTCCGTTTCGGAGTCGGCGACGGCAAGCGCGCTCACGTCGGATTCGCCCGCGTCGGCGGCGACGAGGCTGTCGACGTGGACGTGCATCGCGTTGCTCTCGCTGTCGGCGAGCGTCCCGGCGACCTGCGTGACGGTGTGGCCGCCGTAGGCCTCGTTGATCTGCTGGCCCAGCGCGGACATGTTGTCGAACTTCGCGCCGGCCTCGATCACGACGTTTTCGGAGTCGACGCTCACGTCGATCTTGCCGGTCTGGAACTGCGAGTTCTTGAGCTGGCGGAGGATGCGCTGGCTCTGCTCGCTTCCGGTCGGGCTCTGGGCGGCCGACTGCATGATCGAGTCGACCATGGTGCCGACGAGGTCTTCCTGCTCGACGCTCATCGACATATCGGCGGTGAGGCGTCCGTCTTCGGTCTGTGCGTGGAGCTCCATCGACACGTCGTTCTGGGCGGCGTCGACGCCGTTGGCCTGCAGCTCGTCGACGTACGCGGCCCAGTTCTCCGAGTCACTGGAGACGTTGGCCTGCATCTCGACCGTGCTGTCGGTCGTCGTCAGGCTCCCCGACCACTCGACCGTCTGTCGGAGGTCCGCGGCTTGCTGGGCGTCCAGCATCGTGTTGATCTGTCCGATCGCTTCGGTGACGTTCTCGTCGGTCGACTGCTGCTCGGCGATGTCGAGTCCCGAGCGGAGCGCTTGGGCGTAGTTGCCGATTTCGACCTCCCAGCCGCCCTCGACAGTGCCGGCGCTGGCGTCGAGGTTGGCGTCGAGCGTGCGGAGTTCGACGTCGACCACGCTCTGAGCGACGGCGCTGGCTTCCTCGCTGCTCATGTCGAGCGAGGGGTCGTTTGCGAGCTGGCTCTCCAGCGCGGCGGCGACGCCGTCTTTGACGCCGCTGTACTCGATCGTGTAGGAGATATCGAGCGTGCTGGTGGTGCCAGCGGACTGCTCGAAGGAGTAGCTCTCGATCGTCACCGTGCTGGTGCCGCCGAAGCTCTCAGCGACGCCGCCGAACTGGCTTTCGAGCGTCTGCTTTGCGGCGGTACGACTGTTCCAGCGGTCGGCCTGATACTCGCTCACGGGCTGGGTCTGGGAGACCGACAGCGAGTACCCGGTTTCGGTCCCGCTCGCGCTCACGTCGTAGGACTCCTCGACGGGCAGCGCGGTTTCGGCCGAGAACGTGCCGCTCGTCGTGAACGTGTCCGCGGACATGCTCATGCTCCCGCTGGTCTGCATCGACTGGGCCTGTGCAGCCTGTCCGTCGAGCGGTGCGCTCGCGGAGAAGTCGGCGTCGAACGTGTTGGTCTCGCTCGTGCGCTCGGCCATCACGTCGAGCGTGAGCGAGTCGAGATCTTCGGGCTTGTCCATGCCGAAGGTCCCGTTCCCGGTGAACCGGTTCCGTTCGAGCAACAGCGTCAGCCCGCCGCTCGCGTTGTCTTCGAGCTCTTCGGAGTCTCCTTTGATCAGCACGTGGGCCAGCCCCTCGCTGACCGACATGCCCAGTTCCATCTGCTGGAGGTCGGTGTCGCCGCTTTCCTCGTCGGCCTGATAGACGAGCACCGCGTCACCGTTGTCCTTGACGTAGATCTCGTCGGCAGTCGGAGCGTCGCCCGCCGACTGGATCTGATTGCCGTCGATGCTCGGCTGTGCGGCGCCGTTCGTGCCGGCCGCACCGATGATGCTCACCACGAGCACGGCGACGAGTACCGCCGACGTCGCCGCGCCGGTAGTGACTGTGAATTTTCTTTCAGCCATGCTATGTATGTGGCTACACCTGCTACTTATATTTTGATCCATGTTGCGATCAATATTTGGTGAATAATTTCACTAAACAGCGTTTCCGAGCGCTATTGTCTGCTTAGAGTCGCTATCCGACGATAACGGCAATAACGACCGCGATGAAAATCCCGCGGGGCGTGTCCTTTCGTCGCGCTTTTTGCCACGCGGTCCCCACTGTCCGACGAGATGGCCCGCTATCACATCGAGACCTACGGCTGTACGTCGAACCGGGGTGAAAGCCGGCAGATCGAGCGCAAACTCCGCGATGCGGGCCACCGGCCGGTCGACGGGCCGAGCGAGGCCGACGTTGCGATCATGAACTCCTGTACGGTCGTCGAGAAGACCGAGCGCAACATGCTTCGACGTGCCGAGGAGCTACAGGCTGAGACGGCCGATCTGATCGTCACCGGCTGTATGGCGATCGCGCAGGGCGAGGAGTTCGCCGAGGCGGGCATCGACGCCCGCGTGCTCCACTGGGACGAGGTGCCAAACGCCGTCGGAAACGGCGAGTGTCCGACGACGACCGCCGGAACCGAGCCGATCCTCGACGGCGTCGTCGGCATCCTACCGATCGCGCGCGGCTGCATGAGCGACTGCTCGTACTGCATCACCAAGCACGCCACCGGCAAGATCGACTCGCCGCCGGTCGAGGAAAACGTCGAGAAGGCACGCGCGCTCGTCCACGCGGGCGCCAAGGAAATTCGCATCACCGGTCAGGACACCGGCGTCTACGGCTGGGAGGAGGGCGAGCGCAAACTCCACCGCCTGCTCGATCGCATCTGTACCGAGATCGACGGCGACTTTCGCGTGCGCGTCGGGATGGCAAACCCGAAGGGGATCCACGGCATCCGCGAGGAACTCGCCGACGTGTTCGCCGAGCACGACGAACTGTACAACTTCATCCACGCGCCCGTCCAGTCGGGCTCGAACGACGTGCTCGGGGACATGCGCCGCCAGCATCAGGTCGACGAGTTCGTCGAGGTCGTCGAGACGTTCGACGACCGGCTCGACTACTGGACGCTCTCGACGGACTTCATCGTCGGCTTCCCAAGCGAGACCGACCACGACCACGCCCAGAGCATGGCGTTGTTCCGCGAGACCCGCCCCGAGAAGGTCAACGTCACGCGCTTCTCGAAGCGCCCCGGCACCGACGCCGCCGACCTGAAGGGGCTCGGCGGACAGGTCAAGAAGGACCGCTCGAAGGAGATGTCCGAACTCAAACAACAGATCGTCGGCGAGGCCTACGAGTCGATGGTCGGCGAGACGCGCGAGGTGCTGGCCGTCGAGGAGGGCACCGGCGACTCCGTCAAGTGCCGGGACGGCGCCTACCGCCAGATTATCGTTCAGAACGCCAGCGAGCGCGGCGTCGAGGTCGGCGAATTCTTGGAGGTCGAGGTGACCGGTCACAGCACGGTGTACGCGTTCGGCGAACCGGTCTGATTCACTCGGAAATCGGTCTTGCTGGCAGCCGGTGTGGCCTCCTCCGATGCGCACGAGAGTATATGAATGCTGGAGCACGTAGCACCGAGCGTGCAGCGATCGACGCTCCAGATGGCACTGTCCGGCGTCTTCGGCATCATGGCGGTCCTGCAGTTCGTTCTCGCGCTTCGCTTTAGCCTGTTTTTCCTCACGATCGCCGCGGCGTTCGGGCTGTCGTCGTATCTGGTGTGGTATCACGCCTCCGGGCGGATGGCCGACCGCGTCCGCCGCCGCGCCGTCGCCGGTGAGTACGAACAACGAGAACGGCGTCGCGGCGGCTTCGGCGCCGGGCCGCGACAGCAGCGCTTCCGGGGCGCACGCGGACCGTTCGAAAGTGCCCGCGGTCGGTCGCGCCGACGCCGCCGCGGAGATGCCGATGCGGCCGGACGCCGTCGCGGCGCCACCGCCAGCCAGTCCGTCACCGAGGGGCCGTCGCCGACCGAGGCCGCCCGCGTCCTCGGTGTATCCCCGAATGCCGCCCCCGACCGGATCAAGGCGGCCTACCGCGAGAAGGTCAAATCCGTCCACCCGGACGCCGACGGCGGGAGCGAGGAGGCGTTCAAGCGGGTGAACAAAGCCTACGAGACGCTGACCACCGATCAGTAGGATCGCCCCGCCTGCCCGGGATAAGAGATATGTAGCCCGAGCGGTATTCTCAGAGCGATGCGAGAGACGGTCACCGTCCTGCACGTCGACGACGACGAGGAGTTCACCGCGCTGACGGCCGAGTACCTCGCCATGGAGGACGACACGCTGGACGTGACCACGTTTCACGACCCCGACGCCGCGATCGAACGACTGGCCGGCGGCGGCGTCGACTGCGTCGTCACGGACTTCGATATGGGGTCCGAGGACGGGATCGAACTTGTCGAGCGCGTCCGGGCGACTGATCCCGACGTTCCGTGCCTGCTCTTTACCGCCCGGAACGACGGCGCGCTCGTCGAACGCGCGATCGAGGCCGGTGCGACCGAGTATCTCCAGAAGGGCCGCCCCGCCCAGTTTACGCTGCTGGCCCATCGGATCCACACCGCGGTGGCGGTCCACGCCGCCGATGGCGCCGCGTTGCACGGCGCGACCGACGGCGGCGCCGACGGCGCAGCGGCCGGTTTTACGGGCGACACGGCTGTGCCGGGTGGACCACCAGCGTCCGCTGAGACACCCCATCGAGCGGCGTCCCGCGGGGCTGGCCGCCCACCTGACGAACGGATCGAGGAGGTCGCCAGCGTCGTCAGCCACGACCTGCAGAACCCGTTGACGATCGCTCGCGGCTATCTCGAACGCGCTCGCCGCGACGGCGACGACGAGTACTTCGAACACGCCGACGAGGCGCTCGATGAAATCGCACAACTCAGTGACGGCGTCGTCACGCTAGCTCGACTGGGCAAGCGAGTCGAGCGGTTCGAGCCGGTCGATATCGAGTCAGTCGTACGATCGCGCTGGCAGGACCTCGACGCACCCGCGGCCTCGCTCACTGCCGACGATCTCGGCCCCGTCGCGGGTGAGTACAGTCGAATCAGCGACCTGTTCGAGCGACTACTGGACAACGCCGTCCGGCACGGGGCCGACGAGGACGGGTCGGTGGCTGTCACCGTCGGGTCGACGGCCGACGGCCTCTACGTCGCCGACGACGGCCCCGGCGTCCCGGCCGACCGGCGCGAGCAGGTGCTCGAAGCCGGCTACTCCTCCGAACAGGGGCGTCCCGGTCTGGGGCTGTCGATCGCCCGCGCGATCGCTGAAGCCCACGGCTGGGAGCTCTCGCTTGCCGAGAGCGACGCCGGTGGTCTCCGGATCGAGATTGACGGCGTTCGATTCGAGTACACCAATTAACCGACGGTATCGCGCCGAGCGCCGGCCGTCTCTGCAGGCACCATGCGTGTCACTGTCTCACGGTGGGAAGTCTTTTGGTAACGGTTGCCCAAGCCAGCGTATGAGCCCCGACCGGGCCGTGCTCAAGCGGGCGATCGAGCGCGGCGAGCGGGAAGGCGGCAGCGTCGAATTCAAGGAGCGACTTCAGCGCGACGTACACCTCGTGGAGGGGCGGCGCGAGAGTCTGGCGGCACAGCTTCGACACCGCGTGCTGTCGGGCGACGGCGAGGCGACCTACGTCGTCGGCGTCACCGACGACGGCGGACTGGCCGGCGTTCCCCACGAGCAGTTCTCCGAGACGATGGACGTGCTGAGCCTGCTGGCCGAGGAGGCCGGCGCTCACATCGAGGACGTTCAGACGTGGGGCGTCGACTCGGCGTCCGACGGCGGGCGGTCGATGAGCCAGCGTCCGCCGGACGACGCCAGCGACGACAGCGCGCGCAGCGACGCCGACGACGCTTCGGCCGGCGACGCCTCGACGGGATTGGTCGGCGTCGCAACGATCCGCGAGGGCGCCATTCTGGATGTCGACGACAGCCACATCGTCGTCGGCACCGCGGGCCACGTCGACCACGGCAAGAGCACGCTCGTCGGCTCGCTCGTCACCGGGCAGGCCGACGACGGCGAGGGCGGGACGCGAGGTTACCTCGATGTCCAGCCCCACGAGGTCGAGCGGGGTCTCTCTGCGGATCTGTCCTACGCGGTCTACGGCTTCGACGGCGACGGACCCGTCCGGATGGACAACCCCCACCGCAAGTCCGACCGGGCTCGCATCGTCGAGGAGTCCGATCGGCTGGTGTCCTTTGTCGACACTGTCGGTCACGAGCCGTGGCTCCGGACGACGATCCGCGGGCTGGTCGGCCAGAAACTCGACTACGGTCTGCTGACGGTGGCGGCCGACGACGGCCCGACCAAGACGACCCGCGAGCATCTTGGCGTGTTGCTCGCCACCGAACTGCCGACGATCGTTGCGATCACGAAGGCCGACGCCGTCGCCGAGGATCGACTGCTCGAAGTCGAGCGCGAGGTCGAGCGCATGCTCCGGGACGCCGACCGCTCGCCGCTGCGGATCGAGCGCCACGGCGTCGACGCCGCCGTCGAGGAGATCAGCGAGACCGTCGTTCCGGTCGTCACCACCAGCGCCGTGACGAAAGAGGGCATCGACGTACTGGACGAACTGTTCGAGCGCCTGCCCAAGACCGCCGGCACGGACGGCGAGTTCCGGATGTACGTCGACCGCACCTACAACGTCACCGGCGTCGGCGCCGTGGCGTCGGGGACGATCATGTCCGGCGAGGTCGAAGCCGGTGACGAACTCCTGCTCGGGCCGATGTCCGACGGCCAGTTCCGCGAGGTCGAGGTCCGGTCGATCGAGATGCACTACCACCGGGTCGACCGCGCCGAGGCCGGCCGGATCGTCGGCATCGCGCTGAAAGGCGTCCCCGAATCCGAGGTCGAACGCGGCATGACGCTTCTCCCGCGTGAGGCCGATCCGACCGCAGTCCGCGAGTTCGATGCCGAAGTGATGGTGCTCAACCATCCCACGCGGATCGACGACGGCTACGAGCCGGTCGTCCACGTCGAGACGATCAGCGAGGCTGCGGCCTTCTACCCCGAGGGCGGGACGCTCCTGCCCGGCGACAAGGGCGCGGCGACGGTCCGGTTCAAATTCAAACCCTATCTGATCGAGGAGGGCCAGCGCTTCGTCTTCCGGGAGGGCCAGAGCAAGGGCGTCGGAACTGTGACTGACGTTCGCCACGAGTAGTCGTCGCGGAGTACCTCGACTGACGCCGTTCGCGCCGATCGCTGTGGCGTCGTGACGCCGCCGCTGGTTCTGCCTCTCGGTAGGTTTAACATCGAACTGGATCACACTCGTGTATGGACGTCCGCCGGGAGGTCTGGCAGGTCTACCGGCAGTCGCTGCCCGTCTTGCTCGCCAGCCTCGTCGGCGGCTTGGTCGCCGGCACCGTACTCGGCTCGGACGCGATGACGCGCGCGTTCGAGCAGTTCCCCGGTATGTGGCTCCTCCTCCCGGCGTTTCTGGCGACTCGCGGGAACGTCTACGGCTCGCTCGGCGCGCGCGTCGCCAGCGGCATCCATCAGGGGCTGATCGACCCCGAGTTCGAGTGGCAACAGCGACTCGTCAACGCCGTCGTCGCGTCGTACGTCAACGGCATCACGATCTCCGTCTTCATCGCCACGGCCTCGTGGGGGCTGCTCGCAGCGCTCGGACGGGATTCGGCCAGCCTGCTCGAACTGGTCGCCGTGCTCGTCCTCGCGGGGACGCTGACCGCGGTCGTGCTGATCGGCGGCCTGCTCACGCTGATTTTCGCCAGTTACGAACGCGGGCTGGATCCGGACAACCTCGTCGGCCCGATCGTCACCACGATCGGGGACATCTTCGGCGTCTTCTTCCTGTACGTCGCGCTCGTCACCGTGGGGGTGGTGCTCTGATGGCGACCGACTCGCTCGGCGGCTGGACGGTCTCAGGCATCGTGCGCCGGATGGTGCCGATCTTGGCCGCTCTGAGCGCGCTCGAACTCGGCTCGGGGCTCGTGCTCGACACCTACGAGGCGTTTCTGGCGGAGTATCGCGTGCTCGCGGTGCTCGTTCCCGTAATGATCGGTACCGGCGGCAATCTCGGTGCAATCCTGAGCGCTCGGCTCTCGACGCGGCTCCACCTCGGGACGCTGTCGTTTGATCCCCGCGATCCGGTGCTGTGGGTTGACGTGATCGCCACGCTCGCGCTCGCGGCGACCGTGTTCGGCATCACCGGCGTCGCGGCCTTTGGGATCGGCCACCTGCTCGGCGAACCGATGGCACTTTCGAACCTGTTGGTGATCTCGCTGGGCAGCGGGATGTTGCTCGCACTGGTCGCCGCCGGCCTGAGCATCGGCGCGACGTACGCGTCCTACCGGCTCGGCGTCGACCCCGACGAGACGACGATCCCGATCGTCACCAACGTCACCGACGTGCTCGGCGTGTTCATTCTCTTCGGCGTGGCGCTGGCCGTCCTGCAGTGACCGGCGACGGGACGCCGTCGCTCAGCCTTCAGTCAATTCTTCGAACGCCTCGGCGGAGGTCCGGGTTCCCTTGGCGATCAGCACGTCGCCGGCGGCGAGTTCGGTTTCGGCGTCCGTGACGAGCAGCCAGCCCTCCTCGGGCCGACGGATGGCGATGACGCTCATGCTGACTTCGGTGTCCGGGATGCCGTCGACCACGGTGGACCCGACGAGTCGACTTTCCGGCTCGACTTCGATCCGCGAGATAATCTCGTCGCTCTCCTTGACTGCCAGTTCGACGACCGGATGGACCTCGATATCTCGGAGGACGCCTTCGCTGATCTCTAAGGCGGCGTCGCTGATCACCTCCGTCGAGATACCGAGCCGGATCAACCCGCGCAGACTGATCGGGTCGTCGGCGTCGGCGGCGGCCCGGAGCGTCCACGCCTCGAACCGGGACTGGAGGGCGTCGACCTCGACTTCGAGGTTGCGGACCTCCTCGGCCAGCGCGGCGTTGTCGAAGAGGATGCTGCTGTAGGCCAGATCGACGGCCAACTCGCTGAGGTTTTTCATGTGGACGATCGAGTCGACCGCCCGATCGAGGTCGGCGACGCTCGGCTCGTCGACCGTCGGCGGCTCGTAGCCCTCGCCGGTGTAGGTCTCGTAGACCGCTCCGATCGACTGGTCCGGGCCTCGGAGGATGACAACGTCGTCCGGTTCGATCGTCGTATTCGGGCCGGGGTTGAGGATCCACTCCGAGCCCCGGCGGACCGCGAGAGCGCGCACGCCGGTCTGGGACTCGAGATTGACATCGCCCAGCGTCCGCCCGGCGTACTCCGAGTCGGCGTCGACGGTGCCACGGACGAGCATCTCGACGGCGTCCGGGATCGCCGCCCGCATCGCGTCGGGAAGTCCCATCTCTTCGAGGACGATCTTTGCGATGTCGCCGGCGGCGTCGCCGATCTTCTCGGCTCCGGCGACGACGCCGAGCACCGGCGCCAGCCGCTCGGTGTCTCGGGGGTTGCGGGCGGCCATCAACAGGCTCATCCGCGCGCGCATCTGGAGGACGCCCATCTTCTCTTCGAGTGCGAGCACCTCTTGGGCGACCGCGTCACTCTGGTGGAGCACCGCCGAGTACGCCAGATCGATCAGCAGCTCGGAGGTGTCTTTCATCTCCACGAGGACGTCTTTGACGCTGACGGGCTCGTAGTCGATCGGCTCCGACGACACGTCGCCCCCGTAGGGTTCCATAGGTGGGGGTTTCGCGTGCGTCCCAAAAGAGTTTGTCACGGGATCGCAGCTCCTCTCCGCCGTGGCGTCGCCCCGCCGTCACTGAAATTAGATGAAGCAACAATTGGGGGATTCCGTCGCAATTATGTTAGTGAGAGTGAAAGTGTTCCCGAGGATGGGGGATACTCTGGCACAAGTGGACGCCGAGGAGAACGAGTCGTTAGAAGACGAGGAGCTACTCGAAGAGGTCGCACAGGTGCTGTCGCACGACCTCTCGAATCTCCTCACGACCGCCCAAAGCTCGCTGGAGCTGGCGCGCCGGCAACACGACGACGAGCACATCGAACGGACCGCAGCCGTTCTTGATAACTCCCAGCAGCTGACAGAGGACATCGTGACGCTCGCTCGCACCGGACGACGGTTCGACGACGTGTCTCGGACCGACCTCGCGTCGGTCGCCGAGCGAGCGTGGCTGTCGATCGACGAACCGGCCGTATCGCTGCTCATCGAGGAATCGATCGAGTTCGAGGCCGATACTGGCGGTCTCAGACTGCTCTTTGAGAACCTGTTCCAGAACGCGATCGATCACGGCCCGGCCGAGGAACTCATCCGGGTCGGCGTCATAGAGCGGGACGGCGAAGGGGGGTTCTTCGTGGCCGACGACGGCGAGGGGTTCGAAATCGACGACCCCAAGCGCGCATTCGAATCTGGACATTCGACCGACGAAAACCGAAGTGGGCTCGGTCTGGCGATCACTCGCCGGGTTGCGGACGCCCACTGCTGGACGATTACGGTCGGTGACAGCCAAGAGGGCGGCGCCCGCTTCGAGTTCACGGGGGTCGACTGCTTGGAGTGACATCGTAGAACGGTCGTCTCGTGTGGATACTCTTTTGACAATCCGCGAGCGTCTCTCGAAGCATGCAGAACAAGCGGATTCTGGTGACGGGTGGCGCTGGGTTTATCGGGTCGAATCTGGCGAACGCGCTGGCGGCCGACAACGACGTGATCGTGGTCGACGACGGGTATCTGGGGACGCCGGCGAATCTCGACGACGGCGTCGAGTACCACGAGCGCAGCGTGGTCGAGGACGACCTGCCGACGGAGGTGGACGTGGTGTTTCATCTCGCGGCGCTGTCGTCGTACGCGATGCACGAGGACGACCCGACGACGGGGGCGCGGGTGAACGTCGAGGGCTTTGTGAACGTGGTCGAGCAGGCGCGCGAGGACGGCTGTGAGACGATCGTTTACGCCTCGACGTCGTCGATCTACGGGAGTCGGACCGAGCCCTCGCCCGAGGACATGGCCGTGACGGTGAACACGGGCTATGAGGCTTCGAAGATGGCCCGGGAGACGTACGCGGAGTACTTTGGGAACCACTACGACCTGACGCTGGCGGGGATGCGATTCTTCTCGGTGTATCAGGGCTACGGCGGCGCCGAAGAGCACAAGGGCGAGTACGCGAACGTGATCGCGCAGTTCGCCGACGACATCGCGAGCGGCGAGGCGCCGGTGCTGTACGGCGACGGCGAGCAGACGCGTGATTTCACGCACGTCTCGGACATCGTGCGCGGGCTGGTGCAGGCGGCCGAGCACGACCTCGACGGCGTGTACAACCTCGGGACGGGCGAGGCCTACGACTTCAACACGGTCGTCGAGCTGCTGAACGAGGAACTGGGCACGGCTGTCGAGCCCGAGTACGTCGAGAATCCGATCCCCGAGGACGTGTACGTCCACGACACCTGCGCGGACGCCTCGAAGATGCACGAGGCGACCGGGTGGGAGCCCCAGATCGACTTTGAAGAGGGGATCCGGCGAGTCTGTCAGCAGTACAAGTAGGCTACGTGGACTCGGTTGGCGGGTGTCTCACACCACTCGTTCAAGTGCGACTGCTCAGGCGTGCCCCCGTTGTGCCGGGGGCGCGGCCGAGTGCCGGGGTATATGATGTATTGTTTCCGGAAAGTAATCGGGCGACGTCTCAGACCTGCCTTCGTCCGACTGCTCTTTGGTTCTCTCACCCACCACTCGTTCAAGTCCGTTCGACACTCACACACCACTCCTTCGAGTGCGAACCCGTCGTTCGACACCGAGGTGATTCGAGTCGCTTCTCTGGCAGTCGCTGATACCCCGGTCTGCTCCTGTGGCTACTGTCCCCTCAGTCTGATCCACGATTCGCTTTGAGCACGGCGTCGTGCAGTCGATATGGCATCGACTCGCCGTAGTGTCGCGTTGACGTGTTCAGCGTCGAGGCGTGCCGACGCCGATGCTGGGACGCCGATGGTCGATTCGACGTATTGAAACCGGGTGGGGTGTAACGCCTATCAGCCACTCTCGTGCTCGCCCGCAGAGGATGGCTGCTTGTGCCGATGCTGGTGTCGACAGGTCGTGGCGCACTCGAATCGGTGGTGTGGATCTTTTTAAATATACTCGGTGGAGTTGAGGCAGTTGATCCGGTGGTTTTATGAATAGATAGTGGTCTGGTTGGTGTATGGGCCGGTTCACTCGTCGGCGGTCGATCTTCGAGGAGAAAGACGCGCTCCGCGACGATTACGAACCGGATTCGCTGGAAGCTCGTGACGAGGAGCTCGATGCGTACACCGACGCGCTTCAGCCTGTCGTCGATGGCTGGCAGCCCAACAACATCTTTCTGTACGGCAAGACAGGCGTCGGCAAGACCGCGGCGACCGAGTACTTGCTCTCCGAGTTGGCCGCCGACTGCCGGCGGTACGACGACGTGGATCTCTCGATCGTCCACGTCAACTGCAACACGCTCAACTCCTCGTACCAGATTGCGGTTCACTTGGTGAACGAACTCCGCGATCCCAACCGCCAGATCAGCACGACTGGCTATCCCGAGGCGACCGTCTTCGATATGCTCTACGACGAGCTGGAATCGATCGGCGGAACGGTGCTGATCGTCCTCGACGAGATCGACAACATCGGCACCGACGACGACATTCTCTATGAACTTCCGCGGGCTCGGTCGAACGGCTATCTGGAATCGGTCAAGCCCGGTCTCATCGGCATCTCGAACAACTTTGCCTTCCGAGAACAGCTCTCGCCGAAGGTCAAAGACACGCTCTGCGAGGAAGAACTCCACTTCTCGCCGTACGACGCCGGCGAACTGCGCCAGATTCTGCGGTCGCGTGCCGACCTTGCGATTCGTGACGACGCGCTCGATCAGGATGTCATTCCGCTGTGTGCGGCGATCGCCGCCCAAGACACCGGCAGTGCTCGACAGGCGATCACGCTGTTGTTGCGGGCCGGCGAGCTGGCCAGTAACGACGACGCTGACGCCATCGAGGAAGCGCACGTCAGGACGGCTCGGAACGTCATCGAGACCGAACGCGTCCAAGAAGGGATGCGTCAGCTGACCGTACACGGTCATCTCGTGTTGCTGGCGGTCACTGCCCATGCGATCCGCGACGAGACGCCAGTCCGGATGCGCGATCTGTACCCACGGTACCGTCGGTACTGCGACCACCTCGCCGTCGACCCGATCACCAAGCGCAGCGTCCACGATCATCTCGGCGACCTGACGATGCAGAGCGTCCTCGAACGCCACGAACGTAACGCCGGAGCCCGCGGCAACTACTACGAGTACGCGCTGGAAGTCCCGATTACGGCTTCGTTAGACGCCCTCGAAGATGTCGGATCCTTCGACGACATCGTGGCAGACCTTCGCCGGCGCACACCACAGTAGCGGCTCACTTGAGTAGCAGTTCACCTAGTGCTACCTCCCGATCACCTGCGACGCACTTGAACCAGTGGTGTGTGGGTGTTCGAACGGCCGCTTCGAGTTCTAGGTCTCGGTTGTCGTATTTTGGTGCCGGCGAGGCTACCGTCTACCAAACATCGAGGACTGCACACTGATTTTGCGTTCGCTCTGGGTAGTTTCACCGGGCGTTCTACGTCGTCTTCTCGCCGCCTCCCTATATCCCGACTTCTCGTACCCCGACATCGTCCTTTTTTCGTTGCCCCCGTGTCTTCCCGCTGCCTCCGTTCCTCATTGGTCCTCCTTGCCTCCCCTCCCCACTCCACACTCCCGCGCACTTGAACCAGTGGTGTGTGGGTGTCGACTATCGACCCGTTCGCTCTCGCCGGGACGCCGACCACCGGCCGGAACCACATCGATGTCGACCGCACATTTACGCTTCGGCCGCGTCGGCGTCGAACAACGCCACCCATCCCAGCAGCCGCTCCGTCCGGTCGCGCCAGACCGCCTCCCAGTCGTCGTGACGCCGCCGTTCCCACTCGGGAACGTCCTCTCGAACGGCCTCGAATGCGGCGCCGGCCGCGTTCTCCTCGGCACTTTCCGCAGCGGCGTCCAGCACCGTCTCGGCGCCGACGACGCGCTCTCGCAGTGCGGTCGCCAACTCGTCTCGGTCAAAATCGTCCCGCGTTCTCGCGTAGCCGCGCTGGGTTCGCTTGACGAGTTCGAGCGCGCGCAGGAACGTCAGCCACGTCTCGGCGTCCTGTCGGCTCGTGAGCTCCAACTGTCGCTGCAAGCGCGCACAGCAGTCGGCCTGTGCGTCCGGGACCAGTGGGACGGCCTGTCGGGCCTCAGAAAGCCCGTCCAGCGACTCCGGCGGTTCGGGGACCGGCTTGAACCGGGGCGTCGACATGCTACAGGTCGAAGCTCTCCGCGAGCAGTTCCTCGTCGGTCGCGCCGTAGGTTTCGGTCGGGCCGCCGAGCACGTCGATTGTCACCTGTGCGGGCGCGAACACGCTCTCCTCGACCTCGTAGAAGTCCCAGTCCGCATCCGAGAAGATGTCGGCGAACGGACGGCCGTACTCGTCGGTCGCCGTCGAGACGACCTCGTCGAAGCGATCGAACTCCGAGTCGACTGTCAGGTACACCTGCCCGCCGTAGGCCAGCGCGTCGTTGGTGCGGCCGAGCGCGGTCTCCTCGTCGCCGGCGACCGGCGCGAGCGGCGCGCTCGCGGTCGCGCTCACTAGATCCAGCGGATCGTAGCCCAGTTCCGAGAGGCGGAACGCGGCGAGTTCGGCCGCGCGGGCGGCGGTCGTCACGCTCCCGACGACGCTCGCGGTGGGGAACGTCGGCAGGAACACGCCGCTGGTCTCGACTTCGGCCAGATCGGCGACCTGCTCAGCGACGGCCTCGTCGGGCAGTTCGTCGCTCTCGATGGCCAGCACGGTGAGGTCGAACGCGTCGTGGTAGCCGACGCGGGCGAACTCCTCTTCTTCGCCGACTAGCGCGCGGGCGGGGCCGCTGCCCAAGCCTTCGAACTCGTCGGTGCTGACCTCCCAGCCTGCTTTCTGCGCGCACAAAAGTGCCAGTGCGGGGTGGTCGGTCGACAGCTCGACGTGGGGGATCGGTGCGCCGTCGATCTCGTCCATCCGGGTCTGGACGGTCGCCAGCCCGGCGGTCTGGATCTCCGCGAGCAACAGTCCGGCCTCGATGCCGCCGTCGAAGTCGACGCCGAAGTCCAGTACCGTCGCCTCGTTGTCGAGTTCGTACGCGCCGACGTCGAGTTCCTCGGCGAAGTCGAGCGCCTCGTCGACCAGCTCGATCGCCATCCGGTTGAGACTCTCCATGCCCGGTGGTTGGTCGGCCTCCCGTTTACCAGTTCGTGATTGGGACGAGAAACGGCGCGGCCCCGATTTCGCCGGTGCTACGCGACGACTTCGTAGCCCGCGTCTTCGATAGCGCCGCTCAACTCTCCGGTGTCCGTCTCGTCGTCCTCGTAGACGACTGCGACGGTCCCGGCCTCGTGGTCGGCGTCGGCGCTCTCGACCCCGTCCAGTTCGGTGAGCGCTTCGGTGACTGTCTCCTCACACCCGCCACAGGCCATCCCATCGACCTCGATCGTGCGCTGTGTCATGCTCGGTCGAATGTAAGCGCCACGGGATTGAAGAGCTTTCCCGGAACCGGTTCGTGTCGGGGCGAGCGCGCTGCTTTTGTGCGCGCCGACCGTATAAATCGAAAATGGAGACGCGACCGATCGACGCCGACGACGTCGTCGCCATCTACGACGACATGGAGTCCCAGCAGGGCTCGTCCGACGCCGGTCCGAGTATCCACTTCGGGTTCTACGACGAGGATCACGACGACCGCGCCGCGGCCGTCGAGAACATGAATCGCGTGCTTTCCGAGGCCGTCGATGTCGGTCCCGACGACCGGGTGCTCGTACTGGGCTGTGGCGCCGGCGACGAGTCTGTCTGGCTCGCACGCCAGCGCGGAGCCACCGTCGTCGGCGTCGACGTTAGTGATCGCCAACTTGACCGCGCCCGCGAGCACGCGGCCGACCGCGGCGTCACCGATAGCGTCACGTTCCGAAATGTCGACTTCCACGATCTGACCGAGTTCGATGCCCGCTCGTTCGATGTCGTCTGGGCGCTCGAAGCGTTCTGCCACTCCGGCGACGACCGCAGCGTCCTCGAACAGGCCCGCAGAGTGCTCGACGACGGTGAAAGTGATGCAGCGTCGCCGTCCGACACTGCCGGCGGCCGGCTCGTCGTCGGCGACCTGTTTCAGCTGCCGCGGGAACTCTCCGAAACCGAACAGACACAGCTTCGGTCGGCCAACGACGCCCTCGGCGCGCGCGTCGACCCGATCGACGAGTTCGTCGAGCACATCCACGATCTCGGCTTCGAGCACGTCGACGTTCGGGACGTGACCGAGTCGATCATGCCGTCCTCGCGCCAGCGCGGCCTCTATGGACGCCTCGCGTACCGGCCGTACCAGTTGCTACAGCGCCTCGGGCTGGCGAGCCAGACCCGCGTCGACGTACTGCGCGGCTCCGGCCAACTCCATAAACTCGTCCAGAGCGGCGCGCTCGGCTACTACCACGTCACCGCCGAGTGCTGACGCCGCTAGCTACTCCTCGCTTCGCGCCACCCGTCCCAGATGCTCCTCGACGGACGCCACTTTCTCGCTCGCGCTCGTCTCGGCCGTTCGCTTGTCGTCGATCTTCAAGACCGTGCTCACCCGATCGCCGTCGACGGCCTCGTGGGCCGCCTGCGCCGCGGCGAACAGCTCGCCGATCTCGTCGGCCTCGATCACCGTTCCCATCGGGTTCGTCTCGTACTCGACATCGAACTCGTCCAGCGCATCGACCGCCTTGGCGACCTCGCCTGCCATGCTGTCCTCGATCACCGGTGCGACCGAGAGGAGTGCGACGACTGTCATAGCTGCCCCTTCTGCCGGCACAGCGGTAACTGTAGGGGGTTTGTACGCGATCGAGATGAACTGCGGCCGCTGTCTCGGAGACGAGTGAGTGGAAAACCGCACTGCTCGCAACACAGCGGTTGCTTGCGGGTTTGCTCCGGCAGAAATGCGTCGGCTGGGATTTGAACCCAGGTTGTGACCATGGCAAGGTCACGTGATACCACTACACTACCGACGCCCTTCGTCTGCATTCACAACAACGAGAGTGGATTGTAAAAGGGTTGCGAATCGAAGCGCCACCGAGAGGCCGACCCACGGGACAGAATCGCGTGCCGGCACCGGTGAAGCGGCGCGGCGTCGTCGGCGTCCCACTATATAATTCTCTTTCGCGCACGAGCGAAGCACACTCTGCACACCGACTATCCCGCTGGCTACCCAGCTCGTCGTGACGCCGTCGATCGGCGTCCGTCCGGTGCCGCGGACCGAGACCACCCGCCCCGCGAGGACGGCCGACCTGAATGTACGGGAACCGGTCACAACGCGGATGTGAACGGCTCACAGTGCCGAATCGCTTCCGCTACCCTTATACTACCGGACCGGAAAACATCGGCACAGTCTAGTGGCGAGGCGTCGAAGCGTCACGGCATGACAGTCAGCCTGCTCGTGCCGTCGTCTCTCGTCCGGGAAGCCGAAGACAAACGCGAGGCAACTCGCAAGATCGGCTACGTCGCCCGCGCGGCGACGGTGTTCCGGGCGGATCGCCTGACCGTCTTCCCCGACGCGGAAGGCGAGCGCAGGTGGGGCGGCGGGTTCGTCGAAACCGTGTTGCGGTACGCCGCGACGCCACCCTACCTCCGAAAGGAGGCTTGGGGGCGTCGGGACGAACTGGAGTACGCCGGCATCCTGCCGCCGCTGCTCGCCTCGTCGCAGACCGGCTCCGGATCAGACGGTCCGGGGTCGACAAGACAGGGAATCGTGACCGAGGTCGGACCTGACGGGCGCGTACGGGTCAATTGCGGAATGCAACACCCGATCTCGCTCGGCGTCCCTCCGGGAATGGAGGTGACCGAGGGAGAGCGCGTAACAGTCAGGATCTCTTCGCGAGAGCCGGTCCGTGCCAAGCTGGTCGAGACCCCGCTTCCGGGGTTCTCGGTCGAACGCGCGGACCTCGAGGAAGCGCTCGGCCGTGAGGACGCCGGCGTTCGGATCGCAACGTCGAGATTCGGCGAGAATCTCACCACGTCGCGGATCGGAACGCTGGCCGGACGCGTCAGAAGCGAGGGTACAACCGTCGCTTTCGGCGCGCCCGAGAGAGGGCTTCCGGCGATGCTCGACGGAGTTTCCGTCGAGGACGTTGCCCCCGAGGGGCAACGAGGTGGCGGGGACGCCGTCCCCGCCGAAAGCGAATCGAGCGACGGGGGCGACTCGTCGCGGATCGACGTCGAATCGGACGCACCCAACCGGTTCGACCTCTGGTTGAACACGGTCCCGAATCAGGGCAGCGAGGTCGTGCGAACTGAAGAAGCGATGTTCGCCTCCCTCGCCTGCCTGACACTCCCAGAGTGAACTAACAATGCCACAACCAAGCAGACCACGCAAAGGCTCGTTGGGGTTCGGCCCCCGCAAGCGCGCGACCAGTGAGGTTCCGCGCTTCCGATCGTGGCCGGACGACGACGGACAGCCGACGCTGCAGGGGTTCGCCGGTTACAAGGCCGGCATGTCTCACGTGGTGATGATCAACGACGAAGCCGACTCCCCCCGCGAAGGAATGGAGGAGACGGTTCCCGTCACCATCGTCGAGACCCCGCCCATGCGGGCGGTCGCCCTGCGAGCGTACGAGGACACACCATACGGTAAGACGCCCCTGACGGAGGTCTGGGCCGACGAGTTCCACGAGGAACTCGACCGGACGCTGGACCTTCCCGAGGACCACGACCGTGACGCCGCCGAGTCCGAGATCCGAGAGACCCTCGAGGAGGGTCGGATCGCGGACCTGCGGATGATCACGCACACGGTCCCCGAGGAAATCAAGAGCGTCCCCAAAAAGAAGCCCGATGTCATGGAGACCCGGATCGGCGGCGGCTCCCTCGCGGACCGCCTCGACTACGGTCTCGAACTGCTGGAGGATGGCGGCGAGCACGCCGCCGACCAGATCTTCCGGCCCGGCGAGTATCTCGACGTCGCCGGCGTCACCAAGGGCAAGGGCACCCAAGGCCCCGTCAAGCGCTGGGGCGTCCAGAAACGCAAAGGCAAGCACGCCCGCCAAGGCTGGCGGCGCCGGATCGGTAACCTCGGCCCCTGGAACCCGTCGCGCGTTCGCTCGACGGTTCCCCAGCAGGGTCAGACCGGCTACCACCAGCGGACGGAGCTCAACAAGCGCCTCATCGACCTCGGCGACGCCAGCGAGGACGGCGTCACGCCCGAGGGCGGCTTCGTCAACTACGGCGAAGTCGAAGGCAACTACGCGCTCATCAAGGGCTCGGCACCGGGCCCCGAGGAGCGCCTGCTCCGACTTCGGACGGCGGTGCGACCGAACGACCAACCGCGCCTCGACCCCGAGGTGCGCTACGTAGCAACGGAGTCGAACCAGGGATAACTTATGCAGGCAACAGTACGCGACCTGGACGGCGAGGACGCGGGCACGGTCGATCTGCCGGAGGTCTTCGAGACCACCGTTCGGCAGGACCTGATCGAGCGCGCGGTGCTCGCCGCACAGGCCAACCGAAAGCAAGACTACGGCGCAGACGAGTACGCCGGCCTCCGAACCCCGGCCGAGTCGCCGGGTAGCGGCCGCGGCATGGCCCACGTGCCCCAGGAGAACGGGCAGGCCCGCCGCGTCCCCCAGACAGTCGGTGGTCGCAAGGCCCACCCCCCGAAAGAGGAGAAGGATCAGGGCCTCGACCTCAACACGAAAGAGCGCAAGAAGGCAGTCCGCTCGGCGATCGCCGCCACGACGGACGCCGATCTGGTGGCCGAGCGCGGTCACGAGTTCGACGAGGACCTCGAACTGCCGCTCGTCGTCGACGACGAGTTCGAGGATCTCGTGAAGACCCAAGAGGTCGTCGCGCTGCTCGAATCCCTCGGCGTTCACGAGGACATCGAACGCGCCGACGAGAACCGATCGGTCCGCGCCGGTCGCGGTACGACCCGCGGACGGAAGTACAAGACGCCGAAGTCGATCCTCTTTGTCACGTCGAGCGAGACCGGCCCCTCGAAGGCCGCACGCAACCTCGCCGGCGCCGACGTCGCAACGGCCGCCGAGGTCAACGCGGAAGACCTCGCGCCCGGTGCGCAGGGCGGTCGACTGACGGTGTTCACCGAGAGCGCACTCGAGGAGGTGGCCGACCGATGAGCGATATCATCGTTCACCCGCTGGTCACCGAGAAGGCGATGAACGACATGGACTTCGAGAACAAGCTCCAGTTCATCGTCGATGTCGACGCCACCAAGCCCGAGATCAAGGAGGCCGTCTCCGAGCGCTTCGACGTCGACGCCGTCGGCGTCAACACGCAAGTCACGATGGACGGCACCAAGAAGGCCACCGTCGAACTCAGTGAGGACGACGCGGCCGACGAGGTCGCCTCCAGAATCGGGGTGTTCTAAAAATGGGACGACGAATTCAGGGACAACGACGCGGACGCGGCGGCTCGACGTTCCGAGCTCCCTCGCACCGCTACAAGTCCGACAAACAGCACAAGACCGCAGAGGACAGCGACCTCGTCGCTGGCGACGTCATCGACATCACGCACGACCCCGCGCGCTCTGCGCCCGTGGCGGTCGTCGAGTTCGACGACGGCGACCAGCGCATGGTGCTGGCGCCCGAAGGCGTCGGCATCGGCGACCGAATTCAGGTCGGCATCTCCGCGGAGATCAAGCCCGGCAACACCCTGCCGCTGGCCGAGATCCCGGAGGGTGTTCCGGTCTGTAACGTCGAGGCGAGCCCGGGCGACGGCGGTAAGTACGCCCGTTCCTCCGGCGTGAGCGCGGACCTGATCACCCACGACCGCGACGCCGCGGTCGTCCAGCTCCCCTCGGGCGAGGTCAAGCGCCTCGACCCTGACTGCCGAGCAACCATCGGCGTCGTCGCCGGTGGCGGACGGACGGAAAAGCCGTTCGTCAAGGCCGGCAACAAGTACCACAAGATGAAAGCTCGCGGGTCGAAGTACCCGCGCGTCCGTGGTGTGGCGATGAACGCCGTCGACCACCCGTTCGGTGGCGGCGGCCGCCAGCACCCCGGCAAACCCAAGAGCGTCTCGCGGGACACGCCCCCGGGCCGCAAAGTCGGCGACATCGCGTCCAAGCGAACTGGACGAGGTGGTAACGAATGAGCGAATCCGAATACCGAACCGGCCGCGAAGGTGAGTTCACCTACCGCGGTCACACACTCGACGAGCTGCAGGAGATGGACATCGAGGAGGTCGCGGAACTGCTCCCCGCACGCCAGCGGCGAACTATCGAGCGCGGGCTCGGCGTCGAGCACGAGAAGCTGCTCGACAAGGCCAGCGAGAAGGGCGAAGAGGAGACCGCCAACGACCCGATCCGAACGCACCTGCGCGACATGCCGGTGCTGCCGGAGTTCGTCGGTCTGACCTTCGCGGTCTACACCGGCCAGAGCTTCGAGCGGGTTCAGGTAGAGCCCGAGATGATCGGCCACTACCTCGGCGAGTTCCAGCTCACCCGAACGTCGGTCGAACACGGACAGGCCGGCATCGGCGCGACGCGCTCGTCGAAGTTCGTACCGCTCAAGTAAACCATGGGAATCAACTACAGCGTCGACGTGGACCCGGATTCGACGGCGAAAGCCATGCTCCGGGAGCGTCACATGAGCCACAAGCACAGCAAGGCGATCGCCCGGGAGATCAAGGGCAAGACCGCCGCCGAGGCCACCGAGTACCTCGAAGCGGTCATCGCGGAGGACCAGCCCGTCCCGTTCCGCCAGCACAACAGCGGCGTCGGCCACAAGTCCGGCGTCGACGGCTGGGACGCCGGTCGCTACCCCGAGAAGGCAAGCGGCGAGTTCCTCGACCTGATCGAGAACGCCGTCAACAACGCCGATCATCAGGGGTTCGACGGCGAGGAGATGGTCATCGAGCACGTCGCCGCCCACAAGGTCGGCGAGGTGCAGGGCCGCAAGCCCCGCGCGATGGGCCGAGCGACCGCCTGGAACACGCCGGAAGTGGACGTCGAACTCATCCTCAAGGAGGCTGACGAATAATGGCAGACGAGCAACAGTTCATCGACGACGGGATGCAAAAGTCCCAGATCGACGAGTTCTTCGCCGAGGAACTGGGTCGCGCCGGCTACGGCGGCATGGACGTCGCCAAGACGCCGATGGGCACCCAGATCGTCCTCAAGGCCGAAAAGCCCGGTATGGTGATCGGTAAGGGCGGCGAGAACATCCGCAAGATCACTACCGCCCTCGAAGAGCGGTTCGACCTCGAGGACCCCCAGATCGACGTGCAGGAGGTCGACGAGCCGGACCTGAACGCCCGGATCGTCGCCGACCGTCTGGCCAACGCGCTCGAACGTGGCTGGTACTTCCGCAAGGCGGGCCACACCACGCTCGAACGCATCATGGACGCCGGCGCGCTGGGCGCCGAGATCGTCCTGTCCGGGAAGGTCACCGGCGCGCGTTCGCGCGTCGAGAAGTTCAACGACGGGTACATCAAGCACAACGGCGAACCCGCCGAGTCGATCGTCGACCACGGTCAGGGCGTCGCCGTCATGAAGCTCGGTACCATCGGCGTGGACGTGAAGATCATCCCGCCGGGCGCCGAGCTGCCCGACGACTTCGACATCGAGGAGGACGCCGACGTGTCCGAGCTCGAAGCCGAAGTCGAGACCGACGAGGGCGTCGAGGAACTCCTCGAAGAGCCCGACGAAGAGGAACTCGAAGAGCTCGAAGCCGACGCCGAGGCCAGTGAGGCTGACGCCGACGCTGATTCGGCCGAAGAAGTTCTCGACGAGGAAGTCGTCGAGGAGGCCAGCGAGGCCGCCGACGAGGACTTCGAGGATGTCGAAGTCCCCGGCGACGAGGACGAGGAGATCGCCGAGGAGCTCGACGAGCTCGAAGCCGATGTCGAAGAGCAGGCTGACGAGATGCTCGAGGAGATGGAAGAAGAGGCCGACGACGAGGACTCCGAAGAGGGAGGTGACGCCTGATGGCGGTGCTTCACCCCGAGGAGATCCGCGACATGACCCCCGCCGAACGCGAGGCCGAACTTGAGGAGTTCGAGACCGAACTGCTCAACGCCAAGGCCGTGCAGGCGGCGGGTGGCGCCCCGGAGGATCCGGGTCGTATCAGCGAGCTTCGCAAGGCCGTCGCGCGGATCAAGACGATCCAGCGCGAGGAAGGCGATCTCGCAGACGACGAGGAGTAACATGCCACTGACACCCGAGACGCTACCGCGACACGAGCTCAACGGCTTGCACGTGCAGGTCGTCGAGGCTTCGAACCCCGATCTCGTCGGGATCGAGGGACGAGTCGTCGTCGAGACGGCTCACACCCTCCACGTAGACAGCGGTGCGTCCCGGGTGCGACAGGTGCCAAAGCAGGGATCGACGTTCGAGTTCGTGCTCGAGACGCGTGCCGACGCGCACGCCACAGATGAAGCCGCCGGGGCCGAGAAGGGCCCGGGGATCGCGTCAGAACTGGAGGCAGGGCAGACGGCGACCGCGCAGGAGGAACCTGCGCTTGCCGGCCGATCGGCCGGCGATCGGGAAACCGACGCCGCCGCCGCCTCCGGCGATGGCGCGACCTACGTTACGGTGGATGGCTCACGACTGCTCTCACGACCCGCAGAACGCACCGAAACACGAGGTAATTCACCATGGCAATCGGATTAAACGTACCAGAGCCGGAGTCCACCTGCTCCGACGAGAACTGCCCGTTCCACGGATCGCTATCCGTGCGCGGTCAGACGCTCGAAGGCGAGGTGGCCTCCACAGACATGACGAAGACCGTGATCGTCGAGCGGGAGTACGACGTGAACGTTCCGAAGTACGACCGACTGATGAAGCGACGCAGCCGAGTGCCGGCCCACGCGCCGGAGTGTCTCGGCCTTTCGGTCGGCGACACGGTCCGCATCGCAGAGACGCGACCGCTCTCGAAGACCAAGAGCCACGTCGTCGTCGAGCAGGTCGACGGCGAGGACGCCGCCACCGGAGGTGGCGACTGATGGAAGCGCTCAATGCTGACGTGACCCAGGGCCTCGAGAAGGGCTCGCTGATCACGTGTGCCGACAACACCGGCGCCCGTGAGCTGAAGGTCATCAGCGTGTCGGGATACTCCGGCACCAAGAGCCGCCACCCCAAGGCGGGTCTGGGCGACAAGATCACCGTGTCGGTCACCA
The DNA here is from genome assembly GCF_900215575.1 of Natronoarchaeum philippinense. NCBI lineage: Archaea > Methanobacteriati > Methanobacteriota > Halobacteria > Halobacteriales > Natronoarchaeaceae > Natronoarchaeum > Natronoarchaeum philippinense. The sequence continues at coordinate 1,251,579 of NZ_OBEJ01000001.1, read as the reverse complement.
AGGGGACGCCCGAGATGCGTCGCCAGGTGCTCGAGGCAGTGGTCGTCCGCCAGCGCAAGTCGATCCGTCGACCCGACGGCACGCGCCTCAAGTTCGAGGACAACGCGGCCGTCATCATCGACGAGAACGAGGAGCCCCGCGGGACCGAGATCAAGGGTCCCATCGCGCGGGAGGTCGCAGAGCGGTTCGGAAGTATCGCAAGCACCGCTACGATGATCGTATAGCATGACACGACAACCACGCAAACAGCGAAATCAGACGGACAACGCGCCCCTGCACGAGCGACACAAGCAGGTCCACGCCACACTGTCCGGCGACCTCCGCGAGGAGTTCGACCGTCGTCGCGCCCGCGTCAACGCGGGCGACACGGTCGAGGTCATGCGCGGCGACTACGCCGGCGAGGAGGCCGAAGTCGTCGAGGTCAACCTGAAAGACGGCGTCGTCCACGTCGAGGACGTTACCCTCGAGAAGGCCGACGGCGAGGAGGTTCCGCGGCCGCTGGACGCCAGCAACCTGCGGATCACCGACCTCGACCTCGAGGACGACCGGCGCGAGGACCGTCTCCGAGGTGATAGCGAATGACGAAACACCAGAAACGACTGTCAGCACCGGACTCCTGGCCAGTCGAGCGCAAGACCGAGACCTTCACCGTGAAGGCCGGTTCCGGCCCGCACGGACGCGAGGGCGTTCCTCTCGTCGTCCTGCTGCGGGACGTGCTCGGCTACGCCGACTCGAAGAAGGAAGCGCGCTACGCGCTGAACAACGATGCGGTCCTCGTCAACGGCGTCGCCGTCTCCGACGAGAGCCGCCCGATCGGGATGTTCGACATCTTGGCCTTCACCGAGCGCGAGGAGTACTACCGCGTCTTCCCCGACGAGGGCGGCCGACTCGCTCTCTCCGAGATCGACGCCGACGCCGCGGGTAGCAAGCTCGGCAAGATCGAGGACAAGCAGCAGGTCCCCGGCGGGGACACCCAGCTCAACCTCCACGACGGGCAGAACCTGCTCGTCGAGGACGGGAGCCAGTACGGCGGCGGCGACTCGATCGTCGTCGACAACGAGACCACCGAGGTCGTCGCGCACTTCCCCTACGAGGAGGGTGCGCTCGTCACGGCCGTCCGCGGCCAGCACGCCGGCGAAATCGGCCGGATCGACGAGATTCAGGTCACGCCCGGCAGCGGCGACAACGGCGTCCTCGTCGAGGGCGTCGACGGCAGCGGCGACTTCGAGACCGTCGAGCCCTACGTCGTCGTCATCGACGAGAACTTCGTCGAGGGCGGCCTCGACGACGCCGACGACACGGAGGAGGATGACGAATGAGCGAAGCTGAAGCGGAGTTCCACGAGATGCGCGAGCCGCGCGTCGAGAAGGTCGTCGTCCACATGGGCGTCGGTCAGGGCGGCCGCGAACTCGCCAACGGCGAGGAGATCCTCGAAGAGGTCACCGGACAGGACAGCGTTCGCACGCTGGCCAAGTCCACCAAGCCCGACTTCGGCATCCGTCAGGGCGACCCGATCGGTGCGAAGGTCACCCTTCGCGCCGACGACGCCGAGGAGTTCCTCGAGACCGCGCTGCCGCTGGCCGAACTGCGCGCGTCGCAGTTCGACGACACCGGCAACTTCAGCTTCGGGGTCGAGGAACACACCGACTTCCCGAGCCAGGAGTACGATCCGAGCATCGGGATCTTCGGACTGGACGTCACCGTCAACCTTGTGCGTCCCGGCTACCGCGTCGCAAAGCGCGACAAGGCCAGCCGCTCGATCCCCTCGAACCACCGACTCGACCCCGAGGACGCGATCCGCTACGTCGAGTCGACCTTCGACGCGGAGGTATCCAAATGAGCGAAAGCGAGAACGGCAACGAACAGACGGGCGAGCACGCCACCAAGCGCACCGGCCAGCTCGAAGAGTGCCAGCGCTGTGGCCGCAAGCAAGGTCTCGTCGGTAAGTACGACATCTGGCTGTGCCGACAGTGCTTCCGCGAGATCGCCCGATCGATGGGATTCAAGAAGTATCGATAACCATGACAGCAAACGATCCCCTCAGCAACGCGCTTTCGGGCATCAGCAACGCCGAGAGCGTGGGGCATCTCACCCACGAGGTATCGCCCGCCTCCAACGAGATCGGACAGGTACTCGAGGTCTTCTACGACCGCGGGTACGTCGACGGCTTCGAGTTCGTCGACGACGGCAAGTCCGGTCAGTTCGAGGTCGAATTGAAGGGTGCCATCAACGAGTGCGGGCCCGTCAAGCCCCGTTACTCCGCCGGCGCCGACGAGTTCGAGAAGTGGGAGAAGCGATTCCTCCCCGCCCGCGACTACGGGACGCTCGTCGTCACGACCAGCCACGGCATCATGAGCCACTACGAGGCCCGCGAACAGGGCATCGGTGGCCAGGTCATCGCGTACGTGTACTGACAATGAAGGTAACAGTCGAACTACCTGACGAGGTCAGCGCCGAGGTCGACCACCTCGACCTGACCGTCGAAGGACCGAACGGAAGCGTCACCCGGCGCCTCTGGTATCCCGACGTGTCCGTCTCGGTCGACGACGGTGCGGTCGTCGTCGAATCCGAGGCCGAGGACGCAAAGACCACCGCGACGGTCGGCACGTTCGAGAGCCACGTCGAGAACATGATCCACGGCGTCTCGGAAGGCTGGGAGTACACCATGGAGGTTTTCTACTCTCACTTCCCGATGCAGGTTCGCGCCGAGGGTGGCGAGGTCGTGATCGAGAACTTCCTCGGCGAGAAGGCCGCCCGTCGGACGCAGGTCCACGGCGACACCGACGTCGAGGTCGACGAGGAGATGATCACGCTCTCGGGCCCCGACAAGGAAGCGGTCGGTCAGACCGCCGCCGACATCGAGCAGCTGACGAAAGTTACGGGCAAGGACGTTCGCGTCTTCCAAGACGGCGTCTACATCACCGAGAAGCCCAGCAAAGGAGGTGCCTGATAGATGGCAGACGAACCTGAAACTCTAGAAGACATCAGCGGCGTCGGCGAGAGCAAGGCCGAGGCGCTCCGCGAGGCCGGCTTCGAGTCGGTCGAGGACGTCAAAGGCGCCAGCCAAGACGACCTCTCGGACGCCGACGGCATCGGGAACGCGCTCGCGGCCCGTATCAAGGCCGACGTGGGCGACCTCGAAGTCGACGAGGACGCCGAGACCGAAGCCGAGATCGAAGACGAGGCCGCAGAAGAGGACGCCGAAGAGGAAGACGTCGAGACGGAACTCCAGCCCCGCGGGCTGGCGTCGAAGACGCCCGACCTCTCGGACGACGAGCAGCGCCTGCTCGACCAGCGCCGCCGCGTCGGCAAGCCGGCGTTCCGACAGCAGGACTACCACAAGAAAAAGCGAATTCCCGAGTCCTGGCGCAAGCCCCGCGGCGATCTCTCGAAGATGCGCCGCGGTCACAAGGGCAAAGGCGACATGGTCGAGGCCGGCTACCGGACGCCCGAGGCCGTTCGCGGACGCCACCCCAGCGGCTTCGAGGAAGTCCGTGTCCACAACACGGACGACCTCGACGGCGTCGACCCCGACAGCGAGGCGGTCCGAATCGCCTCCACCGTCGGCGCGCGCAAGCGCGAACGCATCGAAGAACAGGCAGAAGAAGCAGAGATTCGGGTCCTGAACCCGACCTACGTCGAAGTGGAGGTCGACCAATGACAGATCTGAGTTCCCAGAAGCGACTCGCGGCTGACGTCCTCGACGTCGGTAAGAACCGCGTTTGGTTCGACCCCGACGCGCAGGGCGAGATCGTCGACGCGATCACCCGCGAGGACATCCGAGAACTCGTCGACGAGGGAACGATCCGCGCCGAGGAAAAGAAGAGCAACTCGCGCGGTCGCGCTCGCGAGCGCGCCGAAAAGCGCTCGTACGGCCACCAGAAAGGCCCCGGCAAGCGCCAGGGCAAGGCCGGTGCGCGACAGGACTCCAAAGACGAGTGGCGAGCGAAAGTGCGTGCCCAGCGTCAGCTGCTCCGCGAACTCCGCGACTCCGGGGCCATCGACCCCGGCCAGTACCGCGAACTGTACAACAAGTCTCGCGGCGGGGAGTTCCGTGACCGCAAGCGGCTGGTGAACTACATCGAGACGAACTACGACGTCGAAGTCGACGTCGAAGGTGATCAGTAATGGCGAGTGGACCACGATACAAGGTGCCGATGCGGCGCCGCCGCGAGGTCCGGACCGACTACCACCAGAGGTTGCGCCTCCTCAAATCCGGTAAACCGCGGCTTGTCGCTCGGAAGAGCAACAAGCACGTGACGGCGCAGCTGATCGTCCCCGGACCGAAGGGCGACGAGACCAAGGTGAGCGCGAACTCCAGCGATCTGGCCGAGTACGGCTGGGAGGCCCCCACGGGCAATCTCCCCGCCGCGTACTTGACTGGACTTCTCGCTGGCAAACGCGCGCTCGACGCCGGTCTGGAGGAAGCGGTGCTGGACATCGGCCTCAACACGGCGACAGAAGGGAGCAAAGTCTTCGCAGTACAGGAAGGGGCGATCGACGCGGGCGTCGAAATCCCCCACAACGAGAGCGTGCTGGCGGACTGGTCGCGTAACCGCGGCGAGCACATCGCCGAGTACGCCGAACAGCTCGACGAGCCGCTGTACAGCGGCGAGTTCGACGCTACTGAACTGCCCGAGCACTTCGACGAAGTGCGGGAGGAGATCCTAGAATGAGCAACAACTACAACGGCGGCTGGGAGCCTGTCACACGGCTCGGTCGCAAGGTACAGGAGGGCGAGATCGACACGATGGAGGACGCCCTCAACTCCGGTCTTCCCCTGAAGGAGCCGGAGGTCGTCGACCAGCTCCTGCCGGGGCTGGAAGACGAGGTGCTTGACATCAACATGGTCCAGCGGATGACCGACTCGGGTCGCCGAGTCAAGTTCCGCTGTGTCGTCGCCATCGGCAACCGCGACGGCTTCGTCGGCTACGCTGAAGGCCGCGACGATCAGGTCGGCGCCGCGATCCAGAAGGCGATCGACATCGCCAAGCTGAACATGATCAACGTCTCTCGGGGCTGTGGCTCCTGGGAGTGTGGCTGTGGCCGTCCCCACACGGTCGCGCTACGCTCGACCGGCAAGGCCGGCTCCGTCGAGGTCGAACTGCGCCCCGCACCGCGAGGCCTCGGTCTCGCCGGCGGTGAAACGGTTCGAAACGTGCTCGAGCTTGCGGGCATCGAGGACGCTTGGACGCGCTCCTCCGGTAACACGCGAACGACGGTCAACTTCGCCAAGGCGACGTTCAACGCCCTGCGCAACACGGCCGAGGCCCGCGTCCCCGAGCGCGCCTTCGAGAAGCGCGAGGTGATCGAATGACGAAAGCAGTCGTTCAGCTCCGGAGCGAAGTGAACATGGAGGGCGGCGTCGAGGATACGCTCTCGATGCTGAACCTCTCGCGGATCAACCACTGCACCCTCGTCCCCGAGACCGACGCGTACACCGGGATGGTCCACAAGGTCAACGACCACGTGGCCCACGGCGAGCCCAGCCAAGACGTCGTCGAGACGCTGCTGGCAAAGCGCGCCGAGCCCCTCGAGGGCGACGCCGACATCGACGACGAGTGGGTCGCTGACAACACCGACTACGACGACATCAGCGATCTCGCGGCCGCCCTGCTCGACGAGGAGACGAAGCTGCAGGACGAAGGCCTCTCGCCGGTCCTGCGACTTCACCCGCCGCGCAGCGGTCACGAGGGCCTCAAGCACCCGACCAAGGAGGGCGGGCAGCTCGGTAAACACACCTCCGAGGAGATCGACGACCTCCTCACTGCAATGCGATAGATCATGACCAGCAAGAAACGACGAAAGCGCGGCTCGCGCACGCACGGCGGCGGTTCCCACAAGAACCGTCGCGGAGCCGGCCATCGCGGCGGCCGAGGCGCAGCCGGGCGCGACAAACACGAGTTCCACAACTACGAACCGCTCGGCAAGCACGGCTTCACCCGCCCCGAGTCCGTTCAGGACGAGGTTCTGACGATCGACGTCCAGAAGCTCGACGAGGACGCCGCGGTGTACGCCGCGGAGGGCGTCGCCGAGGAGACCGACGGCGGCTACAGCCTCGACGCGCGCGATGTCGTCGAGGACGGCCACGAGGCCGATGTCGTCAAGGTGCTCGGTGGCGGACAGGTCCGCAACCAGCTTGAGGTCGTCGCCGACGCCTTCTCCGCGAGCGCTCGCGCGCTCATCGAGGAGGAGGGCGGCGAAGCCTCCCTGAGCGACCGCGCGGAAGAAGCCGAGGACGAACCACAAGACGTATCCCAAGGAGACGACGACGGGGAGTAAGACATGGGATGGAAGGAGGTCGCTGAACCGGTCCTGACGCGGATGCCCGTCGTCCGTCAGCCGAAGAGCCACGTGCCGTTCAAGCGCAAGCTCCTGTGGACCGGCGGCATCCTGATGCTGTACTTCCTGCTGACCAACATCTACTTGGTCGGCGTGCCCCGCGGCTCGGGAAGCGCGCTGTTCCAGCAGTTCCAATCGATCTTGGCGGTCGGGCAGGGGACGCTCCTGCAGGTCGGTATCGCGCCGATCGTCACCGCCAGCATCGTCTTGCAGCTGCTGGGCGGAACCGATCTGCTCGGGCTGGACACGAACGACCCGCGTGATCAGGTGCTCTACCAGGGCCTCCAGAAGCTACTGGTGGTCGTGATGACCGTCATGATGGCCATCCCGACCGTCTGGGCTGGCTTCCTGACCGTCGATCCGAGTCTCGCAGGCCAGCTCGGCATCTCCACGCTCGGCCTCGAACTGCTGGTGTTCGCCCAGATCGTCGTCGGCGGTATCCTGATCCTCTACATGGACGAGATCGTCTCCAAGTGGGGGGTCGGGAGCGGCGTCGGGCTGTTCATCATCGCCGGCGTCAGCCAGAAGCTCGTCGCGGGGCTGTTTAGCCCTCGCGCCGGCGGATTCCTACCGACTTGGTTCGACATCGCGCTCGGCCGGGCCGGTCCCGATGGATCGCTCGTCGGCGGGAGCGGGCTTCAGTACCTGATCTTCGGCGAGGGCCAGATCCTCGCGCTGTTCACGACGGTCCTGATCTTCGCAGTCGTCGTGTACGCCGAGAGCGTCCGCGTCGAGATCCCCCTCTCGCACAGTCGCGTGAAGGGTGCACGGGGACGCTTCCCCGTGAAGCTCATCTACGCGAGCGTCCTGCCGATGATCCTCGTCCGCGCGCTGCAGGCGAACCTGCAGTTCCTCGGGCAGATCATCAACCAGACGTGGGCGGGGATGCCAGCGTGGCTCGGCGTCTATCAGCAGGGGAGCCCGGTCAGCGGGTTCTTCTACTACATGTCGCCGATCTACAGCCCCGATCAGTGGATGTGGTGGGCCGGCGGCTCGGCCGCCAACTACGAGATCTGGCAGATAATGCTCCGGGTCGGGATCGACCTCTCGATCATGATCTTCGGTGGCGCGATCTTCGCCATCTTCTGGGTCGAGACGACCGACATGGGCCCGGAATCGACGGCGAAGCAGATCCAAAACTCCGGGATGCAGATCCCCGGGTTCCGCCAGAACACCGGCGTCTTAGAGAAGGTCATGGAGCGGTACATCCCGCAAGTGACCGTCATCGGCGGCGCACTGGTCGGCCTGCTGGCCGTGATGGCGAACATGCTCGGCACTATCGGGACGGTCTCCGGTACGGGCCTGCTGCTGACGGTCTCCATTACGTACAAACTGTACGAGGAGATCGCCGAGGAGCAGCTCATGGAGATGCACCCGATGATGCGGGACATGTTCGGCAAGTAGCGCTGAACCGTCGTTCGATTTTTTGTCCGTGATGCCACGTCGGATAGCGTCGTGTCTCGGGTGGCTGCCATCCTACGGGACGCCGTCGCTCCGACCGTCACAGCGCGGATCGACGCCGTAGCGCTACCGATCGCGCGCTGTCTCGTCGGCGTCGTACAGCCACGACTTGAGCGTCCACGCGACGCCGATGGCGACGACGACGATCACGACGTTGCGCAGAATTTCTTTCCATCCGCGTCGACCGCCACTGACAGATTCGGGGCTGGCGTTTTCGTTCATGTGCGCTTCCGATCGAGCTACGTCGCCCCCGGCGAAAACCGTTCGGGGGTCGCGGTCGCGCGCTTACACTTCGGCGGCCCAGACGCGGTAGTCGTCGGGCCGTTCGTAGACTGCCAGAAACGTGCGATCGAGAAACTGCGCGACGCGCTCGGGATCGGTCCGGGCGGTCAGCCGGACGTTCGTTCCCTCGGCCTGTTCGGGTCTGTGGAGGTCGTCGATCGTGATCGCCGAAAACTCGTCGAGCAGCGACTTCAGTCGGTCGAGTTCCTCGTCGGTACAGTCGAGATTGAGCGTGCCGTCGCCGTACTGAACCCACGGTGGGGCGGCGCTCTCGGCGTCGTCGTCCGGTTCGTCGGCCGGAATCGGCTCTGCCTCGACGGTCAGAAACGGGCTCTCGCGGTGCTCGTGTGCCGCGATGGCATCGACGAACAGCGCTCGGCGGTCGTCGGGATCGGCGGCGTCGAATCGCGTCATGGCCGATCGTTTGCGGGTGGTCGACAAAAACCCGGACGATTTTCTTCAAACCTTTAACCCGGGAGGCTGAGAGACGAGTATGGCCAGTCCGAACGTACTGATACTGGGAGCACCGGGTGCGGGCAAGGGCACACAGAGTTCGCGGATCGTCGACGAGTTCGACATCGAGCACGTCACGACCGGCGACGCCCTGCGCGCGAACAAGGACATGGATATCGGACATCTCGACACCGAGTACGACACGCCCCGCGCGTACATGGAGGCTGGCGAACTCGTCCCCGACGAGGTCGTCAACGAGATCGTCAAAACCGCGCTGGCCGACGCCGACGGCTACGTACTCGACGGCTACCCCCGTAATCTCTCGCAGGCGGAGTATCTCTCCGAGATCACCGACCTCGACGTCGTGCTCTCGCTCGATGTCGGGACGGAGGAACTGGTCGACCGGCTGACCGGCCGTCGCGTCTGTGATGACTGTGGGACGAACTACCACGTCGAGTACGACCAGCCCGAGGAAGAGGGCGTCTGCGACGAGTGTGGCGGCGAACTGGTCCAGCGCGACGACGACACCGAGGAGACCGTCCGCGAGCGCCTGTCGGTGTTCGAGGAAAACACGGTGCCCGTCATCGAGCACTACGAGGGATCCGAGGCCTTCGTCAGCATCGACGGCGAGCGCGCGCCCGACGCCGTCTGGGAAGACGTGCGCGATGCCGTCGCCGAGCGAGCCTGATCGACCTCGATTCCGTTCTTCTTAGACCTGCGATCGCGCGCCGCGCATGAAGACTTCAGTCGCGGCGAGCGTACCAGAACGTCAGGAGAGCAAACAGCACGACGAAGCCGGTCGCGAACGACGCCGCGAACAGTGCTTGCCCAGATAGACCAGTCGTCAACTCCTCGTAGCCCAGCGCGGTCAGCCCGTCACGGGCGGCGATAGCGGTTCCAGTGGTGACGGCGAGCAGTGCAAAAGTCACGAGGATCGGTCGAACCCTGCGAAACGCGCTCCCGATCATTCGGCGGTTCACGGCTAGAATTATGGCTGGAACCCACTAATCAATTCCCCCCAAGCTGCACCTTCTGATCCACTCTACCGATGGGGAGTGGCCGTTCGACTCGGAGTGACTGCGGCCGCCGAGCCGCCCGCTGCGACCCGGACGCAGGTCGTGCTCGCCTCGCTACTCGTGAGGTTCCGACAGCACCGTCGCCGTCCCCGTGACTGCCGGCTCGCCGTCGGCCGCCGCGGTCGTCTCGACCCGGAGCATGTCGCCGTCGAGGCCCTCCGCGACGGTGACCGTCGCCTCGATCGTCTCGCCCGGTCGTACGGGCCGATCAAAGGAGAGGTCCTGAGAGACGTACACGATGTCGCCGGGCAGCTCCGCGAGCGCGCTGGAGATCGCCCCGGCCGGGAGCATCCCGTGGGCGACCGGGCCGTCGAACAGCGACTCGCTGGCGTACTCGGGATCGAGATGTAGCGGGTTGTCGTCGCCGGTCACCGAGGCGAACGCCTCGATGCGTTCCTCGGTCACCGGGAGCCGCGCCGTGGCCGTGTCGCCGGGGGTCGCTACTGGCATACCTCGTTGGACGGACGGAATCCGGGTGAAATGCCGGGTTGACATGCAAACTTCGCGTTTGAATAGCGTCCGCGCTCACGTTCCTGTATGCCAGTTGCTACCAACGACGGCGTCGATATCTACTACGAGGTCGATGGGCCGTCGAACGCGGAGACAGTCGTCCTGATCGAAGGGCTGGGCTACGGTCGCTGGATGTGGCGGTGGCAGCGCGAAGCGCTCGCGGAGCACTACGAGACTATCGTCGTCGACAACCGCGGGACTGGCGAGTCCGACGCGCCCGCGGGTCCGTACTCGATCGCCGAGATGGCCGCCGATGTCGAGGCCGTGCTGGCCGACCGCGGGGTCGAGCGGGCCCACCTGATCGGCGCGAGCATGGGCGGGATGATCGTCCAGCAGTACGCGATCGAGTACGACCGCGCGGCGTCGATCGCGCTGCTGTGTTCGAGCCTCGGCGGCGAGGAGGCGCCTGCGGCATCGCCCGAGGTACAGGCGCGGATGGTCGCCGAACCGGAGGGGCACGACGAGCGGGAAGTAATCCGTCATCGGATGGCGCCCGCGATGACCGACGAGTTCCCGGAGCGAAACGACGACCTGATCGAACGGATCGTCGACTGGCGCTTGACACAGGACGCCGACGATGCGGCCCGGGAGTCTCAACTCGCCGCAGTCGGCGCGTTCGACGCCGCCGATCGGCTCGGCGAAATCGACGCCCCGGCGCTGGTCGCTCACGGCACTGCGGACCGGGTCCTCCCGGTCGAGAACGCCGAACTGCTCGCTGACGGGCTGTCGGACGCCCGCCTCGAACTGTTCGATGGCGGCCCGCATCTCTTCTTCATCGAGCAGGCCGACGCCGTCAACGAGACGCTGCTGGACTTTCTCGGCGAACAGGCTGCGGGACGCCACGGCGGGGACGGCGACCGATGATCCACGATCACGGCGACCGACCGTACGACTGGGTCGGCGCGTGGAGCGAGCGCCGGGCGACGCTCACGCCCGATACCGTCGGACTGAAAGACGTGACGACCGGCGAGAGCTACACCTACGCCGATCTCGACGAGCGCGCGAACCGGGCCGCGCGACTGCTCGCGGAGCGTGGCGTCGAGAAGGGCGACCGGATCGCGGTCGTCTCGCGCAACCGGATCGAGCTCGTCGATCTCTTCTTCGCGGCCGGCAAGCTCGGCGCCGTGCTGGCGCCGCTGTCCCATCGGCTCGCGCCGCCGGAGCTAGGCGAACTGCTCGATCGGGTCGATCCTTCGGTGCTGGCCGTCGAGGCTCCCTTCGCCGAGGACGTTGCGACGGCGCTGGATGGAGATGCCGACGCAGTCGACGACAGCCCCGCTGAAGCGTCCGGTGACGACCCGCTGTGCCCGACGATACGGTTGCCCGCCGAGACGGACGCCGAAGCGACGACGAGCGCGCTCGACGCCGCGCCGACGTACGCCGACGCGCTGCCGGCCGATGGCTCGCCGGTCGACGGCGCCGATGTCGCGCTCTCCGACCCCGCACTCTTCCTCCACACCGGTGGCTCGACGGGGACGCCAAAGGAGACGGTGCTGACCCACGGCTCGATCTGCTGGAACTCGTTCAACACGATCACCGCGTGGGGGCTCCGCCCCGACGACGTGACGCCGATGGTGTTCCCGATGTTCCACACCGGCGGTTGGAACGTGCTCACGATCCCCCTGTTCCACATCGGTGGGACCGTCGTGATCGGTCGAGAGGTCGATCCCGAGCGCGTCCTTCGGACCATCGAGGACGAGCGCGCGAGCGTGCTGGTCGCCGTCCCGGCCGTCCTGCGCATGATGGCCGAAACCGACCGCTGGGAACAGACGGACCTCTCGGCGCTGCGGTTCGTCAAGAGCGGCGGCGGCCCCTGCCGCGACGCGACGATCCGGGCGTGGCGCGAGCGCGGGGTCGACCTCTCGCAGGGGTACGGCCTCACCGAGTGCGGGCCGAACAACTTCGCCATGCCGGAGGGGTGGCCAGACGAGAAGGCAGACACCATCGGAAAGCCGGTGTTACACGCCGACGTACGGATCGTCGACGAGTCCGGCGACCCCGTCGAGCGCGGCGAGATCGGCGAACTCGAACTGGCCGGCCCTCACGCCGCCGACCGATACTGGCGCGACGAGGGCGAGACGCGGGCGACGTTCGGTACCCCTCGGAGCGACGCCGAAGCCGACGGCGTGGCGGCGTCCGGGAGCGATGCCGAGAACGCCGACGCAGCGGCGTCCCCGAGCGACGCCGATTCCGCGTACGGTTGGGTTTCGACCGGCGATCTCGCTCGGGTCGACGAGGACGGCTACTACAGCATCGAGGGGCGCAAGAAGAACATGTTCGTCAGCGGCGGCGAAAACGTCTACCCGCCCGAGATCGAGACCGCGCTCACCGACCATCCGGGCGTCGACGAGGCGGTCGTGATCGGCGTCCCCGACGAACAGTGGGGTACGGTCGGAAAGGCGGTCGTTCAGGGCGACGAGTCGCTGACGCTCGATGCTCTCAGAGAGTTCCTCGACGGGCGACTGGCCGGCTTCAAACATCCCCGAGAACTAGCGTTCGTCGACGAGATGCCGACCAGCGGTCCCTCGAAGATCGACCGGTCGGCGATCGCGCGGCGATTTGGGACGGACGGCAACTGACGCCTCACCCTGTCCTACTTGCTCGAAAGATAATTATGTATATGGGATGTACAGGTCTCCATGATCGACGTTGCCATGGATATGGAGCAGTACGACTGTCCGTTTATCGACACGACGGACGACTACGAGGTATCCTTTACCGCGATCCACTGGCAGTTCGACGGCGTCTCCGAGCAGTTGGAGACGCGACTGGCGGTCGACGGCGAGAGCCGAACGGAACTCGAACAGGGGCTCACCGCGCTGCAGAACCACGACAACATGCGCGAGTGTTCGCTGTTCTCCAAGCGGGACGACGACGCCGTGATCCGGACCGTCATCGACCAGACCGACGCGATGCAGGTGATCCGCGACCACGGCGGGTACATCACCGGCCCGTTCCACATCGAGGACGGCAGCGAGCGCTGGGAGGTCGGCTTCGACGAGGAGCGCGTGGCCGACGACACGCTCTCGGATCTCGAACGGAACAACGAGTTCACCGTCGAGTCGCGCGAATCGCTGGGCTCCGAGGAGCTGTTCGACCTGTTGGAGAACGCCGAGCCGGCGCTGGCGCTGCTGGAGGGCTGCCGAGATCTGTCGTCGGTCGAGCGCGATACGCTCACGACGGCCGCCGAGCAGGGCTACTTCGAGGACCCGCGCGGGGCGACCCTGCAGTCGCTGGCCGACGAGTTCGACGTTTCCGACACCGCGGTCTCGAAGAACCTCCGCCGTGGCGAGCGCAAACTGCTCCGGCAGTTCGTCGCGGCGATCGAGCAACTGGAGTAGGTTCGCATTTCAACCTGCCCGCTTTTCGCCTTCCGGCGACACTGTACTTGCATGCACGATGCACACATCGTGGGCGCCGGGATGACCCGCTTTGGCGTCCACGAGTCGACGCTCCCTGACCTGTTCGCCGACGCGGCGCTGCCGGCGCTGGACGACGCCGGCGTCGACGCCGACGCGGTCGACGCACTGTATCTGGGCAACGCGATGAGCGGCCAGATCGAAGGCGAGAGCCACCTCGCGCCGACGCTCGCCTCCCACCTCGGTCTCGCGGGCGTGCCCTGCCAGCGCTTCGAGGACGCCTGCGCGACCTCCTCGAACGCGTTCAAACACGCCGTTCGCGCCGTCGAGGCCGGCCAGCACGACGTGGTGCTCGTCGGCGGCGTCGAGCGCTGCTCGCCCGAGACCGGCAAGGGAACCGGCGCGATGACGCGGATCTTCGCCAGCGCCGCCCACGGCACCTACGAGCGCCCGACCGGACTGACGTTCCCCGGCGTGTTCGCCCTGCTGACCAAGCGCCACATGCACGAGCACGGGACGACCGAGGAGCAACTCGCCGAGGTCGCAGTCAAAAACCATCGCCACGGAAGTCTTAACCCCCGCGCGCACTTCGGCAAGGAGACGACCGTCGAGGAGGTGCTGGACGGCCCCGTCGTCGCCGACCCGTTCCACCTCCACGACTGCTGTCCGTTCTCCGACGGCGCGGCTGCAGTCGTCGTGACCAGCGCCGAGGTCGCGTCGGAACTCGACGCCGAACCGGTGTCGGTTTCGGGCGTCGGTCACGCGACCGACATCGTCCCGATCGCGGACAAGGCCCATCCCTCGGTGACCCAGTCGGCGCGTGACGCCGCCGGACAGGCCTACGAGGCCGCCGGCGTCGGGCCAGACGACGTTGATGTCGTGGAACTTCACGACTGCTTTACCGGCGCGGAGGTGCTTGCGACCGAAGCGCTCGGTCTGATCGAAGACGGCCAAGGCGGCCCCGCCGCGGCGGCGGGTCGCACCTCGCTGGGCGGCGAGATTCCGGTCAACCCCAGCGGCGGACTGAAGGCCAAGGGCCACCCGATCGGCGCGACCGGCGTCGCCCAACTCGTCGAACTGACCGAACAGCTCCGGGGCGACGCCGGGGATCGGCAGGTCGAGGCCGCCGATGTCGGACTGGCGCACAACCTCGGCGGCGACGCCGCGACGACTCTCGTGACTGTTCTGGAGGCGGCGCGATGACGGGCGACCTGTCTGCGTACCTGTCCGATGGCCGACTCGACGCCGACGGCTGGACGGCCGCGCTGGCGGACGACCGTCTGCTCGGTCAAGCGTGTCTCGAGTGCGAGCACGTCACGGCCGCGCCGAAGGCGGCCTGCGCGCGCTGTGGCTCGCGCGACCTCGAACCGGTCGAACTCCCCGAGCAGGGGACCGTCTACACGGCGACCCGCATCGAGGTCGCGCCCGAGGGGTTCGAGGCGCCCTATCGCGTCGCGCTGGTCGCCCTCGGCGACGCGCGCGTGACCGCCCGCCTCGACGGCGACGCGTCGATCGGCGACACCGTACGGTTCGTCGGTGCCATCGACACGCCCGAAGGTCCTGCCCCGCTGTTCGAGTAAGTTCCTAACCCGGCTCTCGTCCGCCGCCCGGTTTGTATATCAACTCGTGACTTGTTGGTCGGTCCCGGTGTACGTTCTTTCATGGGAGAGGATATCACGCCGCCCGAGGTCGAGCGCGAGGACATCCACACGATCGACGACGATCGATTCGCCCCCGAGAGCGTCTGTCTCGTCACCGGGGCGGCCTCGGGCATCGGCCGCGCGGTGGCGCTTTCGGCGGCCGCGAACGGGCTGACCGTGGCGGCGACCGACATCGACGAGGACGGCCTCGACGGAACCGCCCAGCGCGCGGCCGCGATGGACGCCGAAGGCGCGATCGAGACGGTCCCTACTGATCTCCGAAACGACGCCGAGATGGATGCGCTCGTCGACGCCGCCACCGAACTCGGCGACCTCCGATTTCTGGCGAACGTGGCGGGCCTCCAGCACGTCGACCCCATCGAGGAGTTCCCGATGGACGCCTACGACGAGATCCAGGACGTGATGGTGCGCGCGCCGACGTACCTCGCAAAGCGCTGTCTTCCCCACATGCGCGAGGCGGGCGGCGGCTGCGTCGGCAACATGGCGTCGGTCCACGGCCACTACGTCACCAGCGACAAGGTCGCGTACAACGTCGCCAAGTTCGGACTGCGCGGGCTGACCCAGTCGATCGCCGCCGAAGGCGACGGCGACGTGCGCTCCTTTTCGGTCAGCACCGGCTACGTCAAGACGCCGCTGGTGACCGGGCAGATCCCCGACACCGCCGAGCAGCGCGGTATCTCCGAGCGCGAGGTGGTCGAGGACGTGATGCTCGGCCAGTCCCGCCAGACCGAGATGCTGGCGCCCGTCGAGGTCGGAAACCTGTTCCTGTTTGGCTTCTCAGAGCTCGCACGGCACCTCAACGGCGGCGATCTGCTCTTTGACGGCGGCATGACGCTGACCTACGCGTGATCGGGAACGACTAGCGAGGTTTGTATATCAACACTGGTGTCTTTGCGGTGTTCGCTCGACATATTGAGATACAATGACACGCATTTCCAGACGATCGGTCCTGAAGAGCACTGGCGCGCTCGGGATGGCCGGCCTCGCCGGCTGCCTGAGCGAAGACGGCCCCGGCGGTGGTGGGAGCGACTCGCTCCGTATCGGCGTCATGCAGCCGCTGACCGGCGACCTAGAGTACTACGGCCAACAGAGCCTCTGGGGGTTCCTCTCGGGGCTGGCGTACAAGCACGACGCCGATCCGCTCGACATCGACTCCGCGGGCGAGGAAACAGTCGAAGGCGACGAGTACGACTACGAACTCCTGATCGAGGACACCGAGTTCGACGCCGATCAGGCCCAGTCGGTCGCAACGGATCTGGTTCAGAACCGCGACGTCGACGTGCTCTTCGGAACGGCGTCGTCGGGCTCGGCGCGACAGGTGATCGGCTCGGTCGTGGCCAACACCGACACGCCCTTTATCGCCGGGCCGGCGGCGGCTGCCGACATCACCTCCTCCAGCGAGTACTGCCACGATCGGGTGTTCCGAGCCAACGAGAACACCGCGATGGACGCGCGCAGCGGCGGCCAGTACGTCGCCAACCAGACCGACGTTCAGCGGGTGTACATCATGGCCGCCGACTACAGCTTCGGTCGCGCCGTCGCGCGGAACTACCGGACCGTCCTCGAGAGCGAAGGGATCGAAATCGTCGGCGAGCAGTTCGTCCCGCGGGGCTACTCCGAGTTCCAGGGGCTGTACGACAACGCCGTCGAGGCGAACGCCGACGCCGTCATCGGCGGCTTCACCGTCTCGACGCTGCCGGCGTTCCTTTCGACCGGCCTCGCGGGCGACTACGACCTCCGGATGTTCGGCGGCTTCGCGACGATGATCTCCAACAGAGCGATCGGCGGCGTCGCCCAGCGGACCTTCGGCGAAGACTTCACCGCCCAAGATCTCCGAGACGCCGAACTCGGGCCGTTCACGACGCGGTACCACTGGAACCAGTACGACAACGAGATCAACAACACGTTCGTCGAGGACTACACGAACACGTACGGGACCGTCCCCGACCTGTTCACGTCCGGGACGTTCACCGCGGCGTCCTCGCTGGTACAGGCCGTCGAGGAATCAGGATCGACCAGCGCCGACGATGTCGTCGACGCGCTCACCGGTATGACCGTCCAAGACACGCCGAAAGGAGAGGGCGGCTACACCTATCAGGAGTACAACAACCAAGCCAGATCGTCGATGACGATCGCGAACCCAGTGCCGACGAGCGACGAGTGGGCGAGCAACTGGGACGCCGCGGTGATGCCGAGCGAGCCGATTGCAACCGTCGGCGGCGAGGAATCGACGCTCTCACAGGACGCCGGGGGGATGGACTGCAACCTCTCAGGATGATCCGTACGAGCGATCTCACCAAGCGGTTCGGTGGGTTGACAGCCGTCGACGGCGTCGAGTTCGAACTCGGCGAGAACGAACTCTGCTCGCTCATCGGCCCGAACGGCGCCGGCAAGACGACGTTTTTCAACCTGCTCACCGGCACGCTCGCGCCGACGGCGGGAAGCGTCGAGTTCCGCGAGGACGGCGGTTGGACGGACGTGACCGACGACGACCCCCACGAGACGGCGCTGCGAGGCGTCCACCGCTCCTACCAGATCTCGAATCTGTTCCCGACGGCGACGACGCTGGAGAACGTCCGGGTGGCCGCCCAAGCCCACGGCGGCGTCGACTCGTGGAAGCTCTGGCGCAACGCCGACGCCTTCGAGCGCTACGAGCGCGAAGCCCGTGCGATCCTCGATCGGGTCGGCCTCGCTGACGAGGCTGACACTCCCGCCGAAGCGCTCTCGCACGGGCAAAAGCGTCACTTGGAGGTCGCCATCGCGTTGGCCGGCGATCCGGACGTGTTGCTGCTCGACGAGCCGACTGCGGGCGTCTCCAGCGACGCCATCGACCGGCTTGTCGAGCTTATCCGGAGCGTCGCCGAAGATCACGCCGTCCTGCTGGTCGAACACAACATGGACGTCGTGATGGACGTGAGCGATCGGGTCGCCGTCCTCCATCAAGGCGAGCTGATCGCGGACGGCCCGCCGAACGCTGTGCGGGAGGACTCGGCCGTTCAGGAGGCCTATCTCGGCGGCTACGAAGCCGATGCGACCGGCGACACTTCGACGGACACGAGCGGTGACGCCGATCCCGGAGGTGAGGCGGCGTGAGCGACGCGCCGCCCGCGCTCGAACTCGACGGCGTACACAGCTACTACGGCGAGAGCCACGTCCTTCGCGGCGTCGACCTCGCCGTCGAGCAGGGCGAGAACGTCGCGCTCGTGGGGCGCAACGGCGTCGGGAAGACGACGACACTGCGCTCGATCCTCGGGCTAACCCCGCCCCGGGAGGGGTCCGTCCGCCTGCACGGCGAGGACATCACCGGCACCGAGACCCACGAAATCGCCCGCCGGGGCGTCGGTTGGGTCCCCGAGGGACGCCGGATGTTCAGCCATCTCTCCGTTGAGGAGAACCTGCGAGCGGCGACGCGTCCTGACGCCGATGTCGCGGCGCGGGTCGAGGAGGCGCTCGACGCCTTCCCGGAACTGCGAGACCACCGCACCCGCGACGCCGGCGATCTGAGCGGCGGGCAACAGCAGATGGTCGCCATCGCCCGCGCGCTCGTCGGCGACAACGACCTGCTGCTGGTCGACGAGCCAAGCGAGGGGCTCGCCCCGCTGATCGTCGAGGAGGTCGTCGACGCGCTCAGCTCGCTCGCCGAGGATGTGACGCTGCTGCTCGTCGAGCAGAACTTCCCGATGGCGATGGATCTGACCGACCGGTTCTACCTGCTCGACCACGGCACTGTGGTCGAATCCGGCGACTCAGACGCCGTATCGCAGGACGACGAAACCATCCGGAGGTATCTCAGCGCATGACCGACCTCGTCGTCCTCGGCATGCTCGACATCCTCGTCGAGCTGCTGCAGCCGAGAACGCTCGTGCGCCTGATTCTGGACGGCCTGTCGAAGTCGGCGCTGTACGTCATCATCGCCAGCGGCCTCTCGCTGATCTTCGGGCTGATGGGCGTGCTGAACTTCGCCCACGGCTCGCTGACGATGATCGGCGCCTACCTCGGCGGTGCGGCGATGGTCGTGCTGGTGTCGTCCGGCACCGGCGGCCCGGCCCGGTTCGCGCTGTTTTTCGTCGCCATCGCCGCGACGTTTGCCCTGCTGACGCTGCTCGGCGGCGCCGTCGAAATATCGCTGATTCGGCCGATCTACGACCGCGAGCCGCTGTTCCAGATCCTCCTGACGTTCGGGCTCGTGCTGGTGCTCGACGAGTTCGCGCGCATCGCCGTCGAGCTGAACGGGCTCCAGCCACAGGCGAAGTGGCAGGCGGCGATCGGCACCGCGCCCGGCTTCCTCTCGAACTGGTACTCCGTCGCCGGCATCTCGATGCGGGGCCTGTATCTGTTCGAGGTGGTGCTCGGAACGTTCGCAGTCGCCGGAATCTGGGCATTTCTCACCCGGACGCGCTACGGCCTGTACATCCGTGCTGGAAGCGAGGATCCCGAGATGACCCGCGCGCTCGGCGTCGACATCCGGCAAGCGTTCACGGTCGTCTTCGGCGTCGGTGCCGGGCTGGCCGGCGTCGCCGGGGCCGTGCTGATGTGGGATCCGCGATTCGGCGCCAGTGTCCCACTGAGCGTCGAGACGCTGCTCGTGTCGTTCGTCGTCGTGATTATCGGCGGCCTCGGCTCCTTCCGCGGCACCGTCGTCGCGGCCGGCGTCGTCGGGTTCACCGACGCGCTGATGACGTGGTTGTTCCAGAACCACATTCCCTTCCCCGGGCTTCCGGAGATGGTGACGTTCCTCGTGCTTGTGGGCGTCCTCATCGTCAGGCCCCAAGGACTGTTCGGCGTCGAGGAGGTGGGGGGCCATTAGCGACCCTACCGAACCGGCCGACGCCTCGGCGTCGGCGGTGAGCGACACGGCGGCGAACTCCAGCGACGCGTCCGCTGACGCCGGCGACACGTCGACTGGTTCGCGGTTCGGCTCCGTGCGAGGGATGCTCGGCGACCACGCCGTCCACATCGCCGTCGTCGCCGCATTCGCGCTGTACCCGTTCGTCTACGCGATCCTCACTCGGACGCCGGTCGGCGCCGAGCTCGCCGTGCTCTTGCCGCGAATCGACACGATGGTCGCGGTGCTGTACATCGGTCTGTTCGCCGTAAGCTTCGACTTCATCAGCGGCTACACGGGGTATCTCTCCTTCGGGCACGGACTGTTCTACGGCGCCGGCGCGTACTTCGTCGTCTTGGCGGCGACGGGAAAGATACCGCTGCTCGGCGCCGGGACGCCGTTCTTGCTGCTGTTGCTGATCGCGGGCCTGTTCGCGGTCGGCGTCGCACTGCTCGTCGGGTCGGTCTCGTTCCGGCTGTCGGGCGTCTACTTTGCGATGATCACGCTCGGGTTCGCCGAGGTCGCCCACGTGTTCATCAGAAACTGGGACTACGTCGGTTCCAACCCCCGCGACGGCGCCCTGATCGGCGGCGGCGAAGGGTTCTCGATCGGCGTCCCGGGCGTCGACGCGCTGCAGGTCGAAATCGGGCGCATCGTCGGCACGAGCCTCGGTGAGTTCGGGCCGGGGATCGCCGTCGACGCGACGTGGGTGTCGTACTACGCCATCGGCGTCGTCGTGCTCGTCTCGTACTTCGTGTTGCAGCGAATCGTCCACTCCCCGTTCGGTCGGGTGATGATCGCCATTCGGGAGAACGAAGAGCGCGCCCGCGCGGTCGGCTACGACGTGTTCCGGATCAAGCTCGTCGCCTTCGCCATCAGCGGCTTCTTCGCGGCGATCGCCGGCGCGCTGTTTGCCGGCTACCGCCGGTCCGTCTCACCGGAGAACACGTTCGATCTGTTCGTCACGGCCGACGCCCTGCTCGCGTCGATCATCGGCGGGTTCGGCACGCTCGCTGGGCCGCTGTACGGCTACCTATTCAAAGCGTCCACCGAAGGCGTGCTCTCGACGGAGTACTACGGCGTCGCGCGCTATCTCCGCCGAGCGTTACCCGAATCGACGCTGTCGTCGGGCGTCGGTGGCGTCACTGTCGCCGACGTGATCCGCATCTTCGTCGACGGGCGGGCCGACCTGTATCTCGGTATCGTGTTCATCCTATTCGTCCTCTACGTCCCGCGGGGAATCCTCGGCACGCTTCGGGATCGGCTGGGCGGAACGGTCGCCGAGCGCCTGCCCGAGCGCCTGCGCTCTCGCATCCGGGGGTGGCAGCGGTGACCGTTTCGCTCACCGGCTACGGTCGATACCTCCCCGACGAGCGGCTGACGGGCGCGGAGATCGCCGATCGCAGCGGCATTCCGGAGGACGTCGTCGTCGAGAAGATGGGCGTCCGAGAGAAGCGCGTCTGTCCACCCGACGCCGAGCACCCAAGCGACATGTGCGTCGCCGCCGCCGAGGAGGCCCTCGCCACCGCCGATCTCGACGCCGCCGATCTCGATCTGGTGCTGTATCACGGCAGTGAGTTCAAAGACTACGTCGTCTGGAGCGCGGCGGCCGACATCGCGGAGCGACTCGGCGCCGAGGCTGCGTACGCAACCGAGAGCTACACGCTCTGTGCCGGCGCCCCGATCGCAATCCGGCAGGCCCGCGCACAGTTGCTCACGGGAGACATCGACACGGCGCTGCTGGTCGCGGCCAGCCGCGAGGAGGATCTCGTCGACTACGGCAACGAAGACTCCTCCTTTATGTTCAATTTCGGCAGCGGCGCCTCGGCGATGGTCCTCGAACGCGGCGGCGGCGACCGCGCCCTCGCACACGTCCGGGAGAGCGCGGCGGTCACCGACGGGTCGTTCTCCCGGGACGTGGTGATGCCCGGCGGCGGGACGCGGAACCCACTGAGCAAAGAAACGATCTCGACCGGCGCTCACGCGCTCGACGTGCCCGATCCGAAGGGAATGAAAGAGCGCTTGGCGCCGGTCTCGCTTCCGAACTATCTCGATGTCGCCGACCGTGCGCTGGAACGATCGGGGCTCGACCGCACCGACATCGACTTCGTCGCGCTGACCCACATGAAACGGTCGTTCCACGAGCAGTTGCTCGCAGAGCTCGGCCTCGATCCGGACGCCGACGGCTACTACCTCGACGAGTACGGGCACGTCCAGAGCGTCGATCAGGTGCTCGCACTCGAGGAAGGACTCGCCCGCGGTCGGGTCCAGCCGGGCGACCTCGTCTGTTTTCTCGCCGCGGGAACCGGCTACACGTGGGCCGCGACCGTGCTCCGGTGGCGGGATCGGTAATCGTGCCGCTACCCACCTCCCGAAACTGAGCGATAATTCCGGGGACTATTTGGTAACCATCGAACAGCCTTCTACAGAACCAACTGCACAACTGCTGTGATTTCTGAGAGACGTGTGTTATCAGTGCTGTATTTATATTGATGCTGACGAAACTTATTTATCCTACTGGTAGATATTTTATCTCGCATGGCGTCAAAAGAAATGTATGCTGTTGAGAGAAACAGCCTCGATGCTGACCAGCCTTCGAACCGAATCTCTCCCTCCACGATTGAGATCACGGACCAGTTGCCGGAGGAACTAGAGCCCCTCGAGAACAAGGCCGTCGTGATCTGGAGCGAAGACGGCGATCTGATGCAGGATATCGAGTTTGCGGCCGAAGCCGAGAACTCCGACCTGTACGCTGAGCTTGAAGCGGCTATCGACGACACTGAGGCCGACACTCTCGCAGAGGTCGACGCCGACGACGACGACCTCTCGTT
Source organism: Natronoarchaeum philippinense (assembly GCF_900215575.1). Lineage (NCBI taxonomy): Archaea > Methanobacteriati > Methanobacteriota > Halobacteria > Halobacteriales > Natronoarchaeaceae > Natronoarchaeum > Natronoarchaeum philippinense. The sequence continues at coordinate 1,228,779 of NZ_OBEJ01000001.1, read as the reverse complement.
CGACCTGCTATACCAAGGTGAAACCCTGTTCAGCGACCTCTCGACCCACGACGGTTCGACGGGTGCAACTGTCGTCCCCTACGAAGGCAGCGAACCGAACGCCGACGATTTCGAGATCGGCGAACATCGCACCGATGATGCGGAATCCTACGAGTACCTCGTCGCTGTGATGCCGTCCTCGCAGACCGAGGTTGCTCTGGATGCCGAGCGCGCTCTGGACGCCGCCGACAGCGCGAAGCTTTCGCCGACTCCTTCGGCGCCGTATCACCTCGTCGTGCTGGCGGTTACAACGGCTGTGATGACTGCAGGCGATGCGTCCGCTCCCGAAGCCATGGGAGAAAAGATCCGAGAAATCGATTCCGAACTCGACGATGCAGAAGCGTCCGCCGACGCGCTCATCGAGGCACGCATTCAGTCCTCTTAACGACGGTCACTGGGACTGGAAAACCGACTACGTTCATTTATTCTTGCTTGGATAAGCACCGAAAGTTAGAAAGTTATTAGTACTACAAATAAAATTATGTCTACTATATATGTTAGAAAGTATTGCAGCTGGCGCCACTGTCGCTTTATTAACAATATTCACTGCTGTGACCTGCGTAAACTCCGTCCAAGGCGGATCGGAGCGACTGCAGCGCATACTGGGGCCATTTCTAGGCTTGGTACCGAAGTACAATTTCTTTGCACCGCACCCGGGTCGCGTCGATTACTACCTCGTCTACCGTGATCGCTGCGTCGACGGCAAACTAACGAAGTGGCAAGAAGTGGATGGATTCAGCGAACCACCGGACAGGCTCGGCTGGCTTTGGAATCCCTCCTACTACCAGACGAAAATCCTCTTCGACGTCGTGGGGCCGTTGACCTCCGGACCGGTTGACGAAGATGCGCCCTCCGAACCCGAGCAGATCGGCGCGGACGACAGCGAGAACGAGCTACGGTCAATTGACGACAAACCGATCCATCTCAGCGTTCACTATCTCACTATCTTGAAATTCATCTCCGAGCTGTCGCACCTCGATGTGAGTGAGGCGCGGCAGTTCGCTATTATGCGAGGGTCGAGACAGATGGACGGCTACGAACCGGTTTTCGTATCGAAGTTTCACGCGTTAGAACAATGATCGAATCCACAGTCGATCCGGCGGTAATTCTCCAGATCACGGCAATCGCTCTGTCGATGCACATCGTGTTGACCTCTCTGGAGCACTTGCGATCGCGCGAACGATTTACTGATGGAGGCATGTTGAGCTGGGAAGTTACCAAGCTACACCTCCAGCGCAACCGGGTTGCTGATCGTCTCGCTCCCCTTCTTCGTAATCCCTACTTTCAGTGGATGCTGGTCGCTCGGTTGTTAGTTGGGCTTGCTCTCGGCGGACTAGCTGTCACTGGCAACGTTTCACCGTTCTTGCTCGCACCCGTCGTCGTTCTCGACATCGCTATTGCGCTACGTCATCAAGGTGGGCTGAGTGGTGACTATCATATCGCCACGGTCGTTGCAGTTGGGCTACTCGTCGCGAGTGCCGCCTCTCCGGGGAGCACTCTTCAGCTCGCAGGGCTCCTGTTTATTGCAGTTCAGTCGATTCTTTCATATCTCATCGCAGGACTCTCCAAACTCGTCTCTACTGAGTGGCGCGATGGTTCGGCGATCGTCGTCGTCTTCTCGACGAGAGTGTGGGGACACGGTGGCATCTATAATCTGGCAAACGACCATCCGCGACTGTCACAACTGCTTTCGGTGTCTGTTATCGCGTTCGAATCGCTCTTTCCGCTCGTTCTCATCGTTGACCCAGTCTGGACGCTTGGCTTTTTTGTGGCCGGATTCGTATTCCACCTTGCGACAGCACTCTTCATGCGGCTAAACGGGTTTTTGATCGCGTTCCCCGCGACGTATCCCGCCGTCTTCTACGCTAACGACATCGTCCGCAGTTGGTTGTTCTGACCTCGCTATTGTGGGAACTTTGCCCGCCCCTGCCGATCGGTCAGGCTCGGTCGGCCGTGACGAAGTAGTATCCGAGTGCCCCCTTGCTAAGAAGTTTGTACATGTGATACGATCCACGATAAAATCCGACTACGGAATCTGTGGCACGTCCGAGGCGGCGCAGTAGGCTACTGAGCGGATACATGAACAGGCTCGACAAATACGACTTTTTCAGACCCGGCTTGACCGCCTCCGTGATGTCTAGTATCTCGATGTTCTCGAACCCTGCGTCCGCGAGAGCCGTCTCGATCTTCTCGACCGTATCGATTCGAACGCACATCGAGTTTTCGAGGATGTCGATGCGCCGTCCAGCATCGTCGACAGGCGTGTCAGAGCGTGCAAATAGGTCACCGATCGCCAGTCGACCTCCGTCATCAAGCACTTGCCGGCACCGCTCGAAAACTCGTGACTTGTTGGCAGAGTGGCCGATCGCCTCGAGTCCCCACACGACATCGTACGTCCGATCGTTGACGCTTGCTAGCTCGTGAAAGTCGTCGTTACGAAACGACACCTGATCTGTGACACCAGCAGAGGCTGCGTTGTCCGCTGCGGCTTCGAGAAACTCGTCGTCAATGTCGACCCCAACGACCGTGGCATCTCTGTGGCGCGCGTTCCAGACCGCATCGTCTCCCCCGCCGCAGCCGATGTCTAGGACACGTGTTCCGGCATCAACCTCTGCGGTGTTCGACAGTCGACGTATCATGTTTTCGAACGGATCGTTGGTCCCGTGCTCGGTTTCGTCGTACAGCCCACAGTGAATGCTTTGATGATCTCCTTTCTCCCATCCAATCTCATACAACTTCCGCCGGTTGTCGTACATCTGTTGTACCTTCCCGGCGTGAAAGTCGGTGTCGCCCATGCGAGTATCTTTGAGAATTCTCTACGTAATTATTTCGTATTATTCTTCAAAATATTGTGCGGTGACGTGATATTGATCGTTGGATTCCTTGGTAACTGGATCGGACGCCGATTCTCGATTCTTATTACTCCATAATATATGGATAAATTTATGTGTTTATATACAAGTTGAACGAACTGAGTAATGTGGGGTCATAAATTTAGCCTCTCCTCTCTAAACGTGGCGTCTCCGCAACCAACGTGCAACTCTCCATCCGATCCATCGACTGCATCCGTTGTTTCGGTGACTGATCTCGTCAAGACCTACCGCCGTGACGGCGAAGAAATCCGGGCTGTAGACGGTGTCAACTTCGACATAGAACGAGGTTCGACGGTTGGATTCCTCGGACCAAACGGTGCCGGGAAGACGACACTGATCAAGTCGATACTCTCGTTGATCGTTCCGACCAGCGGCCGGATTTGTATCGCCGGTACCGATGTCCACGCTGACGTATCGGCGCCCCATAAGCGAGTTAGTGCGATGCTAGAGGGGGCTCGAAACGTCTACTGGCGGCTCACGGTTCGGGAAAATTTGGAGTTTTTTTCCGTCCTCGGAAGAAGGGCCGACGCGCTCCGCGACGACCGGATAAACGAATTGCTTGAGCGATTCGGCTTGACCGACGAAGCAGACACCGTTGTCCGAGAATTATCACGTGGTGAAAAGCAGAAGGTCTCTCTGGCTTGTACCGCTGTGCAAGACACCGATATCGTCTTTCTCGACGAGCCGACGCTCGGTCTGGACGTCGAGAGCACTCGAACACTTCGTGAGACGCTCTGTGAACTCGCTGAGGACGATCACACTACGGTGGTGTTGTCCAGCCACGACATGGATGTCGTTCAGGCAGTCTGTGACAGAGCGATCATCATGAACGACGGTCGAATCGTCGCGAACGATACGATCGACAACCTGCTGGAACTGTTCAGCACGCAGATCTACGAAATCGCAGTCGACGAGTGCTTGGACCACGACACTCGACACAGACTCGCCTCGACAGTCGATGCCAGAGCGTTCGAGAAACAACCGGATGCAACGACGTTTACAGTCAGTGTCGCCCATGACGAATTTTATTCGCTCGTGGATACACTTCGCTCGGAGGGACTCACAATCGAATCGCTCGAATCGTCCGATTCGTCTCTGGAAGATGCCTTTCTGCACGTGATCAAAGAAAACAAACTGGGGCAGGAAACACCGGCTCAGGAGGTCCGATAACTGATGGGCGATGCAGCGACTGAGGGGCCACCTCCACAAACCGATCCCGCAAGCGAGAGAACTGGTATGGCTCAATTGCTACTGATGCTTCTCCGAATACGAGTTCTGCTTGTGGTGCGCTACCGAATGAATTTCTTGGCCCAGATCGTCTCGATGTACCTGTTCTTCGCGGTCATCTTCTTTGGCGGTCAGGCCGCTGCTGGCAGTCTCAATGGAGGGGCAGGTGCACTGGGATCAACGCTCGACGCGGTTATCGTCGGCTGGTTCCTCTGGACGATGGCCCAGAGTGCCTACTCCAGCCTATCCCGGGAAATCACCCAGGAATCACGCTGGGGCACCCTCGAACAGTTGTACATCTCTTCGTACGGATTCGGTGTAATCATCGCAGGAAAGATGCTCGTGAATATGCTCATGAGTCTTTGTATTGGTGGGATGATGCTCGCGCTGATGCTTCTCACGAGCGGGCGCAGCCTCGCTTTAGATCTCGTTACGATCGTTCCGCTCACGACTCTGGCGCTTCTATCTGTGGTCGGTCTCGGGTTCGGCTTTGCGGGTCTAACCCTCGTGTACAAGCGTATCAGTAGCATCTCACAGCTCATGCAGTTCGCGCTGATGGGACTCGTCGCGGCGCCAAGAGCTGACGTGTTTGTGATGAATCTCCTGCCGTTGGTGAAGGGATCGGAACTGTTACAGCGAGCCATGCGCAGCGGGGTTCGACTCTGGGAGTTTCCAGCCGCGGAACTCGGCCTTCTCACTGGTGTCGCGGTCGTGTACTCGCTGGGAGGGTACGGAGTGTTTCGGTATTGTTCGAACGTCGCAAGACGTCGGGGAGTTATGGGCCATTACTGAGCTTTCTGGCCGTTCTGGGTCGTTCTCTCCATGCCTACCCTTGTGATACGGACGCCCCGGTCGCCCCGGTCTGCTTGGCAGCCGTCGGGGAACGAGAGTAAAAGGTTGATTACGGGGGACCGCTTAGCAACCGTCAAATGGCACGCACCGCGGAGAAAGTACAGTCTCTCATCGAGGAAGATGAGAGCTTTGCCGACGCGCTCGCGTCAGTAAAACGCGTCGCCGAGCAAAACGGCGGCGAGGTCGAGTGGCAAGACGTCGAGGGCGAGGTGACCAGCGGCCAGTGGGGGCGGCTGATCGAACGTGGCATCCTCCGGAGCACCGAGGGAGACGGCTTCCAGTTGGCCGACCCCGACGGCGTCGATCAGGTCGTCGGCGACGACGGCTCCGTCGAAATGCCCGAATCGCCCGACTCGCCCGACAGCGAGGAGAGTTCGTGGTCCCAGTGGGACAAGCTCGCCGGCGTCGCCACGCTGGCGATGATGGTCGGGTACTACTTCAACCCCGTCCGGGACGCCATCGGGAACACGTTCAACACCGTTCTGGGGCCGATCGACGCCGTGTTGCCGTTCTACGCCGTCGTGATGATCGTGGCGATGCTGACCTCGGTGTACTCGATGCTGTTGCAGGCGAACCTCATGGACTCCGAGAAGATGTCCGAGTACCAAGAGCAGATGGAGGCCATCCAAGAGCGCCGCAAGGCCGCCAAGGAGCGCGGCGACGACGAGGCGCTCGAACGCATCCAAGAAGAGCAGATGGAAGCCATGGGCGACCAGCTCGGCATGTTCAAAGAGCAGTTCCGCCCGATGGTGTGGATCATGGTGCTGACGATCCCCATCTTCCTGTGGCTCTACTGGATGACCAACACGGGCCAGATTCCGGCGGCCGAGCAGACCGCCATCCTGCCCTTCGTCGGCGAGATCGAGTGGAACGAGGGGATCCTCGGTCCGATGCCGGCGTGGATCGTCTGGTACTTCCTGTCGACGATGGGCTTCCGCCAGCTGTTCGCCAAGCCGCTCAACATCCAGACGACGCCGACCTGATCTGGCGGTCGTCGCCGTTCGGCGTCCTCGCATCGCCCGAGTTCAAAACCTCTTTTAGCGCCAGTCGCTCAGTGTGTGTATGTTACTGACCGTCTCCGGCCCTCCCGGCGCCGGCAAGAGCACGACGGCCGCCACGCTGGCCGACGCGTTCGACGTCGAGCACGTCAGCGGCGGCGACATTTTCCGTCAACTGGCCGACGAGCGCGGCCACACGCTCGCGGAGTTCAACGAACTCGCCGAACAGGACGACCAGATCGACCGCGACCTCGATCAGCGCCTCCAGAAAGTCGCCCGCGAGCGCGACGATGTCGTGCTCGAATCCCGACTCGCCGGTTGGCTCGCCGCCGACGAGGCAGACGTGCGCATCTGGCTGGACGCGCCGATCGAGGTTCGCGCGCGTCGGATCGCCGAGCGCGAGGACAAGCCCGTCGCGCAGGCCCTCGACGAGACCGAAGAGCGAGCCGCAAGCGAGCGCCAGCGCTATCTGGAGTACTACAGCATCGACATCGCGGATCTCTCGATCTACGACCTGACGGTCAACACCGCGCGCTGGGGCGAGGACGCCGTCCCGTCGCTGGTCGTCGATGCCGTCGAGCGGTACGACCCCGACCAAGACGAGGGCAAGACGCCGATCACCGGCGTCGACTACGACTTCTAACATGCGCGGCCCGCCCGAGGATCGAACGCCCGCGGAACTGCTCGCCTTCGGCGTCGTCAACCTCGACAAGCCGCCCGGCCCGTCGGCCCATCAGGTGTCTGGCTGGCTGCGCGACGCCACCGGCGAGCACGTCGCCGCCGCCGACTACGCCGGCGAGTGGGCCGCCGCACACGCCGGGACGCTCGATCCGAAGGTGACGGGCTGTCTACCGGTGTTGCTCGGCGACGCCACGCGCCTCGCGCAGGTGTTTCTGGAGGGCGCCAAGGAGTACGTCGCGGTGCTGGAACTCCACGACGACCCGCCGAGCGACGCCGAAGCCGTGATCGATTCCTTCGAGGGCGAACTCTACCAGAAGCCGCCGCGAAAGAGCGCGGTGACCCGGCGCCTTCGCACGCGCGAGATCTACGGGCTGGACCTGCTGGAGGTGCGCGATCGGCAGGCACTCATTCGCATTCGCTGTGAGAGCGGGACGTACATCCGAAAGCTCTGTCACGACCTCGGGCTGGCGCTGGGCACCGGCGCGCACATGGGTGATCTGCGCCGGACCGCGACCGATCCCTTCGACGACCGCGATCTGCACACGATGCACGATCTGGTCGACGCGCTGGCGTTTCTCGACGAGGGCGACGAGGCGTCGCTTCGCGAGGTCGTCGACCCGGCCGAGCGCGCGCTCGCCCACCTACCCCACGTGACGATCGCGGAAAGCGCCGCCCGCGAAGTCGCCGAGGGAGCGCCCGTCTACGCGCCCGGCGTGCTCTCGGTCGAAGATGACGCCGCCCCCGTGGCCGGCTGGGGCGCCGATGCGGAGTCCGACGACGCCCCGTTGGTGGCGTGTTTCACGCCCGACGACGCCGCGATCTGTCTCGGCCGGATCGTCGGCGATCCCGAGGCCGATGCCGGTGTCGCGGTGGCGCTCGAACGCGTGCTGACGTAGGCTCCGCCTCGGTCGCTTGCTACTCCTCGGCCGACTCTTTCCCCAGCGCTCGACGAATCACTGGCGGCGCGTACAGCGAGAACAGGTACAACACGACAGTCCCGCCGATCGCGGCGGCCGCGGTCAGCCAGCGTCGACCGCGTTGCTCGCTCCCGGTTCGTTCCCCCTCGGCGACGCCGATGGACTCGGTCAGAGACATCTCGTCGGAGGTTTCCACGTCGGTCGCCACATACGTTGGCGTCGGTGCAGTCGGGCGATTCGGTCGCGGACGACGATGCACACTCGGTCGTGGGAATATCGAGGATGAGGCGCCGAGCGCTACTCACTCCTCGCCGTGCTTGACCGGGAACGCCACCTCGACGGTCGATTTGTACTCGACGATTTCACCGTCCTCAACGGTAGCGGTCTGGTCTTCGACTTCGATGCCGTGGATGTCTTCGACGGTCTGGGACGCTTCGTGGACGGCCTCTTGGGCCGCGTGGTCGAACGATTCGCCTGACGTACCGAGCACTTTGATGATCTTGACGACGGTCATGCAAGTCAGACGCCGACCGCCGTCGAGAAGTCCGTTCGCGCCACCTGCTTCGGGTTACTCCCAGAGCGCGTACAGCTCGTCGCGCGGCGCGTTCTCGAAGCGCTCGCCGTCGAGTTCGATGCCCGGTTGCTCCCGCTCGACGACGCGACCGATCTCCGCCGCTTCGATGTCGGCGTCGTCCAGCGCGGCCATCGTCTCGTCGACCTGTGCCTCGGGCAGCGTCGCCAACAGCGCGCCCGAGCCGAACGTCCGGAGCGGATCGACGCCGGCCGCTGCACAGAGCTGTTCGGTCGCCGCCCGGACCGGGATCGCGGACCGCTCGACCTCGATCCCGACCGCGGCCGCGTGGGCCATCTCGACCAACCCCCCGAGGACGCCGCCCTCCGTCGGGTCGTGCATCGCGGTGGCGTGGGCGCCGAGAATGCGCGACTCGGGGACGACGCTGATCTCCTCGAAGAACGTCGCCGCGGCGCTGACGGCGTCGTCCGGCACGTCGAGTTCGGCGGCGAAATCCGTCGCCAGAATCGCCGTCGCCTCGATGCCGGCGCCTTTCGTCAGGACGACGCGGTCGCCCGGATCGGCCCCGCCCGTGGGGACGAACCGGTCGGTCGTCCCGATCGCCGTCAGCGAGAGCAGCGGGCGCTCCAGTTGATCGACGTATTCGGTGTGGCCGCCGACGATCGTCGCGCCGAGCGAGCGAGCCTCCCGATCGAGGTCGGCGACGATGGCGTCGATCATCGCGTCGTCGGCGTCGCCGGGGAGCAAGAGGACGCTCGTCAGCCACTCGGGGTCGCCGCCGCTCGCCGCAACGTCGTTGCACGCGACGTTGACACCGAGCGTGCCGATGCGCTCGGCCGCCAACGAGATCGGGTCGGCGCTGATCACGAGCGTCTGCTCGCCCAACTCGATCGCCGCGGCGTCCTCGCCGTAGCCGGGGCCGACGCCGAGCACCGTGCTCGACGCGCCGGTCCCCGCGAGCACCCGCGCCAGCGTCTCCTGATCGACTTTCCCGACCATGCCACCACTCGACGCGTCGGCGCCTTCTACGTTGTGCTCCGGCCGCGCTGCTAGTGCCTCCTCTCGGTTCCCGGAGAGCGCGCTCGAATAGACGACGCCCACCCGCGTCCCCGAAAAAGTTATCGGGGCGTGGATTGATGGAAAAAATAATGGCCGACTCTACGGTGGTGACCGATGAGCGAGGACGACCGTAGCTGGGGACAGTTCGTCGAAGAGGTCCCCGACCAGTCGCTGCTCGCGGAGTTTGAGGGTGCAGAACCACACACTGCGGCCGAGATTGCCGACGCCATCGCGGTGACGGAGTACGAGGCGACGAGCAAGCTCGACGCGCTCTGTCGCGCCGGCGAGTTGCGCCGCAAGCAGATCCGCGAAGAGCCGCCGCTAACGGTGTGGTTTCGACCGCGAGCCGCCTTCGTCGGCGAGGACGGCGACGACCGACCGGTCGACGAGCGCGTCGACGAGTTGCTCAAGGACATGGAGATGCCGGGCGTCAGCGGCATGATGCGCGACTGGCGCCGTGACGCCGTCCGTGCGGCCTTCGACCGACTCCGGGAAGCCGGGGAACTCGACGCCGAGGCGTTCAAGCGCGACGTGTACCCCTCCCACGCCGCGGGCTACGACGAACCGGAGCCGTGGTGGGAGATGATCGCCGAGCGCCTCGGCGACCTGCCCGGCGTGGTCGATCCGCGCTGGGGCGGCGAGACGTGGCGCTACGACGGTCCCTGAGGAGAGTCAGTAGATCAGTTCGTCGTCGCTTTCGACCATGTACACCGTCCGCGCGGAGATGTTGACGGCGTGGTCGCCGATGCGTTCGAGGTCGCGGATCGTCAGCAGCAGCCGCGAGACGTCGTTGAGTAGTTCTTCGATCTGCTGGTCGTCCGGCGAGTCGAGTTCGCGCTCGATCAGGTCCCGCACGACGATCTGGCTGGCCTGTTCGCACAGCTCGTCGAGGTCGTCGTCGCGCGCCGAAATCGCCCGACAGGCGTCGGTGTCGCGGTCGGCGTAGGCGTCCATCGCGTCCTCGATCATGTCGTGGGTGAGCGAGCCGATCGCCTGTACGTCGACCTCCGGGAACACGTCCTCGTGGGCGTCCAACGAGTACTCCGCGAGGTTCGTCGCCAGATCGCCGACGCGTTCGAGGTCGGTGATGATCTTGAACGACGAGGCGATAAAGCGCAGGTCGCTGGCGACCGGTTGCTGGAGCGCCAGCAGGTCGATGCAGTCCTGTTCGAGATCGAGGTACAGCTGGTTGATCTCGTGGTCGCCCTCGATGACCTCGCGTGCGGTCTCGTGATCCTTCTGTTCGAGCGCGTCGAGCCCCATCCGGAGCCGTTCGAGCACGAGCTCGCTCATGTAGAGCACGTCCTCTTCGAGCTCTGCGAGCTGTTGTTGGTAGTCGTTTCGGGCCATACTCGAACGGTGCTCCTCGTGGGGTATAAGTGCTGGCGGAATGGGAATGCTTGCCGGCGGATTCGCTCGGTCCGCTGCTGCTGTCGTTTCCGACCGACCAACAGTATGTTATAACTCGGTTCCGTAGCCGGTCGCATGAACCTCTTCGTCGCTGTCGCGGCCGCGCTCGTCGCCGTGACCGCACTACCGTATCTCGCGTTTCTTGCGCTCTATGCGTGGGTTCGGCCGTCCGGCTCTCCGGCCGAGAAGCGCGAGGCCGAGCCGACCGTCAGCATCGTCCTCCCGACGTACAACGAATCGGGCATCGTCGAGCAGAAACTCGACGACATCTGTGCGCTGGAGTATCCGATGGAGAAGATCGAACTCGTCGTCGTCGACTCCAGCGACGACGAGACGCCCGAGTTGATCGAGGAGTACTTCGCTGATAGGGAGTTCCCTGAGCTGAATCTCATCCGCGAGACCGAACGTCGAGGGCTGGCACCCGCGCTCAACGACGCCTACGCCGCCGCGAGCAACGAGATGGTCGTCAAGACCGACTGTGACTCCTACGTCGGGGAGGACGCGCTGCGCGAAGCCGCCGCGAATCTGGCCGACCCCGACATCGGGGCCGTCACCGGGCGGAACGCCGAGGTGCTCGGCGGCAGCGAGGTCGAGGCCGGGTATCGAGGCGTGCAGGCCCACATTCAGACCTTGGAGTCGCATCTCGACTCGACGCTGATCTTCCACGGCCCCTTCTCGGCGTTCGAGAACGACGCCATCCAGCCGATCGACCCGAACTCGCTGGCCGACGACACCGAACTCGCGCTGAAGATCCGGCGCGCGGGCGATAGAGTCGTGTTCGACCCCGCGATCCGGTACATGGAAGCCTCCCACTCGCAGTTCGGCAAGCGCCGGCTCCAGAAGGATCGTCGCGGGATGGGACTGATCCGCCTGCTCGCCCAGCACCGCGACGCCGTCGGCCGGTACGGCAACTACGGCCGGCTCGTACTCCCGTTCAATTGGTGGTTCATGATCGTCTCGCCGTGGCTGGTCGCGCTCGGCGTCCTCGCGGTCTCTGCGGCCGCGATCTCCGTCGCCGGGCCCGCCGGACTGGCAGTCCCCGCCGCCCTCCTCACGTTCGTCTGGCTGGGGCAGAAGGACCTCCTCGGCCCCCTGCAGGCGATCTACGCCGTCTTCGACGCGCAGGTGTCGCTGCTGCGCGCCGGCGTCGAACTCCTCCGCGGCGAGGGCGACGGCACCTGGGAAGTCGACGAGGAACTCCGCGAAGCCTTCGAGTAAGATGGAGATTCTGCAGGTCGCTCCTCGGTATCCGCCACACACCGGCGGCGTCGAGACTCACGTCGCGGAGATCAGCCGACGCTTCGCCGACTGGGGCCACGACGTAACCGTCTACACGGCCGATGCCGGCGACGACGTGCCGTCGCGCCAGACGATCGACGGCGTCTCCGTGCGCCGGTTCCGCGGTGTTGCGCCGGGTGGTGCCTTCCACGTCGCACCGACCATCTTGCCGGCCGTTCGACGCGCTGACCCGGATGTCGTCCACGCGCACAACTACCACTCCCTTCCCCTCTTGTTCGCCGCGCTGGGCGCCGGCGACGCCCGACTGGTCGTCACGCCCCACTACCACGGCACCAGCGCCAGCGGCGTCCGCGACAGGCTGCTTTCGGCGTATCGGCCGCTCGGCGGCCACGCGCTCGACCGGGCCGACCGCGTCGTCGCGGTCAGCGACTGGGAGCGCGACCGACTTCGCGGGGACTTCGGCGTCGAACCGACCGTGATCCCCAACGGCGTCGACGTGGAGCGCTTCGCCGACGCCGAGCCGTCGGACCGCGACCGCCCCTATCTGCTCTGTGTGGGCCGTCTGGAGGAGTACAAAGGCGTCCAGCACGCGATCCGAGCGCTGAACGAACTCCCGGACTACGAGCTGCTGGTCGCCGGCTCGGGCGAGTACGGCGACGAACTCCGCCGCGTCGCGGACTCGGCCGGCGTCGCCGACCGCGTGACGTTTCTCGGCTACGTCGACGACGACCGCCTCCCGGGGCTGTACGCCGGTGCCGACGCGCTGCTCGCGCTGTCCTCGTTCGAGGCCTACGGGATGACAGTCGCCGAAGCGCTCGCCGCGGGGACGCCCTGTGTCGTCCGGCCGGCGGGTGCCCTCGTCGACTGGATCGACCGCGAGGACTGCGTCGCGGCGTCCGGGATCGCACCGCCAGCTGTTGCCGACGCCGTCGAGCGTGCTACCGGCCACGACGCGCCGAGCGATCCCTTGCCGACTTGGGACGAGGTCGCCGACCGTCTGCTGGCCGTCTTCGAGACGGCGGGCCGTCCGCACGAGTAGCGTTTTTACGCCGCCGGGCCAGTGACCCAGTATGAACGTCGTTCTCGTGACCGTGGACTCGCTGCGGGCCGATCGGGTGACCGACCGCGTGATGCCCGCCGCGCGGTCGTTCGCCGACGGCGCCATCGAGTTCACCGACTGCGTCGCCAACGGCCCCTCGACGCCCGCCTCGTTTCCCTCGATCCACGCGAGCAGGCACTTTGCGAGCATCGAAGGCCTCGGTATCCCCGAAGCCGGTTCCGACGACGGCATCCGGACGCTGGCCGAGCAGCTTCAGGGTACGGATTACGCAACCGCCGGGTACACTGACAACCACTTCGCCAGCGGCTCGTACCACTACGATCGCGGGTTCGAAGAGATGTACGACGCCAGCGGGACGGCCGAAGCCGGCCGGCTCAAGCAGTTCGTCCAGTCGAATCTCGACAAGGACGGTCCGCTGTTCAGGACGATCGAGACGGTGTACAACCGCGCCGACGCGCTGTTTGCGAGTGCGACCGGACAGGAAAGCGAGTACGAGCGCGCCGCGTCGCTCAACGAGCGCGCGCTCGACTGGATCGACGATCAGTCCGGCGAGTGGTTCACTTGGCTCCACTACATGGACGTTCACCACCCCTACGAGGCGCCCGAGGAGTACCAGCGCCAGTTCCTCGACGAACCGCTGTCGCTCGCGCGCTGTCGCGGCCTCGCTCGGAAGGGCACACACCACCCCGAGGAACTGTCCGACCGCGAGTGGGAACTGATCCGAGGACTGTACGACGCTGAATGCGCTTACGCCGACGACCAGTTCGACGCGCTGCTTGGCGCGCTCCGTGAGCGGAACCTCTTCGACGAGACGATCGTCCTGTTCACGGCCGACCACGGCGAACTTATCGGCGAACACGGACACGCGGGCCATCCTCCCGAGTTCTGGGAAGGCGTGGTCCACGTTCCATTCGCGCTGCACGTGCCCGGCCGCGACGCCGATACCGTCGACAGACAGATCCGACTCCTCGACGTGGCGCCGACGATCGCCGACGCGGCTGGCGTCGAACCGTTTGCGGACTGGACCGGTGAATCGGCGCTCGAACTCGTCGACGGCGATGTCGACGCGCGGGAGTACGCGTTCGGCGATGTCGGCCGGCAGGTCGACTACGGGCGCTGCTACGCGCGGCGGTCGGACGGCTGGAAGCTGCTCCGTCACGCCGAGGACGGTGAGTTCTGTTTCGACATCAGTGAGACGCCCGAGGAACGCGCCGAAGACGATCGCAGTGCAGACCAGCCGCCGGAGTACGACGAACTGTCCAGTGCTCTCGACGACCACCAAGAGCGGATGCAGCGGCTGCGTGAGGGCGGCTTGGCTGGGATCGAGGAAGACGCCGAAATCGTCGAAGAACACCTCAAGGATCTCGGCTACATGGAGTAGCTACAGGTAGCCCAGTGCCCCGAGTTTTCCCTCTATATCTCCGCGCTCGGTGTCGGGTTCTATCTCCGGATCGCGCTCCCCGGTATCGGTTGCCGTCGTCTCGTACCACGGGACTTCCCTGATCGGCGTGAGCGGCACTTTCGGATGGCCGTACACGCCCCACTCGCCCGCGGCGTTGCCGTGATCCGCGCTGATAACGACGCGCTCGGCGTCGAGATTTCGCAACAACACATCCACGTCTTCGAGAACGTATCTGAGATTGCTTCGATACGACTCCCAGAGCCGATCACGGTCGATCTCGCCTCGCCGGAGTCGGTGCCACGGCGAGTCCCACCCTTCGCCGTCACCGAGCGTCTCGGTGTTCATTCCGTCGGTGAGTGGATCAGGAACCGAGGGAAAGTGTGGCTGCATGTAGTGGACGATCAGCCGTTCGTAGTCGTACTCTCGTCCGGCAGCGATCGCTCGATCGGTGACGTTCCGCGCCGGGATCGTCCCCGCCTCATCGTCCCAGCCGTAGCGCCAGACTTCGTCGAGTGCGAGTACGTCACCGTTGCCGAGGACGCGCTTGCTGAACGGGTTTCCAGTGACGTAGGCTGTCGTCTGCATCTCCTCGGCGTACTCCTCGTCGAACGTCTGCTCCATCCACTCGATCGAAGAGCTTCCGGCGGAGGTCAGCGTATCTGCCTCGCCGAGAAACGGATAGTCGGCTGCGACTTCTTCGAGCAAATCGACGCGGCAAGCATCGAGAAGGATGAGTACATCCCAGTCGCGGTTGTAGACGCTCTCTCCGCCTGTATATAACGTGTTCGCCCGGCGAAGTCCGCCGAGATATAGTTCGTATACGCTGTCGGCTGTGCCTCTAATTGGGTCGTTCCGTATTCGACCTGCCGTGTCTGTGATCCACTCGGATACTGTCATCTATGGTGTTCGCAGCCCGTCTGCTATCTGCCGTGACGCGGCTTCTCGTTCGATTCTACGTTGCCTCCTGCACATATAACCACCCCTGTCGTTTCGTCCCGTGGGATGTACACCGCCCCGAAACAGGGGATTTATTTGCTGTCTCGGCGGACACGTGTCTGTGCCGCATCTGCTCCCGTCCTCCGTCGACCTTGGCTGGTGGCTCAACCGCCTTCGCTACTCGTTTGCGTCCGCCCGCCAGCGCCGATCGATCGACGGCGTCGAGGCGGAGTTCGTTCCCGAAACGTTCCGTGAGTTTCGACGGTTCCAGTCTTTTACCGGCGAAGAGCCGATTATTTCGGATATGATTTCTCAGCTCTCTTCCGACGACACGTTCTACGATATCGGAGCCAACGTTGGAACACATAGTTGCTTCGCAGGGCAGGTGGCCGGAAACGTCGTCGCGTTCGAACCGCATCCCGAGACGGCCCGCAGGCTCGAGGATAACTTGGACCGCAACGGCGTCTCCGCGACGACGTACCAGCTAGCTCTCAGCGATCACCGCGGGACATCGCAACTCGTTCTGCCCGAAGAGACCTCTTCCGATATCGGATCCGGTGAGTTCTCGATTCTGGAAACAGAGGCAGAGGTAACTTCGTG
This sequence comes from Natronoarchaeum philippinense, assembly GCF_900215575.1. Classification (NCBI taxonomy): domain Archaea; kingdom Methanobacteriati; phylum Methanobacteriota; class Halobacteria; order Halobacteriales; family Natronoarchaeaceae; genus Natronoarchaeum; species Natronoarchaeum philippinense. Next base: position 1,212,954 of record NZ_OBEJ01000001.1, on the reverse strand, counting down.
GACCGTCGATGTGATACCGGGCGACAGTTTGATCGACCGCGACGACCTCCCATCCCCTGACGTGGTGAAAATCGACGTCGAAGGTGCCGAACTACAGGTCATCGAAGGGCTATCGACCGCACTCGCGGATGCCCGAGTAGTCTACTGCGAGGTTCATCCCCAGCACATCGACGAGGAGGACGTGTTCGACGCGCTTCGGTCACTCGGGTTTACCGTCGAGCGGTTGGGGACGCGTGAAGGCGGACACTCGTTCGTACGAGCGCTCCGCGAATGATCGGAGGTTGATACAGGATGGCTGATTCCGGCCCCGGCGATATGAAGCTCGGCCTCGAAGTTCTCAAGGGCTTTGGGGGCAAGTTGCTGCAAGCCGTGCTCGGCTTCGTCGGAACGATTCTCTTCGCACGTGCTCTCGGTCCTCGTTCTTTCGGTGGGTTCTACCTCTTGCTCTCGCTCGTCATGCTGGCGAACCGTCCGATCATGGGCATCGCCGTCGCAACGAAAAAGCGATTCGCAGAACTGAACGCGAATCGCTCAGAGATCTTCGGTGCACAACTGGTCTTCAACGTGGCCATTTTCAGCACCGCCGCGATTGTGGTATTCCTGTTAGCGGATCCAATCGAGTCGTACACTGGAGTTTCCCATTCCGCTGCACTGTTCGTCATCCTATTCGGGTCGATACTGACGTTTGCGCCCACCCAAGAGCTGGTGGCGGGGCGTGGAAAAGTGAGTGCGCCTGTCTGGATCGACACGCTACGGTCGGTGTTTACCTTCCCTCTCCAGTTGGCGCTGGTTTTGCTCGGGTTCGGAGCCGCCGGGATGGTGTTTGGACTCTCGATAGCGACACTGCTGTGCGTTCCGATCACGTTATACTATCTGCGCACGTCGCCGTCGGCCCCCGGTTGGGAGACGCTCACGTCGGTGTGGAAGTTCGCCCGCTACAGTATCGGGAGTCGTCTCGTCGGCCGAGCGTACGACGAGCTCGATCCGTTGCTACTCGGGTTTTTGCTCACTCCTTCGGTTGTCGGCTACTATCAGGTCGCCTATCGGCTCACGATTCCCGGTACGTTCGTGACTGTCATTGCATCGTCGGGCCTGTTGGCCAAGGTTAGCAACCGCGATAGCAAAGGCCAAGGCATCGATGCGGACGTAACGAACACTGCGGCCTTTGGCAGTATCATCGCCGTTCCGATGTTCTTCGGTGCTCTCGCAATTCCGGAGCCGCTGATCGTCACCGCCTACAGCGCAGAATACATCGCTGCGACGGAGTTGTTAGTGGGTCTCGCACTGTTCACCATCGTTCGAACGCAGTCGGCACTGCTTGGCGACGTTCTCAACGGTCTGGAAATGCCTAATATCGTCCTCCGCGGGTCCGCTGTCGCACTCGTGATCAACGTCGCCGTGGGCGTCCCGGCGACGCTGGAGTACGGACCGATCGGCGTCGTCGTGGCGACCATCCTCGCGGAAGTCTTCCGCTACGGCGTCTTTTTCTTCGTCGTTCGGAGCGAAACATCTGCGACTCTCCTCCCCCGACCGCTGTTTGAACAGTTTGGCGCAGGCGTTGTGATGTTCGGCGTCGTCGAACTCGCCCATCAGCAGATTGTCGTCGATTCGTGGGTGCCTCTGCTGGCGCTTCTGGCTATCGGGGCCGGTGTCTACTTCGTCACGTTGGGGGCTATCAGTAATCTATTCCGCACTACCGTCCGATCACTTCTGCAGGATGTACGGCATGACATCTCGTAAAGTGTCGTTCTCACAGGAACGTATTCATCCTACTGTGTCTGACTGCGATCGTGATATTCTGTTTATTCGACGTTAACGCCCTGCCACCGGCACGACAGTACGCCATGTGGAAATCCTCCGAAAAGAAGGTGGTGTGGTACCCCGATGACGACGAGTTCGACGGACCATCTGCAGACGATGATGAACTCAAAAAGTCACTCCTATACCACGAGGCGTCACTCTCTCAGATCACGACGCAAACTGACGACGAGATCAGCAGTGATGTCGAAGCGAATCTCCGTCAGATGGGGTACCTCTAATTCGCGTCTGTGCTGACTGTCTGACACACCGATATCACGGTTTCCGTTACGGCTCGCCACGATCGGTCTCGTTGAACCTTTTCGGTCCCTGCGTCGTTGGTTGCGACCGCTGAGAGAACGTCGTCGATCTGTGCTGCCAGCACATCCGGATCGTCGAACCCGAACCGATGAACCCCCGGATAGTCGTCGAGAAATTCAAGTCCATCATCGTTGACAAGTGCGACTTCCCGCCCGCATGCGAGATACTCGTACATTTTCAACGGCGACGCCGGGCGCTCCTCGGCGAACGGTCCGAAACAGAGATCCGACCTGTTGATGTACTCCGGGACATCTTCGTGCGGAACGCGTCCGACGAACGTCACTCGATCAGAGATCCCTTCGTCCGCGGCGATCGACTGGAGGTACGTCTGTCGATCTTCGTCTCCGCCGACGATGAGCAGTTCCGCGTCGATGTCCATCCTCGAGATCGTCTGCAGCATGAGTTCGATGTTCTGCCACGGCTGGAGTCCCCCTACGTAACAGATCGTGTACGGTGGCGACGAGGCCACTTCGGTACGGCAATCGAACAGGTCGGTGTCGACGCCGTTTTCGACGACAGTGATCGCTTCGACACCGTGATTCTCCCGGAGATAGTCAGCGACGCTCTCGGAAACCGCGATCACGTGATCGGCACGGCGCCACTTCGCCCGCCGGACGCCCGTCAGCGTTAGATACTGAAGGTCCGAGTCGACGTTCTCGCGGACGTTTCTCGGGACGCCGTTCGACTCCACGACGAGTTTTGCGGCGGTGAGTTCGGCGGCCACAATGGGCGCGAAATGCGGCGATTCACGGGTGTATAGCACGGTCGTCTCGTCGGTAGCCCGGATCGTTCGTACGAGCGCGAGCGTGCGCCGCAGTTCGTGATAGAGCCGCGCCGGAAATGAGCCAGTCGTCATAACCGAGCGCACGTTGTCTCCGGGGAACTGCCCGCCGTCGTCGCCGACGAAGAACTCGCACGTGACCTCGTCCATCGTCAATGCCGTCTGGATGAACTTGTAGACGTGTACCTGTCGACCGTACTGGGAATCTGAGGCAAAATCCGATCCCGGAAAGTAGCCGATGAGATGCATCTATGCGCTCACCGGACGGCTTGCGGTCTCTTGGTACGCTTGGACGACGCCGGTGAAACATCCGCTGTACCCGAGATATCGTTCCGAACCCATTTGCTCAGATAGGCCCATCGAAGCGAGTAAAACCTACCGGTGGGGTCGCTTCACTCCATATAGCCCAGCTCCCGCAGTGTCTCCTCTACTTCGCGCCCGGCGCCGCGACCCCCCTCGTCGACACTCGACGGCGGCCCGTCCAGAACGTCTCGCTCTGCGGGCCCGCCGGTCAGCACGTCCACGCGCACGTCGCCGTCGGCATCCTCGGGAACCGGCGTGTCGAGATAGTGGAGTAGCGTCGGCGCGAGGTCGTACAGTTGCAGGTCGGCGTCACCCTCGGCGATCTCCTCGCCCCACGCCGCGAACACGCCCGAGCGCCGGTGTGTCGCCAGCCACTCGGTCGTCTCCCCGAACACGTCGCCGCCGATGGCTTCCGGGGCGTCGACACCGGGGCCGTACTCAACGAGCAGGTCCGGGCCGTCTGGCATCTCCCCGGTGTATACGTCGGTAGGATCGTGGACGGCGGCCGCCACCGGCTCGCCGGCGGGCGTCTCCAGCGCTTCGAGGTCGGCGGCGATCTCCTCGGCGTACCGGTCGGCCTCGTCGTCGCTCCCGAACGCGTCGCGGTTCAGGTAGATCGGCCCGCGACCGAGCGAGACGGCCTTGGTCCGATCCCAGTCGATGTCGGCGTCCTGTATCGCTACTCGGCCGCTCTCGCTGGGGAACAGCCGCTGGACGGACTCCGGGACGAGCGACTGGGCGAGGTTGACCAGTCCCAGCCTGTCGACGACGCGCTTGAGTCGTTCTTCGGTGAGACCGACGTTCGACAGCACGTCGCGCGTCTCAGACGCTTCGATCGCTAGGTCTCCTCGGTCGAGCAGCCACTGGTTGACGAGAAAAATCTCGTCGATCTTCTGGAAGCCGTGGTCGCTCATGAGGACGACCGCTTCGGCGTCGTCCCGATCGAGCAGGTCGCCCAGCAGTTCGTCGATCCGTTCGTAGGCGTCCCGGAGCTTCTCCGGGCGGTCCCAGAGGCGGTGCTGGAGCGTGTCGGTCGCAAACAGCGTCGTGTGGACGACCTCGCAGTCTTTCTCGTCGGCCAACCACGTCGCGGCGTCGAAGCGCTGCTCGAACAGCGCCGTCGCTTCGGCGACCAGTTCGCCCGGCGTCGCTTCGTCGAGCACGAGGTCGGGCTTGACGCGGTACTCCGGCACGGCGTCGAGCAGCTCGGCCTTCAGTTCGGTCGGCTTCGTGAGCTCCTTGCGCTCGCTGGCGGGACTCCCGGCGACGAGGAACACCTCGCCGTCGTCTTCGCTCTCGCCGCCGTCTGCACCGTCCCGCTGTCGGGCGCTCGCCGGGTGCGTCGTCGGCATGTTGACGACGCCGGCGCGACGCCCCTCGTCGGCGAGCACGTCCCAGTACTCCAGCGACCGGAAGTCGCTGGCATCGTTCGCGCCGATCTCGTTCGTCGCCCGGTCGTAGGCGAACCACTCGTAGACGCCGAGCTTGCCCGGCGTCTTACCAGTCGAGTAGCATTTCCAGGCCGGAAACGTCACCGGCGGGAGCGTGCTCTCTAGGTCGCCGGAGACGCCCTCCTCGACCACGCGGGCGAACGCCGGCAGGCGTCCCTCCTCGATCCACGGCCGCAGGAGAGACCAGTCGGCCCCGTCGAGGCCGACGACGTACACTGTCATGGTTACCGACTCGGCCCCGCGCGGCTAAAGTGCTTTGAGGACCGCTCGGAACGCCTCGCGGAACGCGGCCGTCCGCGTGTCGGCGTCGAAGCGCGCGCCGCGCTCACGGGCTCGATCGGCGAACTCGCGGCGCTCATCGGCGCCGCGTCCGAAGTACTCGCAGACCCCTTCGGCCAGCGCGCCCGGGGTCGCCCCGACGACGAGCGAGTCGTCGATTTGGCGGGCTTCAGACCGGGTTCCGGCCGTCTGCGTGACCAGTGGCGGCACGCCAGCCCGCATGGCTTCGAGCGTGCTGACCGGGAACGCGTCGACCCGCGAGGGCTGGACGAACAGCGACGCCGGGGCGAAGGCGTCGGCGAGATTCTCGACGAATCCTCTGACGCGGACGCCGGGAGTTTCGGCGTACGACTCCGGGTGGCCCTTCCCGACGACGTGCAACTCGGCGTCAGGATGTTCCTCTCGGACTGCCGGCCAAGTCTCGACGAGCAGGTCGACGCCCTTGTAACGCCACGGGCGGGCGACCGTCACGGCGACGTTGGCGTCCAGATTCGGCTCGACGCCGCCGAGCGCGTCGTAGGTTTCGGGCTGGACGAACGGATGCGCGATCTCGATCGGCGTTTCCGGACCGACGAACGGCCGGGTAAACTCGGCGACGAAGTCCGAGACGGCGACGACGCCGTCGATGCCGCGGCGGCCGAGCGCGCGGGCGGCCGGCCGACCGAACCGACCGGCCAGCGATTTGAGCGTGGAGTCGCCCTCGAAGTCGCTGCTGCCCAGTTCGTACAGGCCGTGGTCGGCGGCGAGATAGACGAGTTTCCCGCTACGGGCGAACCGTCGCGTCAGCGCGGCGTACAGCGGCCGCGATCCCTCGACCAGATACACGTCATACTCCGGGTAGGTCAGTCCGGAGACGGCGTCTTCTGCAACCGTGCCGTCGAGCGGGCCGAGGTCCAGACGGTGGTAGTCGATCAGGTCCGCGCCGACCGCCTCCGCGAACCCGCGATGGGCAGGATGCGGGTCCTGATGGAGCATCGCCACGTCGGCGGTGTCGGGGTTCATGCTGAACCGGGTGCGTCCCGTGCGGTTAAAACCCCGGTTCGGCGTCCGTCCCGCGGAGAAGCAACTTTAAATCGCGGGCTCTGCTGGATCGACGTATGCAGACGCTCTTGGTCGGACTCGACGCGGCCTGTTTCCCGGTACTCCGACCGCTCTTCGAGGACGACGAGCTACCGCACCTCGAATCGCTGTTCGAGGCCGGTGCGGCCGCCGAACTGGAATCGCAGATCCCGCCGTGGACCGCCAGCGCCTGGCCGTCGCTGTACACCGGTGCAAACCCCGGCAAGCACGGCGTGTTCGACTTCCTGCGCTTCGAGGGGTACGACTGGGACATCGTCAACGCCACCGACGTTCGCCAGCGCACGCTCTGGGAGTACGCCGACGAGGCGGGCCTGACGAGCGTCGTCGTCAACGCGCCCGTGACGAGCCCGCCCCCTGAGATCGACGGCGCGGTGATTCCGGGCTATCTCGCCTCGGAAGACCCAACATGCCATCCCGACGGCGTCCTCAACGACGTGCGCGACGCGATCGGCGAGTATCGGGTGTACGCCCGCAACGAGACCGACGAGCGTGCCGGCGACGAAAAGTTCGAAGAGTACCTCGAACTCACTCGCTTGCGGGGGGAAGCGTTCCGCCACTTGTCCGATCGGTTCGACCCCGACTTCGGCTTCGTGCAGTTCCAGAAGACCGACGCGGTGTTTCACGATTTCCCCGGTGACCAAGAGAAAGTCCGGCAGGTGTACCGCGCCGTCGACGAACAGGTCGGCGCGATCCTCGACGCCTGCGATCCCGACGCCGTCGTCGTCGCCAGCGATCACGGGATGGGCGAGTACGACGGCAGCGAGGTCCGACTCAACCGCCATCTGCGCGACGAGGGCTGGCTCGACACGACGACCGACGGTCGCGGCGTCCCGTCGTGGTTCCAGATCAAGGACGAACGCCTGACCGAGAGCGATGAGGCCGACGGCGGCGCGCCGGTGCTCGAACGCCTCGCCGGCGCCGCCGCTGGCGTCGGCCTGACCTACCAGCGCGGGAAAGCCGTGCTCGAACGGCTCGGCCTCGCCGAGTTCGTTGGCAAGCACGTCCCCGTCGGCGCCGTGTTCGCGGCCAGCGAGGCCGTCGATTTCACCGCCTCGCAGGCGTACCTGCGGTCGCCCTCGGAACTCGGCGTCCGGCTGAACGTCGCGGGGCGCGACCCCGACGGCGTCGTCGATCCCGACGAGTACGAGCGCGTCCGCGACGAGCTGATCGCGCTCTTAGAGACCGTCACCGCGCCGGACGGGACGCCGGTGTTCGAGGAAGTCGTCCCGCGCGAGGCGTACATCCACGGCCCCTACGCCGAGGACGCGGTCGACGTTATCGCCGTCCCGACTGACTTCCAGCACTCGCTATCCGCGGTCGTCGGCGACCCCTTCGGCGATCCGGAGCCGTACAACCACAAACGCGACGGCGTCGTCGCGCTGTCGGGCGACGGCGTCGACGCCGAAGCGGATCTCTCCGGTGCGCACTTGTTCGACGTTGCGCCGACCGTTCTGGCAGCCCTCGACATCGCTCCGGCGGAAGTGATGGACGGCGACGCCTTACCCGCGGTTGACGCCCCCGAAACGGCGTCCTACGACGAGTACGCCGCCACCGAGCAGACCGCGACCGAGGACGACGAGGTCGCGCGAAGGCTGTCGGACTTGGGCTATCTGGAATAGCACGGCTTCGCGGCGGCGTGCTGGGACGGTCGGACCGCATTCCTTTAGACGATACCCCTCGTCACCCCGCACATGATCGTTCTCGGACTCGACGGCGCGACGTTCTCTCTCATCGAGCCGTGGGCGGAGTCCGGCCGTTTGCCGAACTTCCAACGACTGCTCGACGAGAGCGTTCACGGAGATCTCGAAAGCACGGTTCCCGAAATCACTGTCCCGGCCTGGCCCGCGTTCGCCACCGGCCGCGATCCGACCGAACTCGATATGTACGGGTTCACGCACTTCAACCGGGACACCTTGGAGAACGACCTGAGCCACGACGAGTTCGTCCCCGGCAAGCTTTGGGACGTTGTTGACGACCAAGGCGGCTCGTCGGTCGTGTTCAACATCCCCGGCTCCTACCCTTGGCAGGCAATCGACGGCACCATCATCGCCGCCGCGCCCGAGTACAAAGACGAGTACGCTCACCCGCCCGAGCGTTGGGACGACCTCGACGATCTCGTCGACGGCTACAAGCTCCGCAACGACGAGCCGCCGGGCTCGCGCGCCTACGTCGACTTGAGTCTCGAACTGGCCGACAAGCGGTTCGACGCCTTCGAGCACTTCATCGCCGAAGACGACCCCGATCTCGCGGTCGGGTTGATCCGGGCGACCGATCGGGTTGCCCACCACTACTGGGGCGAGCAGTCCGTCCCTCCCGCGACGACAGACAACCCCGTCTTCGAGGTGTACGAGCGCGTCGACGAGCGCCTCGGCGAGTTGCTCGATGCTCACGAGGACGAGGATCTCGTCGTCATGAGCGACCACGGCTTCGAGAAAGTTCGACAGCAGTTCGCGGCAAACGTCGTTCTCGAGCGCGCCGGCCTCGTCTCGCTGACTGACTCGGGTGACGCGACCAAGGCCGCACTCGGCTCTGCCCGTGATCTCGCTAGCGACGTGCTCGGCCGCGCCGGGTTGCTAACGCTCGCTCGGAAGGTGATTCCGGAAAGCGCGTTGACCGACATCCCCACCGGGGATTCGCTCGGACTCGACAACGCCCTGAGCACCGGCCGGATCGATTGGTCCGAGACGCGTGCGCTCGCTGATGTCGGCCAGAAGACGACGATGGTGTACGCGCTGGCCGACGACCCGGACGTAGTCGATCGGATCTGTGACGACGCCGAATCCGCGCTGCGGGACGCCACAGAGCGCGAAGGACTCGACGCCCGGTTCGTGCGACTCGACAGGGGCGGCCCGCACACGCCGGATCTCTGTATGGTGATCGAAACGCCGGAAGTCCACGCCTCTTCGCGATTCGACGCCGACGACGTGCTGTTCGATGTCGGTACCAGCGGGCACGCCCGCGAGGGCATCTTCCTCGCTCGGGGACCGTCGTTCCGCGACGGCTCGACCGAGGGTGCGACGCTGACTGACGTGGCGCCGACGGTCCTGCACGCGCTCGGCTATCGCCTGCCGGCCTCGATGACTGGCGACGTGCTCGACGTGTTTGCGGAGGGCAGTGACCCTGCTGAATGCACCCCCGACCGATACGACTTTATCGGCGCGGACGCCGTCACCGAGGGCGGCGTGACCGGCGACGACGAGAAAGAAGACGAAGTCAAGGATCGATTGCGCGAACTCGGATATCTGGAGTAGCGTCGCTTCGACCGCACTCCCACTCCTTATACGCTCCCGTCCGCTATACGACGAACATGACAGAGACAGCAGAGCGCGTGGCCGCCACGTGCCCCTCGTGTTCGCCGGACGTAGAGACGGTCCACGAGGTTCTCAAGCCCGGCGGTCAGGCGACGGTTCGATGTACCGAGTGCGATCACGTCCACAAGACGACGATCGAACAGGACACCACGATTCAGCGAAGTGTGGTCGTCTCGCAGGAAGGCGATTCCTTTACCGCACAGGCCGAGCCGCCGGCCGACGAGACGCTCGCGGTGGGCGAGGAGTTCGTCCTCGACACCGAGGAAGCGATCATGACCGTCCGGATCACCAGCCTCGAACTCGACACCGGCGGGCGCGTCGAGGAAGCCACGGCCGAAGATGTCGACACGATCTGGACGCGCGCGGTGGGCAACGTCGGCGTCAACGCGACGATCCACCCCAAGGACGGCCGCCGCGAGGAGACCCGGAGCGTCACGCTGCAGGTCCCCGGCGACTACGAGTTCACCGTCGACGAGGTCGACGAACTCGGCGGCGAGGAGTTCACCGTCGAGGGGATCTACGTCCGCGACGACGCCGTCGGCTACAACCACGACAAGCTCGACCACTCTGGCGATTCGGCCATCGCCAAGGACGTCAAGCGGCTGTACGTCCGCGACGAGACGTCGACCGCGTGGTCGGCTTGGTGAGGTAGCTATCGGGGTTGTCGCCCCACGAGCACCATGTTCGGCACCGATAATTCCGAGGACGCTGCCTACGAGCGCCGACGCGAGCAACTGGTCGATCGACTCGCAGAGAGCGGACAGATCTCCGACGCTGCGACGCTCGACGCGCTCCGTGCGGTGCCGCGCCACCTATTTGTCCCTGACAACCGACGCGAGAGCGCTTACGCCGATCGGCCGCTACCGATCGGCGACGACCAGACGATCAGCGCGCCACACATGGTCGGCATCATGGCGGAGCTGCTCGACGTTGGGCCGGGCGACGACGTACTCGAAATCGGGACTGGCTGTGGCTACCACGCCGCCGTCACCGCCGAACTCGTCGGCGCCGAGCACGTCTACAGCGTCGAGTACAGCGCCGCCCTCGCAGAACGCGCCCGCGAGACGCTCGCCGAACTCGGCTATGGCGACGTTTCGATTCGGGTCGACGACGGCCGCGATGGATGGGCCGAGCACGCTCCCTACGACGCGGCGTATCTGACCTGCGCGGCGCCGGAGCTCCCCGATGCGGTCGGCGCGCAACTGCGCGAGGGCGGCGTCGCGCTGGCGCCGATCGGCACGCGCCGGCAGACGCTCTGTCGCTACCGGAAGCGCTCGGACGGCGAGTTCGATATCCAAGACCGCGGCAGCGTCCGGTTCGTTCGGCTGCGCGGCTGACTCGTCTCATTTCTCTTCGTCCGCTCGGCATCGTCCCGGCGAGCCGTGACCTGTCGCTGCTTGCGATCGCCGGCCCGGCCAGCGCTTTCAGGCGCGCGATTGATAACCGTCCGGACCCACAATCGACACATGGAACTGGCGGTGCTGCGCGACGACATGGTCGACAGCCTCGAACACGAGGCAAAGCGGGTCGTGCGCAGCGATCGGCTCAGCATTGCGATGCGGGAGGTCCCCCGCCACGAGTTCGTCGAGGACGACCGCGGCGCGTACGCCGACACCAGCCACCAACGTCTCGGAACGCGCGTCCTCGCGCCGAGCGACGCCGCTCGACTGCTCGAAGCCCTCGACGTCGAACCGGATCATTCGGTGCTGATCGTCGGTGCCGGCGTCGGCTACACCGCCGCGGTCGCCGCCGAAATCGCGGGTGCGCGCAACGTCCACGCGATCGACATCACGCGCTCGCTCGTGCTGGAGGCGCGGCACAACCTCGCAAAGGCCGGCTACGGCGAGGTGCTGGTCGACCGCCGCGACGGCGCCGACGGGCTGGCCGAGTACGCACCCTACGATCGCATTCTGCTCGAAGCGGCTGCGATCCAGCCTCCCGATGCGCTGCGCGAGCAACTGGCCGAAGACGGTCGGCTCGTGATGCCCCGCGGCGCGAGCGAGCAGACGCTGACCGCGTTCGACGCCGACGGCGGGGCCGAAGAACTCGGCGGCGTCGCGTTCGCGCCGCTGCTGGTCGAGGGCGAGCAGATCGACGCCGTCGAGCGCAACCGTACCGCCCGCGAGGACCGCGAGCACGCCCGTCGCGAGGCCCAGTCCCGACACGGCTGGCAACGCGACTGGATCGACTGGGACGACCGCTGAAAGCCCCGCTCGGCCGGGAACGAGCTAGCGGTCGACTACCAGCACCTCCGTGTTCTGCCGCTCGTCCTGAAAGTCCGTGCCGCTCGGCGGCTTGATGTCGATCTTGAGCGTCCCGCGATCCTGATTCTGGCGGAGCTCGGGATCGATCCGTACCGACGCTGAGCCGTCGGCACCCGATGTTCCAGTGGCGATTTCGTCGAGTTGAGCGGAGTCGCCGTCGACGACGATCGTCGCCCCTTCGACCGGTTCGCCGCTCTCGTCGACGACGGTCACCGAGAGGGACTGCTCGGCGGCGTCGATCACTTCCTCGTTGGGCTGTGCGTCCAACTCGGTCGCTCCTAAGGTTCCGATACCGCCGAGCATCGACATCATGATGCTCAGGCTGGCGACGCCGACGACCAGTGCGATCACCAGTCTGATCGGCAGTCCTTCGATGGCCCTGTCGTCCGAGATGAACGCTTCGTGCGTTCGCATACGGGCGCTCGCCGCCCCATCCGATATAAATGGCCGGCCGCACGCTGTGGCTCTGTTTCCCTCGCTCCCAGCTCACAGTGCGTCGAGGTGGATACCGGCGTCTGCGGCCCGCTCGGCGACGGCATCGAGCGCTGCGGCGTCACGGCGCCGAACGGTGCCGAACCAGCCCTGCCGATCGTCGGCGGCGTCGAACGCGGCGGCGACGAACCGTTCGCGCTCGGCGGCTGGTAGGGGGTTTCCTGCGACGATCACGGGCCGAGGAAGTTTTCCGGCGCTGGCGACGATCGAAAGCCCGGCGCGCTCGGCGTTCCGGGCGGCCGTCCCCACTACCGGCGTCGCTTCCGGCGCACCCGCCACGGTCGCCGCGCCCGTTGCGCTGCCGCGTTCGATCCAGCGCAGCGTGGGCGGTTCGGCTGTTGCCTCCTCGATTGCCGCCATCGGGTATAGCGAGTCGACTGCCCGAAGCGGGGCACCAAGCACGACCGTTTCACCTCCCAGCGCAGCCGCCGAGTCGATGCCGTCGCCCCCGGCCGCGAGCACGCTCTCGACAGTCCACGGATCTTCGCCCGCAGGGATGCCGCCGGACGCCTGCAGCACGACGGTTCCTAGGCCGGCTTTTTCGGCCAGTAGCGCAGTGAGCGGGTCGAGTTCGGCCGCCGCGACGCTGCCCGCGACGAGCCGACGGAGTGCGGTCGTCGGCGTCGGGACGCGCTCGGTGGCCAGCGCGTCGTCGGCATCGAACGGCTGATCGTTTGCGCTGTCGTCTGCGGGGCCGGCTCCGTCCGCACTCGACAGCGTCGAGGCAGGCGGCCGTGCCAGCGTGAACGGGCGATCCCACGGGCCGATCCAGCGCCCGGCGGCGACGGCACCGACCACGCTCACGGCGCCGAGCGAGCGCAGTAGCGTTCGGCGTGACGCCCCGCCGAAATCGGCGTCTCCAGTGGTATCGGCGTCCTCGCGCGGCACGGTTACTCCTCCGTCCGCTCGTCGACGAGCGGTGCGCGCGCGAGCCGGTGTTCTGCCCACTCCATCACTGCGCGCCCGACCTGATTCCCGGCCGCTCCGTGGACGCGCACGTCGAACGCGGCGTCTCGGGTCTCGACGGGGACGAATCGCACCGTCGTTCCGACGGGCTCGACCTCGACGAGCAGGTAGCCTCTGGGGAACGAGCAAAGCGCCGGCGCGATCATCTCCCGGACGCCGCGCTCGCGGTTGACGGCCGGCAGGTGATGATGGCCCGAGAGAACGAGCGGCACCTCGTGGGCCGCGAGTATGTCGAGTGTCGCGTCGGCGTCCCGCAGCGTGAAATGGCTCCTAGAGAACCGCTCGTGCTCGGGGAGCGCCATCACGGGGTGATGTTGCAGGACGATCGGCGTCTCGGCGCTGGCGAGCGCGTCGTCGAGCCACTCGCGCTGAGACGCTGCGACCACACCGCCGGCGCTCGTGCGCAGTCGTCCGTGGGGGTGTGTCGCAGTGTTCAGTAGGAGTACGTCGACGCCGCCGAACGACCGACGAGCCGGAAGCCCGTGCTCGCAAAAGCGGTCGGCGAACGCCTCGACCGACATCACCGAGTGGTCGAGACCGGCCTTTGGCACGTCGTGGTTCCCCGGTACGGTCGCCGTCGGCGCGTCGACCCGTTCGATCAGCGACTCGTAGCGGTCGAAGTTCCGCGCCTCGCCGTCTTTGGTGAGGTCGCCGGCCACCAGCACGCCGTCGAGCGATCGCTCCCCGAGATCGTCGATCGCGCGTTCGAGCGCTGCCTCGGTGCGATGGAGCACTTTCCACGACCCCTCGGCTCGCGTCGCAAGGTGGGCGTCGGCCAGCACGGCGAGCCTGACGGGGTCGTCGACGCGCGGACGATCGAATCGCGCCAACAGCGTCTCTTCGAGGGGCGCGACGACGCCGGGGTCGGGTCTGGAAGCCGTCTCTCGCATGAGTTTGGGGGCACGCTCGGCACGCTGTCGTGTACGGCGCGCTTGGGCGTCCGTTGTCCTCGCCGAGGCAAAAAACCGCCCCTGACTCACCCGGTCCGGAAGGACAGATCCAGCGTCGGCGCGCTGTGGGTCAGCGCTCCCATCGAGATCACGTCGACGCCGGTCGCCGCGTACTCGGGGACCGTTTCGACGGTGATGCCGCCCGACGCCTCCGCGAGGGCGTCAGCATCGGCGGCTCGGAGCAACTCGACGGCTTCGCTCGTCTCGTCGGGCGTCATGTTGTCGAGCAGGACGATGTCGGCCCCGGCGTCGGCGGCCCGCGGCGCGTCTGCCGGCTCCTCGACTTCGACATCGAGCTTCGTAGCGAACGACGCCTTCTCGCGGAAGTGTTCGACGGCGTCCTCCAGCCCCATCTCGGCGACGTGGTTGTCTTTGATCATCACCATGTGGGACAGATCGAGCCGGTGGGTGTCGCCGCCGCCGGCGACGACCGCGCGCTTCTCGACGCCGCGCAGTCCCGGCGTGGTCTTTCTGGTGGCCGCGATCTCGACCGTCTCGCTGACCTCTCGCGCGCGATCGACCGCGGCGCGCGTCGTCGTGGCGACGCCGGAGGCGTGGCCCGCGAGATTCACGGCGACGCGCTCGGCGCGTAGCACGTCTCTGGCGTCGCCCTCGACCCGAAGCACGGCGTCTCCCGGCTCGATCCGGTCGCCGTCTGCCGCGGCGTCGATGACGCCGACGCCGAGGTACTCGAAGACGGCCGTCGCGGCCTCGATCCCGGCGAGGACGCCGCGCTCTTTGGCGACGAGCCGCCCCGCCGTCTCGCCCGGCACGTCGTTGGTCACGTCGTGATGGCCCACGTCCTCGCGCAGCCAGCGCTCGACTCGGCGATCGGTGACGGGCATCTCAGTCGCCCGCACCCGCCCGTGTGGTGGCTTCCGGCGCGTCGGCGTCGTCGAGGTAGTGACAGCCGACCGATTCGGGGTTCTCGGCGGCGGCCCGGGCGATCAGCAGGGCGGTGACGCTGGCGTTGCGAAGCTCGTAGAGATCTCTGGCGGTACGGGTCCGGACGTACGCGTCGACCTCGCCCTTGAGTCGCCGGAGCACGGCGGCCGCGCGTCGGAGTCCGTCCGAATCGCGGCGGAGGCCGACGCGCTCGTCCATCACCCGGCGCAGGCGCGTGAACTTCTCGGCGGCGAACCGGTCGGGGAGCGCGGGATCGCTGTCGAGCAGGTCCGGCGCTTCGATCGGCTCGGGTTCGGCGCCGACCGACGCTTCGCCGGCCCGGAGCCCCCAGACCAACCCTTCGAGCAGGCTGGTGCTGGCCAGTCGGTTGGCGCCGTGGACGCCGGTGCGCGCGCACTCGCCGACCGCGAACAGTCGATCCAGACTCGTTCGGCCGCGGTCGTCGACGGCGACGCCGCCACAGAGGAAATGCTCGCAGGGCGCGACGGGGATGCCCTCGGTCCAGTCGACGCCGCGGGCCTCGCACTCCGCGGCGAGGTCGGGAAATTCGCGTTCGAAGTCGACCGGCTCGACGTCTAGCACGACCTCGCCGGTCGCTTCGCGCTCCCGGTCGACCGCGCGGGCGACAACGTCCCTAGGTGCGAGTTCGGCGTCCTCGTGGTACTCGGGCATGAACCGCTCGCCTTCGGCGTTTCTGAGCAGGGCGCCCTCGCCGCGGACCGCCTCGCTGAGCAGGAACGTCGTCTCGCCGTCGGCGTCCCCGTCGGCGGCGTCGCCGCGCTCGGCGTCGGCGTCCGGATCGAACGCGGTCGGATGGAACTGGACGTACTCCATGTCCTCCACGTCGGCGCCGGCCAGCGCGGCCATGGCGACGCCGTCGCCGGTCGAACCCGCCGGATTCGTCGACCGCGGATACAGCGAGCCGATGCCGCCGGTCGCAAGCACCGTCGCGCCCGCGAACACGGGATAGCCCGTCGGTGCGCGCTCGCCCGACGGCGTCCGGTCGAGTTGAGCGCCGTGGACGCGCCCCTCGTGGGTGAGAAGGTCGAGCGCGGCCGTGTCCTCGAGAATCGTCACGCGCTCGTGGTCGTCGAGATACTGGAGGAACGGCCGGAGGATGTGGGTCCCCGTCGAGGCGTCGACGTGGAGGATCCGCTCGGCGGAGTGGGCGGCTTCACGAGCGTAATCGAACTCCTCGCCAGTCTCACCGGTCTCGTCGGCTACCCCGTTAGCGTCGTCGCTCGTATCGAAGCCGACATCGAGCGTGTCGAGCAGCACGTCCTCGACGGCCGTGTCGGCGTCCTCGACGAGCACGTCGACGGCGTCCGGATCGGCGGTGCCGGCGCTGGCGTCGATCACGTCCCGCTTGAACTGCTCGGCGTCGTTCCGCGTCGTGGCGATGCCACCTTGGGCCCAGTCGGTGCTGGCGTCCTCGGGGCGTTCGGCTTTGGTCACGACGAGTACGTCGGCGTGCTCGCGGCCGTCGGCCGCTCGCTTTTCCGAGGGCCGTCGGCCCTCGCTTACCTCGCGCGCGGCGGCGAGCGCGGCCGCACAGCCGGCGATGCCGGAGCCGACGACGAGCACGTCCGCGGTGAGGTGGTCCTCGCTCATCGGTCAGCCCTGTAGCTCCAGCATGCGGTTCATCGCCACCTCGGCGAGTTCCTTCTCGCGGGGCGCGACTTCGATCACGTTGCGCTCGCGGCCCGCGACGAGCTCTTCGAGGACCCACGTCAGGTAGTTGGGGTCGATCTGGCGCATCGCGTTGCAGTCCATGCAGGCGTCACCGCACAGCGGCACCACCTCGACCTCGGGGTGCCAGCGATCGAGGTGGTTCGTCAGGTGGATCTCCGTGCCGATCGCCCACGTGTCGCCGGGGTCGGCCTCCTCGACGACTTCGCAGATCGTGCTGGTCGAGCCGACCACGTCGGCGGCTTCCACGACTTCGCGGCGGCATTCTGGGTGGACGACGACGTTCACGTCGTCGTGGTCCTCGCGGATGCTCTCGATGTGATGATCACGGAAGCGCTCGTGGACCTGACAGTAGCCGTCCCAGAGGATGATGTCGCTTTCGGCGACTTCTTCGGCGTCTTTGCCCTCGGGGTCCCACGGGTCCCAGTCGGCCGTCTCGTCTTCGAGGCCGAGCCGATGGGCGGTGTTCTCGCCAAGGTGCTTGTCGGGCAGGAAGAGGACTTTGTCGCCCTTCTCTAGGGCCCACTCGAACACGAGGTGGGCGTTCGAGGAGGTACAGACTGCACCGCCGTGCTCGGCGGTAAAGGCCTTGAGGTCGGCGTAGGAGTTCATGTAGGTAATCGGGATGATCTCCTCGTCTGGCGCAGCCTCGGTGATCTCGGCCCACGCGGCGTCGACCTGCAGCGCCTCGGCCATCCCGGCCATCGGGCAGGACGCCTCCATGCTCGGGAGAATAACCGTCTGATCGTCGTCGGTGATGATGTCGGCGCTCTCGGCCATGAACGTCACGCCGCCGAAGATCACGTACTCGGCGTCGGCCGCGGCGGCCTCCTTCGAGAGTTGGTAGGAGTCGCCGATGTAGTCGGCGTGCTCGACGATCTCCCGGCGCTGGTAGTTGTGCCCGAGAATGACGACGTCGTCGCCGAGCGCGTCGAGCGCGGCGTCGATGCGCTCCGAACGCTCGGACTCGTCCAGTCCCCGGTACTGTTCGGGTAACTGTTCGAGGTTGTCGTACTTGAAGAGGCTGAGGTCGGTTTCGATGTCTGCTGTTTCCATTCGTGCCACGTTGGGACACCAGTGATTGCTAGCAACTTCAGAGAGCAGTATTGAAAAGATTTTGTTTTCAATATCTCTGTGGCGCCACTCGGAGCTAACGATCGAGCTATTCACGGAGGATACTTGGCGATGATCCCGATTACGACGCTCGGGGCCGACGAACTACTGTACTGTGCCCAAGATCGTGTAGGCCGCGACGACGCCGCCGACACCGGCGAGGACCGCGGTGATGGCCGCTCGGGCGTAGACGTTCCTCCACGCCACTCGCTCGTACAGCCTGTCGACGACGTGCTTGATGCCTGCGGCGCACAGGAGTACCAGTCCGCCCGTTACTGTGACATCGACCACTCCGGAGGGCATACTTCCTCTCGGAGCGGGCTGTATAAAAAACGACGCTGGGGCTGAGCGCTACCCGCCGTAGACCACGTCGCCGTCGACGACGGTCAGCGCGACGCCGATCTCGTCGATCGCCTCGGAGTGCTCCCACGGTGAGCGTTCCAGCGCGACCAGATCGGCCGTCTTGCCGACTTCGATCGTCCCCAGTCTGTCCTCGTCGCCCGCCGCGAATGCGCCGCCGTAGGTGTAGGCTCGTAGCGCTTCAGTCACCGAAATTCGCTGGGCGTCGGTCGGCGCGTTCACCGCGAGATCGACGCCGTACAGCGGGTCCATCGGCATGCAGTCGCTCCCGAACGCCAGCGGGACGCCGGCGTCGAGCCAGCGCCCGAACCGGTCGGCCCGCTGCCGGCGCTCGACGCCGAGGCGGCGGTCGTACAGCCCGCCCTCGTCGGCCCACTGCAGGAAGTTCGGCTGGGCCGAGGCGACGATTCCCGCGTCTGCCATCCGATCGAGCTGCTCGTCGTCGGCCAGCTCGGCGTGCTCGATTCGGTAGCGGCGGTTCGGGTCGTCGGTCGCGGCGTCGGCGTCCTCGAACGCGTCGAGCGCGGCGTCGATGGCGGCGTCGCCGATCGCGTGCGCCGCGACCGGAAAGCCCGCTTCGGCGGCATTCTCGACGGTCTCGCGCAGTTCGTCGGGCTCGACCACCCACTGCCCTCGAACGTCCTCGGCGTCGTCGCCGTCCCTGCCGGCGCCGTCTACGTCCCCGCCGTCCGCGCCGCCCCCGTCGAGATCGGCGTATGGCTCCCGCAATCGGGCGGTGTGGCTGCCGATCGACCCGTCGGTGTAGCTCTTGATCGACCCCGTCCGGACGAACTCGCTGCCCGCACCCGGCGCGAGGCCGGTCTCCGCGACGGCGTCGAGATGATCCGACCAGTAGTTGAGTCGGACGCGCAGGCGCAGGCGATCCTCCCGGTCGAGCGCGCGGTAGGCCCACGGTAGTTCGGTGTTGCGAACCATGTCGTGGACGCCGGTGACGCCAAGCCTGTGGGCACGCTCTTGGGCGGCGACCAGCAACTCGCGGGCGTCCTCTCGGCCCGGTGCGACTCGCTCCCAGAGCGCGTCGAGCGCATCCTCGACGATCACGCCGGTCGACTCGCCGTTTTCGGTGCGAACGTCGCTCTCGGGGAGGTCGTCCCGAAGCCGCTCTATGGCCGCCGAGTTGAGCGACGCGCTGTGAACGTCGATCCGGAAGACCGCAACCGGGCGATCTTCAGCGACGGCGTCGAGATCGTCGCGGGTCAGCGGCCGGTCGTCGTCCCACGCGCTCTCGTCGTATCGGAAGCCGATCACCCACTCGTCTTCGGCGTCGGATTCACCGATTTCGTCGGCATGCTCGGCGAGCGCGTCGAGACAGTCCTCGCGGCGCTCGATCCCCCAGAGGTCGGCGTGCAACTCGTACTGGCCGAGCAACTGGACGTGCGTGTGAGCGTCGACGAACCCTGGCAGCACGACGCCGCCGTCGAGGTCGACCACTTCCGTCTCGATGCCTTCCAGAAATCGAACCTCGTACTCGCTGCCGACGCGGACGATCTCGCCGTCCCGAACGGCGACGGCGTCGGCCGTTCGATCGGGCGTTTCGAGCGTGTGGACGGTCGCTCCGGTCAGGAGCAGGTCGGCGGCTTCGGTCATGTAGGAGTCGGCGCGCGCCGTCGGCAAAACGGTTGGGACGCCGCCGCAAGCGGAATCCTTTCGGCGCGCTGGCGCCAACGACGCCCCATGTTCACCGGCATCGTCGAGGAGACCGGCGAAATCCTCGACCGGACCGAGACCGACGAGGGCGTCCGACTGCGCATCGGCGGCGACGAGGTGACGGCCGACCTCTCTCACGGCCAGAGCGTCAGCGTCAGCGGCGCCTGTCTCACCGTCGAGGAGTCTGCAGACGGCTGGTTCGAGACGTTCCTCGCGGCTGAGACGGTCGCAAAGACCTACCTCGGCGACCTCGACGAGGGCGACCGGGTCAACCTCGAACGCGCGATGCCGGCCGACGGCCGCTTCGACGGCCACGTCGTGCAGGGCCACGTCGACGCCACCGCCGAGGTCCGGGACGTGCGCCGCGTCGGCGACGACTGGGAGTTCGAGTTCGCGCTCCCAGAGGCGTTCGAACAGTACGTCGTCGAGAAGGGGTCGATCACGCTCGACGGCATCAGCCTCACCGTGGCGGCTCGCGACGGCGACGCCATCACCGTCGCCATCATCCCGACGACCTACGAGCTGACGACGCTCTCTGAGAAGGAGCCCGGCGATCCGGTTCACCTAGAGGTCGACGTAATCGCAAAGTACGCCGAGCAGCTCGTCGATGGGTATCGGTAACTCGTCAGATTCGACGCCACACCGCGATTCGCCGTCTGCAGGCCGTAAGCACCGAACGCGCGGTAGGTTCGCTCGACGTGGCGATGTCCTTATCCTTCGCTCTCATTTACTGCCGACCACGCACCGCTGATGCCAGCGTAGAGCATCCCCGCAACCCCGATATACAGACCTATGTGGAAATAGACCGGCTCAGCCACGGTGTACTCGTAGGAGGCGGTCGCCAACCCGTAGAGAACGAGGACGATTGCGAACAACTCGACGAGGATCGCGTTCTGGACGGACATGCTGCACGCTCCGGAGAGCAGTGGCAAAATTCTGATGGATACGATACATACTACCGACCACTGATGATCCGGCGGATTCCGCGGAGCGGACTGAGAACGTCGTTAGAACTCCCAGTCGTCGATCGAATCGACCGGCTCGTCGGATTCGGAGCGACGCTCCCACCTGCTTTCAGATCGCTCCTCGGCATCGGGACGCCGTTCCGGCGCTTCGGCGTCCGAATGCGCGCCGGAGTCGGCGTCGGACTCCGCGACGGCTTCGGACTGCGCCGCTGCGGCGCCGATGGCCGGTCGATCGGTCGATGGCTCGAACTCCACCAGTTCCGGCGCGGGGACGCTGTCGTCCCACCGCCCGGCGTCGACAGCTTGGTACGTGTCGCGGTAGGCTCTGAGCTTCCGATAGAGGTAGTAGCCGGCGAGCGCGTCGAAGGGAACGACGAAGGCCATCGTCGACGCCAGCGGCGACAGCGAAGTCGACTGGTAGACGATCCCCGGGACGATCGAGGCGCCGACGTTGTAGGTGCCGTGGAGCAGGGCAGCGATCACCAGCCCCTTGAGCACCAGCGGCACCGCGTACTCGCGGTTGAACTTCGCCAGCCCGAGGTAGAACCCGGCGATGCCCGAGTAGATCACGTGGCCCGGGCCGGCCAGCGCTCGCGCGGCGGTGATCCCGTCGCCGGCTTGGATCGTCCCCAGCGCGGTCGCGGCCGGCTCCAGCGCTCGGGTGATGTACAGCGCGTTCTCGATGGTGGCGAACCCGACTCCGGCGACGGCGCCGTACACCGCCCCGTCGATCACGGCGTCGAAGCGGTCGCTCCGGTAGGCGTGGACGCGCACCGCGACCAACTTCGCCGTCTCCTCGACGGGGCCGACGACCAGATAGTAAAACAGGATCGTCCCTAGCCCGAACGTCGTCTCCTCGACGCCGAGGGCAAGCCTGCCGAGTTCGTTGACGATCGCCACAAAGCCCGCGAGCAACACGATCACCACGAACGTCACCGCGAGCAGGGTAACCGGCTCGCCGGTCGTCACGTCGGCCCGCCAGACGTAGCCCGCAAGCGCGAGCGCGGGCACGATCGAGAGTACGACAAGCGCCGTCACGACCGGATCGGTGACGCCGTCTAACTCGCCGACCTGAAACTCCGAGAGCAACACCAGCCCCGACAGCGCGATGATCGAGACGCCGATCAGCGCCGCGACGACGTACGCGAGCACCCGCGCCGTCCGCCGAACGCCGTCGTCGACGCCGACGATGAGCCGGTCGAGCCGGGACCGGGGCTCCCACGTCGACACTTCGTAGAGGTCACGGTCCTCGTCTGCGGCCTGCTGTACTGGGTCCCGGCCTGAGGCCATATCTCGGCAATCGGACGGCCGGCGGTTAGGTGTTGCCCTCGGCCGAGACGAAAAAAGCGCCGCGGTATCGTGACTACGAACTGCGCTGGTACTTGTTGCGGATGATGATCGCGGTGGCGTTCATCAGCAGCAGGATCGTCAGCAGCGTCACGACGCCGGCGGCCATCACGCCGTACTGGAACGCCTCCGCCGGCATGCCCACCCACGCGTAGATCTGGCGGGGCATCGCGGAGAAGCGATCGAACAGACCGCTGGGCGGCGAGTACACCGACGCGGCGGCGCCGATCATCAGCAGCGGTGCGGTCTCACCGATCGCGCGGCCGAGCGCCAGAATCGTTCCGGTGAGGATACCGGGCAGCGCCTCGGGCAGCACGACGTTTTTGGTCGTCTGCCAGCGCGTCGCTCCCATGCCGAACGACGCCTGACGCCGGGAGTCCGGGACGCCGCGAAGCGCCTCTTGGGCCGAGATGATCACGATCGGGAGGATCAGCAGTCCGACCGTGAACCCGCCGACGATTACGGTCCCCATCCCGAGGTTCATGATCTGGACGAACACCGCCAGTCCGAGCAGGCCGTAGACGACCGAGGGGACGCCCGCTAGGTTGCCGATGTTGATCTCGATGAACCGGACGAGCGCGTTGTCCGGAGCGTACTCTTCGAGGTAGATCGCGGCGCCGACGCCGATCGGCAGCGCCGACAGCGCGATCACGCCCATCATCATCACCGAGCCGATAATCGCCGGGTAGAGACCGGCTTGCTCGGGGAACCGTGATGTCGCGTTCGTCAGGAAGCCCCAATCGAGCCACGGCGCCGTGTTGGGCTGACCGATCGCAAAGGCGTCGAGCACCACGTACACCAGCAGGATCATCACCATGCCGATGCCGAACAGGGTGGCCGCGAGACAGGCCCACGCGAACAGTCTTCCCTTGATTGCGCCGGTCTCGGTTCCACCGCCGAACCAGCCGGAATCGGACGGTTCAGTCGCCATCAGGCCGTCACCTCGACATCAGTCGCCGCGTCGTAGCGTGTCTCGATCATTTGTACTCCTCTCTGTAGCGCATCTCGATGAGGCTGCTCGCCAGATTCAGCGCGAACGTCATCACAAACAGCGTCAGCCCGATTGCGAACATCGCCTTGTACTGGGTGGCGTCGGCCGACAGCTCGCCGGTGACGAGCTTGACCATCGCAACGGTCATCGTCTCGATCGAGGAGACGACGACCTCGTCGATGTTGCCCGGATAGATCATCTTCGCGTTCTGACCGGCCGCGACGACGACGATCATCGTCTCGCCGATCGCCCGCGAGATGCCGAGGATGAACGACGAGAAGATCCCCGAGACCGCCGCCGGAACGACGACGCCGGTCGAGACCTCGAACTTCGTCGCGCCCATGCCGTAGCCGGCCTGTCGGAGTTCGTCCGGGACGGCGCTGAGCGCGTCTTCGCTGATCGAGGAGACCATCGGGATGATCATCACGCCGACCATGATCGAGGCCGACAGCGCGTTGAACGTGCTGACCTGGAACAGGTAGTCGTCGATAAACGGCGTGATGTACACCAGCGCGAAGTAGCCGTACACGACCGTCGGGATCCCGGCCAGAATCTCCAAACCGGGTTTGATGATCGAGCGCATCCGATCGGAAGCGTACTCGCTGAGGTAGATCGCCGCGGCGAGGCCGACCGGCAGCGCGATCAGCGCCGACAGGACGGTGACCAGCAGCGTGTTGAGGATCAGCGGCAACACGCCGTAACTGTACGGCTTGATCACGGGGCTCCACTCGGTTCCGGTGAAAAACGCTACCGGCGACACGCGCGTGAAGAACTCGATGGCGTCCATCCCGAGGGTCAGGATGATCCCGCCGGTCACGAGGACCGACAGGGCCGCACAGGCAAAGAGCACCACTTTGATGGCGCTTTCCTTGCGCGACCGGGAGCCGTCCGTGGTTAGTGAGGCCTGTTCTCCGGACATGAATATAGGTCTACTGAGGGAGGGGGGTTAGTTACCGTCTTCGGAACCAGATCGGTCAGGCCGACTGGTTGTCGCTGGACGTGTTGCCCGAGCCGCCGTCGTCGCCGCTCGTGATCGCTTCGAGCTTGTCGAGGTTCTGCTGCTGGATCTCGTCGCTGACCGGCACGTAGCCGATCCGGCTGACGAAGTCCGTCGCGGACTGTTCGAGGTAGTACCGAACGAACTCTTGAACGGTTTCGCTGTTTTTGACTTCCTCGCGGCTGACGTAGATGTACAGCGGGCGAGCCAGCGGGTACGAGCCGTCCTGTGCGTTCTCGAGGCTCGGCTCGACACAGCCGTTTCCGGCGTCGATGCTGAGCGCCTTGAGCGAATCCTTGTTCTGCTCGTAGTAGGAGTATCCGAAGTACCCGATCGTGTAGGGACTCCCTTGGACGCCTTGGATCAGCCTGTTGTCGTTCTCCGAGGACTGGTAGTCGTCAGTGTGCGAGCGTGCCTCGCCGATGACGTGCTCGGTGAAGTAGTCGAACGTCCCCGACGTGGTCGCGGGACCGTACCGCTCGAACTCGTTGTCGGGCCACTCCGACCGTACGTCGCTCCACGTCTGGGCGGGATCGGGCTTCCAGATCTGTCGGAGTTCGTCCATCGTGACACACTCTGCCCAGTCGTTTTCCGTGTTGACGGCCATCGTGAGGGCGTCGCTTGCGACCTGGAACTCGACCGGCTCGACGCCATTGCTCCGGCAGCTTTCGAGCTCACCTTCCGTGATCGGGCGCGAGGCACCGTTGATGTCGCTGCTGCCGGTACAGAAGTTGTTCTCGAACCCGGCACCCGTTCCTGTCGGGTCGACCGACATTCCGACGTTCGAGTGCTTTTTCTTGAACTCCTCGCCCATCGCATTCGAAACCGGGAACACCGTACTCGATCCGGAGATCACGACCTCGCCCGAGAGTCCATCGCCGCTGCCGCCGCCGCCGAGACAGCCGGCGACCGAGAGCGCTGCGGCGCCGCCGGCCGCGCCCAAGAACTTTCGTCGGGAGACGATCGAACGCTGCGAGTCGGGTCGGTTGCTTGCCATCGAGTGTATGGAGTCGACACCCACTGAAATAGGGTTCTAATTTTGCTATAGCATAGACCATAGCCCTATATAGTTATTCGAGACGGCGTTCTCGGGCCGCGTACAGCGCGATTGGGTTGTCGGCGCCGTCGACGCCACTGTACAGCGAACGCCTATGTGCTCGTTCGTATCAGAACACGCTTCGAGCTACTGGTCTGTAGCTGTACGTACGACAGAGCGAACTGTTCGCGTTCTACTGAGGTAACTCCTCAACAAAAGAAGCGACGGGGCCGGCAGCCGCCCCACTCGAACGGACCGATCTATCCGAACTTGCCGGTGATGTAGTCCTCGACGCGCTGGTGGTCGGGGTTCTCGAAGATCTTCTGGGTGTTGTCGAACTCGACGAGCTTGCCGCCGGTCAGGAACACCGCGGTCTTGTCGGAGATTCGCGCCGCCTGCTGCATGTTGTGCGTCACCACGACCACCGAGTAGTCCTCCGCGAGCTCGGCGATGAGGTCCTCGATCTGGGAGGTTGCGACGGGGTCGAGCGCGCTCGCGGGCTCGTCCATCAAAATCACTTCGGGATCGGTTGCGATCGCCCGTGCGATACAGAGCCGCTGTTGCTGCCCGCCGGACAGATCGAGGCCGCTCTTGTCGAGTTGGTCGCTGACCTCCTCCCAGAGCGCCGCCCGCTTGAGCGCCTCCTCGACGCGCTCGTCGAGGTTATCGGTGTCACCGCGGACCTTCAGCCCGTAGGCGACGTTGTCGTAGATCGACTTCGGGAACGGGTTCGGTTTCTGGAACACCATCCCGATCTTGCGTCGCAGCGCGACGGGATCGACATCCTCGTCGTAGATATTCTTGTCCTCGAACAGCATCTCGCCGTCGACGTTCGCGGCGTCGACCAGATCGTTCATGCGGTTGATACACCGCAGGAACGTCGATTTCCCGCAGCCCGACGGACCGATGATCGCGGTCACTTCGCCGTCGGGGATGCCCATCGAGACGGGCTGGAGCGCTTGCACGTCGTCGTAGTGAACGGTGAGATCGCGCGCTTCGACGACCGGATCGCTGACCGAGGCGATCGTCGGATCGCTCGTCTCGGGCTCTGTCGTCCCGGCGTCGGACACGGCGTCCTGATCGTGGTCTGTCTCCGTCTCTATCTCGGGGGCCGTCGTACTTCCGATTGGATCGCTCATTGATCGTTCACCGGTGTTCGTAGGTAGTCGCCACGGGCAGCGGGCGGACCGCTTCGACGCCTCGGTGTGTGGCGGTCGGCGTGGCGGTCGCTTCCCATTGTGTCCATTGAGGTGTACGAGGGTCTAAATACGCTTCTATGATTGCTATATACTGGTATATATGGATTGGTTCCGGAGACAGATGCCACAGGACGCCGTGGCTGTCCCATGTTCGACCTCTCCGCTTCGGTGTATTGTTATCTGTACTCGAATCTATAGCTTCGTGTATATTTATATGGGTCCGATCGAAAGGGTTCGACTATGGAAACGCGGAAGGTCCAGTTGACCGGTGGGTCGACCTACACCGTCTCGCTCCCGAAGTCGTGGGCGACGGAGAACGATGTCAGCGCGGGCAGCGAGGTCGAGTTTCACAGCGAAGACGATTCGCTGCTGTTGACGCCCAAGACCGAGACCGAACGGACGGAAGGAACCCTCGACATCACGAACTTGGAGGGCGAGCGGCTCACCCGTGCGGTGATGACGATGTACGTCAGCGGCTTCGACCGCATTTCGCTGGAAGGGACCAAGATCACCAGCGACCAGCGCCGGGCGATTCGCAGCGCCACCCAGAGTCTCGTCGGGGTCGAAGTGCTCGAAGAGACTGGTGATCGGGTCGTGTTACAGGACCTGCTCGACTCCTCGGAGCTGTCGATCACCAACGCCGTCACCCGGATGCGTCTGATCGCCGAGTCGATGCTGGAAGACGCCGTCACCGCACTCGTCGAGAACGACGAGGATCTCGCACTGGACGTTATCGAGCGCGACGACGATGTCGACCGGCTTTGGTTCGTCGTCTCTCGGATCTTCCGAGCGACGCTGCGTTCGCCGCGAGCAGCGACCGAACTTGGCCTCCCCCGCGAGGACTGTTTCGATTATCACTCCTCGGCGCGCCAACTCGAACGCATCGCCGACCACGCCGCGAAAATCGGCCAACTGACTCGCAAACTCGACGACGTTCCCGAGGATGTTGCCGCCGAAATCGAGTCGCTGCACGACGACGCCGCCCACATCGTCGACCGGGCGATGGAGGCGCTGCTGGCGGACGATAGCTCGACCTCCTCCGAGCAGGCCCACGAGGTCCGCGAGTCGATCCTCGAACTCGACGAACGAACCCGTCGCATCGACGACTTGCTCCGGGAACTCGATCCCCAGCAAGCCCAGCTACTCGGGCTGATCGTCGACTCGCTGTCCCGGAGCGCCGACTACGGCGGCAACATCGCAGAGACCGCGCTCCAGAAGGCCGCCCCGCGTCCCTGAGCGACGCCGCTGCCCGGACACGCCGCAGTGCCTCAGTTCCTCCCGGTGCCGATCTTCGGTGTCGGACCCTGATTTTCGGCTTCGAGCCCTTGACTTTCCGCGTCGGCCGCCTCTAGGCTCTTCGCACCGCAGGCGCCTCACCGAGAGTACTCGCTTTTACTTGCCACATCTATGCACTACCGTTTACGGGCGCTTTGGTACGCTTTTGCTTCGATTTACGAAGCGTTCGTTCGGGAGCCATCTTGCTGTGTATATATACTGTGGCTGTTCCGGTCAGCGTCTCGTGTAGTGTCTCCGTCGGTGCGGGGACACACGGTGAAAACATGTCGAACAACTCCAGTCCAAACATCACGCGACGCAACGTCCTCGCGGGGATCGGCGCATCCGGTGCCGGCCTCGCGCTCGGGGCGCACGGCGTCGTCGCAGGCGAATCGAACGGTAAACACGACCACTACGACCTCCCAGTAGCGATCGACTGGCAGGAGTCGCTCTACAAGGGCGGCAAGCGAAAACACGTCGAGGCGTTCCCGGACAAGAACAACGACGGCAAGCAGGACAAGCATATCCAGTTCTGCCCGGAGAACGACATTCCTCTCGGCAACGGCAAGAAGTCTCTCGTCGAGATCGACGATCCGCTCAGCTCGGATCTCCGGACCGACAACAAGTACACCGATCCGGGCGATCCGCTGATCAACTACCACGGCCTCAAGCCCGGCTCGCGCGGCGAGGTAACGCTCAGCTACCACGTCTGTGACAAGCCCGGGAAAGTCAAGCTCAAAGCCAAGGACACTCACGTCGACAAGAAACTCGCCCACTTGGCCAAGGCGCGCGTCTGGTACGACGCGTTCGACGGGGCGAAACCACCGACCAACGGCAACGGTAACAACAACGGCAACTATCCGGTCGTCACGGGACCGATCACCGGATCAACCCCGGAGATCGACGAGATCATCGTCACGGGTGACGATCCTCGCTTCCCCGAACCCGGCGCGCGAAACTACGACTGCGACGACTACGAGGACCGTCTCACTCGCTTCGAGGACGGTGACCTCGAAGGCGACGAACTCTTCGGCGGGGACTTCAGTGCGGGCGACATGGAGACCGGCGACTGTGGCACGATCACGGTCGACGCCAGAACGTCGGGGACGGTTACGTTCTCGTCGGACGGCCCCGTCCTGATCGTGAGCATCAAAGGCGGCAACGAGGGGGAGAACGTTTACGTGTTCGAAGAGCCCGTCATTCTCGACGGCGCAACCTTCTCGACGCCCACCGGGCAGGGAATCAGCAACATCGACGTGTGCTGTGCGGTCAACGGCAACGGAAACGGTGGCAACGGCGGCAACGGTGGCAACGGCCACGACAACCGCGGCGACAACGTCTACCAGCAGTACGAGCCGATCATCGCACAGGGCTCGCTCAAGAAGGTGCTCCGCAAGCTCAAGAAGGGCATTCACATCTCCGGCGATCCGTACGTCGCCTCGCCGTTCGACCGAGAGGGCATCCACTACTACGCGTACCCGCGAGAGAACACGAGCGAGATGGAGACGCCGCCCGCCGAGATGTACGATCCCGGGTGGATCACCGACGACAACGTCGACGACTGCGTCGACGAGAAGAAGGTCAAGAAGCTCAAGCACCTCGACGACGGCGTCAAGCTCTGCATCGACGGGACGGGCTACGTCGCCCGAAACGAGGAGAAGCCGCTTCCGAAGCTCTGTATCTACATCAAGAAGGTAATCAAGGGCAAGAAGGGCAAGCCGGTCGGGTTCAAGTGGAAGAGCAACCTGCCGCTCTGCCGGATCAAACTCCGTAGCGGCGAGCACACCAAACTCAACGTCTACGACCGAGCGACCGAAGGCGTCGCGCTGGCGCCGCGCTACGGCAAGAAGGGCGGCGGGATGAATGACGTCAACGGCGGGATGAACGGTGGCAAGAAAAAGCACCGCCGCCGTCCCATGACGGGCGTCCAGTTTGGCGTCTGCGACGACCACGACGAGGACGACTACTGCATCGAGAACTCCAACACCGGCTACATCGGCTTCGAGTGGTGGATCCCGAAGCACGTCGACCTCAAGGGCAAAAAGAAGTTCAAGACGAACTTCGACTTCAAGGCCAAGCCCTGCAAAGACAACGGGAACGGCAACGGCACCGTCGCGCCCGTTTTCTGCGGGTGCGGCCGCGTCTGTGCGTGTGACGACGCCACGGTCTACGTCTACAAGCCACAGATGCAGGGCAGCGTGGTGAGCTTCACTCAAGAAGGACCGTTCTGTGCGACGCCCGGCGACGCCTCGCCGCCCGGCGGCCAGATCGTCGCCGTCGAGATCGACGGGACTTCCTACTGTAACCCGAACCAGTGCGCCGACACCGGCGTCGACGCGTACGAATCCGAGTTCGGCGACTGCGACGAGCAGGGCGAAAGCGGCGGTCCGTGCAACGAAAACCTACTCGAGGAGATCTGCAACGGTGGGAACGGCCACGACGGCTGTCCCGACGGCAAACACGACACGTAGCTGCTCAGCGTGAGGGGCGCGAACGACGTGTCGTGGCTTTCGATC
Organism: Natronoarchaeum philippinense; assembly: GCF_900215575.1. Taxonomy (NCBI): domain Archaea; kingdom Methanobacteriati; phylum Methanobacteriota; class Halobacteria; order Halobacteriales; family Natronoarchaeaceae; genus Natronoarchaeum; species Natronoarchaeum philippinense. The sequence goes on along the minus strand of NZ_OBEJ01000001.1, from coordinate 1,182,897 downwards.
GCGCTCGCTTTTTTTTTGAGCACCCGTTCGAGATGTTCGCGGGAAGCCTTGCCCGAGCGCGCTTCCCGACCTACCCCGGCGGTTGCCCGTCCCCGCCGACGCGCATCCGGCGTTCGTAGAGCCGATGGGCGACCGCCGATCCAAGAAGCAGGACGCCGACGATCAGCGCGCCACCGCCCGCCGGCAGCAGGCCGAACGGGAACGTGTCCGCCAACGTGAACGCCGCAAACGCAACCGAGAGCCCGCCGAGTCCGGTGTAGTACGCGCTCCAAGAGATGTCGTCGTGGGGCACCACGTCGAGATACACATCGAGATTGCTCGCGCGCTCGGTCAGGGTCACTGTCCCTCGATTGGCGTCGTACTCGACGATATCACAGCCGTCTAGTTTCGGGAGGTGGCCTTGCCGAAGCGCGGTGTACACGCGTGCCCGTTCTTCGTAGGTCACCGCCTCGACCGGGACGTCGTTCTCCCACGCGGCGATTTGACGCGAGAGCGGGCGTAGCTCGGCGTCGCCGCCGTGCTGCCGGAGGTAGTGGAGCACGTCGCGCCGACGCTTACAGCTCAGCATCTCGAAGGCGATGTCCTGCGAGAGCGGTTGGGCATCGCCCCCGCTACTGCCGATCTCGGACACAGACGGGGACGTGTCCGAGCTGTCACCAGTCGGCTTGAGGACGCTACTCACCGCCGACCACCTCGATCCGGACGAACCGCCCCAGCGACGCCGGTGTGCGCCGCTGGCGACTGCGTTGCTGTACGATTGCTAGGTAGCACTGTTCTACCACAGGATGCGAACCATTCGTTGATTGTTATGTGTCGTATGCGTGCGGAAAGCTACTATTAGCAACCAGTAGGCTACTCATTACCGGTTCCGTCGCGGGCACGCTGGGCCGAATCTCGCCGGGACGACGGGCGATCGGACGCCGAACCCGCCGCGACGCTATCGGTACTGGTTCAGCCGCCGCTTTAGTCGGCGGGCCGCCTCGCCGGCGGCGTCGGCGAACTCCGTCTCGTCGCCCTCGGTCGTCCGACGGCGCGACTGGCCGTCTTCCCACGCGAAGATGATTCCTCGCGAGGAGTTGACGACGCCGACGCCACCTGCGAGGCCATGCTCGACGGCCGCTTCGGCGTCCCCGCCCTGACTGCCGACGCCCGGCACGAGGAAGGGAAGATCGGGCACTTGCTCCCGAACGGCTTCGAGTTCGTCGGGCGACGTGGCGCCGACGACGAGGCCGGCGTTGCCGTGGCGGTTCCAGCCGTCGACCATCGCGGCGACGCGCTCGTACACCAGATCGCCCTCGGCGAGTTCGAGGTCCTGAATGTCGGCGCCGCCGGGGTTGGAGGTGCGACACAAGACGAACACGCCCTTGTCTTCTTGATCTAAAAATGGCTGTAGCGAGTCCCGGCCCATGTAGGGGTTGACCGTGATGGCGTCCGCCGCGGGCCCGTCGGCGTCGTCGTCGAGCAGGTTGGCGTACTGGCGCGTCGTGTTGCCGATGTCGGCGCGCTTGGCGTCCAAGATCACCGGCACGTCCTTGCCCTTCGCGTAGGCGATGGTCTCCTCTAAGGCGCGCCAGCCGTCGGGGTCCTCGTAGAACGCGGCGTTCGGCTTGAAGGCGGCGGCGTGCTCGTGAGTGGCGTCGATGATCCGTCGGTTGAACGCCCAGCGCGGCAGGTCGTGCTCGGAGAGGTGCTCGGGAAGCCGGTCGGGATCGGGGTCGAGTCCGACGCTGACGACGCTGTCGACGGCGTCGATGCGCTCGCCGAGTCGCTCGAAGAAGCTCATGGGCGCTCGTGGGCGGGCGGCCCACTACAAGATATCGATCGTACCGAGCCGGCACGCTCAACTACTCGCGGCCGATAGCTCCGGGTATGAGCCGCTCCGCGGTCGTCTTCGATCTCGATTACACGCTGGCGGTGCCGCGCCGCGACCGCGCAACGTTACTCTCGGAGGCGCTCGATGCCGTCGACGCCCCGCAGGCCTCCCGCGAGGAGTACCTCGACGCGCACGCCCGCAATCTGACCGGCGACTCGCGCGAACCGATCTTCGCGGAACTGTTCGACGGCCGCGAGCGCGACGCCGACCCGGCCGCGGCGGCCGATGCCTACCGCGCGGCGATCGCCGACGCGCTGACGCCGGTCGACGGTGCGGCCGACCTCGTCGCCGGCCTCCGCGAGGACTACCGCGTCGGCCTGCTCACGAACGGTCCCGTCCGCGCCCAGCGCGACAAACTGGAGACGCTCGGCTGGACGGAGCTGTTCGACGCCAGCGTCGTCACGGGCGAACTCCCCGCTGGCAAACCCGACGAGCGCGCGTTTCGGGCCGCCCTGAGCGCGCTCGGCGTCACGGCTGGCGACGCCATCTACGTCGGCGACGAGGTCGACGCCGACGTTCGGGGCGCGACCGAGGCCGGGTTGGCGGCCGTGCAGGTCGTCTTCCCGGACGGTCCCGCGCCCGACGAGCGCGCCGACGCTCACGTGGATCGGGCGGAACTGGCTGCGCGGCTTCCCGACGTGTTGGCGCGGCTCACACTGGAAGACGACTGAGCGGCCGCACCACGGTTGTGCAGTAATTATATACCGGCGTATATGTAAACCGGTCAATAGATGGATCGCCGTGATCTCCTCAAAAGTGTGCCTGCAGTTGGCAGCGCTTCTCTCGCTGGTTGTTCGTCACCCCTCGGTTTCGGAGCAACGGGAACCGTACTCGGGAGAATTGTCGTTATCAACTCCTCGTTCGCACGAAATAGAATTCGCCTCATGGTCCATCGAGATGGCGAAGAACTCCTGGACCGAACTATCGAGTTCACGGCAGCCGACGCCGGTGACAAGGCGGCGTCGGCGATCATCGAGCCGTTGTGGTCAGCGTCGGGAGAGTATACTGTCCGTGCTCGCCACGTCGACGAGTCCGGCGACACCGAGGCTATCCCTCAAGAATACTCGTTCACCGAGGAAGACTATACTACGTACTATGGAGACAGTCACGAAGACCCGGGATGTATCGGTGCCGTTGTCACGGTTGGCGCCCGCGACGAGACTGCAAACGCCCAGATCGGAATCGGTCCAACGTACTTGGAAGACCCCTGTAGCACGTCGAACCCGGTCCCATAACTAGTCTTTCCTGCTATTCTCTCCCAATTCCTCTACCGCGCCGCCGAGCGCGTCGACAGCCCGCTTGACCGCGGCGCCGCTTTCGACGAGTAGTTTGCCCGTCCCGTCGTCGACCGACGCGCGCAGGTCCTCGCCCTGCACCCGCTCGGCGACCGTCTCGGCGCCGGCGTCGAGATCGAGTCGGACGTGATCCTCGTGGACGAACGCGCTGGCGAAGGGCTCGCCACCGCACTCCACGTCGTAGGCGCGCTCGCCGCCGGGCGCGGCTTCGACCGACCGGTCGGCGTTGGTCACCGCGAGCCGGTCGAGCGCGCCGTCCTCGCGGCCGTCGAGTTCAGAGGAGAGTAGCTGGGCGATCCGGACGCCGTCGGTGACGCGTCTCTCGACCATACCTACCCGTTCGGCCGCCGCCGTTTCGAGGTTCCGATTCGGCGTCACGACGCCGCGGCGCGTCGACGCCGACGATCGGGCGAGAACGATGATCGGGACCGAACGACGATCGGGAGAGAAACTACTCCTCGCCGGCCAGCGCGTCGCGCGCCTGCGTCGCTATCTGTGGCACGTCGACGCCGTTGCGGCGGGCGAACACGACGGCGGCGGTCTCGATCGTCACGCCGAGGTCGGACTGGAGCGAGTTGATCCCGGCGACGGCGTCTTGCTTTTGCATGCCGTCGTCGACCAGCGCGGCGAGCGCCTGCTCGAACGGCGAGCGCTCTTGGATGATCTCCTCGTCCGGAACGAAGTTCTCGGGGATCGTCACCTCGTCGGGCTCGACGCCGACGACGAGGTGATCGCCGTCCCGTTCGAGCAGTCCCCGTCCCGTCGCCACGTCGATCAGACGCTTTGCCTGATCGGGCGAGAACCAGTCCCGATCGAGCGACAGCGCGACGACGAACTCGTTTTCGGCCATCCGATCGACGCCGCGCTGGCGGAACGGCGCCGCCACGGCAACCTCCAGACTCATCGTCACTCGTTGGAGCGAGGGGGCCGGTAAACCTGCCGATTTCCGGGGCGAAAGTCGATCCATTCAAGTACGCCCCGGCGTTTCGGTTCCGTATGGAAGATCACGGACGCTCCACGCGCAAGCGAACGGGCGGGCGGCTGCGACCGAACAGCGACCGAAAGAAGCACCAGCTCGGCAGCGAGCCCACCGAGACGCGACTGGGCGAGACCAAGCTCAGCACCATCGAGGCCCGCGGCAACACCGTGAAGATTCGCGCGCTCCAGATCGACACCGCCAACGTCGCCGTCGGCGAGGAGACCGTCGAAGCCGAGATCGAGGACGTCGTCGAGAACGAGGCGGACCCGAACTACGCCCGCCGAAACATCATCACCAAAGGCGCCGTCATCGCAACCAGCGAGGGCGAGGCCCGCGTGACGTCCCGACCCGGCCAGACCGGTCAGGTCAACGCCGTTCTCGTCGAGGAGTAACGCTCTTCTTTCACTTTTCGATCGACGCCGTAGCCACGCGTCCGTCTGCCGACGCTTAGAACTTCCGAGCGGGGCCGCCGCCCTCACCCGGTGACGACTCGCTCGCGCACTGCGAGCACAGCCCGCTCGTCCGGTGGAAGTGGTTATCACAGACGAACGTTCCACAGCGCGCACAGTCGTGGGTTGCCGGTTCGACCTCGCAGACCTGACAGAGGCCGCTGACGCTCATAGGCGCCGTACGTCGTCGCGGCGTATCAAACCCGTGCAGCGCTCTCTCGGCGGCGACTCAGTCCCCGAGGACCGGCGGCCGCTGTGTGCTTGCGGCCCGGTCGTCGGTCAAGGGAAGCCGCATCTCGAACGACCGGGAGCGCCGGAGCGGGTCGTCCGCCGTCCGCTGCTGGACGCGCTCGAACCCGAGCTTCTCGTAGACTGCGATCGCGTTCTGGTTCGTGGGTTCGACTTCGAGCACCAGCGCACGCCGGTCGGCGGCCGCCGCGGTGGCGATCAGGTGGCGACACAGCTCGGTGCCGAGCCCGCGATTCTGGTAGTCTTGATGGACGAACACCGCGAGTTCGGGTTCGGGATCGTCGGTTGCGACGTACACTGCATGTCCGACTACCTGCTCGCCCGATCGGGCGACGAAGTTACAGCCGTCGTCGAGCAGGCCGTCCAGCCACGAGGCGATCCGATCGTCGCCGATCGGCGGCACTCCCTGCGCTCGTTGGCTCGGATCGAAGTCGTCGTACATCTCGGCCAACGCGGCCCGGTCGCCCTCGCGCGGCGGTTCGATGGTCCACGACTGTCCTTCGTGGTCGACGAACCGCGGGCACCGCGGTGGACAGTGCGGCGTCCCTTCGCACGCTCCGGGCGTCCACGCCGAGCAGACGAGGTCGTCGGTGCTCATATCTCTCCGTTCGTCGCCGCCACGCATAAGATGGCGACGCGGCTCCCAGTCTCTGAGAACCGGCCGTTCAGTCGGATTAGGCGGGCGTCAGATCCGCTTCGTCGATGCCGCCGTGGCCCGGAAGCGCGTCACCGATCGCGTCGAGAAAGTCCTCGTCGTCGCCGTCGACCCATCGGCGTCGCGCTCGCTCGTTCTCGAACTCCACGGTGACGAGCAACTGCGGGCCGTCGTCGGATCTCGTCCGGTCGATGTCGACGCTCCGGACGCCCGCGACCGCGACGACATCGAGCACGGCGTCGAACAGGACGCACTCGTCGATATCGCCGTCGGCCGCGGCGCCGAAGACGAACGCCGCCATCGCGCGCTCGCTCATCGGCGATCACCGCCGGTCGACGGGAGCGCCCGTTCGGGGGTCGACACGCGCTGGCGGGGCGAGCGGGACTGTCGGATCGTTCTGGCGAGAGCGTCGATCATCACAGGTAGTTGTACGTCCCCAGCTCCCCTCTCACCTGCCGTTGATATTGAAGGCCTTAAGAAGAAACGCTCAGCCGTCCGCCCGACTGTCGCCCGATTCCGCCCGGATCAGTTCGAGTACGAGCGTCGAGGCGGCGCCGTTGAGCCGCTGTGACGCTGCCGATCGAGAGATGCCCAGTTCCGCTGCTACCTCCCCGAGGTCGGCCTCTCGCGGCGTGTCGTAGTAGCCCAGTCGGTCCGCGACGCGGATCGCCTCGCGCTGCTTGTCGGTGATCTCTCCGGCGTCGAGTTCGACTGTCTGGGCTCCTTCGGCGTCCGCGCCGGCGTTCAGCCGCTCGAGTTCGACGCCGGCGCCGCGGTCACGGAGATCGGCGACGACGCTCCGGAGCGTCTCGCGGTCGGGGACCGACAACCGGACGACGACCGCGCCGTCGACCGCCCGTTCGACGCGTGGCACACAGCGATGGTCCGCGAACACCGGGCAGATACACTCCCCGGTGGCGGCGTCGCTGACGAGCCGGCGGTCGCCCTCGACGGCGACATCGGCGTGACAGGCCGCCCCGACCTCGGCGCCGCCGCTGACGCCGCCTCGGACCGACACCGATTCCTCGGACGCCGCCGAGAGCACTCCACAGGCAGCGTCCGAATCCGGCGTGATCCGGAGCACTGCGCGAAGCGCTGCGTCGACCGTGCTGTCGTCGGTGGGTGGTGTCATAGCTCGCTCTGGCGTTCGCTCGGGGGACTACTCCTCGACGGCGGCGTCGAACTCGGCGTGGATCCACGCGTCCGGACGCCCCGGTTCGTAGACGAGGACCCCAGTTTCCGTTTCGATGGCGACGGCGCCCTCGCCGGCCGTCGCGGCCTCAGTTTCGACCCGTTCCTCGTCGCGTACCGCATCCGTCGGTTCCATCGGTGGCTCTACTCGGTAGTTGATTGCGACGGGGCAAGAACGAGCAAACCGATTCCCGCGCCGTGGGAACGGCGTCCCGGTGTGGTGTTCGGGGCTGCCCAGCGATCACTCGCCGTCTCTGGCCGCCAGTTGCTCGGCGTAGTCGTCTTTCCACTCGCCGAGTTCGCGCGGGTCGACGTGGACGAACACGTCGTCGACTTCATCCAGATCGCGGATCGACTCGATCACTTCGGACTCGATCTCGTGGGCCGACAGCAGCGTGTGCTCGCCCTCGACCTCGATGTGGAGGCTCACGTCGATCTCCGGGCCGACGTAGTGGGCGACCACGTCGTGGACGCCCTCGACCTCCGGGTGGGCGAGCGCCCGACGGACGATCTCGCCGCGCAGGTCGTCCGGCGGCGCCGCGCCGACCAGATAGTTGACGTTGTCGGAGACGATCTCGACGCCGGTATAAAGGATCGCCCCGGCGACCAGCGTCGCCGCGATCGGGTCGAGGATCGGGTACCCCGCCTGCGCGCCGAGCACGCCCACCAGCGCGGCGACCGACGCGAGGATGTCGTTACGGTTGTCGACGGCCGTCGCGGTGACGGCAGGCGAGTTGTTGCTCGCGGCGACGCGCAGGCAGTAGCGGTAGAGCCCGAACTTGACTGCGGCCGACAGGACGAGGACGACGGCCGCGGCTGGTCCCTGCGCGACGGCGATCGAGCCGCTCAGAATCGACCCGATCGACCGCCAGAGGATCGCTCCGCCGGCGGCGAAGATGCCCGCGGCGACGAACAGCGAGACGAACGGCTCGATCCGCTCGTGGCCGTGGGGGTGTTCGAGATCCGGCGGCTGGGTGGTCAGGTAGAGCCCGCCCAGAATGACGACGCTGTAGGCAACGTCGGTGAGGCTGTTGACGGCTTCCGACCCCAGCGCCAGACTTCCCGTCCGGGCCCAGACGGCGGCTTTGGCCGCCACCAGCAGGACGTTGCCCACCAGCACGACCAACCCGACGCGTCTGAGCGCCGCCTTGCGCTCCATCGTACCCCCGGTTTGCGAGCCACCAGTAAGGAGGTGTCGACTGCCGTCCTACGACCGCGGGTCGACGATCTCGACGGCGGCGTCGCCGTCGGCCGGCACTTCGACGCCGTCTTGGGCGGCGAACGCCTCGCGGACGCGCTCGTAGGTGTCGTCGAGCGCCTCGACGATCACTTTCGTCTCGCCGATCACGGCCATGAAGTTCGTGTCGCCGCTCCAGCGCGGCACGACGTGAGTGTGGAGGTGGTCGTCGATCGACCCGCCGGCGGCGTCGCCACCGAGGTTCAGTCCGGCGTTGAAGCCGTCGGGATCGAACGCGGTCTCGATGGCGTCGACCGTCCGCTGCTTGAGCCGCGCGTGATCGAGCAGCGTCTCCTCGTCGAGATCGCGGTAGTCGCCCGTGTGGACCCGCGGAATCACCATCGCGTGCCCGGGGTTGTACGGGTAGTTGTTGAGCAGCACGAACGCCCGATCGCTCCGGGCGACGATCCGGTTCTCGCGGTCGTCGGTCCCCTCGGGCAACGCACAGAACGGACACCGATCGTCGCCGCCGTCGCCGTCGCGTTCGACCCACTCGATCCGCCACGGTGCAAAGACCTGCTCCATGTGCTCGCTCGTCGTTCCGGCCGCATAGGTGCTACGTGACGCCGCCGAACGGCTTCGGTCACCGCAGATTTGGTCATTTAAACCTTATGACCGAGAGAGGATTAGAGAGTTAATTGATTGTTCTAACGTCTTCTTGAACGATTTCGAGCCTTCTAAGACAGTAAAGCTAGCTAAACCGATGCAGTCTTGCGATTAAACGCATAAACTGAGCCCAACTGAGTCGTGTTTTTATACCCCGATACGGCGTAGGCGAGTGCAACGATGGCAACGACAGACGACTCGTTCGACGGGATGACAGAGCACTGCGACGACTGTGGAACGCAGACCCCCCATCAGGTTTCGGTCCAGATCCGCACGGAGAGTCGCAAGGAAGAAAACGCCCAGTTCTCCCGCGAACCCTACCGGGTCTCGGAGTGTCAGCACTGCGGGAGCCGGTCCAGCCAGCGGATGAACAACGCCTGATTACCGTTCGGTCGTCACTTCACAGCCGTCCTCGGTTACGATGATCGTGTGCTCTTTCTGGCTCACGAGCGCTCCGTCGTCTTCCTTGAGCACGGGGTAGCCGTGGACGATGTCCGCCGATTTCAGGCGTCGCAGCGCCATCGACGCCCGGCTGACATCCAGCCACCGGGTCGCAAACGGCAGGGTCCGGAACTCCTCGGCGATCTGTTCGAGCGCTTGGCGGGCTTGGCGGTTGCGGACCGAGCCCTCGCGTTCGAGCGCGAAGATCTCCTCGTCGCTGCCTTCGCTCACCTTGCCCGAGCCGTCGGTGGCGAACGGCTCGATGGCGACCACGTCGCCGACTTCGAGGGTCGTTCCCTGCGAGACCGACCGGTTGGGGATCGTCGGCTCGGTGTGTTGCTCCCAGTGGCCCAGCCCGTGGCCCGTGAGGTTCACGACGGGGTTGTAGCCGTACCCCTCGATCACGGACTCGATCTCGGCGCCGATCTCGCCGGTCTCGACGCCGGGCTCGATCAGGTCGAGGGCGGCGTCGAGCGCCTCGGCGGGGGCTTCGGCGAGTTCGGTGTTACCCGAGAGGTCGACGGTGACGGCGGTGTCGGCGAGCCAGCCGTCGACGTGGACGCCGATGTCCAGATTGATCATCTCCTCGCCGAAGGTAGTCTCGTCGCCGACGCTCGGCGTCGCGTGGGCCGCCTCCTCGTCGATGCTGATATTGACGGGGAACGCCGGCTTCCCGCCGAGCTCGCGGATGCGGTCCTCGGCGAACTCGGCGACTTCTAGGTGGCTGGCGCCGACCTCGACGCGCTCGGCGGCCTCCTCGCGTACCTGTGCGAGGATCTCGCCGGCCTCTCGGTGTTTCTCGTACTGCTCGGCGTCCAGATCGACGTCGGTCTCTGCCATACCGTGGACGTGGTCGGAAACGGCCAAAGGCGTTACGCAGTACCACCGCCGGAAGACGCCTACGGCGCTACGCCGGTACCGACCTCGTCGAGGGGGCACCTTGCCATCGACGGCCGGCCGCCAGCCGCGAGTTTCGTCGGATTACTTTCACCGACATCTCATCGCAACGCCACACTCGTATTCCGACCGAGAGTAACTATAGCGAGCGTGACCGGTCCGTCGTCGGGGACGAATCGCTGGCAGCTGCTGATCGAGTAACGTCGACCGCGGCGAAACTCCGCGACCGTGCCGGCACTTGCCAGCAGGAAAGTCCACGCTACCCGCTCGCGGGACCTTTCGAAGCGATGTGAAATACTCTCAAAATTACTCAGATGGTCTTGTTAGCGCTCTAGACGGGCTAAAACCGCTAAACGTTCGAACCCGTTTATCCCGTTGACCGGCGGACATATCCGTGGCGCCAGCATGAGAGCCACAGTCAACAAACTAGGAGTCGTGTTCGTCGTCGTGCTCGTCGCAACCGGTATGGGAGTCGCCGGTATCGCGGGCGCGGCAGGCGACGCGGGATTCCAACAAGACAACGCGACAGACGACGGTACAGATGCGGACAACGAGACAGACGCGACCGTCCAGAACGCCAGCGTCGACACGCTCGAACTACAGAACGCCACGTTGCACAACGTGACTATCGAGCAACTGGACGTCCAGAGCGCACAGCTCGGTGACGCCGCGGCCGAACCGAGCGACGGTGACGAAAGCGACGACGCGATGCTGATGTTCGAGGATGTCCACTTCGAGAACCTCTCGCTCGAGAACGTCTCGATGGAGGATCTCGATGGAGACACCGAAGCGCTCCAGCCGAGCGACAACACCTCGGCCGACACGATGGATAACGCGTCCAGCGCAGACGCCGACGGCGGCCAGAACGTGACCGTCGAGGAGACGACGATCGAACAGATGACCGTCGAGCAGCTCACCATCGAGCAGTTCTCGGTCGGGCAGGCCGACCAGATGGACGAGGGTGCGATGAACGAATCCGACGACGGCGGCATTCTCGGCGGCGACGATAACGAGTCCGACGGCGGAATCCTCGACGGGGAGGACAACGCCACCGATGGGATGAACGAGACCGACGGCATGAACGAGACCGACGGCGGCATCCTCGGTGGGGAGGACAACGAGACCGACGGCATGAACGAGACCGACGGCGGCATCCTCGGTGGGGAGGACAACGAGACCGACGGCATGAACGAGACCGACGGCATGAGCGAGGACCACCAGATCCAGTCGCTCACCGTCGAGGAGTTCAACGTCACCGACATGACCGTCGAGCACATGTCCGTCCAGTCGTTCCACGTCGGGGCCCAAGACCAGATGGACGACGGCATGGGCGCCGATGACGGCATGGACGACAACGAGACCGACGGCGGGGAGGACAACGCCACCGACGGCGAGAATGCCACGGACGGCATGAACGAATCCGGGATGAACCAGACCGAGGAGCTGACAATCGAGCAACTGAGCGCCGGTAACGTCACGATCGGCAACGCCAGTGCCCACAACTTCTCGGTCGACTCCGTCGCCATCGGCCAGCAGATGATGGACGACGAAGCCGAAGACAACGCGACCGACGACGAAGCCGAAGACAACGCGACCGACGACGAAGCCGAAGACAACGCAACTGACGGCGGCATCGCAGTCGGAGATGACAACGAAACGACCGACGACAACGTCACCACCGGCAACGAAACGACCGACGACAACGTCACCACCGGTGACGACAACGCGACCGCGGGCGCGGACGACGGGATGGCGGACGACGACAACACCACTGCGGATGAGGGCGACGCGATGGCGGACGACAACGCGACCGACGGCGGTGCGGAGATGACCGACGGCGGCACGGCGGTTCTGACCGCCACCGCGGCCAGTGCTGAGGGGCCGTTCCTCGAAGCGAGCCCGGCCACGTCTGCCGGGAGCGACGACGCAGCGGCCTGACGACGCCCCGTCAGCTGATTTTTCGGGTCCGCAACCGGGTAGCGCTCGCCACGCCGTTCATTCGACCGTCCCGGCGGCGCTGGTCTGCATCGCCTCGCTGTTGTACGCGCTGCCGACGCGACCGTGATTGTCCGCGACGATGATGCCCGCCGAGGCGTCGGTCTCGGCGTCGAACGAGCCGATGACGCTCTCGGCGGCGGCGTCTGGCGTCAGCCCCTCGTCGAGTAAGCCGACGGCCCGCCGTGCGAGTCCGGTCTTCGCGATCTCCTCGCCGGCGCCGGTCGCGCTCGCACCGCCGGACTCGGCGGCGAAAAAGCCGCCCCCGACTTGGGGCACGTCGCCGACTCGCCCCGCAAGCGCGTACCAGCGCCCGCCGGTCGAGGTCGCCGCCACCACGCTATCGCCGTCGGACGCCACCGCGCCGACGGTGTCGTGGTCCGACGGATCGGCGTCCGGGCCGGCTTCGCCCGTCGCGCCGAAGTGGTCGTGAATCCACGCCAGTTGCTCGCTCGGCGTGCCCTCCGGCGGTGTCGTTTGCTCCCAGCGCTCGCGCGTTCGCTCCGTTTTGAGGTCGAGGCCAGTCTCGACGCCGTAGTCCGCCGCGAGCGCGACGGCGTGCTCACCGCTGAGCAGTACGTGTGGTGTCTCCATCATCACGACGCGCGCGACTTCCAGTGCCCGCTCGACGCCCGACATCGAGCAGGCCGCGCCGACCTCGCCGTCGCCGGTCATGATCCCGGCGTCCGTGCGGACGCCGCCGTCGCTCTGGATCGCGCCGCCGGTGCCGGCGTTGAACCGCGGTGCGGCTTCGAGGACGCCGACAGCGCTCTCGACGGCGTCGATCGGCGTCTCGGCGCTGGCTCCCTGCTCGGCCGCCCGGTCGAGGACGGTCTGTCGCTGTTCTGGCTCGTCGGGTGCGCCGCCGGCGCCGCCGTGGACGATCACCTGCATGAGTCTTCATCTCGACGCCGCGACCTTGATAGCTCGCCCAACTCGGGGGCGAGTAAGTTTTGCGCGCCAGCGCCAAATGGCAGGCCTTTTAGCCCCGACTAGATACCGTAGTAACGACCATGAGCTACGACAAGATCGAAGTCCCCGAAGACGGCGAGAAGATCACCGTCTCGGACGCTGAAGGCGAGGAGCTCGACGTTCCCGAGAATCCGATCATCCCGATCATCCACGGCGACGGAATCGGGAAAGACGTCGGTCCCGCCGCCCAGAAGATCCTCGAAGCCGCCGCTGACGCGACGGGCCGCGAGATCAACTGGATGCGCGTCTACGCCGGCGAGAGCGCACGCGAGAAGTACGACGAGAACCTCCCCGAGGAGACCGTCGACGCGATTCGAGAGCACCGCGTTGCGATCAAGGGCCCGCTGACGACGCCCGTCGGCGCCGGTTTCCGTTCGCTGAACGTCGCGCTCCGACAGACGCTCGACCTCTACGCGAACGTCCGCCCGACCTACTACCTCGACGGCGTTCCGTCGCCCATGAAGTCGCCCGAGGAGATGGACATGGTGACGTTCCGGGAGAACACCGAGGACGTCTACGCCGGCATCGAGTGGGAAGCCGGCACCGACGAAGTCGAGCAGGTCCGCGACTTCGTCGAACAGGACATGGGCTTCGACTCGACCATCCACGAGGGCCCGGTCGGCATCGGCATCAAGCCCATCACCGAGAAGGGCTCCAAGCGCCTCGTCCGCGAGGCCATCGACTACGCCCTCGAGCACGACCGCGACAAGGTCACGCTCGTCCACAAGGGGAACATCATGAAGTTCACCGAGGGGCAGTTCTCCGAGTGGGGCATGGAGGTCGCCGACGAGGAGTACCCCGACGACGAGGTCTTCGCCGCACCCGACTCCCTGTGGGAGACTCAGGAGGACATCGACATCCCCGAGGGCGCCGTCATGGTCGAGGAGCGCCTCGCCGACGCGATGCTCCAGTGGATGCAGCTGCGCACCGACGAGTTCGACGTCATGGCGATGCCGAACCTCAACGGCGACTACCTCAGCGACGCCGCCGGCGCCCAGATCGGCGGCCTCGGCATCGCGCCGGGCGCCAACTTCGGTGAGGCACGCTGTCTCGCCGAGCCCGTCCACGGCTCCGCGCCCAAGCGCGCCGGGCAGGATCAGGCCAACCCGACCGCGCTGACCCTGTCGGGCGTCCTGATGTTCGATTACATCGGCTGGGACGACGCCGCCCAGCTCGTCAAGGACGCCGTCGAGGAGACGATCTCCTCGGGCAAGGTCACCTACGACCTCGAGCGCAACCTCGAGGACGCCGAGAAGCTCTCGACGACGGAGTTCTCCGACACCGTCGTGGAGAACATCGAGAAACTTTCGTAGAAAGTTTCTCGAGCAGTCAGAACGCTTCGCGTTCTGACGACATCGAGAAGTTGTCGTAAACAACTTCTCGGGCGGTCTGACTCTCCGATTTTCTATTTGCGGTCTCCGACCATCACGAGCCGCCGGTGTCGAAACGTTCTCCACGACCTAGCGCCACCCACGTTCCATGACCGAAGTTCGCGTCGTCACCGACGAGCGCGAGCGCGAGGACGCGTTCGCAGTGCGAGAAGACGTTTTCGTCGACGAGCAGGGCGTCGACGAGGAACTGGAGTACGACGAGCACGACGAGCCAGAGGCCGACGCCGTCCACTTCGTCGCCTACGACGGCGACGACCCCGTGGGCGCGGCGCGGCTTCGCTTCCCCGAGCAGGGCATCGGGAAGGTCGAGCGCGTCGCCGTGCTGGCGTCCCACCGCGGGGACGATCTCGGGCGCGATCTGATGGACGCCGTGCACGCCGCTGCGCGCGACCATGGGGTCGAGACCCTGAAACTGCACGCCCAGACGCGTGCCGCCGGCTTCTACGAACGACTGGGCTACGAGGCTCGCGGCGAAGAGTTCGAGGAGGCCGGCATTCCCCACGTCGAGATGCGGCGGTCGCTGTCCGGTGGAACGTGATCGGCCGTTACTCGTCGAGTCGATCGAGGTCGCCGCGGAGCTCCTTGCGTGCGATGTCGCGGACGAACAGCTGCACTTGCTCGACGAGTTCCGTCCGGTCTTCGTAACTGACGATCCTAGCGTCCCAGCGATCTCTGACCGCCGCGATCATCGCGCTGCGAACGCCGGACTCGTGGGCGAACACGACTCGCTCGCGGTGGTCGTTCTGTCCGTCAGCGAACAACGCCTCCAGCACGGACCCGACCTCGATCCCGACGCCGAGGTTGTCGCCGACGCGGGGGACGACGTAGACGACCGCGTTGCTGGCCTTCGAGAAGGCGACGCTTTGGGTCGCGGCGTCCATCTCTTCGAGCGGAACGTCGGCGTCGATCGCGAGAAACGCGTTCACTCCCACGTCCGTTCGCAGCGAGTCACGAACTTCCAGCAGCAGGTCGAGCGCGGCTTCGTCGCGGTCCATCTCCGGCTCGGCGTCGACTAGCGTGCCAAAGTCGACCGACGCCGGCATCGCCTCGGGATCGGTCGTCTCACGGAGCGCTCGCGGATCGAACGCTTGGTAGGGTCCCATCACGTAGACGAGAAATCGTCCATAGGGTAGATCGCCGAGTTCCGACACGATCCGATCGCGCATAGAACGGTTCACTCCCGTTGAGTATATAAATATTGACGAAATCAGCGAGTGCTGAGTCAGCGAACGCTTAACCGATTGCGGTGCGAAGCCACTCGTGAATAGCATGGCAGAGAGCGGCCCCCCTGCGCGCGGCGAGGACGACCGGCCAGAGTCGTCGATACTCCCCGACCAGAGTATGCTGTCGCTGGACCAGTACCTCGCAATGCAACGCGCCGTGGGCAACGAAACCCGGTTTCGGGTGCTCGACGCGCTCGTCGAGGACGGCCCCCACAGCGCCGCGGAGCTACGCGATGCGCTCGGCGTCGAGTCCAACACGTTGCACTACCACCTCGACGAACTGGTCGATGTCGGACTCGTCGAGAACCGCAAGCGCAAGACCCCCGACAGCGACGGGCTCTACTCGTACTACCGCGCGACCTCGCTGGGCGAGGGGATCTTGACCCGCGGCGTCCGCGAACTCATGCGCGAGGAGCGGGACCTGCTGGACGCCTACGGCCGGTAACTCAGTCCTGCCAGTCCGGGTCCGTCCGCGGCGGACTGAACACGTCGACGCCGACGACCGGATCGTCGCCACGGTTCTCCGCGGCGTGGGCCTCGCCGCCAGCGAGCGCGTACGTCTCGCCGGGGCCGACCGGTCGCTCGGTCCCGTCGGCCAGCACGAACGTCAACGTCCCCTCGACGACGAGTCCGGTCTGCTCGTGAGGATGGCTGTGCTCGGGCACGACGGCGCCCGGCTCGATCTCGAAGCGCTGGAGGTTCATCCGGTCGCCGCCGGCCAGCAGCGACAGGTGTACGCCCTCGACGGCTTCGGTCGATGCTTCGTCAGACGGTGAGACGACATCCATGGCGTTCCCTACAGCCGACCCTCTCCTAAGCGTTCGGGCGGCGGTATCGGACCCGCCGCCCGTCGACGGTGCCCGATCAGTCATCCGTTGGCGGTGGCGTTATTAGCCGCCGACCGATAGCACGACGCATGTACGCCGTCGTGGGCTGTACCGACTGCAGCGCGCTCTGGCTCGTCGAGGGGCGCCAGCAGACCGCCCAGTGCCAGCGCTGTGGGAAGACCCACCAGTTCGAGAGGCTCAAGAAGTTCGTCGAGACCGACGACGAGGACCACGCCCGCGAGGTTCGGGCGTCGATGCTGGCCAACCGGCAGGACCACGGCGAGGCGTTCGCCGAGGTGGACTCGTTTGCCGAACTCGAAACACAGGTCGGCGACGCCGTCGTCGACGATCAGGAGTATCTGGAGGGCTCGGGCATCGACGCCGACGCCGTCGACGACGCCGCGGATCGGGCGATGGAATCCTCGACCGGTGGGAGTCAGAGCCGCAAGGAGACGGTGCTCGACGCGCTCCGGACGCTCGACGAGCCGACCGAGGACGCCGTCGTCGAGTACGCGACCGAACGCGGCGTCCCGGCGGAGTACGTCCGAAAGAGTCTGAACAAGCTCGCGCAACGAGGGCGCGTCTCGGAGAACGGCGGCGTCTATCGGCTGCTCTGAGTGTTCTTCTCGCGGTGCTGCACGTCGACAGCGGACACCGCGCCGCGCTCGACGACCGACGATTCCGGTCGCCGGGCTCGACTACGGCGTCTGCAGGGCGGTCCAGATCGACGCGATCAGGGCGACGATCCTGAGAACGCGCTTGAGGAGCGCAAGCCGCGGGTAGCGCGCCTGCTCGCACTCGCAGCGCTGTTCGTCGGGAGCGCCGTCGCTGTTGTCTGTTGCAGTCATGGGTGGATACGCCCGCCGGGGCTCCCGGACGGACGCATCACGATCTTCCGGCCGTCCTAACGTAAAAGCGAGCCACGTGCGCACGGTGAAAGTGAAACTAATAGCGACCCGTCATAACACGGTAGATTCTGCAGAAACCGCGAAAACCGCAAAATTTCAGTTTCGCCGGTCGACCCCGGACCTCAGCGCCCGAGATCCTCGTGGGCGCTCGACAGGTGCCGGGACGCCAGCGCCGCCAGCAAGGAGAGTTCGCCAGCGAGTGCGCCGACGGCGATGATCTCCGCGAGCGCGTCGGCGTTCGACCCCGGCGGGTCGCCGCCGCCCCGCAGATCGAGCACGTCGAGTGCTTCTGCCTGCGTCGGGAGTTTCGTCCCCCCGCCGACGGTGCCGACTTCGAGGCTGGCGATGCTGACGCTCGCGTACAGCGAATCGCCCCGATCGTCGATCGTCGTGATGGCGTTTGCACCCTCGACGACCTGCGCTTCGTCCTGCCCGGTCGCCAGAAACGCCGCGGCGACGACGTTGGCGGCGTGGGCGTTAAATCCGAGACTGCCGGCCTTCGCGCTCCCGACGAGGTTCTTTCGCGTGTTGGCCTCCGCGATGGCTTCGGGCGTCGTGCCAAAGCGCTCCTCGACGAGTTCGCGGTCGAGTTCCACGTCGGCGGTCACGGTTCGCCCGCGTCCTTCGACGGCGTTGATCGCGGCGGGTTTCTTGTCCGAGCAGAGATTTCCGGAGAGCGCGACGAGTTCGGCGGGCGTCTCGGCTTCGATCACGTCGCAGGCCTCGCCGGTGGCGATCGTCGCCATGTTCATCCCCATCGCGTCTTTCGTGTCGTAGGCGAACCGAAGGTAGACCGAGTCGCCGACGACGTAGGGTTCGACGCCGAGCAACTCGCCGTGGCTGGTCGTCGACTCGGCGGCTTCGCGCAAGCTCTCCTCGTTGTCGGCGACCCAGTCGACGACCTGCTTCGCCTCGACGACGCCGTCGACGCGGAACACGGGCGCGCGAGTCATCCCCGAGTCGGTGATCCGAGCGTCGGCGCCGCCCGCCGAGCGGATCGCCGAGCAGCCGCGGTTCACGCTGGCGAGCAAGGCGCCCTCGGTCGTCGCCAGCGGGAGGAAATGTTCGCCCTCGATCGCCCCGCCGGCGATCGAGACCGGGCCGACGACGCCCATCGGAATCTGGGCGGCGCCGATCATGTTCTCGACGTTCGGCTCGGCGTCCTCGGCGTCGAACGCGTACTCGCCGATCGTCTCCAGATCGGTACCGGTTTCGGCGGCGACGTAGCGCCGCCGGGCCTCGGCCGCGGTCTCGTGGTCCGCGTGGTCTTCGAGTTCGTGCAGGCGCACCTCGCCCTCGCGCACGCGCTCCGCGAGGTCTTCGGGATCGGTCATGGTTCTGGCGTTGCGGGCCCGGCCCCTAACAGTTGCTCTTTGTCGGTCCCGATGCGTTTTTCCGCGCTACCGGCCTACCACCGACCGATGAAACTGGGCATCTTGGAGTCGATCACGTTCGTCGGCACGCTCGCGGTGGCGATCCCGATGGTCTACGCCGGCGGGAGCCTCTACCTTTCGGGCGAGCCGATCGGCCTGCTCTTCGTCGGGCTCGGCGTCCTGCTCGTCGTCGCCGAGCACGTGCTCACGACGCCCCAAGACCTGCCCTTCGTCGCCGTCGAGAAAATCGCCGGCGGCGTCCTGCCCGATCCCGAGGAGTCCGAATCGAACGACGAGGAGTGAGCCGACGCCTTACTGTTGTACTGCCATCGATGTCGAGTAGTCGCCGAGGAGTTCGACGCCGTCCTCGTGGACCACCGCAATATCAGTCAGTTCTACGTGGCCCTGCTCCGGAGCCGAAAGCCCGGGTCGAATCGCCAGCGCGGTGCCCGCGCTGATCTCGCCGCCGTCGGTCAATCGCGGCGCTTCCCGTCGCTCCAGTCCGACGCCGCCGCCCAGTTCCGCGACGACGACGCCCGACTCCGGCGTGGCGTCGAAGCCGTAGGCGCCCAGCTCCGCGACGATCTCGCCCCGCACCGACGCCGGCGCCGCGCCAGCACCGTCGGATAGTTCGGCCAGCGCGGCCGCTCTAGCGTTTTCGGTGGCGACGTTAGCCCGCCGCTCCCACCCGCCCTCGCCGTCGACGACGAGCGTCCGCGAGAGGCGACCGTGGTAGCCGGCCGGTTCTCTCGGCGCGACCGACACGGTGATCGTCGCGGCCGGCCGCAACGGCGTCGCGCCGGCGCCGTCGAGCGCAGGATCGACCGGCGGCCCGTCGACGCCGACGCGCGTGTTTCGCGCCGGGTCGCCGCCCGCGCCGGCCATCGCCGCGTCGACCTCCCGGCGCAATCGTTCGGTGGTCAGCACTTCGTCGTCCCACAGGAGCTGCTCGCCGTCGACGGTCGCTTCGGCCAGCACCGTCCGCGCGCGGTCGATGCCTGCGGCCGCAATCTGTTGGGCGAGCTCGATCCGCGCTAGTTCGGCGTCGCTCTTGCGTTCGCGCGCCTGGGCGACGGCGTCGGTCGACGCCACGTCGTAGCCAGCGCGTTCGAGGTACAGCGCGGCGTCGTGGCCGATCGTTGCCGGCGTGAGCACTTCCCCCTCGGCGGCGTCGTCGAGCGCGTCGGCCGCGACCTGTGCTGGATGGCGCCGTTCGGCATCGAACGTCCGGACGGCGTCGCCGGGAAACGTTTCGCTTGCGCGGCCGGCGACCGGATCGGGCACATACAGAAGCGTCTCCGCGGGCGTCAGGACAACGGCGCTCTGTCGCGCTGGCTGGGCGCCGCCGGCGCAGTACGCGAGGTCGGCGTCGTGCCGGTCGCCGACGACAACCAGCGCAGCGGCGTCGCGTTCGGCTAGCTCGGCTGCCAGCCGCTCGTAGTCGGGTGACGGCGTCGTGTCGGCCGCCATCCCCTCACTGGGCCTCGACGGGCTCGCGCGCTTCGGTCAGCAACTCCTCGATCGGCTCCTCGCTGGGCTCGTTGCGGAGCAACACGTCGATCGGCAGCGTGGGGGCGCCGTCGACGAGATTCTCCATGACGACGAGGCGCTCTCGTGCGCGGCTCATTCCGACGTAGAAGACGCGGCGCTCGTTGTCGGTCAGCGTCGGGACGGGATCGGTCGTCTTGGTGAACTCCTCGCAGCCGGGCACGTCGGTCGGGTCCTCGACCGTCGCGGCCATCTGCTCGACGACCTTCTCGGTGAGGTCTGTCGCCACGAACACGTGGTCGGCCTCGCGGCCCTTCGCGCTGTGGATCGTTCCGAGTCGGACGCGCTCGGGGTCGGTGTCGAGGTACTCGCCGACCGCGAAGTAGGCCTTGATGCTCTTTTTCTGGAAGCTCGTGATCTTTCGGGACATGTCCGACGCCGACGCCGGGCCGGGCATGAAGGGAACGTGGTCGCCGATCACGTCTGGCTCGATCGTCAGATCGACCAGATCGTCGACACCGGCTTCTTCCTCGCGTTCGTCGATGGCGTCGAACAGCGCGTCCCGGTCGTTCGAGCCGAAGGCAGAATCGGCGAGCATGTCGGCCAGTCGGCGCGCCTGCAGGCCGTCGATCGGCTCGTCGGCGTCGATCGCTTGAATCGCGCTGACGAACTGGCTGAGCCGGTCGGTCCACATGCGCTGGTCGGTCAGACAGCTGAAGGGGACGCCTTCGGTGATGAACTCGTCGATAAACCGGAACATCTGGTAGCGTGCCCGGAACAACAGCATGATCGTCCCGTCGTCCTCTTCGAGCGTCGACCGGACGTTCCGGACCAGATCGAGCATCGAGGGGCTGTTGATTCCTTCGACGACGCCGCCTTCCTTGCGGGGCTTGAGGTCCTTGTCCTGTCGCTTGTCGATGTGACGAATCTCGCGGTTGACGACGTTCAGCACGTTCGAGGGCAGTCGATAGGAGTTCGGCAGGATCTCGTCTTCGTCGACGTCTTCGTCCAGCAACAGCGCGGGGTCGGCGCCCTGCCACGAGTAGACGACCTGATCGTCGTCGCCTGCGATCAGCACCTTCTCCATGTGGGGTTTCCACTCCTCGTACACGTCGTACTGCAGCGTCGTAATGTCCTGGAACTCGTCGATCACCAGATAGTCGACGTTCGGGAGCAGGGAGCGCTGTTTCACGCGTTCGAGCATGTCGGCGAAGCCGGTCAGCCCGTTCTCGCCCTTGTAGTTTCGCCAGCCTCGAATCGCTTCGGGCACGTCGATTCGGTCGTCGTCGCTCGGCCACGTCGGCGTGTACTTGTTGCCCTCCTGGGCGTTGGGGTCGATCTCGGGCGGGAGGCGCACCTCTTCTTCGTCCCACTGGAAGGGAACGTCGTACCAGTCAGAGACGTCACGGCGGGTCCGTTGGAGCCACTGACTGGTGGCGATGATCTTGTTGCCGAGCGTCGTCGATCGGGCGGTTCGCCGTCCGGCGCCGCCGTACTCGTCTTCGAACTCAATGCCGAACTCCTCGCAGAAGTCGCTCTTGTCGGATTCGCCGACCACGTCGCCACGAGAGAGATCGAGCAGTTCGTACGCTTTCGCGTGCATCGTGCAGACGTTCCCCTGCAGGGCGCGGGGATTTTCGTCGAGGCGTTCGGCGAGTCGTTCGCGAATCTCTTGGGCTGCCGCACGGGTGTACGAGACGACCAGCACGTCGCGCACGTCGACCGAGTCGTCGTCGAGCAGTTCGTCGACCCGATCGAGTAGCGCGGTCGTCTTACCGCTGCCCGGACCGCCGAACAGGCGGGTCACGGTCGCATCGGCGTCAGTCATTACAATGGGTAACGCCACGAAACCCCATAAGCCTCTGGGTTCGCTACTGCGAGCGCCGTAATTTAGTTGCTTCGCGGGGAGCGTGCGTCCCGAATGTCGTTACCGTCCCGTATCTTGTCTTCACACTGGGGACAGACGCGTGGCTCGTCCGTCTCTCTGGGCGTGAACACTCGCGCGTACGCTCGGGTGACGAACGATTCGCAGTTCTGGCATCGAGGCATTTCTATCTCTACCACTTCCTGAGGAAATAATGTATTATAATACTATCGGCTACGGTACGCATTCAACTACTAGCTACCGCAGAAGAAACCCGAAGCGGCCGAAATCGGCCGAATCGGTCAGTCGTCGGCGACCCGTGGCGACCCGGTTGGACCCCAGCCACAGACCGAACACTCGGTTGCGTCGGTGTCGTGGAGACCGCCACACTCCGGGCACTGCTTCTTGTTATAGTCCCGCTCCCATCCTACCGTCTCTGTTTCGTGACCGCGACGCGAGAGGAAGTTGTCGAGCACGTCGTCGCCGGCATCGTTGGGTGCGGACGCCATACAAGGTATTCGTTGGCACACCACGCACTTAAAATGTGGTGCTCCGACAGCCGTTACCTGCTTCCGTTAGAAATGTAGCTATTCGGACAACGAACGACGACTAAAACGCCGAAACAGTACCGATTTAGAAGGGTGCGTCGGCATCGCCGGCCGTCGCGCTCGGCCCTTCCTCGTTCGATGTGGTTCCGGCTTCGTCTCCGTTCTCCTCGCGGCCCGACGCCACGTCGCCCTCCCACGCGCGGAGCCCGCCTTCGAGGTTGTACACGTCGGTGTCGGCGTCGATGCCCTCGTAGGATTCGAGCATGCGGGCGGCCTTCTGGGAGGTCTGGCCGATCGCACAGGAGACGACGATCTCCTCGTCCCAGTCGATGTCGTCGACGCGCCGCGGCAGCGCCGAGATCGGGACGTTCTCCGCGCCGGGAATGTGGGCCTGCTGGAACTGCATCGGGTTTCGAACGTCGACGATCTGGGGCGCGTCGCCGTTCTCGACTTGCTCTTCGATCTCCTCGGGCGTGACGTCTTGGACCATCTGGCGCTCCGTTCGGGATTCGCGGTGTAAAGCGCTTCGACAGGGGCCCACGGACGCGCACTCTCCGACACGCGCATCCCCGGGCTTAAGCAAATCGCCGGGAAACGGTTTCGTATGACCGATCTGAACCTCGATCCGGTCCAGTTGGACCGGTACTCCCGGCACGTCATCATGGACGACGTGGGCCCGGAGGGGCAGGCGCGCCTGCTCGACGCCGCCGTGTTGGTCGTCGGCGCCGGCGGCCTCGGCTCGCCCGCGATCCAGTATCTCGCGGCCGCCGGGATCGGCCGGCTCGGCATCGCGGACGACGACGCCGTCGAGCGGTCGAATCTCCAGCGGCAGGTGCTCCACGGCGACGCCGACGTCGGGCGGCCGAAAGTCGAGAGCGCGGCCGAGTTCGTCCGAGAACTGAATCCCGATGTCGATGTCGAGCCCCACGAGACGCGCGTCACGAGCGAGAACGTCGAGGAACTGGTCGACGAGTACGATCTCGTCGTCGACGGCAGCGACAACTTCCGGACGCGCTACCTGCTCAACGACGCCTGCACGCTCGCGGGCGTGCCGTTCACGCACGGCGCCGTCTTCGAGTTCGAGGCCCAGATCACCACGTTCCCGGCGAACGACGAGGCGCCCTGTTACCGGTGTCTGTTTCCCGAAGCGCCGCCCGCGGGAACCGTCCCCGACTGTGCGACGACGGGCGTGCTCGGCGTCCTCCCGGGCACCGTCGGCTGTCTGCAGGCGACCGAGGCGATCAAACTGTTGCTCGGCGAGGGCGATCCGCTGGCCGGGCGGCTGATCGTCTACGACGCCCGCGAACTCTCCTTCGAGACCGTCGAGTTCGAGCGCGATCCGGACTGTCCGGTCTGTGGCGAGGATCCAGCGATCGAGTCGGTCCGCGACGTGGAATACGCCGATACCTGTGCGATAGAACAGTAAGCCGCGAGTGCCGCGTCAGTCGTCGCTCAATCCCTTCGCGGTGATGTCTTCGGGAATCTTCTCTGCAATCTCGTCGGGGATGTCGGCCGACACGCCGGTCGGTAGCTCTTCCGGCTCCTCGTCGAGTAGTTCGCTGACGAACGCCGGCGGCCCGTCGTCGCCGCCGAAGTCGGGGTCGAACAGCTGCAGGGCGGTGTTGATCGTCGTCCAGTCGTCCTCGGCGGCGGCTTCCCGTAGGCTCTTGGTCGGCGCTGCGAGCAACTGGCTGACCAGCGAGTCTGCCATCGCTTCGATGACCTCGCGCTGGGCTTCGGGTAGCTCGCCGTCGATATCGGCTTCGAGCTTCGAGACGGCGGTCGAGACCTCCTCGGATTTGACGCGCTCGGCGCTCTCGTACATCGCCGCGATCACCTCGTCGGCGCGCTTTCGCTTGTACTGTTCGAGCAGGCGGTCGAACTCGCGGTCGATGATGGCCTCGACCTCCGCGACGCTCTCGCGGCGGCGCCGTTCGGTCTCGGCGGTCACCGACTGCAGATCGTCGAGGTCGAACACCGAGACCGTCGTCAGTTCGGCCACCTCCGGATCGACGTCACGGGGCTGTGCGATGTCGACGACGGTCGTCTCGCCGCCGTCGGCGAACGTCTCGGCGTCGAGCAGCGGCTCGTCGCTGGCGGTCGTCGTGACGACCAGATCGGCCGTTTCGGCGACCGTCTCGGCCGCCGGCAGCGCGACCGCGCTCGCGTCGACGGTGACTTCCTTGGCGACGTGCTCGGCGTGAGGGACGGTGCGGTTGGCGATCACCAGCTCGGCAACGTCGCGGTCGGCCAGCGATTTTGCCGCGAGCGTCCCCATCTCGCCGGCGCCGACGACCAGCGCGGTCGCCGTTTCCAGCGAGAGTTCCTCTGTCGCCACCTCGGCGGCGGCGCTGCCAAGCGAGAGCACGCCCTGATTGAACGCCGTCTCGGTGCGGACGCGCTCGCCGACGTGGATCGCCTTGGTGACGGCCTCGTCGAGCATCGGTCCGATGCCGCCGACGCCGCGGGCGTCCTCGTAGGCGGTGCGGACCTGGCCGATGATCTGGTCCTCGCCCAGCACCAGCGATTCAAGCCCCGCGGCGACACGCATCAGGTGTCGAAGGCTCTCTTCGTGATCCGTGTAGACGACGGCGTCCTCGGACGCTTCGTCGGCGAACCCGGCCAGCGTCGCTCGGCCGACTGTCTGGTCGTCGGTGACGACGTACGCCTCGGTCCGGTTGCAGGTGTGCAGCGCGAACGCCTCCTCGACGCCGGGCCGTGTGAGCAGGCGCTCGACCTCGGCCCGCTGGTCGTCGGCGCCGGCGTCGGCGATCTCGTCGACGCTGGCCCGATCGTGGGCGACGCTCACGCCGGAGATGACGCCCGAGCCCGTCAACATGATGTCTCACCGGGTCCCTCGCCCAGTTCCTCGTTGATCACGTCCCGTGCCACTTGACGGCCATTAGTGTCTCCGGTACGTAAAGCCTTCCAAACGCGCGACGATTGGACGACGGCCCGGATCGCACGGCGGCGCGCGGCCGGATCGTCCTCCAGGGCTTTCAGTTCCGTCCGGAGTTCGCCCGTCAGTTCGGCCATCGCTCCTGCCCCCGCCAGATCGGCCTCGATGTCCTTGCGGAGTTGTCGGGACAGTGCCGGACTCGCCCCGCCGGTTGCGACGGCGACGACGACCGGGTCGTCCCGAACCGTCGCGGGAACGACGACGCTGTCGGCCTCGCGCGAGCCGCTCCGATCGGCCCGGTTGACGAGCGCGCCCCGGTCCCGTGCAGCCTCGGCGGCGGCGTCGTTGACGGCTTCGTCGTCGGTCGCCGCGACGACCAACGCCGGCTCGGTTCGTTCGACCCACGCCCGGATCTCGCCGGGGTCGGGCGCCGCGCGGACGAGTTCGCTGTCGCCGAACTCGCGGTCGCCGAAGTCGGGCCCGAGCACGATCACCTCGGCCTCGCGGGCGAACCGTCGGGCCTTCCGGGCGCCGACGCTCCCGCCGCCGACGACGAGCACCGTCGCGCCAGTGAAGTCGTGGAGTAGCGGTATCATGCGAGTCTACTCGGTCGTACGCTTCGTTGCTGTCCCGCCCACTCGCCGCTTTGCCCGAACACGTTCGGTCACTCCGCGCTACCGGTCGACGGCGTCTCGCCGTCCGTAGCTTCGGTGTTGGCACTTGCGCGCTCGGCCATCCTGATCCCCGTCTTCTTGAGGATCTGGGTCGAGAACAGCGTGTCCCAGTCGTCCTCGCCCACGTCCCAGAACTCGCTCATGCGCTCGCGGACCTGCTCGACGCGCTCGGCGCTCTCTTCTTCGCTGCGGCCGTGGGTCATCGCAAAGAAGTTGTACGGCCAGACGCCGTCGTGGCGCGGGCGCTCGTAGCAGTGGGTCACGAACGGCAGGCTCGCAATTTCGGGCCCGACTTCCTCGACGACCTCGTCGGGAACGTCCCAGACCGTCATCCCGTTCTCGGTGTAGCCCAGCGCGTAGTGGTTCGGAATGACGCCGACCCGCCTGACTTTTCCTTCGGCGTCGAACCGTTTGATCGTTTCGCGCACCCACGCGGGATCGGCGTCGATCGCCGCGGCCACGTCGGCATACGGCGTCGCCGTGATCGGCAGGCCGTCCTGAATTTCGAGGACGAGGTCGCGCTCGTCGGGCGTCAGGGTTCCGCGACCGCTCGGCGTCACGTCGGGGCCGAGATCGGAGCAATCGATATCGCCATCGGGGATCGGTCCGTCGACGTAGAACTTCGCCTCGACGCGGAACTCCTGTTGCTTGGGCAGGTTGTACGTCTCTTGGCCCGTCTCGTCCTCAATCTCGGCCAGAACCTCGTCGACGCGCTCGGGGTCGGCGACCGACACCACGAACCAGACGTTGAGGTGGGGATGCTCGCGCTCGTAGTTGTGCGCGACCTCGCGGTGGTCGTTGACGGCGTCGACGACTTCGTCGAAGCGCTCCTCGGGGGCGTGCATGGCGACCAGCGTCGCGGCGCCGCCGATCTCTTGGGCGTTGATCAACGCGCCAAAGCGGGTCAGTACGCCCTCCTCGTCGAGGTCTTGCACCCGTGCCAGCAGTTCGTCGGCGTCGATCTCGATGCCCCGCTCGCGCAGTGCGGCAGCCCCCGACTCGAACGGTTCTTCGACGACGGGAAAGCCCCCCTGAAACGCGTTGACGATAGCCCGATCGCGCTCGCTCAGGCCGGCGTCTGTGTCCATACGCCGAAGTCAGGACCGGCGAGACATAAGCGCCTCGGCGTCGGTCGACGACGCACTACTGCCTGACGTACAGCGTCAGGATGCCGAGCACCAGTAAGCCGATCCCCCACCAGAGCGAGTCGCCGGGAAGGACTTTCAACACGAGCGTCACGACGCCCGAGGACAACAGCGACCAGCCGATCGTCGTCTGGTAGGACATACTGGTGCTACTTCGCCCCAACAGTTAGTCGGCGGGGCAACGGCGTCCTGACTGTCTGCTTGCATTGGCGCCGGTCGTCGTCGCTCGGCCACCGGCAGAGCGTGCTCCGACCGGACCATTGACACCCGGCGACTCCAAGGATTTTCCATGGCCGGTCGCTATCGACTGACGAGCGTCGAGACGGTAGAATCGGAGGGCTCGTGGCTGTTCACCGCCCGCGACCAGCACGGCAACGACGAGGAGTTCTTCTTGGTCCCCTGTGCAGACGAGGACCGCCCGCCCGTCGAAGCGTGGCGCAACCGCTGTACGCACGAAAACCAGCGCCTGTATCGAGAAGATGTGGGCGCAATCGTCCGCGACGGCGGCGTCGTCTGCCCGAAACACGGCTCGATGTTCGACTCCTGTTCGGGCTACTGCGACAACGGCGAGGCCGCCGACACGACGCTTCCGGGCGTCGAGATCGACGTGGACGACGGGCAGGTGTACCTCGTCGACGACGATGTCACGTTCCTGCGCGCTGGACCGAGCCGCGACGACGATGACGACGGCGGTCCCAGTTCGACATCGCACCTACAGCTGTGACGGCCGCCGACTGATCTCGGCCTCAGTGATCGCCTTCGACGCCGGTCACGTCGAAGCCCAGTTCTTCGATGTCTTCCAGAATCGCCTCGTGGTCCGCGCTGGCCTCGTAGTAGATGACGATGTCGAAACTCCCCTCTCGGAGGAGCTGCTGGCACTCCCAGACGAACTCCTCGTCGTCGAGCGTCAGCCCTTGGTGCTGGTTCGAGGAGAAATCGCTGTCGTCGTTGCCCGAGTAGACGTACGTGTCTTTCGGGTCGTGTCCGGAGTGCTCGGCGATGATCTCACCCGCGTCGATCGTCGCCTGCATCATGTCGATCTCGTCGTCGCCGTCGAACTCGGTGTGGACGATCGCGCCGTTGAGATCGACCTCGCCGGGTTCGAGCAGTCGCTTCGTGCGTCGGTAGAGTTCCTCGTCGAGTACTTCGGTCATGTCCTGAGGTTTCGCCAGGACGGTTATACGGCCTACGGTCTGTCGCTCTGATCGGCGGCGTCCTGCCGCGGCGCTACGGCGGTGTCTAACAGCGTGCCAGCGGCGTCCTACCGAGACGGTACGACGGCGTAACCACTACGAAACGGAAAAATACGGAAAAGTTCGCTGCACGGGCGACCCGGCGGACTGGGTCCACGCGACGCCCGGAACCGCACCTGTGGCGTCGCCCACCTACAGGCGAACGAGGTTCTTTGCGCGCGGGCCCTTGTCGGCCTGCACGATCTCGAACTCTACTTCCTGCCCTTCTTCGAGGTCAGGACCGCCGACGTCTTCCATGTGGAAGAAAACGTCCTCGTCAGCCTCGTCAGTGTCGATGAAACCGTAACCGCCAGTGTCGTTGAAGAAATCAACTTCGCCTTTCGCCATTGCATGTGACCAGAGGGGCCCCGAACATAAAAACGGAGGGGGTTACTTTTATCTCGGCCGTTCTCGGGGTACAGCGTGTCTCGCCTGACGTAAGACACATACGTGGCCGTCGTGACCGATCCAGTATGAGAGAGTGGTTCGGACGACGCGTCCGATCGGGGTACGAGCGGCTACTCCGGCGGGAGATCGAGGGGGTCCCGACCCACATCGCGGTAATCCAAGACGGCAACCGACGCTACGCCCGGCAGAACGGAGACTCCGCGACCGAGGGGCACGAACACGGCGCGGAGACGACCGAACAAGTTCTGGAGTGGTGCCAAGACCTCGGCATCGAAGAGTTGACGCTGTACACGTTTTCGACGGAGAACTTCGATCGCCCCGAGGACCAGCTCGAGGCGCTGTTCGATCTGATCGAGGGAAAACTCCGCGAGTTCGCCGACGCCGAACGCGTCCACGACAACGGCGTCTGTATCCGCGCGCTCGGTGACATCGATCGACTGCCCGAGCGCGTACGGGATGCAGTCGACTACGCCGAGGGTCAAACCGAAGAGTACGACCAGTTCGTCCTCAACATCGCGCTGGCCTACGGCGGCCGCGCCGAGTTGCTTTCTGCCGCCCAGTCGGTGCTCGGCGGCGTCGAGGACGGCGCCATTTCGCCCGACGAGATCGACATCGAAACCGTCGAAAATCGGCTGTACGAGCGCCCCGTCCGGGACGTGGACCTGATCATCCGAACCGGCGGCGACGAGCGCACGAGCAACTTCCTGCCGTGGTACGCGAACGGCAACGAAGCCGCCGTGTTCTTCTGTACGCCCTACTGGCCGGAGTTCCGCAAGGTCGACTTCCTGCGAGCGATCCGCACCTACGAACACCGCCAAGAGTCGTGGCGCACCGCGCGGGCCCGCCGCGCGCTCGCGCTACTCCGTGCGACCGGGAGCGCCGAACTCGACGAGGCAAAGAGCGTCCTCCGGCGGTTCCGCGACGCCCTCCCCAGCGGCGAGCGCGAACGTCTCGACGCCGAGGAATTCGACGCCGACGATCGGGCTGCGGATTGACGCCGACGATCGGGCTGCGGATTGACGCCGACGATCGGGCTGCGGATTGACGCCGACGATCGGGCTGCGGATTGACGCCGACGATCGGGCTGCGGATTGACGCCGACGATCGGGCTGCGGATTGACGCCGACGATCGGGCTGCGGATTGACGCCGACGATCGGGCTGCGGATTGACGCCGACGACCGGGCTGCGGACTGACGCCGACGACCGGGCCGGTTCGCATGACTCAGCGCCCAAACTTCCGGAAGACTCGCTCCGTTCGTCTTCCGGCGTTTGGACGCTTCGCGTTGCTCAGCGTCCAAACCGCCGCGTCCGGTTCTTGTACTCGCGGATCGCGCGCAGATAGTCTCGCTTGCGGAAGTCCCGCCAGTTCACGTCCGTGAAGTACAGTTCGGAGTACACCGACTGCCAGATCATGAAATCCGAGAGCCGTTCGGCGCCCGTCTTGATGACGAGGTCGGGGGCGTCCGGGAACACGAGCCGCCCCTCCACGTCGGACTCGGTGATCTCCTCGGGCGCGACCTCGCCGGCCTCGACTTCGGCGGCCAGCGACCGCACCGCGGCGGTGAACTCGTGTTTCCCGCCGAGCCCGATGCTGATCTGGATCGGGGCGTCGGCTCGCGTCCGGTCGTCGGGCCCGCGAACGGCCATCTCGCGCGGTGCCGACACGTCCGCCAGCGACCGTTCGAGCGTCGGAACGGCGGCTTCGTCGAGGACGCTGACGTACACCGTCACTCGCTCGGCGCCGTACTCGACGGCCCACCGGAAGAACGTCTCCAGCGTCTCGTAAGAACCTCGCTCCAGCAGGTCGCGCTCGGCGACGATCAGCGCGACGTGATCCGGCGGCGGGGTGTCGTCGCGCCGAACCCGCAGAGCGAGATATCGGTCGTACAGTCCCACGCGAGGGAGGTCATCGCGCACGGTCGTAAATGATGCGACCCGGTCGTAGTCACTCGCCTCGTCGGTTCGGGAAGGTTAAGTAAGCCTCAGCAAAAGGAAGGCAGTAACGTGACATCGACCGTTAGACGTGCGGGTGCGTTCGCCGCGGTCGGGACGCTTTCGCTTCTCGCCGCCGTCGCACCCGCAGTGGCCGTCGCCGCCTTCGCGGCGGTGGCCATCGGCGCCGCGACGATCACCGACGGCGCCGCCTTCGAGCTGTTTGCCCGCCCCGGCGACCGGCGCGACGAGCGCCTCAAGGGGCTGGTCGGCTTCGCCGTCGCCGCAGGACTGCTTGGCGCGTTCGCCGCGTTCGGCGAGCTTCCGGCGACCGTGTTCGTCGGGACGGTCGTGCTGTACTCGTACGGGAATTTCGTCGGCGAGATCGCCCGCAACCGCCTCGGGGGCGAGGTGTTCGAGGCCGTCGGCTTTGTCGTCGGCGGACTGATCGCCGGCGTCGTCGGCGTTCAGGCGACTGCGATGTCGACGGACGCCGCCGTCCTCCCGCTGGCCGAGGTGACGGTGCTGGCGACCTCGGGCGCCCTCGTCGGCGCACTGCTCCGCTCGATCCTGCTCGGCCGCGACGATCCGCCGGTGCTCCTCTCGGTCGGCTTCCTGCTGTGGCTGCTCGCCGAACTCGATCTCGGCACGTCCACGCCGGACGTGCTCGTCGCGCTTGCGGTGACGGCCGCACTGGGCTATGCCTCCTACGCGTTGGAGACGGCCTCCGTCGAGGGGATGCTCGCGGGCGTCGTGCTGGCGTTTCTGGCGATCGTCCTCGGAGGGTACCCGTGGTTCGCCGTCATGATCGCCTTCTTCGGCATCGGCGGGCTCTCGACGAAGTTCCGCTACGACCAGAAGCGCGACCGCGGCGTCGCAGAGGACAACGACGGCGCCCGCGGGAGCGCAAACGTGCTGGGCAACGCCGCGGTCGCGCTGGTGGCCGTGCTCGGCTACGCCACCGCCGCCGCTGGACTTCTCCCGGTCGATCCCGCCATCTTCACGTTTGCTTTCGCCGGCTCACTCGCCACGGCGCTGGCCGACACGCTCTCCTCTGAGGTCGGCGGCGTCTTCGACACCCCGCGGCTGATCACCACGCTGGAACGCGTCGAACCGGGGACCGACGGCGGCGTCACGTGGCAGGGCGAACTCGCGGGCATCGCCGGCGCCGCGGTCGTCGCCGCGCTCTCGGGCGCGCTGTTTTCGGGTATCGCGGGGCGCGGCGCGCTCGTGATCGCCAGCGCGGGCGTCGTCGGCATGACCGTCGACAGCCTGCTCGGGGCGACCATCGAAGGCGATCGGATCGGCAATCAGAGTGTCAACTTCTTGGCGACGCTGTCGGGCGGCATCGCCGGAACCCTGCTCGCACTGGCCGTCGGGCTGGCCGCGTTCACGTGATCCGCGACCCCGTCGAGACCGACCGGCCGGCGCTGCTGGCGCTCCAGTCGCTGCTTCCGGAACCGGCGCCCGAGGCGCTCGACGCGGCACTCGATGGATCTGGCGAGGTACTCGTCGCCACGTCGGCGCCCGTCGGAGCGGTTGCCGACCGCGACCGCCGTCGCCCGATCGGCTACGTGTTTGCGATGCCGGGCGACGAGCGCGCGTACGTCGCCGAACTCGTCGTCGCCCCCGACCACCGACGAGAGGGCGTCGCCTCGGCGCTGTTCGAGGCGCTGTTCGACCGACTCGACGAGCGCGGCGCTCGGCTCGTCACGCTCGCGGTCGCGCCGGACAACGACGCCGCGCTGGAGTTCTACGAACAGTGGGGGTTCCGAGAAGTCGACCGCGATCCGGAGTACTACGACGGCGACCCGGCGCTGTTGCTCGCTCGCCCGCTCTGAGCCGAGCGCGCCGCCCGGCCTGTGTCGTGCGTGCCCAGCGTCGGCGTCGGACGCCGCCTACAGATCGGCGTCGAGCAACTGCTCGGCGGTGCGAAGCCGGACGCTCGTCGGTCGTTTCGTGAACTCGCCGAGCGAGCGCGCGACCGCCTGCGCGACGCCTCGCTGGGCCGCCACGTCCGCGATGCGCTGGCTCAACTCGCCGTCGAGCACGATCGCGTGAGGCACCGTCGACGCCGCGTCGAGGACTTCGACGGCGTCCCCGGCGGGCGCTTCGTCGACCTCGGCGAACTCGCCGTCGAGCAAGCGGACGGTGGCCTGCTCGTCGCCGACGACCGCTTCGACGTGGCCCTGCAGCGTCTCCGGGGCAACTTCGGTATCCTCGTCGCTCGCCTCGTTGTCGGCAGCGGCTTCGGCCTCGTCGTCCGATTCAGCGCTGGATGACGCCGATGCGTCGGCTGGCGACACCTCGGCGGTGGCGTCCGGATCGACGAGTGTTTCGTCCTCGTCGTCGGTCTCCACGGTGACATCGTCTTCGCCAGCGGCCGCGTCGGGAGCCGCCGGCGCATCGGGCGACTCGGTCTCGGCGTCCGGTTCGACTCCGGCGTCGTCGGCCTCGGGCGCCGGCGTCGCGCTCCCGTCGGTCGCGGCGACGGCCGTTCGCGGCGTCGAGGCGTCGGAAACGGCGTCGTAGGGAACCTTGTCCCGGAGCGCCTCGAACACCTCGTGGCGCGAGAGGTCCTCGACCGACTGGCCGTCGGGCGCGAACGTCACGTAGTCGATGTCGCCGACCTGCGAGAGTTCTTGGAGGATCAGGTCGCCTCCGCGGTCGCCGTCGAGGAAGGCCGTCGCCGTCCGGTCGGCCGTCAGGTCCGCGACGACCTCCGGCACGTCGGTCCCCTCGACCGCGATGGCGTTCTTGACGCCGTACTGCAACAGCGTCAGCACGTCGGCCCGGCCCTCGACGACCACGACCGCGTCGCTGTCCTCGACGCGAGGGCCTGCGGGCAGCCCCTCGTACTCGGTGACATCGGCGACGCGGACGCGCTGGCGAACCTCTTCGAGGATCTCTTGGCTGCTCATCGCGGTCTCGTCGAACGCCTCGACGAGGAGTTCGTGAGCGCGGTCGACGATCTGGCGGCGCTTGGCGGCGCGCACGTCCTCGATGTTTGTCACGTCGAGCGTGGCCCGGCAGGGGCCGACGCGCGTGATCGTCTCCAGCGAGGCCGCGAGCGTCGCGGTCTCGACTTTGTCCAGACTCGTCGCTATCGTCACGTCGCCGCGGGATTCCCCGCCGCTGCTGTCGATTTCGACGTCAATGCGGCCCACCTTCGAGGACTGCTGGAGACCTCGCAGATCGAGCTCCTCCCCGAGGAGCCCCTCGGTCTGCCCGAAGATGGCGCCGACCACGTCACTTCGTTCGACCACCCCGTTTGCGGTCACGTCGGCGTGAATGAGATATTTCGTTGTATCGTCCATTGATGATCTGCCCCGATGGGGGGCGTGATTGTGAATGACCCATGAACGGCCTCATGGTACGTTATATATGTTTGGGTCGGATCGTTCAAATACCTGTCGTCAGTTCTCTCCGCTGGACCGAAACCGAGCGACGCTGCGGTGACGAATAGAGCAAATAACGACCAGTATACGGTCGGTACTGCTCGGCTAGCGGCAGTAAACTGGCATTTTCCCGGAATCTGCGAGACCAGTGGCGTCTCATCAAAATGCCATCTACCCGGTCCCCGCCGTCCTCAAGCCACTCTTATGGCGCATCCACCGACCGATTCCGGTGATCTGCATCCATCTCTCGACGTTGAACAAATTTTCTCTTCAGTTACTCCGACTGGTGAAAAACGGCAATCTTTAAGCGAGTCTGACCGTGAGCGGCATAGCAATGACCTCGACGATAGAGCGCATCGGGTGGGCCGTCGCCTTTCTCGTGCTGGCGGCGCTTGGCATCCCATGGTTCCTGTGGGGAACAAACAGCGTCGCCGCCGGCTTGCCCGTCTGGCTGTGGTGGCACGTCGGCTGGATGGTCGTGACCGCGGGCGTGTTCTGGCTGTTCACTCGGCGCGGCTGGGGCGTCTGGATCGAGAGCGACGCCGACGACCGGCCGGGCGCGACGCCGCCCGGTCAGGACGCCGGCGCCGCCGAGGCGTCCGCGTCGGGCGCGGCGGCGTCTGACACCGGAGGTGACGGTCGATGAGTCAGGTCGCTCTCCAGTTGGGCATCGTCGTCGCGTACCTCCTGCTCGCGCTCGGCGTCGGCCTGCTGGCCTATCGGCTGACCGACCGCACCGCCGAGGACTTCTATCTGGCCTCGCGGACGCTCGGCACCGTCGTTTTGCTCTTCACGACGTTTGCGACTCTGCTATCGGCGTTTACCTTCTTCGGCGGGCCGAACATCGCCTACGCCTCCGGCCCCGAGTGGATTCTCGTGATGGGCGTGATGGACGGCATCCTGTTTGCGATCCTGTGGTACGTGATCGGCTACAAGCAGTGGCTCGTCGGCAAGCGCCACGGCTACGTCACGCTGCCGGAGATGCTGGGCGATCGCTTCGGTTCGCGGGCGCTGCGCGGACTGGTCGCGGTCGTCAGCCTGTTCTGGCTCTTCCCCTACGTCATGCTCCAGCAGATGGGCGCCGGTACCGCGTTGGCGGGGCTGACCGGCGGCTGGCTCCCCTACTGGTCCGGCGCGGCGCTCGTGACCGTGTTCATGATCGTCTACGTCGTGCTGGCGGGGATGCGCGGCATCGCGTGGACCGACACGATCCAGGGCGCGTTCATGCTGCTTGCGACGTGGGCCGCCGCGCTGTGGGTGCTCGACGCCGTCGGTGGGGCCGGCGCCGCGACCGCTGCCGTCGCTGACTCGAACCCCGAGTTCCTCTCGCTCGGCGGCGGCGTCTACTCACCGGCGTGGATGCTCTCCCAAGCCGTCAGCATCGCCTTCGGCGTTGCCATGTTCCCGCAGGTGAACCAGCGATTTTTCGCCGCCGGTTCCAAGAAAGTGTTCAAGCGCACGTTCGCGCTCTGGCCGATTCTGGTCGTCTTGCTCTTCGTCCCCGCCTTCCTCCTCGGCACGTGGGCGGCCGGACTCGGCATCGAAGTCCCGGCCGGCGAGAACGTCCTGCCGATCCTGCTCAACGAGTACGCGCCCGGCTGGTTCGCCGCGCTCGTGATCGCCGGCGCGATGGCGGCGATGATGAGCAGTTCCGACTCGATGCTGCTCTCTGGCTCGTCGTACTTCACGCGGGACCTCTACCGGCCGTTCGTCTCGCCCGACGCCAGCGACCGGCGCGAGGATCTGCTGGGACGGGTCGGCGTCGTCGTCTTCGCAACGGCGTCGTTCGTCGCCAGCCTCTACCGGCCCGGCGGGCTGGTCCAGATCGGCTCGACGGCCTTCGGCGGATTCGCCCAGCTCGCCTTGCCCGTGCTGGTCGCGCTGTACTGGTCGGGGACGACTCGGCGGGGCATGCTCGCCGGCGTCGGCGCGAGTCAGGCGTTCTATCTCGCCTCGGTGTTTCTCGGCGCCGTCCCGGCGACGTACTGGGGCTGGGACGCCTCGATCCTCGGCATGCTCATCGGGCTCGTCCTGACTATCGTCGTCTCGGCGGCGACGACCCAGACGGCCGACGAGCGCACCGCCAAGTTCGCAAATCTCCAGAGTGCGGAGTAGCGACCCTCTCGATACTGTCGGCTGTCTGCTCTGCGCGCGGCGGCGGTCTCCGTTCTCTCCGAATCGGCTTCCTCCGGAAAGATACAAGCCCGACGGGCCCCTATCGTTCTGACATGGCCGACACGAACGTTGGTGGCCGCGACCGACTCGTCCGCGCACTACTCGCCGCCGTGCTGACCGTCGTGGCGATCAGTTCTCTGCGGAACGGCAAACAGAAGGCCGGGCTGCTCGCCGGGCTCGGCGCCGTCGGGCTCGGATTCAACGCGACGACGTGTTTCTGCGGGTTGAATCAGGCGCTCGGTATCGACACCACGGACGAGTAGCGACCGCTGGCTTTCTTACACGCAACACTGCCCGCCGAGCGTCCGAGGCCCGAGACTGGTGATTTTTATAAACACCGGCCCCACGTCTCACGTATGCAAACGCACATCGTTCCGGTCGGGTTCGACTACGACCGGCTGATCGCGCCGCTCGTGCGCGATCAGTTGGACGTCGATCGGGTCATCCTGCTGGAGGGCGCCGTCGGGAGCGAGGCCAACGTCGAGTACGCCCAGAACCTCTCCGAGAAACTCGAAAAGGACTTCAGGAATCTGCTGGGCGCCGAAACCGACCGGTTCGTCCTCGAAGACGTCTACGACTACGACGCCGCCTTCGAGGAGGCCTTCGCCATGATCAACGACGAACTCGATCGGGGCAACGAGGTCTGGGTCAACATCAGCGCGATGCCCCGGCCCGTCTCCTTTGCCTTTGCGACGGCGGCCCACTCGATCATGGTCGAGCGCCAGGAGGACCGCGAGAAGATCCACACCTACTACACGGCCCCCGAGAAGTACCTCGAAACCGAACTGGCCAAGGAACTGCGCAAGCAGCGCGAACTGCTCGCCGATCTGCAAGACGAGGGCGCGCCGGAGGACGAACGGGTCGACGAGCGCCTCGACAGCGCCCGGGAACTGCTCTCGGAGTTCGACGAGCGCGGGACGACCATCGGCGCCAAAGAGATCGACGGCCGCCACATCGTCGAGTTGCCGGTCGCCTCGTTCTCGAACGTCAAACCGTTCGAGGAGCTGATCCTCTTTACGCTGGGCGAGCACGGCGAGTTCGACAGCATCTCCGAGTTGGCCAAGGCGCTCGCGTCGGAACTCAACGAGGAGTACACCGACAGCTTCCGGTCGAAAGTGATCTACAACGTCGATCGACTCGGCCCCGGCGGCAAGGGCTATATCGAGCAAGAGTCCCGCGGGAAATCCTACCGGACGCGCCTCTCGCGGATCGGCGAACTGTGGGTGCGCTCCCATTCGAACGAGGACGGCGAGAGCGTCGAACTGTAGCGTTTCATCCACGACTCGTGCCGGGCGTCGGCACGACGCCGCGGCGCACCAGCGCGTCGCCGACGACGAGCGCACCCGCCAGCGCCAGTGGTTTTCCGGAATCGCCAACCAGCCAGCCGGGCAGCGC
Organism: Natronoarchaeum philippinense; assembly: GCF_900215575.1. Classification (NCBI taxonomy): domain Archaea; kingdom Methanobacteriati; phylum Methanobacteriota; class Halobacteria; order Halobacteriales; family Natronoarchaeaceae; genus Natronoarchaeum; species Natronoarchaeum philippinense. The sequence goes on along the minus strand of NZ_OBEJ01000001.1, from coordinate 1,145,177 downwards.
CGCGGCGGCGTCGGCGCCGACCGCCGGCAGCGCGGCCAGCGCCCACGCGAGTAGAATCAGGGCGACGACCAGCGAGACGCCGAGCCCCCACAGCCTGTCCCGGCGATAGGCATCGAGGACCAGCACCAGCGCGACGGCGTCGGAGACGATCGGCGTCGTGGCGGTCGGATCGCCGGCGAGCGCCCCGCCGACCACCGTGACCGTGAGCAGATACACGACGACGAGCACCGCGCCGAGCACGGAGTCGTACGCGGCGGCCCGTCGTCCTGCCTCCTCGAGATCCATCAGGTGCCGGTAGCGAACCGAGCGTGATGAAGGTAGCGCACGGGCGCGATCAGTCGTCGGCGTCGTAACGAGTGAGACCCACCTGCAGCGCGGCGCCGGCGCCACCGACCAGCACCGACCCCCCGACGATCGTCATCGTCGCTCCCTCGGTCATTCCATAGACGGCGACGGCGGCGCCACACAGCGACAGCACGCCGCAGACCAGCGCGTAGTAATCGAACCAGTTCTCGAACCGGACCATCACTCGACTGGTCCGGCGCCGGTCTGTTGAATGTTAGGTTGGAAACCTGCCGGCCGCGATCAGTCGCCGCTGGCCGCGCTCCCGTGGCTGGTAAAGCGTTCGAGCGCGCGCTCGCGGAGCACCAGCAGGCTCGGCAGCACCGTGATACAGGCGACGAAGGCGTAGATGATGCTCAGTCCCGTCACGATGCCAAAGCGCTGGAGCGGCGGCGCCAGCGCCAGCGCGAGGACGCCGAAGCCGATCGCCGTCGTCGCGGCGCTTCCGAGCAGCGCGCCGCCGGTGCCGGCGATGGTCGCCGCCAGCGCCTCGTCGGCGTCGTCTCGTCGCCTGCGTTCGTCGACGAAGCGCTCGGAGAAGTGGATGCTGTAGTCGACGCCCAGTCCGATTGCTAAGCTCGTCACGACGGCCGTTTCGCTGTTGAACGGCACGTCGAACAGCGCCATCGTGCCCAGCAGCCACGCCAGCGCGAGCACGACCGGCGCGAGCGTGACGGCGGCCATCTCGGGCGTGCCGTGACGCCACCAGTACAGCCCGGTCAGGAAGACGCCGATCACGACGATCGTGACCGCCAGCGCCTGAATCAGCGTCTCCAGCAGGGCGTCCTGCAGCACCGCCGTGACGACGGGTCCGCCGGTGGCGACGGCCGTCACCGGGGCGTTGGCCTCAATCGACGCCGCGAACGCGCGCACGTCGTCTGCGACAGTCTGAGCGGAGGCGTCGCCCTGCACGCCGACCGTCAGCCGGGCGGACTCGTAGTCCCCGCCGTCCGTGCGATAGAGTACGCCGGCGGCCTGCTCGGGCGCCACGTCGAACAGCACGTCGTAGACGCCCGCAACGTCCTCGTCGGGGAGTCCGTCGCCATCGCTATCGCGGGCGTCGATCGCGGCCGCCAGCGACTCGTTTTCGGCGGCGACCGAACGGAGCACCGTCACCGGTGTCTCGGCCGCGACGGCGCCGCCCGGCCGGTCGGCCAGCGCGTCGTTCGGGTCGCTCTGGCTGGTGGCGCTCTCGATCGCCGTCAGGGCGGCTGGATCGGTCACCGACCCACGTATCAGCACTTGTGCCTCGGCGCCCTGCCCGCGCTGGCGGAAGTTCTCGCCGAGGTACTCGGCGTTCTGGCGCACGTCGAACTCGCCGGGCGCGAGCGGTCCGGGCAGCGATTCGGCCCAGTCGGGGGCGTCCTCGGGCAGGAAGTCGGTGCGGTTGAACTCGGTGTCGATGCCGGTCGCGCCGTAGGCGCCCACCGACGCCAACACCACCGCGACGACGACGATGCCGATCGGCGCCCGTCGGGCGAGCGAGCCCGCCGCGGAGAGCGCTCGGTTGATCCGCCCGCTGGAGACGCCGACGGCCGGTTTCCGGCGTTCTCGGCCGAACCGATCGAACAGGCGCTCGACCTCTACTTTTACTGCCGGCACCAGCGCGGTGAACACGATAAACGCCGCGAGGATGCCGCCCGCCGACAACAGCGCAAAGTCCTGAATCGCCACCAGCGGGCTGACGTAGTTCGAGAGGAAGCCGATCCCCGTCGAGAACGTCGCCGCCGCCAGCGCGACCGCGACGCCGGCGACGCCCATCCGCATCGCCGTGGTCGGATCGCGCCGGCCGGTCGATCCGTCGTCGGTATCGAGATTGCCCTCTCTGGCCTCACGATACCGCATCACGACGTGGAGCGAGTAGTCGATGCTCAGCCCGATCAGCAGGAAGGGGACCGCGATCAGCAACTGGCTGGAGGGGATCTCCAGCCAGCCCTGTATCCCCGCGAGCCAGACCATCACGACGGCGATGCCGAACACGCCGATCAGCACGTCGACGACGTCCCGGTAGGCGATCGCAAGCACCCCGAGCACCAGCACCAGCGCGACGGGCGTGATGATGGTGAAACTGTCCCCGACGGCGCGAGTCGACGCGTCGTCGGTGATCCCCTGCCCGAAGACGAACGCGTCGTCGAACCGCTCCTCGACCAGCGCGTCGATCGCAAGCTGTGCGTCGTAGGCCGCCTGCTGGCTGGTTTCCTCGCCGGTGGTCTGGAACACGAACGTGATCCGGGCGTCGGCGGTGGTCGAGCCGGGCTGGTAGTCCGACGGCAGGAACTGGTAGGGGTCGCCGCCGCGCGTCTCGGTCTCGGGATCGAGGACGCGGTCGAGCAAGGACTCCACTTCGGCGTCGGACCGCGAGGACAGCGCCGCGATCTGCTGGTCGATCGTCGGCGGCCCGGCGGCGCTGGCGTTCGTCTGGTTGCCCGCCCCGGCCTGTTCCTCGTAGTACGCCGCCGTGGCGACGACGTTCTCGACGCCGACGACCGGACTCTCGGCCTGGAGCGTGCTGTTGATCGAGTCGTCGGTCCGCAGCTCCTGTTGGAGTTCCAGCCCGTCGAGCAGCGACTCCTTCGTCAGCACGTCGCCGCCCTCGTCGCGGACGACGATCTGGGTGACGATGGCGTCGTCGGTGCCGTAGGTCGCTTCGATCTCGTCGAGCGCGGCCCGCTCCTCGGACTCGGTCTCGAACTGGCCGATGCCGCCGTCGCCGGCGTCCCCCAGCGCCGCCCCGGCTCCGACGATCAGCGTCGCGGCCAGCAGGACGACGATCACGAGCCGGCTGTGCTCGACCAGCGCGTCGGCGTACCGATCGACCGGTCCCCGGTTCATCGGCTCGCTGTCCGCGGACCGTCGGCGGTTCGTGCTCGCTCACCGTCTACGGGCGTGCCGTCGAGTTGTCGCCTCGTTTCCCCAAGTTCGCCTCGACGCCGGTCCGCGGGATCGTACATACCTCGGGGTGACATCCCAGCACTGATATACGTTCGGATGGTATCCGACTGTGTATAATCGGATTTAGATTATGAACACCGACATCGACCGCGACCGCGGCATCCTCACGCCCGCCGACCGGGCCTACCTGCTCGGCGAGGCCGAGATGAGCCACGAACAGTCAAAGCGCAACGCCGAGGCGCGCATCCGCGATCGAATCCGAGAGGGGATCGTCGACTTCGACCTACTCGTTCACTCGCTCGACCGGAGGGATCGCAGGCAGGTGTTCGAGCGCGCGACCGACGAAGAGACGTTCCTCGACGGCATCACCGCGATGCTTTCGTTTGCCTACATCGGGCTCAAGGAGCAGGGCGTCGACTTCGAGCGCGCGCTCGTCCCGGCGATCGAGGGCGCCGAGCGCGCCTACGGCATCGACCAGCAGTCGGCCAACGTCACCGTCGACGTGGAGTTCGACGTCGAGACGACCGTCGAGGCCCGACTCGACGGCATCGCCGAACGCCTCGACGACGGCGACCCCGTCGCGCCCCGCGAGCTATTTTCGCTGGTGATGGAGGGCGAGCGCGCGCTCGACGACTACGAGCGCATCTCGCTCCGTCTCGACGACGAGGACGACCGCGCGCACGTCGACCGACTCGCGGAGTATCTCGACGCCGAGGTGCGATACCGAAACGACGCGCTGGCCGTGTTGCGCCTCGACGCCGCGTGACGCCGCTGTGTGGCTTCGCCACGCTCTCGAAACCCCTAAGATCCGCGCGCCGGTACGCGTAGGTATGTCCGTCACCGCTGTCGATCCGCGTGGGCACGACGGCTCGCACGGCGTTTTCGTAGGGGCGTCCTAGCCCCTATCTCTCCTCCCGTTTCGACGGATGTATTGCACCCGACCGGCATTCAGAGACCAACGATCAGTATGTACGACAGACACGACGCCACGAGCAGGTATCGACGACGCCCGTCGCGGGCGGTGAGAGCATGAGCGCTGACGGCGACGAGCAGGCTGGAGACGGCCTCGACGGCGGCTACGACGCCGACGCGGTCGAGCCCAAGTGGCAGGACCACTGGGTCGAGGCCGAGACCTACGCCTACGAGGGCGACCCCGAGCAGGACCCCAACACCACCTACGCCATCGACACGCCGCCGCCGACGGTGTCGGGCAGCCTCCACATGGGGCATCTCTACGGTCACACGCTCCAAGACTTCGCCGCCCGCTTCCAGCGGATGTACGACGGCGACGTGCTCTTTCCCTTCGGCTACGACGACAACGGCATCGCCTCGGAACGCCTGACCGAGCGCGATCTCGGGATTCGCCATCAGGAGTTCGAGCGCCGCGAGTTCCAACAGAAGTGCCGCGAGGTCTGTCAGGACTACGAGGCGGCCTTCACCGACCAGATGCAGTCGCTGGGCTGCTCGATCGACTGGGATCACACGTACAAGACGATCGAACCGCGCGTCCAGCGCGTCTCCCAGCTTTCCTTCCTCGATCTCTACGAGAAGGGCCGCGAGTACCGCAAGAAGGCGCCAGCGATCTGGTGTCCCGACTGCGAGACGGCGATCTCGCAGGTCGAGATGGAAGACGACGAGCGCGGCTCGCACTTCAACGACATCGCGTTCGACGTTGTCGGCGACGACGCTCCCCGCGACGAGTTCGTCATCTCGACGACCCGTCCCGAGCTGATCCCCGCTTGCGTCTCGGTGTTCGTCCACCCCGACGACGAGGACAATCAGGATCTCGTCGGCGAGTCCGCGCGCGTCCCGATCTTCGGCCACGAGGTGCCGATCATCGCCGACGAGCGCGTCGACATGGAGAAAGGCAGCGGCGTCGTGATGTGCTGTACGTTCGGCGACCAGAAGGACATCGAGTGGTATCAGGCCCACGACCTCCCCCTGCGCGTGGCGATCGACGAGTCCGCGACGATGACCGATCTGGCCGGCGACTACGAGGGCATGTCGACCGAGGAGGCCCGCGAGGCCATCGTCGAGGATTTGGAAGAAACCGGCGACCTTCGGGACCGCTGGGAGATCTCCCACGCCGTGCAGGTCCACGAGCGCTGTGACACGCCCGTCGAGTACCGCGTCTCCAAGCAGTGGTACGTCGAGATCCTCGACCACAAAGAGGAGTACCTCGATGCCGGCCGGGAGATGGACTGGTACCCCGAGAAGATGTTCACCCGGTACGAACACTGGATCGAGGGCCTAGAGTGGGACTGGCTGATCTCGCGCCAGCGCGACTCGGGCATCCCGTTCCCGGTGTGGTACTGCGAGTCCTGCGACGAGCCAGTCATGGCCGACAAGGCGGACCTGCCGGTCGATCCGCTCTCTGACGAGCCGCCGGTCGACGCCTGCCCCGAGTGTGGCCACGACGAGTTCGAGGCAGAAGAGGACGTCTTCGACACGTGGGCGACCTCCTCGCTGACGCCGCTGATCAACGCCGGCTGGGACTGGGACGCAGAGGACGAGGCGTTCTCGATGGATCACCCCGAACTCTACCCCTTCGACCTGCGCCCGCAGGGCCACGACATCATCTCCTTTTGGCTGTTCCACACGATTGTCAAGTGCTACGAGCACACCGGCGAGGTGCCCTTCGACGCGACGCTGATCAACGGGCACGTCTTGGACGAGAACCGCGAGAAGATGTCCAAGTCGCGGGGCAACGTCGTCGACCCCGAGAACGTGATGGAGGAATACCCCGTCGACGCGATCCGCTACTGGGCCGCCAGCGCGTCGGTCGGCGACGACTTCCCGTTCAAGGAACAGGATCTCGTCACCGGCGAGAAGCTGCTGCGCAAGCTCTGGAACGCCTCGAAGCTGGTCGACCAGCTCACGCCCGACGGCGCCGTCGAGGAGCCCGACGAACTGGACCCGATCGACGAGTGGCTGCTGGCCCGCCAAGACGCCGTGATCGGGAGCCTCACCGAGAAGTTAGAGGACTACCAGATCTCGAAGGCGCGCAACGAACTGCGCGTGTTCTTCTGGAACACGTTCTGCGACGACTACCTCGAAATCGCCAAGCAGCGCCTCGACAGCGAGGACAGCCAGTCGACGGCCTACGCCCTGCAGACCGCTCACAAGCGCTTCGTCGAGCTGTTCGCTCCCCTGCTGCCCCACATCACCGAGGAGATCTGGCAGTCGCTGTACGCCGACGAGTCGACCGACGACGACAGCGTCCACCTGCGCGACTGGCCGACGCCGTCGGGCTACGACGCCGACCTCGCATCCGGCGAGACGGCGCTCGAAGTCATCGGCGCGCTCCGCCGATACAAGAGCGAGCACCAGCTCGCGCTCAACGCCGAACTCGACCGCGTCGAGGTGTACGGCCGCATCGACGGGTTCGAGGACGTCGTCCGCGACGTGATGCACGTCGAGGAACTCGACGCGTTCGACGAGGCAGCCGACGTGACGACCGAAATCGCCGAGATCAGCCTCGACTACTCGCAGGTCGGGCCGAAGTACGGCGAGAAGGTCGGCGAGATCGACGCCGCCCTAGAGAGTGGCGAGTACGAACTCGACGACGGCGCGCTCCACGTCGCCGACGAGGAACTCGGCGCGGACCTGTTCGAGGTGCGCGAGGAACGCACCTACGCCGGCGAGGGCGAGATGATCGAGGCCGACGAGCTGGTCGTCGTCGTTCAGAACTGAGCGTCAGCCGCTCGTCGACAGCTACAATCCGCATCGCGTGCAAAATTTTTTGCTCGGTGGCGCCGTCGCTTCGATCATGGCCACTGACAAGTCAGCAGCGCCGTCCGGCAACGCGCTCACGCTTGGTGCTGCGACCGGTCCGGCTGTCGGCGCCCTTCTCGCGTGGCTGGCGATCGACGTAGTCGTCGACCCCGGCGGATGGCCAGTCGGCGCGCTGGTCGCCGCCGTCGCATTTTTGCCCTTGCTGGGCGTCGCATTGCGGCGTCGCGCCGCCGCGGTGGCGGTCGGCGCTGCTGGCGCGGCGGCCATCCTCTCGGCGATCGCCGTCGTCCGCGGCGGGACGCCGTCGGCGCCGCTGCTCCCGGTAATCGCGCTCTGTGGGGCGTTTCTGGTCGGCTTCGGCTACGCGCTGAGCGACCCGGACGGTTCAGCCGCTCCCTGATCCTGACTGCCGGCGCTCTAGCTTCTTCGAGCGGATCGCCAGCGAGAGATACGTCGCCAGCAGCGTGAACGCCACCGCGCCCGCGGCGACGACATCGAGCGCGTCGGCCCCCAGCCACATCGGCGTCGAGCGCTCGACGGGAATGATCGTGTGGTGGGGCTCGCCGACGACGGGGACGAAGAAGTCGACGACGAGGTCGAGCCCGTACCACGCGACGGCGACGCCGACCGCCTCGGGCGGGAAGTCGCTGATCCGGTAGATCACCAGCGCTTGCACCACCATGGCGAGGTGGCTGAAGAACAAGAAGAGGTACATCGCGGGGTGTTGGTACGCGAGGTACGTGTCGGCGAACACGAGCAGGACGTACGGCGTCCAAAGGCCGAGAATCACGTTGCCGAAGAAGGCCAGTGCGCTGAGCCACTCCCGGCGATTTCCGCGGGCCCACGAGGCGAAGGCACCGGCTGCAAGCAGCGTCGCGGCGGGGCTGTCGGGGACCCACGGCCACATGACCAGTTGCGTGTCGAGCAACTGGCCCGTCTCGAAGGCGTAGAACCAGAAACCGAAGGCGGTCCCGACGAGGTTGATCGCCACGACTACCCAGACGAACCGGAGTCCGAGATCCTCGACGGCGTCGGGGACCGGAGCGAGCCACCGCGGCAACCTGTCGCGTTCGGGAGTCGTTCGCATCGTCTATGGATTTTCGGACGCGCTCAAAACGATAGCGGTTCCGGCTGGCTGTCGGGTGGTACCCGCCCCTGCGGAAAGCACTTGTCAGTCGGGACGAATCGGCACACACGCATGATGAGTCTCGGCCAGAAGTTCGTCGCCCTCCTCACGATCGTCGGCCTCAACGTTGTGGTGCTGTACTTCTTGGGGTGGCTGTTCGTCTTCCTGTCGCTGTTCGTGTCGGGGCCGATGGCGATGGCGATTCTGCGGCAGTAGCGGGCGCGGCGTCGGTCCGGTCTGCCGTCTGGCGTCGAGTCGTCGCCGCGACAACGAAACGCGTTAAGTGGGTGAGTCCTAACACGCGAGTATGCCAGAGGAGACCGATCTAGAGGATCTCAAGCGCGGCACCGACCTCGTCAAGCGCGGCTTCGCCCGGATGCAGAAGGGCGGCGTCATCATGGACGTGGTCAACCGCGAGCAGGCCCGCATCGCCGAGGACGTCGGCGCGGTCGCCGTGATGTCTCTCGAAGCCGTCCCCGCCGACATCCGCAAGCGCGGCGGCGTCGCGCGGATGGCCGACCCCGCCGACGTCGAGTCGATCATCGACGAGGTGTCGATCCCAGTGATGGGCAAGTCCCGGATCGGCCACACCAAGGAGGCCCAGATTCTCGAAGCCACCGGCGTCGACATGATCGACGAGTCCGAAGTGCTGACGCCCGCCGACGACCGCTACCACATCGACAAGCGCGAGTTCACCTCGCCGTTCGTCTGTGGCGCCCGGAACCTCCAAGAAGCGCTGCGCCGGATCGACGAGGGCGCGGCGATGATCCGCACCAAGGGCGAGGCCGGCACCGGCGACGTGAACCAAGCCGTCCACCACCAGCGCAACATCAAGGGTGCGATCCGCAAGCTCGAAGGGATGACTCACGAGGAACGCGAGAAGTGGGCCCGCGAGCACGAGGCGCCCGCCGATCTGGTCCACGAGACCGCCGAGATGGGTCGCCTGCCCGTCGTCAACTTCGCCGCCGGCGGCATCGCGACGCCGGCCGACGCCGCCCTGATGATGCACCACGGCTGTGACGGCATCTTCGTCGGCTCGGGCATCTTCGGCGCCGAGGACCCCGAGGCGATGGGCACGGCCGTCGTCGAGGCCGTCAACAACTGGGACGATCCCGAGGCGCTGGCCGAGATCTCCTCGAACATCGGATCGGGCATGAAAGGCGACGCCAACGCCGATCTTCCCGAGGAAGAGCAGTTGCAGGACCGCGGCGTTTAGATTCCCGCTTCGACGCCGGCGTTCGGTCGCCGTCGCGGCTGCTCGGCCGGCGGCGCTGTCCGTCCTGTTTTCCACTTAACTATCAACTTTGATTCCAATTTTCACGTGTTAACATTCGCCGGTAGCTTAAATAGGGTCGCCGGAGTACACCCATTGTGAGCACTATGGATATTTCTGGCATCGCGTCACAGCAGTTCGCCGAAGTGGATGTCGAGACGAGACTGGGCAAGGTGCGCTCCCTGTTCGACGACGAAAACCCCAAGGGGATCATCGTCACCCGCGACGGCGAGTACGCCGGCGTGGTCGGTGAACGCGACCTGTTGCAGTCTCACGTCGAGGACGACGCGAAGGTCGGGTCTCACATCAAGCCGAGTCGCAACGACCCGGCGCCGAAGATCGACCGGACCGAGAACATCCGCGATGTCGCCCGCAAACTCGTCGAGGGCGGCACCAAGGTCGCGCCGGTGCTCGAAGACGGCGAGCTCTGGGGCATCATCACGGCCGATGCCATCCTCGAGGCCGTCATCGAGAACCTCGACGCGCTGACCGTCGAGCAGATCTACACCGATCAGGTGATCGCCGTCGGCGAGGACGACGGGATCGGAAAGGCGATCAACCGCCTGCGAGAGCACGGCGTCTCGCGGCTCCCGGTGCTCAACGAGAACGGCTACCTCTCGGGGGTCATTACGACCCACGACATCAGCGAGATCGCCGTCCGCAAGAGCCAGCGCCAGACGACGGGCGACCGCTCGGGCGACGCCGACCGGATCATGGACGTGCCGGTCTACGACGCCATGTCCAGTCCCGTCGAGACGACGACCGTCGACACCTCCGTCCGGGACGCCGTCCAGCAGATGCTGGATTCGGATTTCGGCGGACTCGTCGTGACGCCGGAGGACGACGATCGCAACGTCGTCGGCGTCCTCACCAAGACCGACGTGCTCCGGGCGTTGTCCTACACCGAAGAGGAGCAGATGGACGTTCAGATCACCAACATCCAACTGCTCGATACGCTCTCCCGGCAGGACGTGCGCGACGCCATCACGCAGGTCGCCGATAAGTACCGGAAGATGCAGGTCCAACACGTCCACGTGCGGTTCCACAAGCACAAAGAGAAACTCCGCGGGACGCCGCTGATCCAGGCCCAGATCCGCATGCGGACCAACAAGGGCCAACTCGCCGGCACCGGCGAGGGGTACGGCGCCGACAACGCGTTCCACGTCGCGCTCGACAAACTGGAGCGCAACGTCCTCGAACGCAAGGGGATGATCAGCGACGAGGAACACCGCGGGCAGCTCCTGCGAAAGCTCGGCGAGCTGTAAGGCAGCGTCAGTATTTTTTGCGCGTCGGAGCCGAGACAGCCCCACGATAGTGCGAGCGCTTCCGCCGATTCAGCTACGGTGCCGGTTCGTCGACGGCCACACAGCCCTCGTCGGTGATCCGGAACTGCGCGGTCTGGCCGGCGGGTTTGGCGCGGTGTTTCTCCAGCGTTGCCTTGCGATTTCCACCCCGGTACCGGTCGACGCGGACGACGGTGCCGGTCCAGTGCTCCAGCGTGTGCCCGCCCAGCGCCCGGGTGCGGTCGCTGTCGGGGTCGGAGAACACCTGATTGGTGATGACGACCGCGAGATCGTGCTTGCGAGCCAGCGACAGGAGATGAGTCACTTGGCTTGCGACCTGTCGCAACGCGTCGCCGGCGTTGGCGTCGGCGGTGCGTTCGAGCCGGTAGAAGCCGGTCGCGCTGTCGACGACGATCAGGTCGGCGTCGGCGGCGAACTCCTCGGCGTCGCGGACGGCCTCGGCCTGCTCCTCGAAGTCGTGGGCGCTCTCGACGACGACCCGGCCCGCAGCGGCCTCGACCGCCGATTGATCCTCGCCTACGCGGGCTTCGAGCAACTGCTCGAACCGGTCGACGGAGATGCCTTCGGTGTCGACGTACACCGCGCGGCCGCCGTCGGCGGCCACCTCGACGGCGGCGCCGAGCGCGAGGTTGGTCTTGCCCGCTGCGGGCTGGCCGTACACCTGCGTGACGGTCCCGCGCTCGAAGCCGCCATCCAGCAGTTCGTCGACCGGGCTACAGCCCGTCGAAATCGGCTCGCTCGCGTTCACGACCGGCGGTTGGTTCGGTCTCCGCAAAAACTCCTCGGTCTCACGACTCGGCTCCGTCTTAAGAGTTAACACGGCCCGACGCCAACCGCCGGTTGTGATCGTCGTCGCCACTGAGGACTTCGAGGTGTACCACGGCGTCGTCAACGAGCTGCGGGACCGCGGCGTCCAGTTCACCACCGTCGAACCCGACGACGACCTCCCCGACGCGACCAGCGTCGTCATCACGGGCCCCGAGAAATCTGCGGGACAGGACCACACAGACGCCGAAGTCGTTGTTGCCGACCCCGAGCATCCGCGTCGGGCCGTCGAGGCCGCGATGGCGCTGCTCCGCGAGGCCGGCGGCCGGCTGATCGTCGGCGTCGATCCGGGGAGAAACCCCGGCATCGCCGTCCTGTCCGGCGAGATGGTGATCAGCGCGTTCCACGTCCCGTTGGACGACGCCGTCGAGACTGTCCGCCGCGAAGTCGGCGACGCCGACGACCCCGTGGTGCGGATCGGCGACGGCGCCCGGTTGGCGGGCGCACGGATCGTCGACGGCCTCGACGAGGTTCGGGTCGAACTCGTCGACGAGACCGGCACGACGCCGTATCTCGGCACCGGCGCCCGCGGCATGGGCGACGTGCTCGCGGCGGTCAACATCGCTCGGCTGGAGGGCGAGCCGATAGAGAGTCGCGAGATCGAGCCCACCGACGGCGAGCTGCAGGTGATCAAAAACCGGTCCCGGGAGCGCTCGGCCGAAAACAGAGCGATCGACGAAGCCCTCGCCCGGCAGGTCGCGACCGGCGAGTTGACGCTCGACGAGGCGCTCGACGAACACGGCGATCGGTGAGTCTGCGAGCGATCAGCGCCGCGGGTCAGTCGGCCGACCTGACTTCCGGTTCGACGTACACCTTCACGACATCGGGATTCTGCTCCCTGACGCGGGCTTCCGCATCGGCGACGGCGCGCTCGATCTCGGTAGTGTCGAGACCGTCGTCGAACGCAACGTCGGCCGTGACGAGGATCTCCTCGGGGCCGAAGTAGACGGTCCGGAAGCCGACGATCGAGGCGACGCCGCCGACGCCTTCGATCGTCGAGCGAAGCGCGCGCTCCTCGTCGGCCGGCAGACTCTCGCCGATGATCAGTCGCTTGTTCTCCCACGCCAGCGCGAGTGCAAAGCCCATCAGCATGATGCCGATCAGCAGCGCCGCCGAGGCGTCGAAGATGTAGTTGCCCGTCCACCGCGTGAGGAAGATCCCCCCGAGCGCGAGGCCGAGCCCCGCCAGCGCGATGGTATCCTCGGTCAGCGCTGTGAGAAGCGTCGTCCGGCTGGTCTTGCGGAAGGCTTCGACGTAGCCGCTGTATCCTTTCTCCTCGATCTCGGCCTGCATGGCGGCTCTGGCCTTGATCAGCGCGTACGTCTCGAAGACGATTGCGCCGAGCAAGACGCCGTAGTTGACGTAGACGCCGGGGACCTCTGTGGCGATCACTGGAATCGTCACCGATCCTTCGACGGCGGTCGTCTCGCCGTGCATCACCGCCTTGTAGCCGTGCTTGGCGCTCTCCCAGCCCGCGATGCCGAAAAGAAACACGCTTACGAGGAAGCTGTAGAAGAACTGCGCTTTACCGTAGCCGAAGGGGTGCTCCCGGTCGCGCTCTCTGGAGCCGTATCTGATGCCGATGAGCAAGAACACCTGATTGCCGGTGTCCGAGAGCGAGTGGTACGTCTCGGCCAGCATCGCGGGGCTCTGTGTCAGGAGAAACCCGGCGAACTTCAGGATAGCGATGGCGCCGTTAGCGACCAGCGCAGCGAGGACGACTGACTTACTGTTTCCGGCCATTGGACCGTATTTCGATAGCCGACAAAAAAGTGTGCCGACAGTTACGGCCGTGGGGACGTTCCGCCTCGGGCGTTTGCAGTTCTGGGCGTTCTTCGATTCTCGTGCTCTACTCGTCGGCTTCGTCGTCCGCGCCGTCGTCTTTCGCAGCGGCCTCGTCGGCATCGTCCTCCGCGTCGATGTTCGGATCCGCTTCGGGTGTCGTCTCGGGCTCGGTCGACTCGGTCTGTTCGGGGACGGCGTCGGACGTGGTGGGACCGGTCGCTTCTGCGGGTTCGTTTGCGACGCTCGTCTCGGACAGTTCGTCGTCCTCGCGGTGTTCCGGCGTCGAACTGCTCAACTGCTCTGTCGTCGTCCCGGTCGGTTCGCCGCCGTCGCCATCTCGCTGTCGCTGGGCGCGACCGAGTGCGATCAGGGCTGTCCCGAGGAGGGCGTGTCCCGCCGCGCGCTTGCGGTCGCTGCGCACTGCTTTGAGCGCCCGCACCAACGAGACGCCACCGACTGCGTAGGCGGCGCTGCCGTCGGCGAGTCGTTCTCGAAGAACCGATGCCACATTCCCGGGCGCGTCGACGCCCGAAGTGGTTCCGTCGCCAGTCTGGGTATCGTGATCTGTCATGCTGTATCCTCTCCAGCCGCACCGCTGGTATCGGCCCCACTACGGCGTCGACGCGGATAAAAAACGGGGCCGTGGCACGCTCCGCCGGCGTTCGGGACGGCTGTTCCCGGTGGCGACCGTCACAGCCGATACAGCCTGACCGAGAAGAACTCGCGAACGGCGTCTGCCAGCGCCGACTCGGGATCGCCGGTCGCGTCGACGGCATCGGTCGCCTCGGCGCCGACATCTAGCCGATCGATCGCTTCGCGGTCTCCCAGAAGATACAGCCGCTCGGCCTTGCGCTCGGCGATCCGGTCGCGGCACTTCCCGAGATGCTCGTCGATCTGCTCCTCGCGCAGGCGCTCGAACCGCCCCTGCGAGAACCCGCCCTTGGAGTGGTCGCTCTTGACGCCGCTGTGAAAGCCCGAGACCGAGCGCTGCTCGCGCCCGTCGTACTCGCCGAGCGCGAACAGGTCCGCGCGGACCAGCGCGACGGCGTATCGCCCCGTCGGCCGGAACCACTCACGGTCCAGCTCGACGCCGTCGCTCCATCGCTCGAAGCGCGTCGGCGGGGCTGGTACGTCGAGGGCGGCTGAAACGACGCCTGCATCGTCGGTGACAGCGAGACACGGCGCCGCGCGGGCCACGAGCGGCGCGCGCTCGCCGAACGCTTCGCGGACGGGTTCGGACGGCGTCTCTTCGACCATCGCGGTCATGACGCCTTCTGGCCCCGCGTCGACACTCGCTAGCCGATCGAGGACGGCGTCGACTCGCGGCCCCTGCAGTTCCTCGACGCCTCGAAAGTCGATGTCGTCGTCACCGTCCTGCGTCCGATCGAGAGCATCTTCCAGCTGCGTGACCTTGTCTTCGAGCCGGTTGACCCGCTCTTGGGCGTCCTGCCTGTCGCTGACGGCGTCGGCGCGGCGCTCCTGCTCGGCGTCGAGCCTGTTTTGCAGGCTGTCGCGCTCGTCTTCCAATTCGGCGATGCGCTCTTTGAGCGACGCGCGGCCGAGCACCCTGTCGAGCATAGCCCAACGACCGGACGGCGGGTACTTTTACGTTCCGACGGCGCTCTCTGACTCAGCACAGTCGCGGCGTCAGAAGTGGAAACACGGGGTGGCGGGGCTATCATCCCGCCCGCGGCCGATTCCGCGTATTACACCCGATACCATCACGCAAGGATACTGTCAGGGATGGGGATGCTCGATCCGTCTGTGGTGGTATCCCAGCGCCGCGCTGGCAGCCGTACGTAGGAACCAGACATATATCAGAATTGTGCTCGTACGTCGCGTTACTGATCGATATCTATGTATTTGTGAACACTTATTTCGTAGTACTTTCGAATCGAGTGGCGGATTCCCATCCGCCCGCAGATGGTCACCTGCGTACTACACTCATGAGCTACGTGGATAGACGCGCGGAAGCCATTTCCCCCGACCACCGCGAACTAGAATTTCGTATAGGACAGTAAATGGCTTTTTATGTCGAGTCACTTATTAACGCCTACTTTGTTTGGTCAAGTTGTCTTCCACTGACGGTCGTTTCGTCGTTCCATCGGTGTTGGCCCATCGACCGCAACCTCGACGCGTTTCAACGCCTGACTAGATGCGATTGGCTTTGCTATCGGATTCGGGGTAAAATCCGACTCAACGATGCCTCCCCGGAGAGACTGGATAATACTGACATGTCGGGAGAGCCAGAACTATTTCGATTCCTAATATATGAGGCTGTTATATCATGATGGCATACTCATTTAGGGCGAACTTTTGAAAACCAGTAACTGATTGTGTCAGATATGGCAAGTGGTCCCGCCCACAACAATCAAAGAAACAATTCTCGGCACCACGCCGAGAAAGTTGTTGAGCGCTACCTCGAAGAAGATATTCTGGAAGATCAAGAGGCCGTTGCTGCTGTTGAAAACCTCTATTCCGACGGGAAGGTTTGGGAAGCGGTCGATCTGATTTTAGATGCTGTTGAGCAGCAACGTGAAGCGCGGTCGAACTGAGCAACGCTTCCAGCCTGTTCACTCGCCACGCCGAACACCACCAGAAGCAGCGCCGAGAGCGGGCGCTACGGCAATACTTCGACAGACACCAAAATCGGGATGGACTCGTCGGGATTCTCGTGAGCGGCGCGAACGAGAAGTCGGCGAGGAAACGAGTCGGATGCAGTGAGACGAGTGGACTCGCCGGGAAGGTGCCCTACAGCGATTTCGCGGGTTGGCTTCGATGTTTGCGTTCATAATTTCAGTTGTTGACGTGTTGCTTTCGAACTTCCATCTTCTCGCGCTCGGTACGGGCATCGTAGTGCTGGTACAGAACGTCGAGCGAAACGTCCATGCGCTCGCTGACGGCTTCGGGAGGAACGTCGTCGTTCAGGTGCGTCGTGATCGCGCCGCGGCGGACGGCGTGGGGAGATCGCGCCGACGGGCATTGGCTGACCGTCCCAGCGCGACTGCGTGCCTCGCAGGACTTCGGCGTCCGGTCGTGCGGGCACTCGTCGTACATACAGGGATGCAGCGACCGGATCACCCACTTGTAGATCGTTCCGCCGGCAGGCCGACCGCCGTCTTGCGTCGTGAATAGCGGCCGACGGCCGTAGTCGTCGGATCCTTCGGTCCGGTCCGGATTCGAGACGTAGTCGTCGAGCACTTGGAACCAGCGCGGACCGAGGAACACCCATCGCTCCCCATCCTCTCCGTTCTTGAGCTTCGTTCCCGTCTCCGGACGGTGTTCAAGCCGGATTGCGTTCTCGTCCGGTTCCAGATCTCCTACGTCGATCGAACGAGCGGCGCCGCGCCGCATCCCTGTTCGCCACAGCAGGGCGAGTAGGGCGTGTTCTCGACTCGCGTAGTGGTGCTGTGAGTAGTACGCGAGTGCCGTTTCGGCCCGGTCTTTCGAGAGAAACACCTCGCGGGATTCGGCACCGTCCGGTAGCTCGGGCGCGTGGATCTTTTCGGCCAGCCCCTCAGACACGGCCTCGATGTCAGCCCACCACCGGAGCGCGACGCGGATCGTACTCAGTTGCTTCTGGAGTGTGATCGCCGCGAGATCACCGCGACGCCACGCCACGAAGTCTGCCAAGTCCCGCCCAGTCAGTTCGTTCAGGTTCTCAATTTCTCGTTCCTCGCACCAGTCGAGAAACGCCGCCAGCCGCGTGCGTGCATTCTGTAGCGTGCTCTCTCTGACTGAAGGCTCTCGATGCTGGAGGAATCGCTCGACGCCTTCCTCGGGACCGAGTGGCTGCAGGTCGCCGCTCACGCCGAACCACCCGTGTGTTCGTAGGGACCGGCGGGCGTCATGAGCACGATCTCGTCGCGCGTCACCGTCTCGCCGGTCTTCTTGTTCCGCAGCTCGTCGAACTCCGGATCGAGATCCTCGTTGTGGCTCCAATTCTTCGCGCATTCGGCGCACCAGAAGTGGTAGTTCGTCGGCTCCCACGTCCGATGGCCCTGTGGACATACCCACTTCCAGCGGTCTGCGTCGTCGTCTGTATTGATCGTCACCGACATGTCCACCTGACCAGTTTGGAATGTGGTACTAAAGGAGTCAGTCAAGGCCGGAGGGTGAAAGTGAAACTGAACAGTCCAGCGACTGAAACGCCGATCTGCCGGGGGCGACGCCCATAGCCCACCGCAATCGCTTCGGCGGGTGTCGGTGAAAGTAGTCGGCGGCGATACCTCCTGTCGAGCGGGGAATTTATACCCCGAGTGCTGTAATCCGGTCATGCTTCCGTATCGTAGCTACGGAGGCCACAGCGGGCCGGTGCCCATACACCGGGTCCGCGATTCTCACGGAATCCCGACGCCGAGCGACGGGGCCGTGTAGCTTCCGTATCCACTGGGTTTCCATGCCAGTCACTTATAGATTGCAGTCTAAACTGCAATATCCGCACTCAAAATAGAAAACCGAGCTAAGAACCAAACTCGGTAAGTATCGAGTGGGAGTGAGGACGGTCAATGGCGCGGCGACAACGGGGTCCGTGGATGAACTCGGCGACTGACCCCGTCCTCGAATTTCTCGACGAGCACGAGATCGCGGTCCCGATCGGCGTGCTCGACACTGAGCTACAGCCGTCCTATCGAACGATCAAATCCGCACTGGAAGAACTCGAAGCGCGCGAGTACGTGGCTCGCCACGAAGACTACAGCTCGCATTTCGAGATCACCGAGCGCGGTCGGGCGTACCTCCAAGGCGAGCGCGACGCGAGCACCGACTGAGTCGCTACTTTTCGCACAGCGCTTCCGCGGCCGCTGCCGAGAGGTAGACGTTCGTCGCCGAGACGTTCACGGACTCGCCCGAAACATCCTCGAATAGCGCGGCGAGTTCGTTCAGGAACTCCGACGAACGCTGTTCAGTGACCTGTAGCATCCGCTTGTCCTCGAAGTCGACGGCGCGATTCGAAAGGTACACGTCGACGAAGTCCCGCCGGATCACGTCGGGAGCGTCGTCGAGGTACGCCGGAAGCGAGATCGTCGCGTCCGGGTTCTTGTGGGCGACTGGCGCCCCGAGCACGTGCAACACGCGCCCAAGCACGGTCCCGTGTTCGGTGGGCCGGAGTTCGGTCGCCCGATCGGGGTCGTCGTCGCGCTCGGTCGTGGGCTCGACGCCGAGCGTCTCGAAGTCCGACCGAAGCTGATCGGCTTCGGCATCGGACTCGACCGTGAACTTCGGCGTGAAGTTCGTTTCTGCGATGCTACCGCCGGAGAACACCCACGCGACGAGTCGATTCAACGCCCGAAACTCCGGGTCGTCGTAGGCCAACCGAAGCCACCCGTTGCGCTCGGCGGCCTCGACGCCGCGCATCGGATCGGGCTTCGCGTCGCTGTCGACCCACGGGCGAATCCGACCGCGGGGCAACTCCAAGGCGGTGGCGATGGCCTGCGAACCCCGGTTTGGATGTTCTGCAGCGTACTCGATCACGCGTCGGTAGTCCTCGATGCGCTCGTACGGATCTTCGTACGCCCCGCTGTGGTAGGTGCGGGCGAGATCGGCGTCGGTGATCAGCGATGGATTAGGCATTGATTATTGCAGTATAGGTTCGAATTGACCTATTTACGTATTGGACTGTCATTGTTAGGGATGGATTTATTACGGATAGCTCATATGTGACTTGTAACGCCGGAACCGCGACAGAAGGGACATCTGAGGTAAGGGATGGGATCACAAATCCCTTCGTTCCTCGTCATGAGCCACTTAGGCTTATGATAAAGTCTTTGCCGTCGTTCACCCGGCGTGAACGATCAAAACAATGAAACTCAAACAGCTATTTACCGACGATGACGCTGTGTCACCGGTCATCGGCGTCATTCTGATGGTTGCGATAACCGTCATTCTGGCCGCCGTGATCGGGGCCTTCGTCCTCGACATCGGTGGCAGTCAGGAGAGTGCACCGCAAGTTCAGTGGGAATGGTCGGACAATACCACCGCAAGTGGCGGAAGCACTGACTACTCGCTTCAGATTGCTCACGGCGGTGGTGACACCGTTAACAGTCCGAGCCAGATCACCATCACCGACTCCAATGGGAACTTCAATGACAAAACATTAGATACTATGGGGGGTGGCTCGACTTGGACAGCAGGTGACGCAGGTGCAGTCACGCCCGGTTCTGGCGCATCGGGTACTGCGTCCCTAGTCTGGGAATCCTCAGATGGTAGCCAGTCTACGGAACTGACCAGTCACGAGTACAACTACTAAGATGGATCTGAAGGAACTCTTCACCGACGATGACGCCGTCTCGCCGGTTATCGGCGTCATCCTGATGGTTGCGATAACTGTCATTCTGGCCGCTGTGATTGGGGCGTTCGTCCTCGACATCGGTGGTAGTCAAGAGAGCGCGCCACAGGTGCAGTGGGACTGGAGTGATAACTCAACAAATACCTTTGACGGGAACGCAGGAACGGTCACTACCTCCCACGGAGGCGGTGACACTGTTAATTCCCCTAGCCAAATAACACTCGATGCTGACAACATGGTGCCGAGTGCATTCACGCTGGACAACAATGCCTCATCATGGACGGCTGGGCAATCTGCCAGCTTTGAGGTATCCAGTGATACGGGCACCGCAACGCTCACTTGGCAGTCGTCTGATGGAAGTCAGTCCACGGAACTCTCGACGCACGAATACGACGTTAGTGGATAATCCCCACTAGTCTCATTTTTCAAAGAACTCGATCACCAGCAGCAGGTATCCGACTCAACGGATCTTTGTCTAGGTGCCTATCGAACTTTTGGGTAGTACGATATCGACAACTCCGACGTGCTCAACAGTTCCAGTTGCTCGGGCGTGAACTCCCGCCAGTGCTCTTGCCGATTCTCCTTATCCTCCAGATAGTGCCGGATCGCGGCGTCGATCGCGTCGGCACGAGTGTTTGCATCAGTCGCGCCTTCGAGCTGGCCGAGGAGTCGCTCGCGCTCGTCGTTCAGGGGGTAGCTGTAGTGGCTCATAAATACCGATTGATGTACCGCTGCTCGAAACCGGCCGAAACCGTCGCTCGGGAGTGACGAACTCGGCCGCTATTCATAAACGGTGCTCGGCGCCCATGCCCATCGCGGTGATCGGCGCCGGAGATCGCCCGCGTTTGATGTACTCCTGCGGTGGGGTGGCCCCCGCAAAAATACATCAATCCGGGTTTGCCATTCAATCCGCGCCGGACTCCGTGGGGTCGGGGCTGAAGACCGGGTTCCAGCGGGCTGGCGTCACAGCGCATCGCCAACCTCGGGAATGTCGTCGCCGTCGACCGCGCGCACGAGATACGCGCCTTCGGCCACGCGGTTGACGTACATTTTCTGATCCTCCGGAATCTCGCCGTCAGCATCCACAATACCGTCTAATCGCAGTTCTCCTTTGTCGAGCGAGACCATCGGCGTTCCGTCGCGGTCACAGAGCTTTCTGAACATCGACGGAATCGGCGGCTACCCGATTGCACTTAATGGTTTGTACTGTGGCCACGGCATCGCCACGCTATCCCCGAAATCCGGAGTTTGATAATGCAGCGGATAGCCGCCGTGTTCGCATGGCATTGAACTTACCAGAGAATATGGTTCCGTCCGGCGTTCGCCGGGAGAACGGTATTGACCTCACAGACAGCGTCCTCTCCCCGATCTTCGTGATGGCAACGATCGCCATGACGAAGTTGTTCACCCTGCAGACGGGGACGTTCCCCTACCAGTGGTCGTTCAGTGACGCACTCTACGCCGCCCACGGCACCGAGATCACGTGGTCGTTCGTCGTGACGATGGCGGTGATCTTCATCGCGTGGATCACGAACGGCCAGACGACGCGCGAGGACCTGACCGACATCGAGACGGTGATCGTCCTCCTGATGGTGATTCTGAACATCCTGATCGCGCTCGTGCCGGCCGTCTCGGTGGCCGTCGGCGCGGCGTGGTACATCGGCGTGTTCATGGTGATGCTGAACGGCGCCGGCTTCTGGATTATCGCCTACAAGTAGATCGCGGAAACCCGACTCACAACTCATGACGGACCATATTTCGGACGATATTGCACAGATCGACAAGTGGACAGTCGCGTTCCTCGCGCTCTCGGGTGCGGCGACCGCGCTGGCCGGGACCGGCGGCCTGATCGCGGCGACGGCGGGGGTGGTCTGAGTGGCACGGCCCACAGCCCACCGCGCTCGATCACTTCTGCTCGTCGTGCTGCTCGTCGGCTCGCTCGCCGTGAGTCCGGTCGCCGGAACAGCCTCGGCACAGACCGGTGAGACGGCGGCCGACGCCTGTTCCGACGCGCGGCACCTGATGGACATCGTCGGCGTTCACGAACTCGGGTGTGTCGAGTATCAGGTCGAGCGGATGGACGACCTGAGCACACAGGAACGCCGAAACGAACTCTGGTACACTGCGAACGCTCGCTACGAGAACGAGCAGTTCCTAGCTGGCCTCTATAACAACTATCTGCAAGACTCGCGGATGGTTGCGGACGGGTTCGCACGGGAGGATATTGCCAACTCCTACGCGAACGGCACAACCCGGTCAACCGCCCGCCAGCGGGCCAATATGACCATCGAGAATTACTATTCTCGAATGCAGGTAAATCTGCTCAACCGGTATGAGTCTCATGCTGCTCAATTCCAGTATAATGCTAATCTCAGCACCACTGACGACGACCTCAATAATCAGATGTTCTATCTGACTGGTGCGACCTACATGGATTACTGGCTTAATGGGAGCATGGTTAACCAGACGGTCACTCTTGCGAATGGTTCAACCTACGAGTATGAGACGCTCGGGATTGACTGGAAATACACGAATGAGAAATATGGGTCGAGAGTGTTCGATCCGTTTGATAAGCCGGGTAATTACTCTGAGACGTTCGAATTCGACCAAGTAAACAACCAAGTTGACACCTACCGAGAACGGGTCTATATCCAGTGGCAGAAGACAGACGTATATAGCAAATCTCGGCCTGTGTTCTACGCCTCTAATTGGGGAGATCAGTTCCACGAGATGAATCAATCTTCAGCATATCTGAAAAACAATATCGACCAGACCATTGACCCAATATGGAACGGTCTGGACAACGGCACGATCTCGACATCGGACCTGCTCCCTCCGTCGCTGCTGGTCGAGGAGATGTCTGATTCCTCGATCGCCAACACGAGCGATTACTCGCTGGCGATTGCGACGCTCGCCCAGCTGGGACTGGACTCGACTGCGATAGATCAGGTGCAGAAAGAGACTGTTGTCATCGACGGCGTGAAAGCAACCCCGCCGGGACACGACAGCACCAGCATTTCCGGCGTGAATGGCTCTTTACCTGTCGAAATCGACACTGGGCAAAACCTGACGGCAAGCAATATGAGTGTCTATGAGGTTCGGGTCAACTTCGAGGACCACACCAGCGTTCAGGCTCCTGAAGAAAAGTGGCTGGTCCCTGATTACACGACCACGAACGTCTCGGTGCAGGACTGGGATCATGGAATCAATAAGAATGTCAGCAACGTGAGTGTCGAGGTGTTACACGGAATTGCTGAAAACGCGACAGTCGAGCAGGAGAAGACGGTCAAAGGAATCCTGTTCAGCGATCAGATGCCCGCCTCGGGAAGCTTCGAGATCGGCACCGAATACTACTCTGGGCAGGTCGGCGGAGTCCAAGCGATCGCCACTCAGAACGGGTCGATCATCGATGTGCGCGGCCACCTGAACATCACCAAAGCGGTCGACGGCGATGGAAACGAGGTGGGTAATCTCTCGTGGCAGGAAAACGACTATAGCACCTACAACAGCAGCGATATCAAGAAGTTGACTCAGCGGGTTCTGGAACTCCAGCAAGATTTGGAACAGCAAGAGCAGAACGTCAAGGGCGGGGACAACGATACCAATCTCACACTCCCGACGTGGGACGTGGACGTGCCCGGATTCGGCGGGAGTCCGTTCGTCGGGCTCGTGATAGTCGGCGCGGTGATTCTGCTGGTTGTGAGTCTCGTGACCGACCTGCTGCCTTGGACCTAACCCATGCGTCGATTATTTTTCGCGCTGCTGCTGGCGACAGCGGCAGTTCTGGCGATGGGCATGGGCGCGGGCGGCGCGATCGCGCAGGAATCCACGGCGAACGCGAGCGCGGCCACACAGATCGAAGCGAACGCGTCGACGGACGTGACCTGCGAGCGCGTGGTAGACTCGCAGACGTGCGTGACGGACTGGAGCTACGCCGAGGGGACGTTTACCCTCACCTTCTGGTCCGAGGCGGATTCGCCCCAAACAATCGGTCTGACCGAGGCCAGCGACTGGAGTAAGGACAGCAAGCGGTTCGCCTACTCCGAGAAGGTGATCACGTCGGGCGAGACCTCGGTGACGTTCACGGTCTACCAACGCGACGGCGCCGGCGTCGGGATCATGTCAGAGACGGCGCGCGAAGCCGAGCAAGGCGGCGCGGTCATCTCGACAGCAACCGAGGACGTGCAGGCGAACCCGCTGAAGACGTTCGGCGGGGAGTCCGGACTGTTCACTGGCGTCATCATGACGATCGTTCTGGCGGCGCTCTCGGCGTGGTACGTGGTCCGTTCGGAGAACACCGGGGTGATCGAAGCATGACCGAGACAAGTGGCACCTTCAGTGGATGGTCCGACCGGCTCACCTACCTGCTGGCCGAAGGCCAGCTCCTCGCGGCGGGGCTGGCCGTCTCGGTCGGCATCCTGTTCGTCTGGTTCAAGCCCAGCCTGCCGGGCATCCCGCCGATCGTCGGCGGGATCTTCGCGGCGCTCCTGTTGCTCGGGCCGCCACTGGTTGGGTTGTTCGTCACGGGTGCCCGAGCACTACGCAATCGGAACATGATCACCGTCTACCACATCAACGGCCAGACCGACACGCGCCGGAAGTTCTACGTCGAGCCCGGCGTCTGGTCGGAGAAGACCGTCGACGGCCCAAGCCCATACCTCTGCAACGATGGCGACGCCTTCGAGGTGCGCGAGTTCAACTGGTTCGAGGACACTGAGAACCTGACCGTTCGCGGGTGCTACATGAGCCAGATGGCCGACTCAAAACTCGTCACGACGAAGGCGATGCTCGACGATGTTCACGGCGATCTCGTCGAGGCGTATCTGGAACTCAACCGGCTTCGGGGCCGTATCTCGAAGATGGGGCTCCAGATCCAGAGCGACGTGATCAACGAGGAAGCCGAGGCCGACGAGCGCGGGCTGATGAACCCCAAGACGGCCGTCAAGGAACGCTTCGAGGACGCCAAAGACGACGCCGAGGACAATGCTGTCGAGGAGATCGAGGACATTGGCGGCTACGTCGAAGACTACGCCGAGGAACACGACGCGCCCCACGGTCCGCCAGCAACGCTCTCGTCTGAACAGGCAGCCACCGACGGAGGGACCGACCAATGACAGTAGATGACCTACTCAGGGAGGCAGAACGCGAACAGCGACAACAGCTAGAGCAGGAAGCCATGAAGGCGACCGCGCTACGCACCCAACTCCCTCACATCGTTCAGGAGACGGTCGCACAGGTACTTGAGGAAGCCGACGACCTTGAACACGCGCGAGAACTCGCCGGACTGGAACCGGAGGGTGATCTGGAGAAATGACCGACGAACAGGACAACTACACAGTCGGCGGCTTCCGCGAGTTCCAGCAGGGCAATCTGGAACGCGATCCCGACGAAGTGTTGCCTCACTCGGGCTTCGTCCGGGACGAACAGGTCGATCGGCAGATGACGATGCGGGCGATCCACCACGACGCCGACCGGTGGACCGGCAAGCCTGCCGCGGACTACCTGAGCGTCCAGAAGAACCGCGATATCTTACGCGCTGAGGGAAGCGAGACGGCGCGCAACGCCATGCAGAACGGCGACACGGTGACGCTGAAACACTACGTCGGCGATCCGTCCCAGCACGCCGACATGGCCGGTATCAAAACCGTCACGCGAATGCAGGAACTCGTCGCCGGCCCGGCGCCGGTGATCGTTGTGCTCGGTGAGATGGGCGCCGGCAAGTCAGACTTCGCTGGGCTGTTGGGCCAGCTCCGACAGCGCTGGGTCGACGGCGATCTCCTTGTGGGCTCGAATATCCGGACGCTCTCGCGCAACGACGACTGGGTCCGCGAGGACGGTTCGGTTGAGGACGGCTACATTCCCCACTACCCGCTGCTGACCGAGTGGGTCGAACAGGACGGCGATCCTGTCGAGAACTCCCAGCAACCGAAGCTGTTCATCGGCGACGAGTTCTCCAGCAACGCCAGCGGAACCGGTGAGGACGGCCACCTCGTGCGGAAGTTGATGGGGCCGCTCGTGTTCAAGATCCGCAAGTACGGCGGCGCTCTCATCTACATCGGCCACGACGAGAGTTCGATTCATCCGATGCTGTGGCGCGTCGGGACGATTATCAAAAAGCAATCGAAGAAGAAAGCGGTCGTCGCCGACCGGATCTCGGGCGGGAAGCTCGTCGACGTGGACCCACGCCCGCTCGAAGGCATCCCGCCGACCGACTGGTCGATGAACACCAAGGAGGCAAGCGAGTGGTCGTGGCAAGCCCCGTCGAACGACGAACCCGCCACAGACGATCTGGAGCGCGACGACATCAAGCGCGTCGCCATGTGGACCATCAAAACGTGCGTGCGCGATCAAGGCATGACGCCGAATCAGGCCGCCGAGTTCGTACCCTTCAGCAACACGACGGTCTACAACTGGCTCGACGACTACGACGAGGGCGACCGAGAGAAGCGCGAGTGGGTTGAAACCGTCGACCGAGTGATAGCATGACGGCATCGGGGTTCCAACGTTGCAAGTTCAACCGACCCCCCTTTAGAGAACGTGCTGGCCCACCGCGTGCTCGCCTCCCTGCCGGGAGTCGAGCGACTCCGATGGGCGCGGCGTCGAGCACCCAGCGGAGGCGTATATATATCGGCGCGCGGCGAGCGCGTGGTGCGCGATGAGTCGGTCCCACCGAGCGAACCACTTCGGGACGATCTGCGAGAAGCGGATGGCCAAGAAGCGCCGGTTCGATCTCGACCGCGCGAGCTGGCACGACGCGCGCTTTCAGAACGGAACGCCGGTCGAAATCAAGAGCACGATGGTCGAGCACGCCGACGGCCAGCCGGGTAACTTCAAGATCTATCGGAAGTACCACGACCGGCTTCGGCGGGCTGACGGCTGGTACTGTTTCGTGGTGTACCGGCCACACGGGCGCTCAGGCTGTACCGTGCTCGACGACAAGATGGTTCGCGCGGGCGATCTCCCGCTAATCCAGTGGCACGGTGGCGGCGATCACCGGGATACGCAACAAGCTAAAATAGACCTACCAGATATATTTAATATATAGGGTGACTATACCGCTGAATTTTCATCGGCCCGCTCTACGTGATTCCCACAACTATCATGGATATACACAGTTCCGGGGGGAGTGCCGCGCTTTGCTTGCTCTATCTTTTCAGAAACATCTTCTTCTTCTAACCATGCCTGACAGTTCTTGCACCAATACTTCACCATGTGATGTTATAGGTGCCACAGTCATTTAAGAATTGTGCAAGAACGGACCGAACTATTAGTTACGAAGTCTCTTTATGACAGGATACACGTGCTCAGAGTGTTAAATATGAGAGTGCCACAAGACATACTGTGACTGTCGAAATAACTCCAGTGGTTGTTATTGCCTGTTGTTTTAATGACGGGTCGATCTCACTGTCAGGGAAATATAATATAATGTTATTTAAATAAACCTGTTCCATATAGTATATGAGGTTGTCTATTATCATTGTCATTATTGGCATCGGGAAAATGATGAGTAAAAGTATTATTGCGAGATTGTTGGGCGTTGTTGTAAGTGTCTGTGGGAGGAGGCCAAAATCAAGAACAGCAATAGGCACTTGCAAAATAGCAAGGAAAATGATGAGAAAGATCTCGACAACATCTGACTTGAACACCACTGAGATGATCTTCGGCTCATGTACAGCTATGTATATCGACGATGTGGCAGAAAAAGCGTATATTTTAACCAGAGACGAGAATAGCTGAGTCATTTCTTTTAAGATCTCCTGCGACTCTGGTTTTCGAACTGGAAGATCAGACTTCTCAATAAAGTAGGGAGGTGTGTGTCTCGCCCAGTAGTATCGAAGGCTGGATCTAAGCGTTATGAATGAGATTATGATTGCATGTGTAATAAATGAGAAAAGAAAGGCAACTAACGGTATTGAAAATAGCAGAATGATCAGGGTGAAAGCCGGTCCTGCAGATCCCAAGAGATGTCCTAAAATCGCCATCGGGGTTACAAGAATAAAAACTGCAGTACCATATGAAAATAGAGACGCAAAACTCAGCACCGTAAGCGATCTCCATCTCATTCAACTACTCTACTCAAACTTGTCCCATGACAATAAAGTCCGGTCTTGTATGGTGATGACATAGAAGTCATCTTCCTGTCCTGCATGACGAGTGTTTCGAGTGTTTCAACTGGAGTCTGCGGGGGCTGTGGTACTTTTTCCGCCGGGTGCCCTTAGGCACACTTCCTAAGGGGGATCTCCCGCCGGGCGGGAATCCCCCGGTGCCGAGCTGGCGTCGAGCGCCTCGATCGCGTCGACGCCGCTGGGCGCAACTAATCCTAAGTTGTCCGCAACCAGCTGAAAAGCACAAGCTCGCTTGTAGAAACCCGACCGAAGAACAGTGTTGCCACTACCGAGGGCGGCGCTACCGGGTGAGCGTCGACAGCTTCGAGCGGCGCCGATCGCCGTCGGCGTTCAGCCACTCGACCCACGCTTCTCGAAGATCGCGCGGATCACGGCCGTCCTTCACCCACGCCGTCTTCGCCGCGTCAATCACGTCGGCGATGTAGGGGAACGATGACGATTTGAGTTCGCCCAGCAGCGTGTCGATCCGGACGGTACGCTCGCCGCGGTCCTCGTCGAACTCGAAGCTCGCGGTGTACTTCTGCATCCACTTCTGGAACGCGCTCGACGCCGCTTGCCGGGCGTTCACGTTCATGAGCTTCGCCGCGCGGTCGGCCGCGTTTTCGATCCGATGCTCGGTGCTATCGACGATCCCGGCGATCTCCTGTTCGATCTTCCGGCTCACGAACTCGACCGAGGCGTTGTCGTTGTGGACCAGCCCATCGAGGCGGTCGAGCGCCCGGTACAGCGTCGAGATACCGCGCTCGGCGTTGTTGGCCAACTCCTGCGGGTGCTGGCCGCTGCCGTCCGACACCAGCGCTTCGAGCACGTCGACATCGGCGTCGGTCATCTCCCGCAGCGTCGTCACCAGCAGCGCTTCCTGCTGGGCCTCGATCTCGGGCGTGGGGTCCTCGTAGAACTCGACCGACTCGTCGGCCGCGGTCGCGTTGAAGTGGTCATCGGCGACGAAGGTGGTGCTGTCGGCGCCGATCGGGATGCCCGACCACCGGAGCGTGTTGATCAGCGTCTCGTCGATCTCCTGCCGGAGCCCATCGCGCTCGCTCCACGCGAACGCGCGGCTCTTGTTCAGCGATTTCTTCAGCAAGACGCCGATCTTCGGATGGTGCAGCGGGTTCTCCTCGTCGCCGTTCACGTACTGTGGGTGGTAGTGCTTGAGCTGCTTCCCGCGGGTGTGCATGGGGATCAACTCGCGGGCATCGGCTTTCGGCAGGACGAGACGGTGGTTGTAGCCCACAATATCCTCGTTCGGTCCGGAGTTCCCCGGCTTGTAGACCGTGTCCGACCCTTCCATCTGGGCCAGCAATTCGAGAATCCGTCGCATCGCGCCGGTCGAGCGGACGTACTTCTTGGCCATAGTGCGCCGAACGCGGACGTAGCGCTCGTAGGAGGTGATGTTACTCGTCTCGTGGAGCTGGACGAAGTAGTTCGGATTCACCCGAATCTCGGCGGCCTCGGCGAGCGCTTGGACGGCCTTCCGGAGCAGCACCGGGTACGAATCCGGTTCGATGTTGCTCCCGCTGAAGCGGACGTTCGTTGCTTCGTTGGCGTACTGGTCGTGGTCGCACGGCGACGTGATCTCGTCGCCACTCTCGTAGTGTTCCATCCCGGCGAACCGCGGGCGGACGTGGAAGTTGATCTTGCGTTCGCCGCGGCCGCTCATGCCGATCCGGAACTCGTAGAGGCGTTCGATCCCGTCGCTGTCTTCTGGCCGGGGCGCGATACCGCCCTTCTGGTACCGGAGTTCGACCGTCCACTCCTCGCCGCCGATCTCGGCGTCGAGCACGTCCGAATCGCCGTCGAACCCGTCGAATAGCAGCTTCGAGACGGCCCAGTACGGCCCAAGCCCATGCTCGAAGAAATTGAAGTTGCCTTCGAGTTCGTGGGGTGACGTTCGGACGTGGCTCACGACCGATCACCGCCCTCAACCGCTGGATGGCCGTTCTGGCGCATCAGGCCGGTCAGTGTCCGGATCGGGTTCCACCACGTCGACTTCTGGCACTTGTGGCAGACGTGCTTGAACGACGTGGGGTTGTCCGGATCCTCGTCGGCCCGCTTCACCCGGACCTGTCCACAGCCGGTACAGACCGCGTCGAAGGGGATACCGCGCTCGCCAGCCTCGGGCGCGTCGAACTCAGCGGCGCGATTGCGGTCGGACGGCTCACTCGCCACGCCGATCACCTCCAGCAGCGGCGCCGATCTCGTCGGCGTCGAAGATTCGACCCCAGCGCAACTGTGTGTACTCCGGCCGATCGGGACCGGCGCGACGCCACGAACTCACTACGTCGTCGATCGAGGTTGCTGGGACGAACTTCAGTGCGAGAATCGCGCGGTCGGGCGTCGGCTCGCAGACGGCGAACAGGTAGACGCCTTCAGCGTCGAGGACTGCCTTGTGCTGTTCACGCCGAAGGTAGAAGCGCCCATGCCCACCGCTGTCGAGGCGGACCATCGCGCTCTTGATCTCGACGAGCGTTCCCTGTTCGACCACCGGCAGCGCAACGGTCGGCAGGGCGGGCCGGGGCGAGATCGCAGTCTCGACCTCGGCGTCGACGTGCTCGACCTCGGTATCCGGCAGGTGCGCCAGCTCGGGCACGGCGTCGATCACGTTCCCTTCGGCGCGCTCGCCCGCGCGTTTCGAGCTGGCCGTCCGCGACTGCGAACTCACTGCCCGTCACCTCCTGATCGGCCGACTGTCGCGTCAAGATACGCCCGGACGCCGGCGTCGTGGCAGCCTTCACACAGCCACAGCCCCATTGTGGGACGCTCGTGGGCGGGCGTCGATCCGCAGGCTTCACACGCAGTCTCGTCTGTGGGCGTCACGCCGACCACCCCTCGGCCGAATCGCCGCCATGGCGGCCGAGCGACGTTTCAGGATCGGGCGTCGGTACGTCGAGTCCGGCGCCGCTTCCCTCCTGCAGCCGGACCCACGTATCGCACCGTGGGCAACGATGGGCGCGGTCGTCGGCGTCGCCGTAGACGCGCCGGAAGTCGCTCGAAACGTGGGCCTCGCAGTGGAGGCAGTCGGTACTGGTCGGTGCCGACCACGGGGCGATCGTCATGCCGACCACCCCCGGAAACCTTCGATTAAATCGCCCGACAGCGCCGGGGCGAATCCCGCGCCCGCAATCACTCGATTTCGAGACGGGTTTCTACGGGCGTAGGTGGGGTTGTAGAATACGGTATCAGCGCCGAGAGCGGGCGCTACGGCAATACTTCGACAGACACCAAAATCGGGATGGACTCGCCGGGATTTGAACCCGGGGCCTCTTCCTTGCGAAGGAAGCGATCTGCCACTGATCTACGAGCCCGCGACATCAACGTATAACCCGCGGGCGGTATTTCAGGCTTGCGTTTCGCCGAACGAGCGCGAGTGCTTCCCACGGCGTTAGTACTCCGGCATCGGTGGTGTATCAGGCTCGGGATCGGTCGGACGCAATAGATTCATCCGTCCGGCCGCGAACCCGAGGAGGACGCCGACAAAGTGAGCGACCAGCGCGATGCCCGGTGCAGCCGTCGCTAGCGTGACGAGCACGGCAGCAACTCCGAACAGCAACGCCTGCCAGCGTGGATCGAGGCCGATCCGGTCGAGCAGCCCGCCCGTGAGTCGGTTTCCAGCGATCACGTACCCGAACAGTGCGAAGACGGCCCCGCTGGCGCCGAGCACGAGCGCTTGGTGTTCGACAAGCCCGAGCTGTAACAGCAGCCGATTGAACACGACCTGAAAGATGCCTGCGATTGCACCTGTGACGATGAAAAACGTGTGAAACCGCCAGCGTGTCGTCCGGCGTTCGAGCGCGAACCCGACCAGTGCCAGTGCGATCGAATTTGAGAGGAGATGTTGCCAGCCTGTATGGGCGTAGACACTCGTCACGACCGTCCAAGGTCGCACGTCCAGCGGCGCCGAGAGGACGAACAGTGCGAATGACAGCCCGGCGTCGACGAGCGTGAGCGTTTGCTGGAGAGCAAACACGACCGCGAAGACACCAAGCGTCTCGATCGTCGGACTGGTTCGCATGTACCGCATCTAGGAGAGCGAGTTACAAAAACGATCGGAGAAACGTGAGTCGAGCGAGATCGGTTCCGCGTCGCAGTCGCTACCGGTCGTAGCGAAAACGACGCCGAGATCGAACGCGTGGATGGCGACGGCGACGCACAGCCTGCGAGAGGCGTGCGAGCACCCGTCGCTTCAGTCCTCGAGGACGATCTCGATGCTGACGTCGTTGGGCACCTGAATCCGCATGAGCTGACGGAGCGCGCGCTCGTCGGCGTCCAGATCGATCAGACGCTTGTGGACGCGCATCTCCCAGTGCTCCCAGGTGGCCGTCCCCTCTCCGTCGGGGGACTTCCGGGCCGGGATCTCCAGCGTCTTGGTCGGGAGCGGAATCGGGCCCGACAGCGCGACGCCGGTCTTGTCCGCGATTTCGCGGACATCCTCGGTGATATCGTCGAGGTCCTCGGGGTTGGTCCCCGCGAGGCGGACTCGTGCCTGTTGCATCTTACTTCTCGTTGACGCTCAGGACCTTGCCGGCCGCGATGGTCTGACCCATGTCGCGGATGGCGAAGGAACCGAGCTCCGGAATCTCGGAGGACGGCTCGATGCTGAGGGGCTTTTGCGGGCGCACGGTGACGACCGCAGCGTCGCCCGACTGGATGAAGTCGGGGTTCTCCTCGGCGACCTCGCCGCTGGAGGGGTCCATCTTCTTGTCGATGGACTCGATCGTACAGGCGACCTGTGCGGTGTGGGCGTGGAAGACCGGCGTGTAACCGGACGTGATCACGCTGGGGTGCTGCATGACGACGACCTGTGCCTGGAACGTCTCGGCGACCGACGGCGGCTCCTCGGCGGGGCCACAGACGTCGCCACGGCGGATGTCGTCCTTGCCGATGCCGCGGACGTTGAATCCGACGTTGTCACCGGGCTCGGCCTTGGGCACCTCTTCGTGGTGCATCTCGACCGTCTTGACCTCGCCGCCCACGTCGCTGGGCTGGAACGAGACGTTGTCGCCGGTGTTCAGGATGCCGGTCTCGACACGTCCGACGGGGACGGTACCGATACCGGAGATGGTGTAGACGTCCTGAATCGGGAGTCGGAGCGGCGCGTCCGTCGGCGGCTCCGGGGGCTTGAGGTCGTTGAGGGCCTCGAGCAGGATCTCGCCGTCGTACCAGGGCGTGTTGTCGGACTCCTCGGCGATGTTGTCGCCCTCGAAGGCCGAAATCGGGATGAAGGAAGCGTCGTCCGAGTTGAACTGAACCTGCTTGAACAGGTCCGAAACCTCGGAGACGACCTCCTTGTAGCTGGATTCCTCGTAGTCGACGAGGTCCATCTTGTTGACGCCGACGATCAGCTCGTCGATCCCAAGCGTACGGGCCAGGAAGACGTGCTCTTGGGTCTGGGGTGCGACGCCGTCGTCTGCCGCGACGACGAGGACTGCGTTGTCGGCCTGGGACGCGCCCGTGATCATGTTCTTCACGAAGTCACGGTGGCCGGGACAGTCGACGATGGTGAAGTCGTAGGCGTCCGTGCTGAACTCTTGGTGGGCGATGTCGATGGTTACACCGCGCTCTCGCTCCTCAGCGAGGTTGTCCATGACGTAGGCGAACTCGAAG
The DNA here is from genome assembly GCF_900215575.1 of Natronoarchaeum philippinense. Lineage (NCBI taxonomy): Archaea > Methanobacteriati > Methanobacteriota > Halobacteria > Halobacteriales > Natronoarchaeaceae > Natronoarchaeum > Natronoarchaeum philippinense. The sequence continues at coordinate 1,111,879 of NZ_OBEJ01000001.1, read as the reverse complement.
CCACCCTTGCCCTTCTCCTCGGCTTCTTCCTTGTGCTGTTCGATGACGTGCTCCGGGACAGATCCTGTCTCGTACAGGAGTCGCCCGACGAGCGTGCTCTTACCGTGGTCAACGTGGCCGATGATGGCCAAGTTCTGATGTTGTTCGTCGCTCATTGGTATCTCACGCGCAGAGGCGCTATATCCGTCTCTTTGCCGCGAGGCGGTTAAAACCATTTCGATACGGTGTTCCCCCACCCCCGGCGCCTTCTTGCGGTTTGTGTGTCTCTCACACGCCCGATGCCCCGGTCGCGCATCTCAGCGAACGTTCTGCACCGGGATGGAACCGGGCAGCTACTCGGCCGGACAAGTCGGTCATGACAAACGTCGTACGCGCTGCGGTCCGCATTGAGAACGTGACATTGCCAACTTGAGCCGCGGCTGTTTCGGCGCTGTTGTGTGTCGGTCGTACAGCAAAATGATCCGCTCTGCTGCTACGTGCAGCCTACTCCAGCGGCGGCAACCGACCAACGTCAGCCAGCACCGCCGACGCGGTCTCAGGTCCACCGGCACCCCGACCACTCACGTTCAGCTGGCCGGCGTGTTCGGTCTCGAACTGGACGATGTTGCGCGTACCCGTGACCGCCAGCGCGCTGTTCTTGGGCACCAGTTTCGGGCCGACGGTGACGCCGTCGGGCGTCGCCTCGCCGATAAGCCGGATCGTCCGATTGTCCTCGGCGGCCAACTCCAGCGCAGTCCCGGGAATCTCCTCGATTCCCTCGACAGCGGCGTCCTCGAGAGCGTACTCGCGCTCGCCCCGCGATAGCACGTTCGAGAGGATCACGCACTTCAGTGCGGCGTCGGTGCCGTCCACGTCGAAGGTCGGATCGGCCTCTGCGACGCCCAGATCTTGGGCCTCCGCGAGGACGTGCTCGTAATCCAACCCTTCGGCGGCCATCCGCGAGAGAATGAAGTTCGCCGTCCCATTGAGAACGCCCCGGGCGGCGGTGATCTGGCCGGCGCCAAAGTCGGAGATCGTCGAGAGCACCGGAATCGCGCCGCCGACGGTCGCCTCGAACAGCACCTCGCCGGCGCTGTCGTCGGCCAGTGCCATGACCTCACCGTAGCGTTCGGCGACGGGTCCCTTGTTGGCTAGCACGACGTGGCGATCGCGCTCCAACGCCGCCGCGACGTGATCGAACCCGGGCTGGGCGTCGCCGAGCGTCGTCGGCGTCGCCTCGACGAGCGCGTCGTAGTCCGCTGCAAGCGCGTCGGCGGGATCGTCGCCGCCGACCGCACCGTTTGCAGCCTTGCGGTCGAGTGCCGCCGCGGTGTCGACGCCGTCCTCGTCGACGACCGCGCTGCTCGAATCCGCGAGAGCGACGATCTCGTGGCCGTATCCGCCAGCGAGTTCTGCGACCGATCCACCGACTGCACCGGCGCCGAGAATTGCGAGTTTCATTGGGATCCCTCCGTAGGTAGCTGTGGCTCGATCACGCGGATGTCCTTGTCTGCGGCGATCTCGCGGATCGTTTCGAGCACTTGCTCGGCCCGGTCGGCCTCGGTCGCCAGTCGAAGACGCGCGCTCGACATTTCCTCGGTTCCTTCGGGCGCCGACAGCGACATGTCGACAACCGACGCCTGCGAGCACTGCTGGAACCGTCGGAGGCTATCTGAGAGGTCAGTGTCGATCAGATGGCCCACGAGCAGCACCGTCAACTCCTCGCTGTAGCGTTCTGCGCCGGCCTGAATGACGTTGATCCCGGCGTCCCGAAGCGCGGCGACGATCTCCTCGAACCGATCCGGGGGCGACTCGATGTCGACTTCGACGGGGATGTGGCCGCGTGGCGTGAGGTTGCCACGTTCGTGGAAGATCGACAGGAGATTCCCACCGCGTTCGGAGATCGGTTCTAACGCGTTGAGCAGTTCGCCCGGCTCGTCGACGAGTTCGAGCCGGATGGTGTACGCCTGCAGGTCTTCGCCGCCGTCGGTGCTGGGCGCACCCTCGTCTTCCTCTTCGTCGCTCATGCGCGCCCGAACACCTCCGGCGTCGTCTGTGCGGCGACCGTGGTCATACCCGTCCATGACGGGTGGGAGGTATAAGAACTCGGTTATTCGATCCGTGCACGCGTCGGGTCGCCGTCTTCTGTCATCAGTCGTCGCTTTGGGCTGTGCCGGTCGTAGACGACCCGTCCGTCGTCGACTCGGTCGCTTCGCTGTCGACGCTCACGCCCTCCCAGTCGTGGTCCGCGTGGAACCCTTCGCGTTCTTTGGCGCTGGCGGCGACGCGGACGAACTCGGCGTTTGCGCGAGCGTCGGTGATCGTGTGACCGCCACAGTAGGACAGCCCCGATTGGATGCCGGCACAGAACTCTTGGACGACATCGCCGACCTCGCCTTTGTACGGCGTCAGCGACTCGACGCCCTCGTCGGCGCGGACGTTCTCCTCTTTGTCGTCGCGCTCCTCGGCGGCGGCGGTCGTCGCCATCCCTCGGGCCCGTTTATATCGTGCGCCGTCGACCTCGACGACTGCACCGGGGGCCTCTCGGGTGCCGGCGAAGAGGCTCCCGAGCATCACGGTGTCGGCGCCAGCCATCAGGGCCTTGACGGCGTCGCCGGACGTGCGGATGCCGCCGTCGGCACAGATCGTCACGCCGGCCTCCTCGGCGGCGTCGGCACAGTCGTCGACCGCGGTTAGCTGCGGGACGCCTGCGCCTGCGACCTTCCGCGTCGTGCAGTGCGACCCCGGCCCGATACCGACTTTCACGCAGTCGGCGCCGGCGGCCGCGAGGTCTTCGACGCCTTCCGGCGTTGCGACGTTGCCTGCGACGAGATCCGTCTCGGGGAACGTCTCTGCGAGCGTCTCGACGGCGTCGATCGTCCGCTCCATGTGTCCGTGGGCGACGTCGATGACGAGCGCGTCGACGCCGGAGTCGACCAGCGCCTCGCTCCGGGCGACGTAGTCCTCGTCGATGCCGACCGCGGCGCCGACCTGCTCGCCTGCCGCGCCAACCTCCTCGACCTGTGCAGCCTGCTCGTCGGGTTCGAGGAACCGGTGCAGGACGCCGATGCCGCCGGCGCGCGAGAGTTCGATTGCCAGTTCGGCTTCCGTGACCGTGTCCATCGCTGCCGAGACCAGCGGCGTCTCCAGTTCGACGTTCGGCGTCAGCGTCGTCGAGAGATCGACGTCGCTGCGGCTGTCGACTGGCGAGCGCTTCGGCACGAGGAGCACGTCACCGTAGCTCAGACCGGTGCGTATATCGTTCATGACCCCTCGTGGCTGGATGGCGCGGACGTAAAAGGCTCTCGGTTAGTGACTGCTCGAAACGGGCGCGGCAGCCGCACGGCTATGCACCGCGAAAACGGGAGAAAGACGGAGAGAGCGTCGACGGCTTAGAGGTAGTCGATCGCTTCGGGCAGTTCGAGCTTCATGCCCTTGCGCTCGCGGATCTCCATGATCTGCTCGCGCTGGAGGTTGTCGGCCATGACCTGGAAGCCTGCGTTCTCGGTGTTCCAGGAGGCACGCCCCTCGGTCGCCGAGCGGATGTCGCTGGCGAACCCGATCATCTCCTCGACGGGCGCGATGCCCTCGACGACCATCAGGTCGCCTTCTTGGTACATGTCGTCGACGCGGCCACGACGACCTTGGATCTCGCCGGACGCCGAGCCCATGTAGTCGTTGGGCACGTCGATCCGGACGTCTTGGATCGGCTCGAGCAGCTTGATGTCGGCGTCGATCAGCGCGTTGTGGACGGCGTTGCGGACCGCGGGGATGACCTGCGCGGGACCGCGGTGGATGGTGTCCTCGTGGAGCTTGGCGTCGTGAAGACGCAGCAGTGCGCCTTGGACGGGCTCGGCGGCCAGCGGACCGTCGTCGAGAGCGTCCTCGAGCCCCTCGATGACGAGTTCCATCGTCTCGTTGAGGTGCTGGATACCTTTCGTGTCGTCGATCAGGACGTTCGTCCCGTGGATGTGCTCGACGTTCTGGGAGGTGTCCTTGTCCATGCCGGCGTCCTGAAGCACTTCACGACGCTCCTGCTCGGGCATGTCCATCGACGCTTCGCCCATCTTGATCGTCTCGGTCAGCTCGTCGCTGAGCGGGTGGACGGTGATGTAGAAGCGGTTGTGGCGGTTCGGGGAGATGCCCTCGACCTCGCGGCTCTCGGTCTGGGGCGCCTCGCGGAACACGACGATCGGTTCGCCGGTGTTGATCGGGATACCCTGATTGCGCTCGATGCGCTGACCGATCACTTCGAGGTGGAGCTCGCCCTGCCCGGAGATGAGGTGCTCGCCGGTGTCCTCGTTGATCTCGATCTGGATCGTCGGGTCCTCCTTGGAGACCTGACGCAGCGTCTCGATGAGCTTGGGCAGGTCGTCCATGTTCTTGGCCTCGACGGCTTTCGTGATGACGGGCTCGGAGATGTGCTCGATCGACTCGAACGGCGTCATCTCGGTGCTCGACACCGTGGAGCCGGCGATGGCGTCCTTGAGACCGGTGACGGCGGCGATGTTACCGGCGGGGACGCGGTCCACTTCCTCGCGCTCGCCGCCCATGTAGATGCCGACGCTCTGGACGCGGTTCTTGCCCGCGGTCCCGGAGACGTACAGCTCCTGACCTTTCTCCAGCGTTCCGGAGAAGACACGACCGGCGGCGATCTCGCCCGCGTGGGGGTCGACGCCGATGTCGGTGACCATCAGGACGACTTCGCCGTCCTCGTCGACCAGACGCATGCCCTCGGCGAGATCCGAGTCGGCGTCGCCACGCCAGACGCGCGGAATACGACGGGGCTGAGCGTCGACAGGGTTCGGGAAGTGCTCACAGACCATGTCGAGCACGACGTCCGACAGGGGCGTGCGCTCGTGGAGCTCTTGTCGCTTGTCGTTGCGTTCGAGCTCCATGATGTCGCCGAAGTCCATCCCGGTGCGCTGCATCGAGGGCATCGAGACGCCCCACTTGTAGAGAGCGGACCCGAAGCCGACGGTGCCGTCCTCGACGGAGACCGTCCAGTCGTCGATGTCGTCCATCTCGTCGGTCATCCCGCGGATCAGTTCGTTGACCTCGCTGATCACCGACAGCAGGCGCTTTTGCATCTCTTCGGGGCCCTCTTGGAGCTCCGAGATGAGGCGGTCGACCTTGTTGATAAACAGCGTCGGCTTGACGCCCTCGCGCAGGGCCTGCCGCAGCACCGTCTCCGTCTGGGGCATGGCGCCCTCGACGGCGTCGACGACCACGAGCGCACCGTCGACGGCGCGCATCGCGCGGGTCACGTCGCCACCGAAGTCGACGTGGCCCGGCGTGTCGATGAGGTTGATGAGGTAGTCGGTGTCCTCGTACTCGTGGGTCATCGAGACGTTAGCGGCGTCGATCGTGATGCCGCGTTCCTGCTCGTCTTCCTCCGTGTCCATCGCAAGCTGCTCGCCTGCGGTGTCGTCGGAGATCATGCCCGCGCCAGCGAGGAGGTTGTCTGTCAGCGTCGTCTTACCGTGGTCGACGTGTGCGGCGATAGCGATGTTCCGGATCTGTTCCGGCTCGTCCATCAGTCGCTCGCACTGTTCGACGATCTTCTTTCGTCTACCCATTACCGTGTCCTATCGCAAGCGGGGTCAAAAGGGTGCTGTTTCGTGACCGCCGAACGTGTGAGGCGGTCACGAAGCACGTCGTGGAGCGGAGCGGAACGACGGCGTTTCGTAGCGGCGTCTCGCCGCAGACGTGCGTGGCACAACCTGACACGGTCACAAGAGTAATACTCCCTCGAGCCTTGCTAGATGTAGTCATGGAACTGCACGTTCAGGGTACCGGCCCGGCCGCCCCCTTTCTCAGTGCCCGGGACCTGTTCGAGACCGAGCACGATCTGGCGCTGCCGGTGACGGTCCGAATCAGGGAAAATCCCGACGAGCGTACTTGGACCGGGCACACCGACGACGAGCACGTGCTCAACATCTCCCGACAGGCCGCTACCGGCGCGATGGCCCGCGAACTCGCGGTCCACGAGTTCGCTCACATGCTCCGGAACGAGGAGGAACACCCCTCTCACGTCCAGTCGACCGAGGAGGCGCTGTTTCTCGCGTTGGCGGGCGAAAGCGTCGAACGTCACACGCTCACCCAGTGCTACCAGATCGCCAACCACATGAAAGACATCTACGCCGACGACATCACGCTCTCGCTGGGACCGTCGGACAAACTGGTCTCGTTTTTCGAGTCCCAGCTCGCGTCGGCGCTGGCCGATCGCCCCGATGCCGCGGGCGACGCCACTGCTTGGGGCCTGTTCGGCGGCCGGCACGTCGAACGTTCGTCGACTCCAGATTCGCGTCGGATCACGGCCGCCACCGATCCCGAAATCACGGCAGTCAACGCCGCCTTCGCGCTGGCGATGGTCGAGCGACACGACCTCGCGTCGTCCGACCACCGACTCTACGACCTCGCGCACGCAGCCGCCCGCGACGCCCCGGCGATCGACTCCGAGGCGTTCAAGCGCCGCTTCAAGAACCTCCAGCGCGATCCAGACCCCAGCGACTACAGGAAAGCGCTCGTCGACGCCACGCGGGCGTTTGCCGCAGGTAGCGGGCGCGCAGCCGACTGACGGCGTCGTCGCGATAAGTGGACCAGCGGCTGCTCACACGAGAAAAACGGAGAGAAGCGGAGAGATTACCGCGCGGCCGCAGCGACGCGTTCTTTCTCTTCTTTCTGGCTGACGGCGTACGTGTTGACGTCGTCGTTCGCGGCGCCGATCAGCTGGCTCGCGAGCGCTTCCTCGACGTCGGTCGAGGTCTTGAACGAGCCGCCGTAGACGCCCTCGGCGATGAACTTCAGGGCCTGATCGACGCGGCGCTGGGGCGCGACGTCGACGGCCTTGGGGACCGAGATGCCACCGTACTTCAGGCGGACGGTCTCCTCGCGGGGTGCGCTGTTCTCGACGGCCTGCACGAGCACCTGAATCGGGTTCTCGTCGGTCTGCTCGTGGATGATGTCGAACGCGTCACGCGTGACGTTCAGCGCCTTCTGCTTTTTGCCCGTGTTCTCGTCGGTCTGCATCAGACGGTTGATGAGACGCTCGACGATCGAGATCTCGGACTTCTGGAACTGCTTGGAGGCGTGTCGACCCATCGTGTGGGCGACCGGCGTGATCGTGATGTACCGTTCGGTGCTGGGGTCGCTGAACTGGATGCCAGTGACTTCCCACTCGCCGAACAGCTTGGCGACTGCGTCGTCGTCGTCGGTGCCCGCCGGCTTGTCCGGTTCGGGCTGGTCTTCTGCTGCCATTGTTATCTGACGGGTTTCTCCGCGTTCCCGCGAACGAGTTCGATCAGGCTGACGCCGTTGACCTTCTCGACCTTGTAGTTGACACCGGAGAGGTCGCCCATCGCACGACCCTTCGCGCCACCGATACCGGCGATGGTGACCTCGTCGTGCTCGTCGATGAACGAAATGGCGCCGTCACCGGGACAGAATGCGGTGACTTGCTTGCCGTTCTTGATCAGCTGGACTCGGACGCATTTCCGAATCGCCGAGTTGGGCTGCTTTGCTTCGATACCGACCTTCTCGAGGACGATGCCGCGACCCTGCGGGGCGCCTTCGAGGGGATCAGACTGTTCGCCGAGACCGCGCTCGCGTCGCGCGTACTCCGAGTCGGACCACCGGTGACTCTGGCGGTCCTTCTTGAGCTTCCGCGCGGCGTATTTGCCGTTCGCCATAGTACCAGCGTCTATCCGACGGAGCCACTTAAGCGTCCCCTTTTGCGGTGCGGAGTTACGGCCACAGCGCCCTTGAGGGGGTGCGATAAAGCGATCTGAGCGCGTTTCGCAGTTCGACGCGACCGCCGTAGCGCGCCGATACGGTGCTGTTCGTCGCGCAGCGACGGCCGTTTTGTGCTATTGGTCAGTAGCTTCGATCGTTCGATGCCGCGGTCGCAGCGGCGTCCGGCCGCTCGATGCCGTCGCCACTACGGCGTCACGGCTGACGACTCGGTCTACTCTTCGGCGTCCTCGTCTCGCTCGGACTTGCGCGCGAGCCAGCCCGCCGTCCCCCCGAGCCCACCAAGCGCGCCTAGAATCCCCGGCCCGGGCAGCTCGTCGGCGCCGCTGCTTTGGCTCCCGTTCTCGCCGCCCGGCAACAGTGCCGTCTCGTTGTCCGACTGGTCGTCCGTCGGGGTTTCGTCCTCGGGACTCTCGTCGCTCGGTCCGCTATCGGTTTCGTCGTCACCGCCGAGCAGACTGTCGTCGTCGCTCGTTCCGCTGTTCCCGTCGGGGGACGTTTCGTCGCTCCCCGAACCAGACTCTCCGCCTGCACCGGACTCGTCGCCGTCGGTGCCGTCGGCGTTGCCGACCACGAGCGTTCCAACCATCCCGATCGCTTCGTGTGGCGCACAGGCGTACTCGTAGACACCCTCGATGTCGAAGGTGTGCTCGTAGACGAAGCCGGCGTCTTCTACGTTCTCGTTGCCTGTCCAGTCCGACGCTGCTGGGATCTCTTTGGACTGAATGAGGTGGTTGTCGGACTCCCAGACCCACCGCACCGTGTCTCCACGGTCGATACGCAGCTCCTCGGGATCGAACACGAGCTCGCCGCCCGGCCCGACCGAGATCTCGTGGTCGGCCGTGGTGTCGCTCCCACCTGTCCCGCCTGCGGCGGAGCCCAGCGCGAACACGCGCTCGTCGGCGCTCAAGAGTAGTCGGTCGCCGACGGGGACCACTCCCTGTGCGCCGGTCTCGAGGAACTCTCCCACTATTTCGCCAGTGGCGCGGTCGTGGGCGAACAGTCCCTCCTCACCGGTCGTATAGAGCGTCTCGCCGACGCCGATTGCGAGCCTGCCGCCCGTCTCTTGCTGCCACCTCGGCTCGCCCGTCGCCGGATCGAGGGCGAGAAGCTGTTGGTCGACGACAGTGTAGAGCATATTCGGCGTGAGCACCGGCGGCGCTACTCTCTGCCCGTACTGTTCGTTCCAGACTTCGTTCCCCGTCGCAGCGTCGAGCGCGACCAGCGAACCCTGATTGGTGACGTAACACTGTCCGTGTCCGATCGCCGGCGGTAACAGCAGCGTCGGCTCGTTGCCGGTCTGCCACGTCCAGTCCGTCTCGCCCGTCGCCGGATCGAGCGCACGGACGCCCGGTTGTCCGCCGTCCCCGATGAACTGCGTCACGAACACTCGATCAGCCGACGCGCTCAGATACCAACCGAGCCGCGGAACCTGCGTCGAGTACTCGATGTCTCCCGTCGCGGCATCGATCGCGTACACCGTTCCCGCCGACGCTTCGGTGGGATAGCTGTCCGTCGCAGCGACGAACAGTCGGTCGTCTAGTCGGGTTACGAAGACGTTCTGATAATCGACCGATGTCTCCCAGCGCCGCTGGCCGTCGGCGCCGAACGCGCTGACTGTCTTATTACTCGTCACGACTACGCCGTCGTCGCCGGCGGACACGTCTTGCCAGCGCCCGCTCGGCGCTTGTCTGTCCCACTTCCGCTCGCCGTCCCGCGTCACCCCGACGAGTGACTCGCCGCGTAGGTACACCGTCTCTCCGTCCGTCACGACAAGTGCCGCGCGTCCGGTCGGCTCGGTCCACTCGACTTCGAAGTCGCTTCTGATACCTGCACTCGTCGGCTCGTAGCCGGTTCGCATCGCGCCGCTTCGATAGGCGGACCAGTTTCCGTCGCTCTGGACGGCGCCGGCACTGCTCGATCCGACGATCGTCGTGCCGAGGGCCGCCGTCCCGGCGATGCCGAGAAACTCCCGCCGGCTGTTGATGGGGCCACGCATGGCTCCCCGTTTGGACCGGGCAGACAAAATACTACGGAATACAAACAGGTTCTGCGCCCGTCAGGTCAACTGCACGTCGTCGACGTCGAAGTGTCGCTCCGCGAGCGTTCGCGCCGCGTCGATGTTCTTGCCCTCCGAGCCGATGGCGACGCCGGCGTCCTCCTCGGCGACCTCGGCGTAGGCGACGGTGTCGTCGTTCTCGCTGATCGTGACGTTGTACACCGCGGCGGGCGCGAGCGCGTTGGCGACGAAGTCCTCGGCGGTGTCGGCGTCCTCGACGAGTTTCACGTCTTTCCCGATCCGCTCTTCGGCACGGTCGACGTTCTGGCCGCCCGGACCGATCGCCTGCCCCATGTCGCCGACGGCGACCAGCACGATGACGCGGTCGTGGTCCTCGTCGACGACACAGTCCCGCGCCGCGGCGCCGGTGACATCCTCGAAGGCGACCAGATACTGTCGGGCCGTGTCCGAGAGGGTGACCGTCATGGCTCGGCGCTCGGGGCGGCGGTCATATCAGTCGGAGCTGGACCCGACGTCGGGCGTGAACGAGCCCATCCGAAGATCGACGTCGCCGGTGCCGAGCTTGATCGGCTTCCCGACGATGACGTTCTCGGTGACGCCGTCGAGGTCGTCGACTTCGCCGTGGATGGCGGCGTCGAGGAGGTGGTTGACCGTGACCTCGAACGCTGCCCGTGCCAGCACGGAGTCCTTGTTGCCGGAGATCCCGTGGCGACCGATCGACTCGATCGTCCCCTTGTTGGTCATGATGTCGGCGACCAGCATCAGGTGACGGATGTTCACGTCGTCCAAGCCCTGCTCTTCGAGGGTGTCCATCGTCTCGTTGATGATGGCTTCGCGCGCGGCCTCGACGCCGAGCTGGCGATACACCTCGTGGATGTTGTTGGTCGTCGTCCGGGAGGCGTCGACGCCTTCGATCCCGATCACGTCGCCGAAGGCCGACCCCTCGGTGTAGAGGACGAACTCCTCGCCCTGCTCGGTCTCTTCTTTGCGGATCACGACGCGGGAGACCTCTTCGATCCCCTTGAACGTGATCTCGCGCAGCTCCTCGACCAGCTGGAGCAGGTCGCGGTAGCTCGGCTCTTCGGGGCCGAACTGGATGACGGCGTCCTGCTGGAGCACCTCGACGCCCAGCGAAGACTGGATCGTCTCGGCGATCTGCTCGGGCTCGATCATCCGCTCTTCGAGGGTGGCCTCGTTCAGGTCGATCCGGACCTGCATGTCCGCGACGTTCGTCGACACGTCGCCGAGCGCGAGGATCTTCGTCGCCTCGATCTTCCAGACGACCTCGTGGGCCTTCTCGCGGTCGTCGGCGTACTCGTCGTCGAGATGCACCGTCATCATCGGCGTGTCGGGCTCCTTACGGGCGTCGACAAGCTCGATCAGTCGGGGAAGTCCCTGTGTCACGTCGATCTCCGCGACACCGGCGTAGTGGAACGTGTTCATCGTCATCTGCGTTCCGGGCTCGCCGATCGACTGGGCGCTGACGGTGCCGACGGGGTCGAGCGGGTCGACTCGGGTGTCGAGATAGCGCGTCTCGACGGCTTTTGCGATCTCGTCGGCCTCCTCGACGGTGATGTCGTCGCGGGCCTCGACGGCTTCGTACACTTCGTTTCTGAGCCGGACCGGAAGGTCGGTGTCCTCGACGACTGCTTCGATGTCGTCGTCGACATCGTAGTCGCGGAGCTCAGTCATCGTCCACCTCCGGTGCCGTTGCCGTCTCACGCGTCGGCGGCTCGTCGGCCAGACGCCGCGAATCGGCGTGTTCCGAGAGGTTCGTCGCCGGCGTCTTGCCGCCGAGGAACTCGGACTTCGTCTCGCCGTCGAACTCCGAGTCGAGCACGCGGTCGGCGATCTGCTCGACGTCGATGTCGTTGTCCTCGCTGGACGACACCCGAACCGGACTGGTGCCGTCCTCGCCGAACTCGAACTGGACGATGGTGTCGGAGGTGTCCCGCACCGTGCCGTCGTACTGGGTCTCCAGTTCCGACAGCGCGTTGATCAGCCGGCGCTGGAGGTAGCCGGACTTGGAGGTCCGGACTGCCGTGTCGACCAGCCCCTCGCGGCCGCCCATCGCGTGGAAGAAGAACTCCCGCGGTTCGAGCCCCTCCGTGTAGGAGTGCTCGACGAACCCGTGAGCGTCGGCGCTGAGGTCGTCGGGCTTGTAGTGGCTGAGCGTCCGGTCCTCGTAGCCGCGGTTGATCCGCTCGCCCCGAACTGCCTGCTGGCCGACACAGCCGGCCATCTGGGTCAGGTTCAGCATCGACCCACGGGCGCCGGACTCGGCCATGACGACGGCGGGGTTGTCGTCGTCGAAGTGCTCCTCGGCGATGTCCCCGGCGTTGTCACGCGCCTTGCCGAGCGTCTGCATGATCTTCATCTCGAGGGTCTCGTGGACCGTTCGGCCGGGCAGCGACTCCAGCTCGCCGGCCTCGTAGGTGTCGATCAGCTCTTCGACGCGGTCGTAAGCGTCGTCGATCGTCTCGCTGATCCGGTCGCGGGCCTCGTGAGAGACCGTCTCGTCGTCGATGGCGATCGAGAAGCCAAAGTGCATGATCGAGCGCATCGCCAGCGCGGCGACCTCGTTGATGAACTGCCGGGATCGCGTCTCGCCGTACACCTTCGTGATCGTGTCGACGATCTCGCCGCCGAACGCGCCGACGCCGTCCTCGTCGATCGTTCCGTCGGTCAGCCGGCCGTCCTCGATGACGACCGTGTCGCCAGCAGAGGAGGTGAACTCCAGGTCGAGGTCGTCGGGCAGCAGCTCCGAGAAAATCTGTCGGCCGGTCCAGTACGGCGTCCCGTCGTCTTCGCCGGTCGGCTCGGGCAGCTCGTCGACGTGAGTCGCACGCAGCAGGTCGAGCGCCTGCGTTTCGTTGAACTGGGGATTCTCGTTGGTCAGCAGGTAGGTCCCCGAGATGTGGTCCTGAATGGCGCCGATGATGTTCTCCCCGAAGCGGGGGCTGAGGATCTGCTCTTGGACGCGCATCAGGACGCGGGCCTCGGCGCGGGCCTCCTCGTTTTGCAGCGCGTGCATGTTCATCTCGTCGCCGTCGAAGTCAGCGTTGTACGGCGGGCAGACGACGGTGTTGAGCCGGAACGTCTTGTACGGCATCACGACGACTTCGTGTGCCATGATCGACATCCGGTGCAGCGACGGCTGCCGGTTGAAGATGATGATGTCGCCGTCGATCAGGTGTCGGTTGACCTCCCAGCCGGCTTGGACCTTCTCGGCGAGTTCCTCGCAGTTCTTCTCGGTTACCTTGAGGCGGCGTCCGTCCGGCCGTTTGACGTAGTTCGCACCGGGATGTCCTTCGGGCCCGTTCGAGACGTATCGGCGGGCCTGCGTGAGGTTCCGCTCGGTGACGTTCATCGTCTGGGTCATCTCCTTTGCGACCCGGTCGGGGACGCCGACCTCGTTGAGCGAGAGGGTCGGGTCCGGCGAGATGACGGTACGCGCCGAGAAGTTGACGCGCTTGCCTGACAGGGAGCCTCGGAATCGGCCCTCTTTGCCCTTGAGGCGCTGGGAGAGCGTCTTCAGCGGGCGGCCGGAACGGTGTCGCGCCGGCGGCGTCCCGCTGATCTCGTTGTCCATGAACGTCGTGACGTGGTACTGCAGCAGTTCCCAGAGGTCCTCGATGATCAGCTGGGGCGCACCGGCCTCACGATTCTCCATGAACCGCTGGTTGATCCGGATGATGTCGACCAGCTTGTGGGTCAGGTCGTCCTCGGAGCGCTGACCGTTGTCGAGCGTGATCGACGGCCGCGCGGTGACCGGCGGAACGGGAAGGACGGTGAGGATCATCCACTCGGGGCGCGAGCGGTCGGCGTTGATGCCGAGCACTTCGATGTCCTCGTCCGGGATCGCCTCGAACCAGTCCCGGATGTCGCTGGGCATCAGCTTGTTCATGTCCTCCTCGGTCAGGTCGATGTCCAGCGCCTTCTCGATGGCCTCGCGGTCGTCCTCGCGGGGGCGGAACTCGCCGCTGAGGATGTCGTTGACCCGGGAGAGGTCGATGCCGGTCTCCTCGGCCAGCTCCGGCGGCGCCGTCGGTTCGCGGTCTTCCTCCTCGTCGCCCTGCATCGCCTCGGCGATCAGTTCGGAGTACTCGCTCGACAGCACCTGCTGGACCTCGTAGTAGGTCGTCGGCTTCTCGTGGTTGATGTCGTACTGCTGGCCGCCGCAGAACGGACAGATGTCCTTCTTGCGGGCCTGCCGAATCGCAGCCTTGGTGACGTCGTTGAGGTCCTCGCCGAGGTTCTCGGTCGTGGTGAGCTGCTCCTTGAACTCCTCGCGTTCCTGTTCGTCGAGACAGAGCCGCGAGCAGTCTCGACAGGTCCCTCGGAGCAGGCGTCGGATGAGCTTCGTGAAGCCGACGTGGATGACGGGTGCGGCGAGCTCGATGTGGCCGAAGTGGCCGTTACACGAGCCCGAGTGCTGACCGCAGGTCTTGCACTCCAGACCCGGGTCGATGACGCCGAGGCGGGGGTCCATCAGGCCCATGTCGATGGGGAAGCCGTCGTCGTCGTAGGTGTCGGCCGTGATGATCTTCGTCGCGCTCATCTCCCGGTACTCCTCGGGGTCCATCAGCCCGAAGCTGATCGTTCCGATCTCTTTGGGTGTGGTGTTTGCTGGCATGATTTAGACGGCGTCCTTGAGTTCGAGTCGCGGTGCGATCCCGAGTGCTTTCATCTCGTCGAGCAGGAGCTTGAACGCGTAGCTCATCTCGATCTCGTGGATGTCCGTTTCCTCGTCGCAGTTGGGGCAGTAGACGCGCTGTTGTTCGACGTTCTCGACCGCGCTCATCCCACAGTTGCCACAGACGTGGATGAACTCGCGGTCGGACTCGTCGAGCAGTCGTTCTTTGAGCGCCATCGCGGCGCCGTGCCCGATCAGCACGTCCCGTTCCATCTCGCCGACGCGGAGCCCACCCTCGCGGGCACGCCCCTCGGTCGGCTGGCGGGTCAGCACCTGCACGGGACCGCGCGAGCGGGCGTGCAGCTTGTTCGAGACCATGTGGTAGAGCTTCTGGTAGAAAATCGTGCCGACGAAGATCTCGGCCTCGATCTTCTCGCCGGTGACGCCCGAGTACATGATCTCCTTGCCCGAGGACTTGAACCCGTGCTCCTCGAGCGAGCCGCGGAGTTCGTCCTCGTCCTCGCCGGTAAACGGCGTCCCGTCGACGCGGCGTCCTTCCAGTGCGCCGACCTTGCCGCCGATCATCTCCAGAATGTGACCGACGGTCATCCGCGAGGGCAGCGCGTGGGGGTTGACGATCAGGTCCGGCACGACGCCTTCCTGCGTGAACGGCATGTCCTCCTGCGGTGCGATGTGGCCGACGACGCCCTTCTGGCCGTGTCGGCTTGCGAACTTGTCGCCGAGTTCGGGGATGCGCTCGTCGCGCACCGATACCTTCGAGAGCTTCGAGCCGTCCTCGCCCTCCATCAGGGTGACGGTGTCGACGACGCCGCTCTCGCCGCTGCGCATCGTGACGCTGGTCTCGCGGCGCTTCTGGGGCGACAGACCGCCCATGTCGTCAGGCTCTTCGAGGAATCGGGGCGGGCTCGTCTTGCCCAGCAGGACGGAGTTCTCGTCGACTCGGGTCTCGGGGTTGACCAGTCCGTCGTCGTCGAGATGGGTGTAGGCCTCCTCGCCGCGTGCGCCGCGAACGTCCTGATCGGGAATCTCGAAGCGGTCTTCCTGACCGCCGGGGTAGCGTCGCTCCTCGCCCTCGTAGGTCCGGAAGAAGTGTGAGCGAGCGAGCGCGCGGTCGACCGAGCCGCCGTTCATGACCAGCGCGTCCTCGATGTTGAACCCCTCGTAGGACATGACCGCGACGACGAAGTTCTGTGCCGCCGGGCGGTCGTCGTAGCCGATCTGCTCGGTGGTCTGGGTCTTGACCATCGAGAGCTGGGGGTAGTGCAGCAGGTGCTGGCGGGTGTCGGGCCGAATCCGGTAGTTCGCGGCCGGCAGCCCGAGCGACTGCTTGATCATCCCCGCACCCATCGTAATGCGGGGCGAGGCGTTGTGCTCGGGGTAGGGGATCATCCCCGCGCCGATGCCGAAGATCAGCTGCGGGTCGATCTCCATGTGGGTGTGGTCGTCTTCGAGGTCGTCCTCGTCGACGGCGACGTAGATGTCGCCCTCTTCCTCGGCGTCGATGAACTCGACGTACCCCATCTCGACGAGGTCGTCGAACTCCAGTTCGCCGGCCTCGACGGCGTCGACCTCCTCGTCGGAGATCAGCGTGTCGCCGTCCTCGACGACGAGCAGCGGGCGACGAGCGCGGCCAGCGTCGGCGTTGACGATGACCTCGCGTGTACGCTCGTCGACCGAGACGTTGACCATCTCGCTGACTTCGCCGCGGCGTCGCGCTTCGCGGATCTGCTCTGCGAGCTGTTCGGGGTCGGGGTGGGTGCCGACCAGACTGCCGTTGACGTATACTTTCGCTTCTCGCTGTTGTTGCTGGCTCATGTTAGTCTCCCTCCGCCGTTCGGTCGACGCCCTCGATGCCGGGGATGCCCTCGACGCCCATCGACGCCAGTTCGCGCTTGAGCTCTCGTTCGTCCTCGACGTTCTGCGATAGCTCCATGGCCTGTGCGAAGTTCTTCACCAGACCACAGTTCGGTCCCTCCGGCGTCTCGGAGGGGCAAATACGTCCCCACTGGGTGGCGTGCAGGTCACGCGCCTCGAAGTGGGGCTGACTGCGCGAGAGCGGGCTACGCAGGCGCCGCAGGTGCGAGAGAACGCCCATGAAGTCGGTGCGGTCGACCAGCTGGGAGACGCCCGAGCGGCCGCCGACCCAGTTCCCGGTTGCGATGGGGTGTTCGAGCCGCTCGGTCAGCACGTCGGACCGGACGACGGTGTTGACCGAAAGCTGTCGGTTACGCATGTTGGCCCGTTCGAGCTGGTACTTCACGTCGCGGGCCAGCTTGTTCAGCGCCGTCCGGAACAGGTCTTTCATGAGGTCGCCGCTGACCTTCAGGCGCTTGTTGGCGTAGTGGTCCTTGTCGTCGGACTCGCGTCGGTCGAGCGCGAGCTCGAAGCAGGCTTCGGCCATCCGGCAGAGATAGTACGCCTTGTTGATCCGCACGTCTTCCTCCTCGACGCCGTCCTCGTGGAGGTGGGGAAGCAGGTACCGGTCGATGACGTAGTTGGCGCGCTTGAGCTGGTAGTTCTTGCCCTGCCCGGAGGCGACGCGTTCGCCCAGCGTCTCGATGGCTTCTTCGGTGGTCTGGACGTCTGCGGCCTCCAGATTCTCCAGCATGAACTTCACGATCTCGGGATCGTCGCTGACGCGGTGGACGATCTCCTCGTCGGATTCGAGCCCGAGAGCGCGAACGAGCGTGACGAAGTTGACGCTGCCAGACACAGAGGGGAACGACACTTCGAGCAGACCGTCACGGGTTCGCTCGACGAGCACCAGCGCGCGGTACCCCCGTCGCTGACTGAACGTCTTGGCGACCTGAATCTCGTCGCCGTACTTGCTGTCGTACTCCGCGAGGATCTTGTTCGGCGCGAGGTCCTCGCTGGTCATCAGCACCCGCTCGGAGCCGTTGACGATGAAGTAGCCGCCGGGGTCGGCGGGGTCCTCGCCGATCTCGACGAGGTCCTCGTCGTCGAAGCCGGCGATGTTACACTTGTTCGAGCCGACCATGATCGGCATCCGGCCGACCTTGGTTTCGGTGCTGTCGACGACCCGATCCTCGCCCTCCTCGGGATCGCCCTTCACGATGTCCATCTCCATGAAGACGGGCGCCGAGTAGGTGATGTTGCGCAGGCGGGCTTCTTGGGGATAGAGCAGCTCCTCGCTCCCGTCGGCCTCCCGAACTCGGGGCGTCACGATGCGGACGTCGCCGAGCTCGACGTGGACGGGCTCTTCGCCTTCCTTGTCGCCGATGTCGGTCTCGATCGTCTCCTTCTCGTCGACGACCTCCTGCATTCCTCGGTCGAGGAACGAGTTGAACGAGCGATAGTGATGTTCTGCGAGTCGATCCTTCCCGAAATACTCCCGCGAAATCTCTCGTCTGTCTTCCGTGTCCATTATTCAACCACCAGTCGGTACGTGACGGCTCGGTCCGTCGTTCGTGAGTCCCGCACGATCTTGACTACGTCCCCGACTTCGGCGTCGTCAGGGATGGCGGGGTCTACGCGCTTGATCTTCGGTAGGTCTGTGCGGCCGATGTCGTACTCCTCGAGCACGCCGTCGAGAGTCTCCTCGTCGACGACCGTGTGCTCGGGAACCAGTTCGTGTTGGCTTACGTCTACCATGTGTTGGGTGTCTGACCGAGGGGAGAAGCGGCTGTCACGAGATACTACAGCCTCCTAGTGAGGGCGGGCATTTAAGGCTTGCCAAGTAGGACGAGATTTATGTCTACTGAGCCCTACGGGGCGGGGCAAACGGCGTCGGACCGAGGTCGAACGCAGCGCGTGTCAGTGGCCCAGTCTACGCGGTGATCAGTTAAAGGGTTTGGGGCATTCTGTCACGACCCCCGACGCCGCGTTGCCCTCTGGCACACGTCCTCCGTTTGGAAAGTCTTAATATGCAGACCGGGAAACGATAGGATGCGTTCGACGGCCCGGGTGGTGTAGTGGCCCATCATACGACCCTGTCACGGTCGTGACGCGGGTTCAAATCCCGCCTCGGGCGCTTCTCTGATTTCCAGTCTTCCAGCGAGGCGTTTATCGCCGAGCAACGCGCTGGAAATCTGTAAGCGGTGACGAAGGGATTTGAACCACGCAAGACGAGCGCAGCGAGTCTTGCACCGGGTTCAAATCCCGCCGACACTGTCTCTGGCGGCGTTCGAGATCTAACGGATCTCTCACTCCCGCCGGACGCCGTGTCCGGTGATGTTCGTCTCACAGCGTTCGACTCACTCCCGGAGTTGCGACGCCGCTCAGCAGAAAGCGCCAGCCTCTTCCGCTATTCGACGCCGCCGACACCGCTGGACGCGTCGGGCAGTTCGTACTTATCGGCGTCGATGCCCAACTCCTCCAGCGCGGCTTCCAGATGCCGCTCCTCGGCGTACTCGGCGCCGTCCTCAACGCGAAGTCGCTGAGCGGTCGCCAGCACCTCGCCGCGGCGGTCGTCGGGCACGTCGAACTTGTCGGTCGAGAGTTCGATGGTCAGGCCGTTGTGGTCGCGGGTGTACAGCGAGTGGAAGATGCCGCGGTCGAACTCGTTGTAGCCGCGGCCGGCGTCGTCGAGCGACTCCTTGATGTCGACGAAGTCCTCGGGGTCGATCGAAAACGAGAGGTGATGCACCGACCCGACGCGGTGGCGGTGGGGTTGGGGGTTCGACTGACGGCCGTCTTGGACGAAAAACGTCAGGATGCGGCCGTCGCCGGTGTCGAAAAACAGGTGCGTCGAGTTCGGATCGTCGAGGTTGGGCTGGCGAAGCACCAGCGGCATGCCGAGGAGGTCGCGGTAGAACTCGATCGTGTCCTCCTCGTTGCTACCGATGAGCGTGATGTGGTCGGTGCCGGTCACGCGGAACGCGCTGTCGGGCCGTTCAGCGGTAACGTCGGGTGCATCGTCGGACATAGACCAACGTAGGCGCTCGCCACCCAAAGCGCTGTTCGTCGCGGCAGGTCGATGCCGAACGCGGGCTCGCTCAGAACACGCGATCCGGGCGAATCTTCAGCAGCACGCGCTCGCTCTGGATCGGCGTCTGGTAGTCTTCGCCGGTGTACCGCTGCGAGAGCTCGTCGATGTGCTCGCGGGCGCCGTCGGTGGTGATTTCCTCAACCTCGCCGACGATCGAGACGGCCCGGTAGGGGTCGTCGGGATCAGTCATGCTGACGCCGACGGTCGGGTCGTGCTCGACGTTCTTGGTCTTTCGGCGGTGGCGCTCGGTGTTGACCAGCAGCCGGTTTTCCTCGGCGTCGTAGTCGATCCACACCGGCGTGACGTGTGGCGCACCGTCCGGCAGTGTGGTCGAGACGTGTGCGAACGTCTTTTTCTCGAACAGGTCGCGGTCTTCCTCCGGTATCGTGGCCATGGGTGCTACGTCGACGCCATCCGACTTGGGCGTTGGTCCGTCCGAGGTAACTGTTGGCAGTGCCGTCTCAATGCGAGAGGCTTAAGAGTATCCCCCCGGAACAAAGAGTGTAGTCAGCCCGGGTGGTGTAGTGGCCCATCATACGACCCTGTCACGGTCGTGACGCGGGTTCAAATCCCGCCTCGGGCGTTCTTCCGAACTCACATTCTCCAGCGAGGCGTTTCATCGCCGAGTTATGCGTGATTTCGGAGAACGACGATAGAGGGATTTGAACCACGCGAGACGAGCGAAGCGAGTCTCGCACCGGGTTCAAATCCACCAACACTGTCTCCGGCGACGTTCGAGACTTGACGGCTCTCGCCTCGGGCGTTCTTTTGCCGCGAACAAAGCCCACGAGCCCCACGCTCGCACCACTGTGTAGTGCAGACGCTGCTACCGCACCTCCCTATTGTCTAATGCCACTTTTCGGCTGCAATCATCGTCTAATCTTGAAATAGCTGGGGTGTATACGTTAAAACAACTCGTGAGTTCTGACTCGGGGATGGTACACATATTACACGTCGACGACGACCCGCAGCTCGGCAAGCTCGTCAAACGGTTTCTCGAACGCGACGACAGTGGCATCGACTGTCGGGTTCGCATCGAAACGTCGCCCGCAGCGGCGCTCGACCGCATTCGGTCCGACGAAACGGAACTCGACTGCGTGATCAGCGACTACCGGATGCCGGAGATGAACGGCATCGAACTGCTGCGTGCGGTCAGAGAAACCCATCCCGAGCTACCGCTGTTGCTCTTTTCGGGTGAAGAGCCGAACGATGTCGCGGCCGAAATCATCCGTGCGGGCGTCACCGACTATCTCCAGAAGGGCGTCGGAACGGAGCAGTACACGCATCTCATCCGACGCGTCGAACACGCCATCGATAGTGAGGGGGAGTTCGAAGCCGACGAGGCGGTCGAACTCGACGGCGTCGGTATCGTCGGCCACGACGAACAGTTCGAGGAAGTCGACGAGAGCTACGCCGAGTACTACCGGTACGACGCCGACGAGATCGAGGGCAAACACTGGTCCGAACTTCACCCCGACGACGAAGTCGAGCACATTCGCACGCACGTGCTGCCCGTCGTCCAAGAGGGTGGCAAGTGGTCGGGCCACAGCACCGGCGTCCGCGCTGACGGCTCGACGTTCACCGAATCGAAGATGGTCACCACCCTAGACGACGGTCGGCTTCTCATTGCTGTCTCGGAACTCGACGGACAGCTCTAGTGAGGTAGTCGCCTGTCTGTGAGCCCTATCCAGTTGTCGAACGATCCGACACGTCGAACGCTTTATTTCCTCCTGCCCGAATGACTGGTGTATGACACAAGCGAGCGATTCGTCTCCAAAGGTCCCCGTGATCGGAACGGTCTTCGGCGCCGGCGAGGGCGTTGCGATTGGCGGTGTGGCGTACGTGCTGTTCGAGAACCCCGTGTTCGCGGCCGGCGTCGGCGTCATGGCCGCGCTCGGCGGCGCACTGTTTATCCCCTATATCCTGTCGGTCAACGCGCTACAGGAGGGCGAGATCACGGCCGACGCCTTGCCCGGGGGTCGAATGGTCCACACCGGTGCCCTCGGCGCCGCGTTGAGTTCGGCGGCGATCATCGGGCTGGCGGCCATGTTCATCATCGAGTCGGCGGCCGTGCCACTCGCGGTCGCGTTCGGATACGCCGCAGTCAGCTTTCTCGCGCTCCGGTTCGTACTGCCCGACGCAGATAGTCTCGCCGACGGCGATGTCGATGTTGACGTAACAGTCTCGTAACGCCCGTCGAGACGCCGCAGTTTGCTACTCGTTTTCGCCGTTCGATACGCGTCTACTCCAGCAGACTCTCGCCGGTCATCACTTCGGGCTGGTCGACGCCCATCAGCCCGAGCATCGTCGGCGCGAGATCGCAGAGCGACCCGCCGGAGCGCACGTCGCGGCCGTCGTCATCTCCTTTGGGCGAGACGTAGACCAGCGGAACCTCGTTGTAGGTGTGGGCGGTGTGGGGATCCTCGGGCGTTCCCATGTCGTCGGCGTTGCCGTGGTCGGCGGTGATCAGCACGTGTGCGCCCGCGTCTTCGAGCGCGTCAACCAGCCGGCCGAGTTGCTCGTCGACGGCTTCGACCGCGGCGACGGCGGCGTCGTAGTCGCCCGTGTGGCCGACCATGTCCGGATTGGCGTAGTTCAGCACCATCGCGTCGGGGTCCTCGCGCTCGATCACGTCGATCGCGGTGTCGGTGACTTCGGGGGCGCTCATCGCCGGCGTCTCCTCGTAGGTCGGCACGTCCGGGCTCTCGACGATCTCCCGGACCTCGCCGTCGAACTCGACCTCGCGGCCGCCGTTGAGGAAGTAGGTGACGTGGGCGTACTTCTCGGACTCGGCGAGTCGGAGCTGGGTCTTGCCGGCGTCGGCCAGCACCTCGCCGAGCACGTCCTCGGGCTGTTCGGGCGGGAACGCGACGGGCACGTCGAACGTCTTGTCGTACTGGGTCATCGTCACCAGTTCGGTCTCCGGCGGCGTCGTCTCGAACTCCCACTCGGGGCGGATGTCCGCGAGCATCCGGGTGAGCTGTCGACCGCGGTCCGACCGGAAGTTGAAGAAGACGATCCCGTCGCCGTCCGACAGTGCCGGCGCGCCCTCCACGCACGTCGGCTCGACGAACTCGTCGGTCGTCTCGCGCTCGTAGGACTCCTGTACTGCGTCGACGGCCGAGTCGGCGACGTGATCGCCTTCGCGGTTTACGATGGCGTCGTACGCACGCTTCGTGCGCTCCCAGTTTTGGTCCCTGTCCATCGCGTAGTATCGGCCCGTGACGGTGGCAACGTCGCCGGTGCCCTGCTCGTCGACGACCTCCTGCAGGTCCGCGAGATACTCCTCGCCGCCGTGGGGTGCGGTGTCCCGGCCGTCGGTGAAGGCGTGGGTGACGGCGTCGACGCCGCGCTCGGCGGCCATGCCGATCAGCGCGTGGAGATGCTCCTGTGAGGAGTGCACGCCGCCGTCGCTGACCAGTCCCATGAAGTGAACCTTGCCGTCGTTCTCGTCGGCGTAATCGAAGGCGTTTTGGATCGCCTCGTTGGTCTGGAACGACCCGTCGGCGATGGCGTCGTTGATCCGGGTGTACTCCTGATAGACGACTCGGCCGGCGCCGATGTTGAGGTGGCCGACTTCGCTGTTGCCCATCTGGCCGTCCGGCAGGCCGACGCGACGCCCCGTCACGTCGAGCTGTCCGTACGCCCCGGCATCTGCAAGCCGGTCGAAGTGCGGCGTGTCGGCGGCTTCGACCGCGTTGAGTCGGTCGTGGTCCGCGATTCCCCAGCCGTCGAGTACGACGATCGCAGCGTCCATGCCTACACGGAGACGCCGGGGTTGTAACTACTCTTCGCCTCGGAATCGCGGGGGATCGCTTCGGGCTATATAGCCGTCCGTTCGCCAACCGTACTCGGCCGTAGGCGCCGGAGAGAACGCTTATGAGACGTGTATCACAACTACCCGATGATGACCGATTCCGAGCCGACCCACGTCGCGTTCGTCTGCGTCCAGAACGCCGGCCGCAGCCAGATGGCGACCGCCTTCGCTCGGCGCGAACGCGCCCAGCGGGGCGCCGACGAGCAAAGCTCGTCGAGCCCTCGTTCGGCTTCGCCTCACGAGGACGCCGAAGCGCAAGGCGCTTCGAGCCTTGGCTCGGCGTCGCCTCGCCAAGACGCCGCCGACCGGATCGAGATTACCACCGGTGGCACTCAACCGGCTGATCACGTCCACGAGGAGGTCGTGACGGTGATGGACGAGGCAGGCTTCGATCTCAGCGATCGGACGCCCCGTGAGGTGACGCCCGAGGAACTGCAGACTGTCGACTACGTGATCACGATGGGCTGTTCGGCCCAAGATGTCTGCCCGGCGACGTGGAACGGCGAGAACCGCGACTGGGGTCTCGACGACCCCGACGGACAGGATCTCGACGCCGTCCGCGAGATCCGCGACGAGATCGAGTTGCGCGTCCACGAACTGTTCGACGAACTGCTCGACGAGTAGACCGGAGCACCCCGCAACCATCGGATTTATCGCGGTCGGGTCGGATGGGTCGGGACGTGACGCTCGACCCGGTTCACTTCGAGGGAATCACCCAGCTCGCCCGGCGGATCACCCAGTCGGTCGACGAGACCGACCAGACGGAGTTCGTCGAGACGGTCTGGGACGAGTTTCTCGATCCACTGGTCGACGACGACGGCCGGACGGTGCTGTGCCCGCTGGGCGAGCAACGCCGCTGTGAGGTACCGATCGAGGACGTGGCGCTCCGGGACGCCGAGTACCCGACCTGTCACGGACTCGACTCGGGGACGATCAACCCCACGACGTTCAAAAACGGGCTCGTCCTCGATGTCGCGCAGGCGGCGATGGCGTCGACGCCGTCGGAACTCGACCTCCACCGGGATCGCACGGTCGTGATCACGGCCCACACCAACGACCGCACCACCGACCTCGACGACGGCTGGACGAAGTGGGACGAGGGCCACACCGACCGGCGAATCCTGCAGGCCCCTAGGGTGTCGAGCTTCGAGGAAAGCGTCGTCCACGAGCTCTCCTTGTATCTCGCCGAGAGCCACCACGCCATCGAGCACGCCGAATCGGTTTCTGATCTCTTCGTGCTGGACGGGCCGATCTACCCCAAGGGGATGCTCAACTGGGCCGACCGCGCGCCCGAACTGGCGAACCTGCTGTACGACGAGGAAGAGCCCCGTGACGTGATCGCCAACTACGTCGAGTTGGTCGAGACGTTCGCCGACCGGCAGATTCCGCTCGTCGGCTTCGTGAAGAACCCCTCGACGAAGGCGATCACGCGCGCGCTCCGAGCTTCCGGCCGCGAGGCGCCGTGGGTCAACGACACCGCATTTTTCACCAAAGTCCTCGAACAGGTCGAGTTCGCCGATCGCACCGGTCCCGACGGCGAGACCTACCGAGAGCGCGAGCGCCGCACCGACGTGCTGACCTTCACCAACTGGTTCCGGTCGCGGGGCGGCGCCGACCGACTGCTCGCCGCGGACGCCGACGCCTTCGGCGTCGAGCGCACCCTCGATCCCGTGGACTACGAGGTCACGTTCTTCCCGATCTACGATCCGCGGGACGACCTGCTGTACCGCGTCGAGGCGCCCTACGCGTTCACGAAAAACGCGGAGTGCCGCGAACGGCTGGCGATGCAACTCCTCCGGGACGTTGCTGCAGAGCGCGGGCCGCCGCTCGCGGTCGAAAAAGCCG
Source organism: Natronoarchaeum philippinense (assembly GCF_900215575.1). Classification (NCBI taxonomy): domain Archaea; kingdom Methanobacteriati; phylum Methanobacteriota; class Halobacteria; order Halobacteriales; family Natronoarchaeaceae; genus Natronoarchaeum; species Natronoarchaeum philippinense. Next base: position 1,086,861 of record NZ_OBEJ01000001.1, on the reverse strand, counting down.
ACGAACTCGCACGGATCGGCGCCGACGAGACCGAGTCGCTCCGCACCGAATTAGAAGCGACGTTCGCCACGGACCGACTGCGGAGCTACAACGACCGGCGCTGGGGCGTCGACGCGCCGGCGGGCGAAGAGTTCTGAACTGTCGTTTACTCTCTGCCGTGTGACTGCGTCGTGACGCCGCTTTGCCTCAAAGCTGTGCTTTCTCGTCGGGCTCGGTCTTCGACACCTCGACGTCGACATCGTCGGCGTCGACGCCGATGCGGACGAACTGCGTGCGGACGTGGTCCCGGGCCGCCTCTGTCGCCTGTTCTCTGGTGTCGAACCCGCGGGGCATCGGCGACTCGAAGGCGACGTGAACGTCTTCGCCGTCGACTTTCTGGACGGTTCCCCCGCTCTCGACTTCGTAGAACTCGTCACAGACCCAAACGTAGGCGGCGTCCTCGTCGGGCGCGCCCTTGAACTGCGGCGCCCGCTCCCCCCGCTCGTAGATCGTCCCGGTCAACTCCGTTCCACCGGCACTACCGCGGACTAGTAACATGCCTTATCTAAGGAGGGCTGCAACCAAAAGGTCGTTGTCGGCGGTCGATGTTTCCGTGCTCGGCTCGACCGACCGCGGCGTCCGATGAGGGAAACGCGTTTTAGGGATGGGCCGCATCTCCGGGACATGGCAAATCTGGACGACTTCGAGGCGTTCGAGGGGGACGCCGACGACGCCGACGCTTCGGCGTCGAACAACGGCGGCGATGGCGACGACGGCGTCGAAGACGACTTCGAGACCGTCGACGCCGACCCTGCCGGCTCGGATCGGGGTGTCGGGACCGTCGCAGTCTCGCAGGGGCTTCGCATCGCCGAGGACTCGGACGACTCGTGCGTTCGCGCCTACATCACGGCCGGAAACCGCTCGTCGATCCGGATCGGCAAGTACCTGCTCGTCCCCTACCCCGACGGCGAACGGCTGTTCGCCCGGATCGCCGGGCTGGAGTACGCACAGGAGTTTCACGCCGACGACGCGACCGAGATCCACGCCCGGCGAGCGATGCGTCAGGACGGCATCGACGAGGCCGACTACAAGTTCCTCGCGGACCTCGAAGCGCTCGCCGTTCTCTATCAGGACGATGCCGACGGCGAGCTCAAGCGCCGGATGACCGATCGGGTTCCCAAGCCCCAGACCGTCGTCCGCGAGGCGACCGACACCGGCGAGATCAAGACCGGTCTAAAGATCCCGGACGACGGCGTCTTTCTCGGCCACCTCTCCGTTGGCGGCGAGAAGGTTCGCACGAGCGCCGAACCGCCGACGATCGACTACCGGCTCAAAGACGACTACGAGGACGGCGACCCGCTCGCCTTCCGGCACACGCTCGTCGCCGGCGGGACGGGGTCGGGCAAGACTCACACCGCCAAGAACCTCCTCCGCCAGTTCCTCGCGGAGGACCGAACCTATCGGATGGACGACGGCCGCTCGGTTCGACCGGCGGTCGTCCAGTTCGACCCCCAAGACGAGTACGCCCAGATGCACGACGACAACGAGGATCTGGCCGACGCCGACGCTCGGCGCTACGAGCGCGAGGGGATCGCCCACGGCGGCCACGACGACACGATCGCCTTCGTCCCGAAGGTCGGCGACGCCACCTACGCGACCGACGACCACCGCGCCGAGCAGGTCGAGTTCACGATCCCGTTCTCGATGGTGCGCTCGAACGAGTGGCTCGTCGCCGGCGGCGGGCTCAACGACAACCAGTACAACGGGCTTCGCCTCCTGCTCGACCGCTTTTTCGATCAGCACGGCAATGGCGGCACCTACCAGCAGTTCATGACCTTCCTCGACGACCCCGCACTGCGCGAGGAACTCGACGAGGGGGGCCACGTCCACGAGGCGACGTTCGACGCAATCCACCGTCGCGTCCGCGGGTTCGGCAACGTGTTCGATCAGGACGCCCGGCCGATCACCGACCAGATCGAGCGGTTCGTCCGTCCGGGCGGGATGACGGTCGTTCCGACCTACCACATTAACGACACCAGAGCCGCCGAGACGGTCGTGCTCGCCGTCTCCAGCCTGCTGGTCGACCAGAAGCTCTCGAACGATCCGCTGTACGACCGGATCAAGCGCACGCCGGTCGTGCTGGGGATGGACGAGGCCCACAACTTCCTGACCGACGCCGAGAGCACGCAGGCACGCAGGGTGATCGGCAAGTTCACCGACGCCGCAAAACAGGGCCGTAAGGAGCGACTGGGACTCTTTCTCATTACGCAGGACCCACAGGACATCGCCGATTCCGTGTTCAAGCAGATCAACACGACGCTCGTGCTCAACCTCGGTGACGAGGACGCCATCAAGAGCGTCAACATCCCCGCGAACCTCGAAAGCAAGGTCCCCTACATGGAGAAAGGTCAGATGGTGGTGTACTCGCCCGACAACTCCGAGCCGGTCGAGCTGATCGGCCTCTCGAACTGCGTGACCAAGCACAGCTAATCGCCCGGTGTCGGAGGTGGATTTTTGTCAGTTCGGCGTCCACGTCGAGACATGACCAAAACTGTCCTCGTCGCGGTTGACGGCTCGCCCCAGTCCGAGGAGGCACTGGACCACGCGCTCGAAGAGCATCCCGAGGCCGAGATCGTCGCCCTGACGGTCGTCGATCCGGCAGAGGCCGGCTACTCCGTCGAGGGTGCCGCGCCCGACTTCCCACAGGAGTGGTACGAGACGGCAGAACAGGAAGCCGAGAACGTGCTCGAAGACGCCGAAGAGCGGGCCGAGGCTGCCGGCCAGTCGATCACGACGGCGAGCGGTGTCGGCCGGCCGGCCAACGCCATCGTCCAGTACGCCGACGACGAGGGCGCCGACCACATCGTGCTGGGCAGCCACGGCCGGACGGGGATGTCACGAATCCTGCTCGGTAGCGTCGCGGAGACGGTGATGCGCCGGTCGAAAGTGCCGGTGACTGTGGTTCGGTAGGCGTCTCCCGATTATCACTCGGCGTCGTCGGCCCGAACGGCGCGCTCGATCCGGGCGACGTTGACGCCGATCCACAGCAGCGCGACGACGCCGATCGCCGATAGCAGACCCGTAGTGAAGAGTCCGTACAGCAGAACTAGTGCGCTGAGGCCGACGATGGTGCTGTCTTCGATGCGCCGGGTGTTCGTTCCGCTCAGCCGGAGACGGTCGAGTGATGCGGCGAGCCAGCACGCGCTGGCAAAGATGAACCCTAGCAGGAAGCTCGCGGGGGTGAGGAGAGTGTACGTGAGCGCGACGAATCCCAAGAGAATAGCGAACGCCTCGAGACCGGGTCGGAGGTAGTCCGCTAACTGCCGCTGTTCGTTCATATACTCGAGTCGTTTGCGCAGAAATAAATAAGCGTTTGCACGGCGAACCGCTGCGCCTCAGCTCAGAACGCGCGTAGGTCTTCGAGCACCGCGGCCGCGCTGCCGTCCTCGATCGCCTCGCGCGCGGCGTCGAGCCCGTCGTCGAGCGAGTCGACATCGTCGCGGGCGTAGATTCGGAACGCGGCGTTGAGCGCGACGGCGTCGGCGAACTGATCGTCGCGCTCGCCGGCGACGACTGTCTCTGTGATGTCGGCCGAGTCGGCCTGCACGTCGTCGACGTAGAGGTCTTCCTCCTCGAAGTCCATCCCGTACTCCGGCGTCTCGATCTCGTAGTCCTCGAAGGAATCTTCGTCGTCGCCGGCCGCCCATTCGGCGACTTTCGTGTAGCCGGGTCGGATGTCGTCGTACCCTTCCATCCCTTGGAACATGATCACCTTACCGGGCGAGACGTGCTCGCTTTCTTGGAACGTCTCGACGACCTTCTTGGCGAAGGCCAGATGGTAGAAGCTCCCGAGGTGAACGTCGGCGTTCGCGGGGTTGGCAAGCGTCTCGATGGTGTTGACGAACGTGCGCACGCCCATCATCTCCCGGCGTTCCGCGAGCTCGTCGATCCGAGGGTTAAACGCCGGCTGGTAGTAGAAGCCGAAGCCGGTCTCGTCGACCATGTCGGCGCTCTCGTCGGGATCGATCTCGGTCCGGACGCCGAGTTCGTCCAGCACGTGCTTGTAGGCGTCTTGCTTCTGGGTGGGGACGCGATCGCCGCTGTGGACGACGACCGGCGTGCCCGCTCCCGCGGCGACGACGCCGGCGGCGACGCCGAGCAGGGCCGAGCGACCCTTGCCGTCGTAGTTCGCGCCGCAGTCGACGGGGTCGGCGTCGGGCTCGGCGACGACGGTCGACTCCTCGGCCATCACGTCGACGTAGGCGCCCAACTCCTCGGGGTTGTTGCGCTTCCAACGGTTGGCGAGCCAGAACGCGCCGAGCGTCGTGCGGTCCGGTTCGCCGTCGAGGATGCGCTGGAACGCCTCTCGCGCTTGCGCGCGGGACATGTCGTCGGCCGACTTCGGACCGGAGCCGACGACTTCGGTCATCAGGCGCTGTAGGGGCCACTCGCCGTACTCTTGGGACGTCTGGGCCATAGCCGGAAGTTAGGAGAGTGGACGCAAAAACGTCCCGTTTCCGGTCGCACATGCACCGCTCGATGCGGGTTCTGACCGAACGTTCGGTGGCGAACAGGCGACACGTGGGTAGCGAGACGTTCCGGATCGGCGTGTCGCGCTCGTCTGCGGAACATCCGCGACGCGCCAGCGGTGGCGCTCAGGGCGATCCGGGGCGGCCGTCACGGCACACCGTCTCGGCGCTTCGGCATCGTAGGTAAACGTTCGCCCGCCGTCGGCGTCGCCGGGGACCCGAAAAAGGTAGGTTCGTTCCGTCCAACCTAGGGCCAATGAGTCTCCGGTCGGCCGATTGGCGGCAGGATATCGACGACGCCGACGCCGCGATCATCGACGGGTTCCAGAGCGGCTTCCCGATCGAGGAGCGACCGTTCCGTGCAGTCGGCGAAGCGGTCGGCGTCGACGAGGATGAGGCGCTGGCCCGCGTCGAACGGCTGTACGAGGCGGGCATCTTCCGCCGGTTCGGCCCGGTTTTGAACCCGCCCGTGATCGGCAGTTCGACGCTGGCGGCCGTCAGCGCCCCCGACGAGCGGTTCGAGGAGGTCGCCGACGTGATCAACGGCTACCGGCAGGTCAACCACAACTATCGCCGGGATCACGAGTGGAACATGTGGTTCGTCGTCACCGCCGGGTCGCGCGAGCGACGCGACGAGATCCTCGACGAGATCGAGGACCGAACCGGGCTGACGGTGTTGAACCTGCCGATGCTGACCGATTTTTATATCAATCTGGAGTTTCCGGTCGTCAACGCCGATCGGTTCGCGCGCGAGACCGACGACGCCACGTCGGCCGCGGCACCGACCGACGGCGTCTCTGCGACTCGTATCAGCGAGAACGCGACGAGCGACTTCTCGGCGTTCGAGGCCGATCTGCTGCTCGAGATCCAATCAGGATTCCCACTGTCGGCGACGCCGTACGCCGACCTCGCTGACCGGCTCGGCGCCGATGTCGGGGACGTTCTCGACGCCGTCGAGCGGCTGCTGGCAGACGGCTGTATCAAGCGGATCGGCTGTGTCGTCAACCACGTCGTGACGGGCTTTGACAGCAACTGCATGGTCGTCTGGAACGTTCCCGACGAGGAACTCGACGAGCGCGGCGTCGCCGTCGGTGAGCTTCCCTACGTGACGCTGTGTTATCATCGTCCGCGGCGTCCCGACCTCGACTGGGAGTACAACCTGTTTACGATGATTCACGGGCGCGACCCCGAGGCGGTCGACGAAAAGATCGACGAACTCGCCGCCGAACACCTTCCGGGGGATCACGAACGGCTCTACTCGACGGAAACGCTAAAACAAACCGGCGCGCGGTACGAAGAGCTTGTTTCTGACCGTTAGTCCGCCGTGACGTACAGCAGCGGTGCCACGATGACGAGCCCGAGCCCGCCGAGGCGGAACAGTATCGACTCGACCATCTGATACGGCGTCACCATGAATATAACCCCGAACAGGAGCGTGTTGAGCGCGAGCACCTTCCGCGATCGGAGCGGGAGCGACGCCAGCATCACCAGCGCAAACACCACGACGAGCGCGTGCCCGATGTGGTAGTTCAGCAGGAAGTTGTCTATCACCTGCAACGGTAGCGCGGTCATTCGTATGCTACAGTGGCTGCGAGCCAGTCTTTAAACTTCCGTTCGTGCGACGACAGCCGGTCATTCGATCGGCCCGCCGATGTCGAGTGGACGGAGCCAGACGTACCACACGATCACGAGCATCCCGAAAAAGCCGGTGGCGAACACGAACGATCCAAGCGTCGGCAGCCCCACCTCGTGGAGCGCCCGATTGATCAGCCCCGGCACGACGATACCGGCGGCTACGACGAGCAGCGCACGAAGCATCTGAGCGCGCACGCCGTTACTGGCCGTATCACTCATGGGTCGGCCCTCCGGCCGGTCCGTCGACTCGGTCCATGGTCGATACTACTGGCTGGAACTGCCTCAATGGATCGGTTCGGCGTGAAAGGGGGGCACACGCGGGAACGAACCATGGAGCGTGTGACAACGTGTGCCCATGTGTGGTGGGAGCGAGCGCGGACATAAATGCACGTGGCGCTGGTGCGCCTCGCTGTGCGGGTCGAGAGCGACTGTCGCCGTCGGTAGGCCTCGACTGGTCGCTCGGTGACGCCGTGTCGAAACTGCGGACGGACAGCGCGAGAGTGCTGTCAGTCCTCGCCCGTAGCCCGAAAGCAAGCACTAGGTTCGCCCCCGAACAGCAACTGGTCGGCGATGATTCGGCCCACCGGAACTAATCTCTCATTTCGCTTGAAGAATGTCGTATAACTGGTATATACTAAACAGCGGTGGCGGTGAACTCCCGGTGGAGTCCACAATGAAACAACTTGACCGACGACGCTTTCTGGAAATCGCTGGCGGCATCGGCGCTATCGGACTCGCCGGCTGTACCGACACAGGCGGCGGTGACGGTGACGATGGAGACGGCGGTGGCGACACCGATGGCACCAACGACACCGACGACGGACTGGGCGACGACAACGAGACCGACGACGGACTCGGTAACGAAACCGGTAACGAGACCGACGACGGGCTCGGCAACGAGACCGGTAACGAGTCGACCGGCATGGGGAACGAATCGGACAACACGACAGGCACCGACGACGGCCTCTGAGCCGCCAGCAGTATCTTTTGTTAGCGGCCCAGCCGCTCCTGTGAGAGCATCACGACCATCGACAGTCCCGAGATCACGATAAGCAACAGCGCCGGAATCGCCGCATATTGGAAGTACGCCGACGCCTGTGCGCGCCAGATGTGAGTGACAAGCGTCTCGAAGCCGGTCGGTCGCAGCATGAGCGTCGCGGGCAGCTCCTTCATCGTCGTGAGGAAGACGAGCGCGCCACCGGCCACGACTCCGGGTGCGATCAGCGGCAGCGTCACCCGCCGGAAGGCCCTAGTCGGGGCGTCGCCAAGCGTCCGCGCGGCTTCGACGAGCTTGGGATCGACCTGTAGCGTCGACGGTCGAATCGACCCGACTGCCTGTGGCATGAACCGCACGACGTAGGCAAACACCAGCAGCGCAAGCGTCGGGTAGAGCTGCGGCGCGGCCGGGAGCGAGTTCGCTCGGGCGCCGAAGTACACGAGCGCGAGCGCGAGGACGATACCCGGCACCGCGAAGCCGACGTACGTCGCCCGATCGAGCAGGTTCGACAGCGGCGAGTCGTACCGCCCCGAGAGATAGCCGACCGGGAGCGCGACCAGCGCCGCGACGACCGCCGCCGCCGCGGCGACGGTCACGGAGTTGACCGCGTAGCTCCACTCGAAGGCGAAGGATGGGCGGCGTCCACCCTCCGCGTTGACCAGCCAGAGCCCGAGAATCCACAGCGGGACGACGAGCGCGAGCGTCGTCACCGAAGCCGGTAACAACGTCGCGGGCCAGCGCCACCGACCGAGCGAGACCGGTGTGCCGCCGCCCGCCCCCTGCAGGTTGCTGTGGACCGTCTCGTCGGGGCGAACCCACCACTCCAGTGCGAGCACCAGCAGGACGATGGCGAGCAACTGCAGCGACAACAGCGCCGCGTAGTCCTGTCCGAAGGCGTGGTACTCGACGTAGATCTGGCGCGTGAACACCGACAGGCGCATGATCGCCGGCGTCCCGAAGTCGGAGACCGCGTACAGCGCGACGAGCAGTCCGCCGGCGGCGATCGCCGGCCGGATGTGGGGCAGCGTCACCTTCCGGAACGCCGACCACCGGTCGTGATCGAGCGTGCGCGCGGCCTCGACCAGCGTCGTGTCGAAGGAAAGCAGCGCGGCCCGCGTCGTCAAGTAGACGTAGGGGTACGTGTACAGCGTGATGACCAGCACGGCACCCGGGAAGCCGTAGATGTTGGGTAGTCGTTCGATGCCGAGCGGCGCCAGTAGCTCGTGGAACTCGCCGCGGGGGCCGAACGCCGAGACGAACGCGAACGCGCCGATGTAGCTCGGCACCACCAGCGGAAGCGCGACCACGACCGACCAGAACCGCGAAAAGGGCAGATCGGTCCGGACCGTGAGATACGCCAGCGGCACGCCGATCAGGATCGACAGTACCGTCACCGCCGCCATCAACAGCACGCTGTTGAGCAGCACTTCGCGCGTCGCGGGCTGGACGAGCAACTCGAACGCGCGTCCCGGCTCTACTTCGATCGCCGTGAGCACGACCCACGAGAGCGGGAAGATCGCCGCCGCGGCGATAGCGGCGGCGAGCAGCGTCAGCCCCAGCGGTAGCGAGTCGCCGTCGTCGCTTCGAAGCCGGCCGAGCAACGATCTCATCGGTTTCGGCGTCGACCGCGGGCGTCCGTCGAATCCATCCTTGCCGGAGGTTTTCGGCGCCCGGACTTCTGTGTGACGATCCGCCGACCGCCCGACCGAATGCAACGAACTTATGTTTTAGGTTTGCCTAATCCGGCGGTATGGAACTGACTCGCCGCGACGCCGTCGCCGCGCTGGGCGCCGTGGGGGCCGCCGGCGCGGTCGGCGTCGCGCGGCTCGTGGACGAACCGCCCGCCGCGACGCCGAGCGAGGACTCCTCGAGAGAGGATCTCCCGAGTAACGCTGCCGTCGGGAACGCGCTGGTCGCCGCCGCGAGAGTCGTCTATCCCGATGCAGTCTCCGGCATCGAGGAGTTCGTCGAGACCTTTCTCTCCGGCCGCCTCGACCGCGAGGAACACGCCGCGGGGATGCGGCGGGCCGTCGCCGACCTCGACGACCGCGCGACGACGTGGTACGAAGACCAGTTTGCGGCGCTCGATCCCGCCGACCGCGACAGTTTGCTCCGCGAGGTCGGCGCCGATGCCGCCGACGAGGACCCAGACGGAACGACCGCCGAGCGCGTGCGCTACTACGTGGTCAACGAGCTACTGCTGGCGCTGTACGCCTCGCCGACGGGCGGCGAACTGGTCGGCATCGAGAACCCGCAGGGCCATCCCGGCGGTCAGACGAGCTACCAGCGGGGGCCACAGGCGTGAGCGTCGATCGCTCCCCGGTGCCCGACGCCGACGTTTGCGTGATCGGCGCCGGGCCGGCGGGCTCGCTCGTCGCCGATCGACTCGCGGCGTCCGGCCGCGAGGTCGTCGTTCTCGACGCCGGGCCGCGCTTCGAGGACGAAGATCCGAACCGGATCGAGCGTATGGAACAGGCGATTCGGCCCTCTTACGGCCGTCCGGACGTGTGGGACGTGGGCGGCGAACGCGACGCCTACTCGGCGACCGGCGAGTGGTTCTACCCGCTGAACATCGCCCGCGTGAAGGGGATCGGCGGCTCGACGCTGCACTGGCAGGGGATGGTGATGCGGCTCCACGAGGACGACTTCGCCTCAGCGAGCGAACGCGGCGTCGGCGTCGACTGGCCGATCGACTACGAGGACCTCCGACCGCACTACGCCGACGCCGAGCGCGCGCTCGGCGTCTCGGGCGCCGACGACAACCCCTTCGGCCCGCCCCGCGAGGAGCCGTTCCCCAACCCCGCTTTCCCGCCGTCGTACAGCGACGGCCTGTTCGCCGAGGCCTGCGAAGAGCTCGAAATTGCGATGCACTCGGTGCCCAACGCGCGCAACTCCGAACCGTACGACGGCCGGAGCCCTTGCGTGGGCTACGGCACCTGCCAGCCGGTCTGTCCCTCGGGCGCGAAGTACGACGCCAGCGTCCACGCCGACTCCGCCGAAGAGCGGGGCGCGACGATCATCGACCGAGCGACTGTCGCCCGATTAGAGCACGGCCCCGACCGGATCGACGCCGCGGCGTACGCGACGCCCGACGGCGAGTATCGCCAAGAAGCGGACGCGTTCGTACTCGCGGCCGGCGGCGTCGAGACGCCGCGACTCCTGTTGCTCTCGGACTCCGAGCACTATCCCGACGGGTTGGCCAACTCCAGCGGTGCGGTTGGCAAGTACTTCATGGACCACCTGTTTGCCGGCGCCGGCGGCGTCCTCGACGAACCGACCCGACAGAACCACGTCGGCTTTTTCACCAGCGAGAGCCACCAGTTCTACGACGACGCCGACGAGTCGGTCGGCCCGTTCAAGCTGGAGTTTTTCAACTACGCCGGCCCCTCGCCGGTCGAGCAGGCGCTCGGCGCCGACGAGTGGGGCGACGACCTGCTCGACTCGCTACAGGACTCCTATGGAACTCACGTCGCCGTCGGCGGGCTGGTCGAGCAACTCCCCCGCGAGGACAGCTACGTCGGCCTCGACGACTCGAAGACCGACCATCTCGGCAACCCCGTCCCGGACGTTCACTGGAACGTCGGCGACCGGGCGCTGCGCACGATCGAACGGGCCAACGAGGTCCAGCGCGACATTCTGGAGGAACTCGGCGCCGAGATTCAGTGGACCGCGGGTCCGGAGGCGACCGGCCCCGCGTACCACCACATGGGGACGACCCGGATGGGAACCGATCCCGCCGATAGCGTCGTCGATCCGGAGCTCCGGACGCACGACCTAGACAACTGCTGGATCGCCTCCAGCTCGACGTTCCCGACCGGCGGGGCGGTCAACCCGACGCTCACCATCGCGGCGCTGGCCCTTCGCGTCGCCGAGCGCGTCGACGCCGCGCTCTGAACTATTTTAGGCAAACCTAAAAACTCAAGTACGTCCGATCGAAAGGGATCGTCAATGAACGCGATAGACCGCGACGAGTCTGCGACCCCGAGCACCGACGACGAGCACGAGGAGTTCACCTTCGACGACCTCAGCGTCGTGATGGGCACGTACAACGAGGAAGCGGCGATCGGCACCGTTCTCGACGACATCGACGAGATCACCGACGGGCGCGCCGAGGTCGTCTGTGTCGACGGCTCCTCGGACCGGACGCCAGAGATCGCCCGCGAACACGGCGCCCGCGTCATCGAACAGGAGCCACAGGGCTACGGCGTCGCCGTGCGCGAGGCGATTCTCACGCCCGATCGGCCGATCGTCGTCACGACCGACTGCGACGACACCTACCCGATGGAGCAACTGCCCGAGTTTCTCGACTTGATCAACGAGGGCTACGACGTGGTCAGCGGCGACCGCATCTACCACGGCGCCGAGGCGATGCCGACGTTCAACCGCTTCGGTAATCGAGCGTTCGCGCTGCTGGCGAGCGTGCTGATGCTCGAACGCGTCCACGACACGACGACGGGCATGCGGGCCTACCGCCGCGACGTGGTCGAGTCGATCGAGTGGACCGAAAACACCGGCCTCTCGGCCGAACTGCTGATCCGGCCGCTGATGCGCGGGTACGACGTGCGCGAGCACCCGATCGCCTACCGCGAACGCGCCGGCGAAACCAAGCTCGACCCGATCGAGGGCGGCGCCGCCATCGCCAAGTCGATCGTCAAAGTCTGTCTGGAAGAACGGTTCGACTGACCGTCCCGGAGTTCAACTTTTTTACGGCGTGTCGGTTCGGCGCCGACGCCGTGCGAGATAGGCGACGACCGTCAGTCAGAGTGCGGCGACGAACCGGTCGTGCCGTCGCCGGTCGATTGGCCGACGAACGGAACGCCGTTGTTACCCTTCCTATTAGTGTTCCCCGCTGCCGGTTTCACTTTCTCGTGGTAGTCGGCTTCGACCGCCGCCGCTACGATTCCTCGGCGTCGTCCGCCGCCGCCGCGATCGTCGTCTCGAAGTCGACGCCGCCGACGTGTTCGTCGGGGTGCTCGGGCAGATACGTCCCCTCGAAACCACACCGCGGGACCAGCGGACAGACTCTCCGTTCCGGCGGCCAGACGACCTGCACGCCGTTGCCGGCCGCGCGAACGGTCATGGCTTGCCGGTAGGTCAGCGTTGACCCGTCGGTTGCGGCCAGCGTCACCAAGAGCTCGAGCTCGTCCGTGGCGTCGATCCGGACCGCCGAACCGTTGCCGTCGGGGCCGACCAGCCGCGCCGCGTTGCGATCGAGCGTCCACGTCACTGTCTCTGACTCGTTCGGATTCCGGATCGTGTACTCGGCCACGCCGTTCCCCGTCTCCAGTTCCACGCTGGCGGTCTCGACGCCCGGCGGGATGCCGACGGTCGTCTCGCCGTCGAACGTCCGGGCCTCGCGCACCTCGATCCGCTCTAGCTTGGGAACGACGTGTCGGTCCGGGTTTGGCGTCCACTCGCCTTGATACGCGTACCGGTAGTACGTCCGGTTCGGATACGCCTCGTGCACGGCGAAATCCTCACCCGGATCCCGATCGAGCACGTAGACGACCGGACCGTCGAGACCGGGATCGTTGCGCAGATACTGGAACGGGTGATTCGTCCACTCGCCGTACGGCGTCGGCAGGAACACGACGGCGTCGTCGAACTCCGTCTCCTCGACTGGCGCGTACGCCTGCTCGAACTTGTCGGCGGTGGCCGAGTGGTGGTCGAGCGGTTCGCCGACCAGTCCGGCGTTGCCCATCGCCCCGACTGGAAGCGCAACGACGAGGACGAGCGCTAGCGTGACACGCGCGACGGGTGGCGAGGTCAGCCGGCGGACGCCGCTGGCGAGCCAGCGCCACGCGGCGACCAGCCCCGCGGCCGCGAACACCGACAGCGGCGCCAGCAGGTCGAAGTGGTAGATCGGACCGAACACGGCGATGATGCCGTCGTTCGGGTCCGACAGCGCGCCGAGCACGTTGAAGTTGCCCCAGAACGGGACGTTACCGACCGGTATCGAGACGAACAGCCCCGCCAGCAGCGCGACTGCGAGCGGGTCGACATCGGGAAGTAGTCGCTTCAGCCGGCTGTCCCCGCCGACACAGCGTCGCCCTGCGAGCGCGAGACCGCCCATCGCAAGCGCCGTGCCGGCGATCCCGCCGGTGAACCAGCGCGTCGCGAACTGCCGGAGCACCCGGAGGTTGGCTTCCAGCGCCAACTCGGGCGTGTACACGATGGAGTGACCGAGGATGCGCCGCCGACCGAATCCGGGCCCGTCCTGCGGTGCGAACGCTTGGTAGGGGAACACGAGCGGATCCCCGGTGAGGACGGCGTTGTACGCCAGCGCGATGCCGACGAACGCCAACCCGCCCGCAGCCGTCAACGCGTTCCGGGCGATCGGATCAGGCAGCGGCCGAAGCGCGGTGAGTGGCGTCCCTCCTCGTTCGCGCAGGTCCGCCCATCCGGCCCGCTCGCGGGCGGCGCTCGCCACCTGCCACAGCGCGTGCAGAATAAACGGCGCCGCGAACAGAACCGCAGTGTACGGGCGCGAGAAGAAGGCGATTCCGGTCGCCAGCCCCGCCGCGGCGGCCCACCGGAGACTCCCCGAGCGGACGCCGTTCAGATAGCAGACCGCGAACAGTAGGTTCCACGTCGTCGTCGGCGCGTACGGCAGGAACGCCGATCCCGAGACGAGCGACAGCGGCGCCGCGGCGAAGACGGCGGCCGCGACGACGCCGACGCGGCGATCGAACGCCGTCGCGCCCAGTGCGTACGCCAGCGCGGCGTTGGCGCCCGCGACGAGCGCGAGCGTCACCCGCGGCTCGCCGAACAGCGCCATCGAAACCGCGAACATCGCCGCGGGGACCGGTGTGTACTTCGGGTACAGCCGGCCGCTGTCCTCGATGTAGAACCACGGGTGGACGGCGTCGGTCAGGTCGCCCGCGACGTACTGCAACTGGCCGTCGAGCAACAGTGCGGCTTGGCTCAGGTAGACGCCTTCGTCGTGGTTGGTGGAGTGGTAGGCAAAGACATCGACTGCGATTCGGAACGTCACGATGACGGCGCAGACGGCGATCAAGGCGGCGACGATCCGTTCGGGCGAGCCTCGTAGCCGGCGGGCGCGATCGACCAGTCTGTCCCTCGCCGTCATCGTCCGGCGTCCTCAGAGGTTGATCCCGACGTCGCGCATCAGATCGACGGTCGGCTGCAGGTTCGACAGCTCCGCGAGATCGAGTTCCGACGGCGGGTTCAGTTCGTCGATCGGCGGCAGGTTGCCGATCGGGTCGACCTCGGGACTCATCGGGTACTCGAACGTCTGGCGGGCGAAGTAGTCTTGGGCCTGTGCCGACAGCAGGTGGCGGATGAAGTTCTGGGCCAAGTCGGGGCTGTCGGTGCTGTCGACGACCGCTGCACCAGCCACGTTGAAGATGGCGCCGGCGTCGCCCTGCGTGAACGCCGTGGCGATCGGGGCGTTCGAGGAACCGGCGAGCACGCGCTGGATATAGTAGTGGTTGGTGAACCCAGCGTCGATCTCGCCGTCGGCGATCGCTTCACAGACCGCGAGTTCGTTGGGGTACCGCTGGATGCCGGCGTCTTGGATCGCTTGGAGCCACTCGCGGGTCGCCTCCTCGCCTTCGAGCAGGCGCATGGCGGTCACGAACGCCTGACAGGAGCCGTACCCCGGCGCCCAGCCGAGCTGGCCGTCGAAGTCGGTGTAGGCGTCGATGCTCGTCGGCATGTCGCTCGCGGAGTAGGCGTTAGTGTTGTACGGAACCGACCGCGCGCGACCGGAGGTGCCGATCCACTGTTCGGTCCGGAACTCAGGGGGGACCATCTCGGCCACGTCGCTCGCGAGCGAACGGGTCCGACCGGCGTCGGCGAGCGCGCCGAGCGACCCCGAGTTAACTGAGTAGAACACGTCCGCGGGCGAGCCGCTCCCTTCGTTTTTGATCTTGTTGACGAGGTCGGTCGAGCCCTGATACCGCGGCGTCGCCTCGAAGTCGTCGTAGAAGTCGTTGATCGCCTCGATCAGGGGGCCGACGAGGAACTCGTTGCGTCCGGAGTAGATCGTCAGCTCGCCCTCGAGATCTGGCATCTCGCTCATCGGCACTCCGGAGAGCTCCCGCCCCGTGCGTCCGGAGCCGATCTGTTCGAGTTCGTACTCGTACTCGTCGCCCTCATCGTCGTTGCCGCCGAACAGCCCGAAACAGCCCGACAGGCTGGCGGCACCGAGCGCGGCCGATCCGGCCAGAAACGCCCGCCGTCGCGTCCGTCCGTTCGCGTCAGTATCTTGGGTCATGTGTTTTAGGTTTGCCTAAACGGTCTTATATTCGTCGCTTCACTCGCTCGCGACCGCCGGCGTCGTGCGCTCGATCTCGTCGAGGCAGTCGAGCCAATCGAGCATGTACTCGCCGACGTACTCGAAGAACTCCCCGTTCTGGTACTCGTCGAACTCGCCGGTCGCAAAGTCCTCCGCGATGGCTTCGAACACGCCCGCGTAGCTGTCGGCGTCGCCGCCGGCGTCGTCGACGACCTCCCAGAAGTGCTCGTTGAGTTCGAGTCCGGCGACCTCGTTGTGGAGGTCGTCGAACGTCGATCGGGGCGCCTTGTTGTGCTCACAGAGCGGGCCGCCGTTGTAGATCTGCTTGCCGAGCACGTCACAGGCGCGCTTGAGGACGACGCCGCTCCAGATGTCGTCGAACCGGCCGACTTCCCACGGGTTGTCGTCCATCGGGAACTGGTAGAACGCGGGGATCACCTCACGGCGGAACGCGAGGTTCATCGAGCAGACCGTGAGGTAATCGCCCTCGTCGGCGACGAAGTCCTCGCCGAAGTCCTCTCGACTCGTTCTGGTCTGGGCCTGCCCCTCCAGATCGCCGTCCATCAGGATACGCACCGCGTCGAGGTCGGGGACGTTCGTCCACAGCCCCTGCGAGGCGACGATCTCGCCGACCTCGGTGCGTTCGGTCTCGACGGTCTCGTCCATCGCCGAGTAGGGGTAGCCGCGGGGGTACAGCCCGTGCTCGTCGGCGTTCTGGTAGAGCACGTTCACCCACTGCTCGTCGGAGGTGACGGTTTCGATCTCGCCCTCGTAGGCGAGGTTCTCCAAGTGGCCGCCGAAGAAGTCGTCCTCGGGGTGGGGCAGCGTGTCGTCGTCGATGAACACGCCGTACTCGAACTGCGGGTTGGCCCACATGTACAGCAGGCCGAAGCTCGTCTCGGCGTGGCTGGCCGCCGGGACGACGTGCTCGTACTCTTTGACGCCGTGTTCCTCGTACCACTCGCTCCGGCGGCTGCCGTCGAACACTTCACCGGAGACGCCCTCCTCGTCGAGCATCGCTTCCATCTCGTCGGTGTCACAGAAGTCCTCCGTGACCAGCACGACGTGGAGCCGCGACAGGTCGAACTCGTGCTCTCTGGCGTTCTCGAAGTACGATCGCATGCAGTCGTACTCCCGGATCGTCGGGACCACGACGCAGATGTCTGCTGTCATCCTACCCGTCCGTTTTAGGCCAACCTAAAAAAGTGTGGCGGTGTCAGTCGGCCGATTCCGGCTCCCGGTCCGTCGGCGTCGAGCGCGCCGTCGAATCGGCGGCCGCGGCGTCGGTCAGCGAGACGTTCAACGAGACGACGGCGACGGCGCCGCCGACTAGCGTGACGGCGTTTTTGAGCGCGTGATCCGCCACCGCAGCCGCCAGCGCGACGCCGGCGCCGATCGGCGTCAGCCCGACCAGAATCGCGGTGAACGCGGCTTCGTACAGTCCGATCCCGCCCTGCGAGAGCGGCAGCACCTTCGCCAGATTGCCGACGCTGACCGCGAGCGTCCCGGCGACTACCAGAAGTCCGGCGTCGGCGCCGACCCCGACGGCCGCGAGCACCAGCACGGCCGTCGCCACGTCGGCGGCCCACAGCAGCGCGCTCCAGACGCCGATCGCTGCCATCGACCGAGGCCGGCGGGCGACGACGGCGACGGCGTCGAGAAATCGGCCGCCGGCGTCGAGCGCGCGGTCGAGGATCGACTGCGACGCCGCTGTCTCGCGGAGCGTCTTGCCAACGCGCAGATCGCTGCGCGCGAGTGCGACCCCCACGAGCGCGGCGACGACCGCTCCGATCCCGACGACGGCGCCGATCCGCAGCGCCCGCGTTCCGCCGGCCGTCTCGCCGGCGAGCATCCACGGCGTCGTCCCGTCGACCGCCACCAGCGCGACCGCCGACCCCGCGGCGAGCGCCGCGACGGTCACGAGATCGAACGCTCGTTCGACCGCGAGCGACGCGAATCCGGTCGCGTAGGGCACGTCGCGCCGGGCTCGGACCAACTGCGCCCGAACTGCGTCGCCGGCCCGCGCGGGAATCGCCAGATTGGCCGTCTGGCTTGCGAACACCGTTAGCGTGAGGAAGTAGGTGTCTGTGCGATGCTCCATCGCCGCCAGCACGTCGGCGTACCGCCGCCCGCGCAGCGGCCACGACGCCGCGTAGACGGCGACGGCGAGCGCGAGCAGTCCTCGGTCCGCGCCGGCGAGCGTGTCGACGACCGCTCCGGCGTCGAACGCCTGCACCGCCAGCACGAGGCCGACCAGCACCAGCGCCGTGCCCGCGAGCGTCACTCGTCGCTGGGTGATCGCGCCGGCCATCGATGACGCCTCGCTGTCGGTCACGTCTGCACGTGACTTCTGGAAATATTTAAGCCCACCTAAAACTCGCGGCAGGTGGACCTACGGCGTCGCTGTCGGTGCGTCTCTACGTCAGTTCGCCGATCAGCTCACGCGCCGAGCGTCGAACGGCTTCGTCGCTCGACAGCTCGGGCTCCCAGCCCAGCGCGGCGAGCTTCTCGATCGAGAGGCGCATCTTCGGCACGTCGCCGGTCCAGCCGCGGTCGCCGCCGGTGTACTCGTGGTCGGGGTCGATCCCCATCTCGTCGGCGACGATGGCGGCGATGCGATCGACCGACGTGGTCGTGCGCGTCCCGAGGTTGTACGCGTTGACCGGCTGGTCGGCGTGTGCGATCACGTGAACCATTGCGTCGACGCAGTCGGTGACGTGCATGTACGATTTCTCCTGTCGACCGTCGCCGAGGATCGTCAGCGTCTCGGGGTCTTCATCCAGTTTCTCGACGAAGTCGGGGATCACGGCGCCGCGCAGCCCCGGCCCGACGATATTGGCGAAGCGGAACGTCCACACGCTGAAATCGTGGCTGTGGGCCTGCACCGAGAGCAGCCCCTCGTCGGCGAGCTTGCTCGTTCCGTAGGCGCTGATCGGCTCCAGCGGCGCGTAGTCCTCCGGCGTCGGCCGGGGCGCCTCGCCGTAGACGGTCGAGGACGACGTGTAGGCGATCCGGTCGACGCCCGCCTCGGCCATCGCGTCGAGCAGGTTCGTCGTCATCCGGGTGTTGTCGTGGAACTGCTGGTGGGGATCGTCGACGTTGACGACTTTCGACGCCGCGAGGTGGACGACGAGGTCGATTTCGCCGGTGAGGACGCCGTCGAGCGCGTCGGGGTCGGTGAGGTCAGCCTCGACGAACTCCGCGTCGTCGGGGACTCGGTCTCGGGTGCTGTTCGAGAGGTTGTCGACGACGACGACATCGTTGCCGTCGGCCAGCAGGCGATCGACGAGATGCGTACCGATGAAGCCGGCCCCGCCCGTCACGAGGACCCGCTCGTCCGTGATGGTCATACCTCGGGAGTTTTCGGTCAGGGAAATAACGGTTCCGGAGCGGCGTCGGAATGGTAACTCATCAGCGCTACTTGAGTACTCAGGTTGCGATTAGAAGCCCAGATGTCTCTTTATTTGCTACCACACTACGTGGTCGAGCAACGATACCGATCGACTGGAGTACGCTGTCAGACGCCAGAACGTGATCGATCGAAGTTCCATCCCGAAGTGGGTGCAGGTCGTCGCTGCGATAATCACGATTAGCACGTTCGCGTTCGGCGTTTTTCAGTCTACGCACGTCCAAGAGCTACTCGGCGGCGATGATATTGAGGCCCCCGAAAACAGTAGCGATACTCTTCAGAACGAGAGTGATAATGAGGAAGGAGAGGAGTCGGTTGGCGGCGATCCGCGCCTTTCGAACGGACTGTTCGAGATAGTCTCGACGACCGAAACTGCGAATTTGACCTATCGGTTCACCGTCGATGGAGCTGTCGCTGCAGCGAGCGCCGACGGAAACGAAGCCGATGTCGATTCCGACGGTCCTTGGGACGATACGATCAGCGACAGTGGTGACGGGACCGTTACGGTGATGGGCAAAACGGGGAATCAGGACGGTGATGCCTTCGAAATCGATGGCTCCATCTCGTCGTTTGAGCGCACTGGTGGCGATTCTGGTATGCGACTCGAATTCGATGACGAGTTCGTCACTCCACGGCTTGTCACTGATCCGATGGCGTACAACCGAACCTTCGAGATTATATCTACTTCCGAGGACGACACGTTCACGTACCAATTCATCGTCGACGGTGCGGTGTACGAGGCGCAGGCCAACGGCAATCAAGGTGACATCGATTCCGGCGGCGAGTGGGAAGACACGATCAGGGAGAACGACGACGGTACCGTCACCGTTTTTGGAAGAGAGGGACTCGCCGAAGGCGATGTGTTTCTCGTCAACGGCGACATCGAGGAGTTCTGGAAAACCGGTGGTGATTCCGGCATGATCCTACAGCTTGACGAACGCGACGTTACTGACGAGTTCGTCGACAACGATACTGCGGCTCAGGAGGGGTGAGTACCGTTAATAGTAGTAACCGGGATGCATGGTCAGCAGAGAAGTGGGCCAACGCGGATTGTGAACCACGCGAAGACGGTCGCCTCGCTGACGCTCGGCGCTGCGACTTCTCTACTTCAAATCTGCTCGGGACATGTTTCACTCCTCACGTCCGTTTTCCGTGACTCACTTCGTTCGTCACGACGCCTCACTCATGCTATTCGTGAGGCCGTCGTAGAAACATGGGCCAACGCGGATTTGAACCGCGAACCTCCCGGTTATCAGCCGAGCGCTCAACCTGATTGAGCTATTGGCCCGCGACGCATTTTCGGGTAGTGGTCACTTGCCTTTAAGCGTTTCCTTCTGGGAGTCGAGCGTACCCTGTCATCAGGTGACGCCCTCGGGCGATTCGAAGCCGCGCAGACCGAACGAGAACGCAGAAGATCGCTACTGGTCGGTCGAACGCTCGTCGTCGTCGAACTCCACGTCGTAGGCGTCGTCGCCGAGATCGTACACGTCGCTCGATCCGTCGGCCGAGCCTTCCGCCTGCCCGCTTGGCTGGCCGCCGAAGTCGCCGCCGTCGGGGAACCCGAACGTGTAGACATTGCCCGACGCGAAGCCGCCGGTCTTCTTGTCGAGATACGGCGTCACGACGAACTTCTTGGCGAGCTTGCGGATGACGATCCGCGACGGCGGGAGCACCAGCAGGAACCCGACGGTGTCGGTGACCAGCCCGGGCGTCAGCAGGAACGCGCCCGCGGCGATCAGGAGCCCGCCGTCGAGCAGCTCGTCGGTCGGCGGTCTACCTTCCGCGAGCGCGCGCTGTATCTTGCGCATCGTGCGGCGTCCCTCCGCGCGGACGAACAGCATGCCGACCAGCGCGGTCAGGACGACGACGGCGACGATCAGCTGCCACGGGAACTGGAACCCGAGCCAGACGAGCAGAATGGCGTCGAGCAGCGGGATGAGCAGCAGCAACGCCAGTATCCGCTTGAACATGGGGCCTAGTAGCGGGTCAGGCCGGATAACCCTTAACATCGTGGGGGAGTCCGACTAGCACGGCGGCTCGATCACTCTCAAGGAGCTGCTGGTACTGCTGCCGTCAGGGATGCTACGAGCGCTCTCGCTCCTAGCAAGAGTCGAGACTACTGTCGACGACAACACCTCGAAAGCCCTCGGCCCGCTCGCCGGTTCTCACGCGGATATCCTCGCTGCGCTCGGATAGAGCCACGTGAGAACCGGCCACCGGTCCTCGCCCTTTCAGTCCGCCAGGAAACGGCCGCCGCAGCCTGCCCTCCCCCGTCGGTGCGCACGGAGGCGCACCTCGGCCCCACGGCTTGGGAGGATGTGGTTGCAGTAGGGTGGCATGAAAGGGGCCGCTGCGTTCGGCGACGGCGGCGTTCGCGGGATCCGCCGTCGTTGCTGTGGTTCCAAAGAGCACCGCGCCTCTCGTACGGGTTCACACTGCGCAGTCCTCTGGCGAATCCCGAAGCGCTTACCCGCCCGAGAACCTACCCGGGGATATGGATGAGAGCGCCGAGCGGACCCGCGTCGAGTGGCACGAGTGGGGCCCCGAGCCGTTCGAGATCGCGGACCGCACGGGCAAGCCGGTGTTGCTGTCGCTGTCGGCGACGTGGTGTTCGTGGTGTCACGAGATGGACGGCGAGACGTATTCCGAGCCCCGGATCGCCGCCAACGTCAACGACGGGTTCGTCCCGGTGCGCGTCGATGTCGACCGACACCCGCGCGTGCGCGAACGGTACAACATGGGCGGGTTCCCCTCGACCGTCTTCCTGACGCCGGAGGGCGAACAGCTCACGGGCGCCGGCTATCTCGGCCCCGACGGGATGCGGCAGGTGATCACCAGCGTCCGCAAGCTGTGGGACGGCAAGGGCGCCGAGGCTGGCCGCGTCCCCCGAAGTCTGCAGGGCGAGGCGACGCCGGCGGGCGAACTCACGCCCCAAATCGAGGAGCAACTGCTCGGTGCGCTCCACGAAACCTACGACGAGCGCTCGGGCGGCTGGGGAACTGACGCCAAGTTCCCGATGCCCCGGACGATCGAGTTCGCCCTCAAGCGCGAGCGCCAGCAGGCCCTGCGGACGCTCGACGCCGTCGGCGCGAACCTGTTCGACGAGCACGCGGGCGGGTTCTACCGCTACGCCGCCGGCGAGGACTGGAGCGAGCCCCACTACGAGAAGATGCTCGACACCAACGCCGCCATCGTCCGAGCGTTCGCCAACGCCTACCTCTACACCGGGGGCGAGGAGTATCGCCAGCCCGCCGCCGACACGATCGACTACCTCACGACGACGCTGTGGACCGGCGACGCCTTCGCGGGGAGCCAGTCCGCCGGCGAGGGCGCGAGCTACTACGCCCGGGCGGCGACCGAGCGCGAGGACGCCGACGAGCCGTCGGTCGATCCCACGCTCTTTGCCGACCGGAACGCGCTGGCGGTCGACGCCTTGCTCACCTACCGCGCCTACACGGACGACGACGCCGCGGGCCGGTTCGCAGAGCGCGCGCTCGACACCCTCGACGCGGAACTGATCGCCGACGGCGAAGTCAGCCACTATCGCGACCCCGAGAATACCGACGATGTCGGCGAGTCGCTCCTGCTCGCGGACCACGCCCACACCGTCGCCGCGCTGACGACCGCCCGTGAGGTGCTCGGCGCCGACGCGCTCGACGGGCGCGCGATCGAGGTCGCCCGCCGCGTCGCCGACGCCGCGATCGACGAACTGCACGCCGAGGGCTCGTTCCGCGACGGTCCCGCAAGCGGCGAAGGACTGCTCGACCGGCCGCTCCGGCCGCTCGACGGTAACGTCGAGATGGTCGACGCGCTGCTCGATCTCGCGGTCATCACCGGTGAGGACCGCTACCACGACGTGGCTCGCGAGACGATCGAAGCCTTCGCCGGAGCGTGGGATCGGTTCGGACCGCAGGTCGCTGTCTACGGCTCGGCGGCGTCGCGCTTGCTCAACGGGACGCTCGTGATCCGGGTTGGCAATCCCGCCGGATCGGATCTCCACCGCGCTGCGCTTCGGATGGGCGACCACGAGAAGGTGGTCGTTCCCGGCGCGGACGACGTTGCGGACGGCACGGCGACCGTCTCGATCGTGACCGCCGACGACGCCGACGCGACGGCGGCCGACCCCGCCACGACGCCGGGCGAACTCGAAACGCGGGTCAGCGACCTCACTGCCGACCGTTCGGGCGAGTAATCGCCGGACTCGGTGGCAGCCGTCGCTTGGCTGAAACCTCCGGTGCGTTTATAACCCTCCGTCGGTGACAGGCAGGTATGGCAAGTCTGCGGGATCTCGGGCTGTCCGAGTACGAAGCGCGCGCCTATCGCGCGTTATTGAATACCGGGCCCACAACCGCCAAAGAGTTGTCCCGGGCCAGTGACGTGCCCATGGGACGGATCTACGACGTTCTCAACAGCATCGAGCAGTACAATCTCGTTCGCAGCCAGACCGCGAGCCGCCCCAAAAAGTACGTCGCGGTCGAGCCCTCGACGGCGCTGGATCGGCTGCTCGACGACAAGAAACGCGAACTCGCCGAGAAGGCAGATCAGTACGAGGATATCGTCGACGACCTCTCGGACGAACTCGACGCGGCCGATCCCGTCGAAGAGCAGTTCTGGACCGCCGCGGTCGGTCCCGTCGAAACGGCCGACCTGCTGGTCGAACGTCTCTCGGCGGCCGACGATCGGATCGTGTTCGTCGCCTCCGACCAGACCTCGCTGTTCGAGCTGGACGAGATCGGCGACCTCGTCGCCGAGCAGTTCGAGGAGGCCATCGACCGCGGCGTCGACGTCAAGGTGTTGTTGACGCCGGGACTGGTCGACTCATTGCCCGAGACTGTTGGCGCTCGACACCGCCAAACGCTCTCGCCGTCGGAAGGCTACGAGGTGCGAGTCAGCGACGACGTGACGGGCACGTTCAACGTGCTCGACGGCGTCGAGGTCTGCGTGCAGGTGCCCCACCCCCTCGCGGTCGACGAGGCGTTTGCGATGATCGACCTCAAAGATCCGGACTTCGCGGCCGACGTTCACGACGAGTTCGCCCCGCGCTGGCGTGACGCCGAACCGCTGTCGCTGTAATTCTCACTGGTTGGTCGTTCGCGTTCGACCGGCCGCTCAGTTCCGAACTTCGTCGCGCAACTGCTCCATCTCGACGCGGCGCTCGGCGCGGGCGTTGTGCTGGTGGACCGACTCGTCGTTGGACTGTACGACGGCGTCGTCGAGCGGCTTGGAGACGTTCGTCACCGTGCCAGCAGACCGCGAGCAACCCCTCTCCTCGACGCCATCAGATCATCCTGTCCATCTCGTCGAGAAATGCTTGGAACTCTTCTGCACCAGCTTGCTCGGCGATGCTTTTGAGTGTGCCAGTATCGAGTTCATCGTGCAGTGGCACGATCACGATGCGCTTCTCGCCGGTGACGGGATGGACGTACTGCAGTTTGACGTGGTCGCCTCGCTGCCCGACCTTTTTGTACCCCCAGTTTCCGAGAGCCTTGATAATCTCTCGGCCTGAGTACGTCCCGCGTGTCACTGACGACGGATTCCGTTGCAAATAATAAAAACCCCTGCGTTCGCGCTCGTCCGATAGTCTTCAAACGGCTACGAAGAAAACCACGGCGCGTCAGCGTGATCCGAAACTTCGTCGTCGACCGGTTCCGCTGCGAGTTCGAGTGCCTCTGCAAGGTTCTGTAGTGCGTCGGCTTTCGTCTCGCCCTGGCTCGCAATCCCGGTAGACTCGTCTTTGGCGACGTAATACTCGTCACCGCGGGTAACTGTGATCGTGTCGTCGACAGCGCCGTCCCGGGACTGCACTCCCATGTGTACTCACTCGTGGTATAGGCTCAAATGCTTTCCGACGTACCCCTTTCGGGATGGATTGACCGCTCAGTTCCCGACTTCGTCGCGCAACTGCTCCATCTCGACGCGGCGCTCGGCGTGGGCGTTGTGCTGGTGGATCGACTCGTCGTTGGACTGTTTCATCGTCACGACGGCGCCGTCGGGCAGGTCGGGGAACTCCTCGACGACGCCCTCGGCCATCGAACGAACGCAGTCCTCGACGAACTTGGCGTCGGCGTGGGACTGGTAGGTCATGTGGTCCTCGTCGGGGCGCTTGGCGAGGTTGTAGATGCGCGCGCTCATCGAATCCCGTGCAACGTCGATCAGAGTCGTCAGGTCGACCTCGGGCGCGCCGTCGCTCTCGACGGCCAGCGTGGCGTGGCCGCGCTGGGAGTGGCCGGGCTGGGGGACTTCGTCGAGGAACTCCTCGATGGTGTCGTCCTCGATGCCGAGCTGTTCGAGCTTCTGGCGGGCGCGGGCCTCGGACATCCCCTGCGAGCAGGGACAGACCGTCATGCCGGTGACGGTCGCGCCGATCTCCTCGCGGGTGCCCTCGTCGGTGGCGGTCGCCTTGGCCTGAATGTCGACGGTGCTCTGGGTCTCTCGATCGGAGGCGGGCGTCTGCTCGCGCTGGACGAGCTCGGCCTCCATCGAGACGATGGCTTCGCTGGTGTAGTCGTGTTTATCGAGCAGGCGTTCTGCGGCCTCGCCACAGACGTCCTCGACGCGGTGGACTTCCTCGCGGGTGGCGGCTTCGAGCGTCTCGTCGATGACCTCCATGTTGCGGCTCATGTCGGCGCCCTTGCGCCACGAGGGAAGGTCGACGAACACCTCGAACTCGGCCATCAGCACGATCGGGCGCTTGTCGGGACGGGCGATCTTGACGAGCTTCTCGACGCCCGTGACGCCGACGCGGTTCAACCCCACCGCGACGTCGGGGCTGGTCGCTTGCACGTCGGGCAGTTGCTCACTCATTTGATCGTGCTTTCGGCGGTACGCGATTAGGCCTTTCGATACCGCGGATATCGACCGCTCATCAGTCGGCGGGGACGGCGTCCCGCAGCGGGCTCACTGGAGTTTCGAGAGCGCCTCGAAGAAGTTCGCGCGCGGCCCCGCCACCCGGACCGGCTCCTCGGCAGCCGTGACCGTCACCGTCGTGCCGGCCTCGATCTCCCGGTTGGCCCGGCCGTCGCTGACGACGTACCCCGACGAACCTGCCAGTTCGATCTCGACCGTGGCGTCGGCGTCGACCGCCAGCGACGGCATCGACTCGGCGCCACACATCTCGGTGACGACGATCGCCGGCACCGTCGGGTGGACGAGCGGCCCGCCCTCGCTGAGGTTGTACGCCGTCGATCCGGTGGGCGTCGCCACCAGTACGCCGTCGGCGTGGCCCGTCGAGTACGTGTCGCCGTCGACCCTGACTGTCAGATCGGCGCCGTTGCCGTGCCCGCGCTGGCGTCCCTGCACGACGATTTCGTTGATCGCGGGTTCGAGCGCCCAGTCGCCGTTTTTCGCCTGCAATCGCGTGAGTTCGCGCGACCGCACCGATCCGGTCTCCTCGACGTGTGCGACCTCGTCGGCGACCGCCTCGACGGCGTCGTCCGGTGCGACGGCGTTGAGAAAGCCTACCTCGCCGAGATTGACGCCCATGATCGGCGTCGACCCGGCGCCGCGGGCGGCGTACAGAAACGTGCCGTCGCCGCCGATCGAGACCACGAGATCGCACTCGGCCATCGCCGTCACGTCGACGCCCGAGCGGTCGAGCGCCGTCGCTGTCGCAGTGTCGAGTTGCACAGTAACGTCGTCCCGGAGCGTCGACTCGATCTCGCCGGCCAGCGACGTGGCTCGGTCGTTGCCCTTCTGTCCGACGATGCCGACGTTCATGACTGCGAGGTTGCGCCCGGGGGGTGAAAAACTCCCCGCTGGCGTCGCGGCCCGTTCGACGCCCACGCGGCCGGGCGATGCCGTCGGAGGACTGCCGGTCGACTGTAGCAGCAACCTTAATTTGACTGGGGTGATTGTCTTAGCAGTAGCACGCGGCCCGACACGCCGGGAGCGACGTGCGCTCACGTGATTATGATTCCATCGTCTCGACGTGCTGGGGTCGACTCCGTTCGCGTCGCCGCTCGTCGCTGGCGTCTCCACTCGCCCCGCTGTCGGGCGATCGGCGGCGTCGCTTCGGGAGGTGACGGTCGTGAGTGACGACCCGAGCCAGCAGCACGACGCCGACGATGGCGACGATACCGAGCGCGAGGTGGAGGCCGACGACGACTGGTTCGATCGCGCGCTCCGAGAAGCCGACGACGACGAGGATCTGTTCTCCGGCGACTGGTCGCCCGACGGCGTCGACCAACCGGACGACGAACCCGGCGATGGCACGGCCGACACTCCGACGGGAGACCAAAACGCGACGTTCGATCAGGGCGCCGACGATCTGGAAGCCGCCTTCGCCGACATCGAAGGCGGAGATACCAGCGAGTTCGACGGCTCTTTCGACGATATCCCTGACCCAGCAGCCGATGGCACGGACGGTGATGCCGACGCTCGATCCGGCGAGCACGGGTCGCCGTCGGACGACGCCAGCGCTGCACGCGATGACGCAGCCGACCGCGACGAATCCGACAGCGGCGGCCTGTTCGATACGGATTTCGCGTCGGCGCTCAACGACGCCCCCGATATGCCGGGCAGTACCGGCGGCGAGACCGGGCCGGCACCCGGCAGCTCCTCGTCCGACCCCGGCGGCTTCGGCGGCGGTGGCGAGTTCGACATGGCGACCGACGAGTTCGACGCGCTGGAGGAAGCCGGCGCGCCGGGCGGAGCCGGAGCGGGCGGCGGCCCCGGCTTCGAGGAGGCCGACGAGGATCCCGAATCCGACATTCCACGGATCGAACTCGGCGTCGACGGGTTAGACGCCATGATTCAGG
Organism: Natronoarchaeum philippinense; assembly: GCF_900215575.1. Taxonomy (NCBI): domain Archaea; kingdom Methanobacteriati; phylum Methanobacteriota; class Halobacteria; order Halobacteriales; family Natronoarchaeaceae; genus Natronoarchaeum; species Natronoarchaeum philippinense. The sequence goes on along the minus strand of NZ_OBEJ01000001.1, from coordinate 1,059,296 downwards.
GCGGCGTCCCCGAGCGCGCACTGATGGTCGCTATCGGGAGCGCCGGCACCGGCAAGACGACCCTCGGGTTGCAGTTTCTCAACCGCGGGCTGCGGGACGGCGAGCGCGCGGTGTACATTACCCTCGAAGAGTCCCGCCGGCGCGTGATCCGGAGCGCGACCGAGAAGGGGTTTCCGTTCGACGAGTACGCCGAGGCGGGTGACCTCGCCGTCGTCGACATCGACCCCGTCGAGATGGCCAACAGCCTCCAGAGCATTCGCAGCGAGCTGCCCCGACTGATCGACGAGTTCGGCGCCTCGCGGCTGGTGCTCGACTCGGTGTCGCTGCTGGAGATGATGTACGACGACCGCGCGACCCGGCGCAACGAGATTTACGACTTCACCAAGAGCCTCAAACGTGCCGGCGTCACGACGCTGATGACCAGCGAGGCCAGCCAAGACTCCTCGTTTGCCTCCAGACACGGCATCGTCGAGTACCTGACCGACGCCGTGTTCGTCCTTCAGTACGTCCGGCCCTCTGACTTCCGCGAGACGCGGCTGGCAATCGAGATCCAGAAGATCCGCGACGCCAACCACTCGCGGGAAACCAAACCCTACGAGATCACCAACGACGGGATCAACGTCTACCGGCAGGCCAACATTTTCTAATCCTCGACCGTTGCGATCCCCACCAGCCGATCACCGGCCTGCACGGTCGCCTCTCTGGTGAGCGCGTACACGACGCCGTCCCGACCCGCTCGAACCGTCTGGAGCGGCTCGTACGTCCCAGGATCGTACACCGTCCCGACCGTCGTTCCGTCGGCAATTCGATCGCCGACCGCAACGTCGGCAGTCACGCGGAACAGCCCGGACGCCTCGGCGTCGACGCTTCCCGAGTGGTTGCGCGCCTGTCGGGCCGCGCCGTTCTCGACGGGCTCGCCCGGTAGCACGTCGAGCGATCGGAGCACGTTACACAGCCCCGTCACGCCGGTCTCGACGGCCTCGTCGATCAACTGCTTGTTGTGCGCGAGCTCGGGCGTGATCGCGGTGATTCCCTCCCGGGCCGCCGCGACCCGGAGCTTGCCGTCGAACCCGCGCTTGCGCCACTCCTCGGGAGCGTCCTCACCCGCAGGCTCGGCGAGTAGCAGGTCCGTCCCGAAGGCGGCGGCCAGCGACTGGGCGTCGGCGTCGCCCGCTGCGTAGACGACGTGGGGGAGCATGTTCGGGCTCCCGGTGTGTAAGTCGACGACGGCGTCGGCCCCGTCCACGTACTCCCAGAGCCGGGCCGCCATCCGCTGGTGGAGCGAGCCGTCGGCGTCGCCGGGCCACACGCGGTTCATATTCGGTGTGACCTGATCCAGCGGCGACGGCGCGGTGTAGGACACCCGATCGAACGTCACCGGGTTTGCGACCGGGACGGCGATCACCGTTCCGGCGAGCTCGGCGTCGAGTAGTCGATCGTGGACGCGCCTGAGCACCTCCGTCCCGTTTATCTCTCGACCGTGCTGGGCCGCCTGTACGTACACCGTCGGCCCGGCTGCCCGTCCGTCGTACCGGTGTACCGTCGTCGATATCTCGACGCCGGAGGGCAAACGCGCGAGCGTGACGCGCTCTGTCGCGTGGCCGGTCGTCTCCTCCATGTATGGGGCCTCGAATCGGTCGCTAATAGTCCTTCGTCACGTCGGGATTGTTTCTCGATAGGAGTAGTTATATCAGTCACCACACTGTGTGTCACCTATGGCCGGACGTGACTCACGATCTCCCAACGAGCGCGTCTGCCCCGGCGTCGTCGAGCCCGGAACGAACGTGCTTGTCCTCGCCGCGGGCGACGATGCGCCGGGAGACGTGTGTACCGATCTCTGTGCTGACGACGGTTCTCCCGGTGACGTGCTCCTCGTGGAATGCTCGCGCGACCCCGTTGACTGTCTCGATAAACTCGCCGCCCACTCGGCGTCGGGACGAAAGCGCCTCGTCGCTGTCGGCGACGACGCCGAACTGCGGACGACTCGTCCGAGGATCGAAGCCAAGCCGATACCGGATCCGACGGATCTGTCGACGCTCGGTATCACGATCAGCGAGTTTCTCGGCGGGTCGTCCGACGGCGGAACCACCGTCTGTTTTCACTCGCTGACCGACCTGCTCGACCGCGCGTCGCTCGAACGGGTCTTTCGCTTTCTCCACGTGCTGACCTCTCGGGTCGACGCGGCCGACGCCGTCGCGCATTACCATCTCGATCCCGCGAGCCACTCGGTCCGGGATGTCAAGACGATCGCCGCGCTGTTCGACGCGACCGTCGATCGGTTCGACGGTGAATGGGTGCTCGACCGCGCCGAGTAATTACCGTCGGCACTTTCCGAGTCGCTTCCGTTCGGTTGTTCAATCCGTATCGACATTTTTCCAGTCGCTATTGATCCGTTAAAGACGCCTGTGAGATCCTTTTCTTAGAGTTTGCGAAAATATATCGGTATTACCGTAAGTACCTTTTAAATAGTATTATTTCTACTGCGCCCCGCCATTGCTATGTACAATGTCCAATGGTAACAGCGGAACGGTCGCAGCGTTTCTCAAGGATCACCCGCGGCTGGCCGGCGTGCTGTTCGCTGCGCTGGTTGCACTAACCCAAATCGGAAGCGCCTCCGCGGCGATGGCAGGAACGATCGACTGATCAGGAAATATCGCTGACCGACACGTCACCACTCCACGACAGTTCGCCCGACACCCGTATCGGTATGTCTTCGAGTTCGAGGAACTCGGCGAGTTCCGACTCCGTTATTCTGAACGACCGTGTCCGTCCCGAGTTCAAATAGAACTCGTCGTTCGATTCGATAAAGGGCATGAACATCCCGCCCATCCCACCCGAGGTGGTGGCGTAGGCTGCGAATGTGAACTCGTACTCGTCGTCGCCGACCGGCGTGATCTCGCCGAGCAGCGGCGTCCCGCTTTCTGACTGTGCGATCGTCAATCCGCCGTCGCCGACTACCAGATACTGACTGCCGACGATGCTTTCGTCTTTTGCGATCGTGAGGGCGGCTCGGAGCGGGAAGCCGGCGTTGAGCAGACGCGCGACGGTCGATCCGATCCGGACGGCGCCGGTGTTTATCACGTCGCTGAGCGTGGTGATGCCGCCGATCGCTCCGGCGTCGATCAGCTTTGCGCCCTGATCGTACGACTGGCAGGCGTTCAGCAGGAACGCCTCGACGCCCACTTCGTCGAGCTCGCCGGCGTCGAGCGTCCCGTCTGCACACCGGAACCCCTCGGCGTCGATGTGTCCGACGTAGTGGAGAAACTCCGTCGGCTCCGCGAGGGTTGCGGCCAACTCGTCGGTCTCCAGATCGCGTTCGACGGTGACCTCGAACGGCAGGTTCGCGCGCGAGCCGTACACCTCGTCGACGGCGTCGCGCTCGGAGTCCATCCGGTCGTCGTTGCAGACGACCGTGATCGAGATGTCGCCCGTCGAGGGCTCTCTGTCGAACCGATTGCGGTAGGCCTGTGCGGTGGCCTTGCTGACGCCGATCGGCGTCTCCTCGCCGACCCACGCCTGTTCGAGCGCGTCGTCGGACTCGACCTGAACGTACGTGTTTCCGTGGGCACTCTCGGCGCCACCACGGGTGTACGCGGCCATTCCAGTCTCCTCGACTGACGACGCCGACACCCGTTCGGGCTCGGCGATCCGGACGACCGCGAGGTCGTTGACCAAGTACGGCAGCGTCTCGATGCTCTGGGCCGTCGGCGAGACGTGCGTGGTCAGCTTCCACTGGGGCAGTAGGTCCTCGACGGCGTCGTAGGGCACGTCGAGATACGCCGCCAATTGAGTCTGGAGCGAGGCATCGTACAGCGACTCGAAGTCGAGCTCCACCGCCTGTTCGAGCGCGTCCCGCTCGTGCAACTCGACCGGGTACAGCCCTTCGGTCCGGGTCAGACAGTCGAGGAAGAACACCCGCTTTAGCACCCGGACGACCTCGCGTTCGTAGCCGCCGGGGCCGTCGAGATCGTAGTCCAGCCCCTCGTCGGTGACGATCCGCGGCGTCTCGCCGGGTACCATCTCGGCGCCGAGGTAGTACGCCAGCGTCGCTGCGGGGTAGACGTGCCGGTAGGTCGGTGGTAGCTCGATCCGAACGCCCGTCTCGGGCGGCTCGACGCCGTCGGGGATCGACAGCTCCTCGCCGAGTTCGATCGACGGCGGGTGGCCCCGAAGTGTCGGGAGCGACCGCTCCGGGCTGGTCGTCTTGAGTGACGAACTCATCGCGCTCACGGCCTGCATCACGTCGGTCGGATCGTCGGTCGTCGTCAGCGTCGCGGCCGGTCGCTCGTGTTTCGACCGCCCGCCGAGGACGATCTGCGTCTGCTCGCCGAACTCGATCGAAGTCCGTTCGGTCGACGAGGCGATCGTCACCTCGCTCTCGACGTGGAGGTAGATCCGGAGTTGGACTGATAGCTCCATGCTATAGGTCCCCTTCGGGATCTCCTCGTGGGAGCCGTGCTCGGTGCTTGCCAGCACCTCTCCGGCTTCGTCGCGGACGATGACAGGTGCGACCGTCGGTAGCGTGATCGTCGAGCACTCGATGGTGGCCGCGTCGTCGATCGGGAACCGGAACACCGAATCGTCTGCTTCGGTCGGCTCGACCGGTACGTCGGTAAAAAGCGAGTACCGGACGCGCTCGATCGGGTCGATCACCTCGATCCCGGGATCCGGCAACGACTCGAACGCTACGTTCACGATTCGGACTCCCCCCGTCGAGAACCGCCTGTCCCGACCATTCGAGACGTAGCTAACGCGCACTGCGCGAATAAATGTACCGGGAAGTGAGACGACGAGTCAGTGGCAGGCGTCGCTCGGTGGCCGATCGGAGCGGTGTGGCCCCGCAGGCAACGACAGCGTCACGACCGTCCCGGTCGGCTCGGCGTCTTCGACCGCGATTTCGCCGCCGAGGCTGGTGACGATCCAGTTGACGATCCACAGTCCCAGCCCGCTGCCGTGTTCCAGCGGCGTCTCCTCGTCGCCGCGCAGCACTGCCCGCTCCGTCTCGGGAAGCCCGGGGCCGCTGTCGCGGACGCTGATTTGGGTCCAGTTGCCACGTCGGTCGATGCTGACGACGATCGGACCATCAGCGCCGGCGTACCGGGCGGCGTTCTCGCACAGCTCCCGAACGGCGGTTTCGAGGTGGGCGTCAGCGAGGACCGGACAGCTCTCGGCCGCTTCGATGCGCAAGTCGACCCTTGGTAGTTCGCGGCGCAGTTGCGTCCTCACACGGTCGACGAGACAAGTCGCTTCGAGCACTCGCCGTTCCCGTTCCTCACGGGCAGTCTGCAGCGAACTCGCCGTCTCACCGAGTTTGACGAGATCGTTCGCGGCGGCTTCGATCGTCTCGGTGGCCTCGGCTGCGACTGGGCCGTCGACGCGCTCGTTCAGCACGTCCGCGTTGCCCAGTATCACGTTCATCGTGTTTCGGAGGTTGTGCCGCAGGACCCTGTTGAGAACCTGCACTTGCTGCTTTCGGCGGCGTTCGCTCGTGATGTCGTCGTAGCAGACGAGCACGTCGGTTCCCCGCTCGGACGACGGGTGCATTTTGACCCGCATCTGGCGGTGGCCGGTCGCCGTCTCGCGCCGACAGACTCGCTCGATGGCGTCCCCATCCCTGACATGGTTCACCAGTTCTCGCACCGCCGCCCGGTCGTCCGGCCGGGCGACCCACTCCGCGAGGCTGTCGCCGACGACGGCGTCGGCGTCGTAGCCGAACACGTCCTCGAAGGCGTCGTTGACTGACTGTACGATCCGCTCGCCGGCCTCGATGCGTGCCGCGACCACGGGGTGGGCGACGCAGTCAATCTCGACGCGGTCGGCGCGTCCGCCCGTCCGCAGGGCGTGCGCATCGAGTACGGTTTCGATGCGGCGCCGCACGACCGACGTTCGAAGTGGGCGCGCCACGATGTCGTCGACCTCCGGCGAGCAGTCGGTCGGAACTCTCCCGTCGTCGGTGACGAGCACGATTGCCGGGTCGGTCCCGGCGTCCGTGCGAGCGTCGATTTTCTCGACGGTTCGCTCGTCGGCAATCCAGAGGTCGACATCGGCGTCGCTGTCGGGCGCTCGAACCGACACGGCACACTCCTCGGAGACCATCGACGCAATTCGCTCTGCGCCGTCGGTGCCAGTGGTGACTGCGACGCGCACCGCGGACACTCGTCGATCGCTGTTGCCCGCGGCTGAGCACCCCTCAGCTGATGTCTGCTCGGTCACAGTTCCTCCTGGCTGGTCGCCATCTGATCCGGTTCTCTGACATGACCGTCCTCGCGGTCGGAGGCGCTTACCGTCCGAACGCGTCGATTTCTCGTTGCGACGCCGACCGCGCTGTTACTATTTGTCGATCGCCACTTATAATTACCGATGGCAATAACCATCGGTTTTATATTTTGACCGGAACCCTCAGCACAAAAGGGGAGGTTACTTATCAGAAGCGGATCCTACCTATCTACAGGGAGCGATATCGTGAAACTTCGCCAACCCACAGATTTCCTGATTCTCGAAGCACTACACGCCTACGGGCGAAACGTCGCGCCGAATCTGGCCCAGATCACCGGCAAGAGCCGTAAGAACGTCAACAATCGGCTGCCGGTGCTCGACGACTACGGACTGGTCCGCAAGATCGGGCCGGCCGAGCGGTCGGGGCTGTACGAGGTCACCGACAGCGGCCGCGTCGCGCTGCGCTGTCGGGACGAGTACGACTCGACGCCCGACTTCGAGGCGCTGATCGAGCGTCGCCTCGAAACCCAGAACGGGGCCGAGGCGGGCCAAGCGATGGTTCGGGGCGGACAAGACGCCGACGAAGACGCCGACGAGTAACCCGCCAGCGGGCGGTACGCGCGTCGTGTTCGAGAATCCGGGACCAAACGCACTTAGGTAACTGGTCCTGAGTACCCCTCGATGGGATGGAGAGAGCGGCTCGAATCGGGAGCCGGTGTCGATGCATCTCCCGACGCAGTCGCCGACGGCGAGGTTCTCGATCTGCTCGAACCCTCCGTACAGGAGTGGTGGATCGACCAGTTTGGCGCGTACGTCGAGGAAAACGAGGGCTTCTTTACGCCACCCCAAGAGCGCGCCGTCCCGCTGATTCACGAGGGCGACAACGCGCTGATCTGTGCGCCCACGGGCAGTGGCAAGACCTTGGCGAGTTTTACTGCGATCATCAACGAACTGTTCCGCCGCGAGCGCGAGAGCGGCCTCGACAACTCGGTCTACTGCCTCTACGTTTCGCCGCTGAAGTCGCTGGCCAACGACATCCATCGGAATCTCACCGAACCACTGGAGGGCGTCCGCGAGATTGCGGCGCGGCGTCACGGCGATGCGGGCGACGCCGCCGCTGTCGACCGCATTCGCCACGCGATTCGCCACGGCGACACGTCCGATAGCGAGCGCCGGAAGATGCTAGAGGAGACGCCGCACATCCTCAACACGACGCCGGAGACGCTCGCAATCCTGCTCAACTCGCCGAAGTTCCGAGAGAAGCTTCGCACCGTCGAGTACGTCGTCGTCGACGAGATCCACTCGCTGGCGGCGGGCAAGCGCGGCACCCACCTCTCGGTCAGCCTCGAACGCCTCGAAGCGCTCGCCGAGACCTCGCCGACGCGGATCGGCTGCTCGGCGACGATCGAGCCGCTGGAAGATGTCGCGGAGTTCCTCGTCGGCCGCGAGTGCCCGGGCGGGCCGCCACGCGACTACGAGATCGTCGACGCCCGCTTCGCCCGCGAGTTCGACATCGAACTCCAGTGTCCGACCGACGACCTGATCCACACGCCCCGAGATGTCGTGCAGGATCGCTTCTACGAGCGCCTCCACGAGCAGATCGGCGAGCACACCAACACGCTCGTGTTCGCCAACACGCGCTCGGGCGCCGAGCGCATCCTCCACAACCTGCGCGAGCGCTTCGATGGCTACGACGAGGACAACTCCGCGTGCCACCACGGCAGCCTCTCGAAGGATGTCCGCGAAGATGTCGAGCAGCGGCTCAAAGACGGCTCGCTCGACGTGGTAACGTCCTCGACGAGTCTCGAACTCGGCATCGACATGCCCCACGTCGATCTGGTCGTGCAGGTCGGTAGCCCGAAATCCGTCGCCGCTCTGCTCCAGCGCGTCGGGCGGGCGGGACACCGCGTCGGCGAGACGGTGACGGGCCGGGTGATCGCGCTCGACCGCGACGAACTCGTCGAGTGCGCCGTGATGCTCAAGACGGCCGAGGAGGGCTTCGTCGACGGCGTCTCGATTCCCGAGAACCCCCAAGACGTGGCCGCCCAGCAGGTCTACGGCATGGCGATCGCAGAGATCCGCCCGGAGAGCGAAGTCGTCGACGTGCTCCGACGGGCCTACCCGTACCGGAACTACGACGACGCCGACTGGGAACAGCTCGCACGGTATCTCACGGCCGACTACGAGGGACTGGAAGACCGGAACGTGTACGCGAAGATCTGGCGGGACGCGAACGATCCGCCCGACGGCGAGCACCACTACGAGGAGTTCCCGGTCGGCGAGGACCTGATCGGCAAGCGCGGCCGCCTCGCGCGGGTCATCTACATGACCAACATCGGGACGATCCCCGATTCCTTTAGCTGCGACGTGTTCACCCGCGCGAGCGACGAGTGGGTCGGCCAACTCGACGAGGAGTACCTCGACACGCTCGAAGCCGGCGACGTGTTCGTCCTCGGCGGCGACAACTTCGAGTACCGCTATCGCCGTGGATCGAAAGTGTACGTCGACCGGACGGCGGCGGCGCCGACGGTGCCCTCGTGGTACTCCGAACGGCTCCCGCTGGCATACGATCTCGGGCGCGAGGTCCTCGATTTTCAGGGTGAACTCCTCGACCGTTACGACGCGGGCGGCGCGGCGGCCGTCCGGCGCTGGCTCCGAACCTTCCCGCTGGACGACGACAGCGTCCGCGCGCTCGCCCGGATGTTCGACCAGCAGATCCGCTACGCCGGCGTAGAGAGCATCAGCACGCCCGATCGGCTCTCGATCGAGGTCGAGCGCGACCGCGAGGAGTACGAGCGCAACTACTACGTCCACTCGAACTACGGCCGCCGGTTCAACGAGGGGCTCTCGCGCCTGCTCGCCTACCGCTGCGCGCAGGCGACCAACGCCAACGTGTCGGTCGCGGTCGCGGACAACGGCTTCACGCTCTCGATGCCGCTGAACCGCAAGGTCGACGTGCGCGGCATTCTCGAAGACACCGCCCCCGACGACGCGCGTGACCTCCTCCGGGCCAGTCTCGACGGAACCGACCTGCTCCAGCGATACTTCCGGATCAACGCCACCCGATCGCTGCTGATCCTCAAGCGCTACAAGGGAACCGAGAAATCCGCCAGCCAGCAACAGGTCTCCAGCGAGATGCTGCTCGGGTTCGCCGAGGACTTGGACGACTTCGCCGTCATCGAGGAAACCTACCGAGAGATCCTCGAAGACAAACTGAACCTCGCCGGGATCGAGACCGTCCTCGACGGCATCGGCTCGGGCGAGATCGAGGTCGTCCGCCGGTCGGTCGACTCGCCCTCGCCGCGCGCGTTCGGCCTCGCAACCCTGATGGCCAGCGATGTCGTCCTCGCCGAGGACGAAAGCGCCGTACTCCGGGCGTTCCACGAGCGCGTCGTCTCCGAGATCGGCGACGGCGTCCCCGAGCGAAGCGGAGCCGAGGCCGACGAGTAGCCGCCGGACGTTTTTGTGCGATGCCGCACCAGCCCCGACGTGATAGCGATCGCCGGCGGCAAGGGCGGCTGTGGAAAGACCACGACGACGGTAGCGCTGGCTCGCGCGCTCGCGGACCGGGGCGGGGCGACGCCGCTCGTCGCCGACGCCGACTGGGACATGCCAAACCTCCACGCGCTCGCGGGCGCTGGGCCATCGCCGTCGATCGCGGCCGTTCGTGACGGCGACCGTCCGGACGCCATCGCGCAGTTCGTCGGCGAACCGGCCATCGGCGTCCTGCCGGCTCCGACAGGCGAGGAGTCGCCCCGCGTCGACGCCACCTTCGCGGCCCTGCGCGAGCGCACGGCTCGCTCACCGGTACTGGTCGACTGCCCGGCTGGCGCCGGCCGCGACGCCGCACGGCCCCTAGGACTGGCCGACGGCGTCGTGCTCGTGTCGACGGCGACGCCCGATAGCCTGCGCGACGCCGCTAAGACCGCCGCGATGGCAGATGCACTCGGGACGCCGATTCTCGGCGCTGCCCTCACCGCGGCCGGTTCGATTCCGCCGGGGGCGAGGCGACTGCTCGGCACCGAGCAACTGGTTCCGGTGCCCGAGTCGTCCTCGCCGCTCGACGACGCCGCCGTCCGACAAGCGTTCGCGGACTTGGCTGACGAGATACCCGTTTCTCCTCCAAACGGGACGAACATCGGTGTTCAACGCCGGCTCCACTCCCACGACGGGTACTGATGGCCTCGGTGCGGGTTGTATGAATCGTGATGGGGGCGGAACGAATCGCCGACAGGGCAAACAATTATGTGGCATTCAGGCGTACATCGGTCGAACGCATGGAGGGGCGACTGGACACCGGGATCGATGTCCTCGACCGGAAACTGGACGGAGGGATCCCGCCGGGGAGCATCATCGCGTTTACCGCGTCGCCGGCGAGCCAGTCCGAACTCCTGTTGTACCAACTCACCGCCGCCCGCGGATCGCTGTACCTGACGACCCAGCGCTCCGATCAGGCCGTTCGGGACGCCATCGAGGCCACCTCGGCACCGACCGGAAGCCCGACGGTTCGGGACATCAGCGGCAGCGAACCGCTCGATCAGGCCAACCGACTCATCCGAGCGCTTCCGGAGGGGGCGAACCTGATTATCGACCCCGTCGACGTGCTCGAACGGCGCGAGCGCAGCCGCTATCGCAACTTTCTGAACGACCTGCAGAACCACATGGTCAACACCGGCTCGCTGGCCATTCTGCACTGTCTCGACGGCGACTCACCGCCGGACAACCGAGATACCACCCAGCACATGGCCGACATCGTCTTCGACCTGACCACGACGGTTCGCGGGACCGATGTCGAAAATCGCCTCTCGGTGCCGAAGTTCCGGGGCGGACAGGCGCTCACCGAGACGATCAAGTTAGAGATGCAGGACCAGGTCGATATCGACACCAGCCGCGACATCGCCTGATCGGCGGTATTGGTCTGTTACTCGCGCAACGACGACCGACAGCGCAGCCGCTGTTGCCGTCGATTGCAGTCAAAAAGTGGGGTGTTGTGGTGTCGTCTCGGAGTGACGCCGACCGTCGGCGTCCGCCCTGATTCGGGTCCGACTTACTCGTCGACGTCTTCGAGCTCGTCGACGATCTCGTCGGCGTCGACGTCGGCGTCCTCGAGGGCGTCCTCGATGTCGCCGCCGCCCATGCCGCCGCCCATCATGCCGCCCATGCCGCCCATCATACCGGCGCCCTCGCCCAGCGTCTCTTGGACGATGATCCGGTCGAGGTCGAGCTTCTCGGTGACGTCCTGTGCGATCTGCTGCTTGGAGAACATCCACTGCTGGTTCATCGCAAGCTGGGGCGTCGACTCGACGTACAGCGTCTCCTTCTCGACGGTCTCGGTTTCCGTCTCGGGCTCGGCGTCCTCGTCGTCATCGTCGGACTCGACGACGACTTCTTCTTCCTCTTCTTCGGTCTCGATCCACATCTCGAGGTCGGCGTCGACGTACATGCCGATCAGGCCCTTGGCCTGCTCGACGCGGTCGTCGACCTCGTCGAGGATCTCGTAGTCGTAGTCGATGTCCTGCCCTGCCAGCGGGTGGTTGAAGTCGACGCGTGCGCGGCCGCCGATGATCGCTTCGACGTGGCCGTGCTCGCCGTCGACATCGACGTGAGCGCCGGGGTAACGGTCGTCCTCCGGGATCTTGTCGGCGCTGATGGTGCGGACCTCGTCGGGGTCGCGCTCGCCGAAGGCTTCCTCGCCGGGGACGGTGACCGATCCCTCGTCGCCGGCTTCCCGTCCGACGAGGTCGTCCTCGACGGCGCCGAAGATGTGGCCCTCGCCCAGCACGATCACGCGGGGCTCGAACGTCTGTTGCTGGTCGTCGACGCCCTCTTCCTCGGCGACCTCGGGGTCGGTCGTGTCGACGAGCTGGTCGCTCTCGACGGTGCGGGCGGTGTACGCCAGACGGACGAAGTCGCCGTTCTGGAGTCCGCTCTGTGCTTCTTCCTCGGCCTCCTCGGTCTCGGCCGCTTCGGCCTCCTCGTTGTCGCTCATACCTCCTACCTCGCCCGTTCGGCTTAAAACAATCACGTTTTGGACCCGGGCGGGGGACTTTTGGTCCGACGCCGCTCGGCTTCGAGCATGTACGAAGTCGAGATCAAAGTCCGGGCCGACCACGACGCCGTCCGCAGTCGGCTGGCAGCGCTGGACGCCGGCAAGCAGACACGCGTCAGGCAGGTCGACACCTACTTCGACGCGCCCCACCGGGAGTTCGCCGAGACCGACGAGGCCCTTCGCGTCCGTCGCGTCCGCGATCTGGACGCCGACGGCGCCGACGCCGAGGCCCGGATCACCTACAAGGGACCGCTGCTGGACGCCGAATCGAAATCGCGCGAGGAGTTCGAGACCGGCGTCGACGCGGGCGACACGGCGACCGAAATCTTCGAGCGTCTGGGGTTCGAGCCGGCCGCGACCGTCGAGAAAGACCGGACGGTGTACGAACTCGACGGGTATCACGTCACGCTCGACGCCGTCGACGGGCTGGGCGAGTTCGTCGAGGTCGAGACCGAGCGCGAGAGCGGCGATATCGCCGAAGCCCGCGACGGCGCCCGCGACCTGCTCGACGACCTCGGACTGGACGCCGACGAGCAGATCCGAACGTCGTATCTCGGGCTGTTGTTGGCCGACGACGCGGCGTGAATGGCGTCCGGAGACGGCATCTCGGCGCCTCTGAAATAACCGCAGAGCATGACTTCGTCGGTGCTGGTTTCCGCAAGTTATAGAATGGGGCGTAGATAATCCAGACGTAATGACAGAGCGGAACATCAGGGTCGAGCCGATCGACCGACGCGCCGTCGAGGACCAGGAAGTCGAAATCGTCGAGCGAAAGGGGATCGGCCACCCCGACTCTATCTGCGACGGTATCGCTGAGGCAGTCTGTGGCGCGCTGGCCCGCGAGTACATCGACCGCGTCGGCAAGGTGCTTCACTTCAACACCGACGAGACCCAGCTCGTCGCCGGCAACGCCGCGCCCGCCTTCGGCGGCGGCGAGGTCCAAGAGCCGATCTATCTGCTGATCGTCGGCCGCGCGACCAAGCGCTACGAGGGCACCCGGATCCCCGCCGAGACGATCGCGCTGGAAGCCGCCCGCGAGTACCTCGAAGCAAACATTCCCCAGCTCGACGTGGGCACCGACGTGGTCATCGACGTCAAGCTCGGCGAGGGGAGCGGCGACCTACAGGAGGTCTTCGGCGAGGAGGGTACTACTGTGCCGATGGCCAACGACACGAGCTTCGGCGTCGGCCACGCTCCCCTGACCGAGACCGAACAGATCGTTCTCGAAGCCGAACACAGTCTCAACGGTCCCTACGCCGAGGCCAACCCCGAACTCGGCCCCGACGTGAAGATCATGGGCAAGCGCGAGGGCGACCGGATCGACATCACCGTCGCGGCCGCGATGATCGACGAGCACATCGCCGACCTCGACGAGTACGACGAAGCCGTCACGGCGGTCCACGACCACGTCGAGGAGCTGGCGCGCGAGTACACCGACCGCGAGGTCTCGGTCCACGTCAACACTGCCGACGACTACGAGGAAGGCTCGATCTATCTGACGACGACCGGTACGAGCGCCGAGCAGGGCGACGACGGCTCGGTCGGCCGGGGCAACCGCGCCAACGGGCTGATCACGCCCAACCGCTCGATGTCGATGGAGGCCACCAGCGGGAAGAACCCCGTCAACCACATCGGGAAGATCTACAACCTGCTCTCGACGGACATCGCCGAGGCCGTCGTCGAGGAGGTCGACGGTATCCGCGACATGCGCATCCGCCTGCTCAGTCAGATCGGCCGGCCGATCGACGAGCCCCACGTCGCCGACGTGCGGGTCGTCACCGTCGACGGCGTCGACCTCGCCGACGTCGAGGCCGAGATCACTGAGATCGTCGACCGCGAACTCGCCGACGTCACGAGCGTCACCGAGCGCGTGATCGAAGGCGAGCTGACGACGTTCTAACTCACGATCCGGCGTCCGACGGCGTAGATGCCGGCGTACAGCACGACAAGTGCGATGGTCGCGGCCACGAGCACGCCGCGTCCGATTTCTGCAGTCGCAAAGCCGGGCGCGTACACGCCGGTGACGACGATCGCAGAGAGGGCGACCAGCGCGAGGATCGTCGCGCCGATCCCCAGATAGACCGTTGCGGTCCGCAGCGTCGGATTCGAGGGGAGTTGCATGTTTGGTCCGACCATCTCGTTCCGGATACAAGTTCCCTCGGGTAGCTGCATTCTTGGGGTCGCTTCGTCGAGCCGAAATTCCCAATACTCCGGGCCACGCAACCACGAGCGTGACACGCGTTTGCCTCGTCGGCTCGCCGGATGTCGTGCTGCGATACGAGTTGCTCTCCCGCGAGACCGCCCGCGAGGCGCTTGCGACGTACGACCTCTCGGAGCCGTTCGAGAACGCCATCGCCCTCGAGACGGTCAGCGTCGGCGCCGCCGTCTCGTTGCTGAACGATCTCAACTGGTATCTCACGCGATTCGTCGATACTGCGCTGGTGCGCGATCCCTCGATCAGCGACGACGAGTGGCTCTCCCGCGAACTCGCCGAGGCGGTCCGCAACGACCGGGTCGACCCCGCAGAGACGGGAACGTACCTCAAAGTGTACGGCGTCGTCGAGGACAGCGATGCCGACGGCGCCGAGCAGGCCGCGCCCGCCGCGGCGGCGTCGAACGAGAGCGCCGGCGCCGCGGCGTCGAGCGACGCCGAGACCGATCAGTCCGGTCCCGGGAAACTCGTCGAACCGCTGTACGTGCGCCGAACAGAGGGCGATATTCCGGAGTACGACCTGCGCGATGTCGAAGAGACGGTCGTCGTCAGAGTCCGCGAATCGGAGTTCGAGCCGTGATTCGCAGCGATCGGGTCCCGGCAGCGAACTCCAGATACGTCACCGTCGGCGACCGGCGGATTCACTACCTCGAAGCCGGCGTCGGCGGAGCCGGTGGCACCGACGCTCCGGCGTCGCGCGAGGGCGACCGTCCGCCGGTCGTGTTACTCCACGGGAGCGGCATCGACGACGCCGCCCTCTCCTGGAAGCACGCGATCGAACACCTCGCTACCGAGCGCGGCCGTCGGGTCTACGCGCTCGACTGGCCGGGGTACGGCGAGAGCGACGACCCGGAAGCGACGCCGACGACCGCGTACTACGTCGGCCTCCTCTCGGATTTTCTGGACGCGATCGGGATCGATCGCGCGGCGCTTGTGGGCATCTCGATGGGCGGCGGCGCCGCCCTCGGCGTCGCGCTCGACCGGCCCGAACTGGTCGAGCGACTCGCACTGATCGACAGCTACGGGCTCCGGGACGCGGTGCCCGGCGGCGTCGGCTCGTACCTACTTGCGAACACGCCCTTCGCGAACCTGTTCGGTCGGCAGTTCGCCGCGGCGACCAGCGGAGCTACCCGGCTGGCGGTCGGCGAGTTCGTCCACGACCCGGCGTCGCTGTCGGACGACTTCGTCGCCGAGGTCAACGAGCGCCTCCGCCGGTCCGGCGCCGGCGACGCGTTCTTCGCGTTCATGCGCGGCGAGTTCCGCGCAGACGGCGTCCGGACGGACTACTCGGACCGGCTCGACGAACTGTCGATGCCGACGCTGTTGCTCCACGGCGCCGACGACTCGCTGGTGCCCCCGGAGTGGTCCGAGGCCGCCGCGGCGGAGATTCCGGACGCGCGGCTCGAACTGATCGAACACTGCGGTCACTGGCCGCCCAGAGAGCGCCCGGAGCGGTTCAACGAACTCCTGAGCGAGTTTTTGGACGGGTAGGGACTATTCCTCGGACTCGTCGGCGTCGTGCTCCGAGTCGTGGTCGGCGAGCCGCGCCGCCGCACCGGCTGCGCCCGCCGCGCCGGCCGCGCCCGCGGCGACGCCGAAGCCGGGGATCGAGTTCCCGCCCTCCTCGGCCTCCGGCGGCGCGTCGAGGCTGTCGGCTGTCGGCTCGCTCGCAGACAGTACGACCGCGTGATCGACCGTCACGTCGGCGTGCCCGTCGCCCGACTCGATATCGGCGTCCTCGCCGGTGATCAGGTCGGTCTCCTCGACGTAGTCGCCGAGGCGGACGTTCCGGGCGCTCGTCCCGAAGTTCAACGCGACGACGACGCGCTCGCCCGAGTCGGGGTCGTGGCGGGCGTAGGCCACCACGTCGTCGGCGTTGGCGCCGTACTCGATGCGCTCTAGCTCGGCGTCGGTCTGGAGCGCGGCGTGGTTCTGGCGCAGGTCGACGAGGTTCTTGTAGTGGGTGAACAGTTCCTCGTCGAAGTCGCCCCAGTTCATCCAGTCGCGGTAGCCGTCGAGACCGGTCTCCTGTCCGGCGTAGATCGTCGGCACGCCCGGCAGCGTGCAGGTCGCCGCGCCCGCGGCCATCGACGCCGAGCGGCTGGTTCGCTTCTTGTAGCGGTCGGTGTCGTGGTTCTCGGCCCACTGCATGAACACCGAGTCGGGGTGGGCGCCGCGATACCGGCGCTCGTGGACGGCGTCGAGGATGCCCTCGGCGTTCTCGGGCGCGGCTTCGAGAGCCCTCATCAGCGCGTCGTCGTAGTGCACGTCGAACTGCCCCTCGCCCATGTCCACGTCGTAGGGCCAGCTCTCGTCGAGCAGGTAGAAGTCGGCGTCGTGGCGCTTGATGCGGTCGTAGATCTCCTTCCAGAAGCTCATCGGGACGCCCCAGGCCACGTCACAGCGGAACCCGTCGACCTTCTCGACCCAGAAGTCGACCACGTCGAGCAGGAACTCCCGGACCTCGGGGTTCTCGTGGTTCAGGTTCGGGATCGAATTCCAGCCGAAGTACGTGTCGGCGTCCCGCGAGAGGAAGTCGTCCCAGCGATACCAGTCCTTGTACTTCTCGTGGCCCTCCCTGTTGTTGAACGACGCCTTCTCGAAGAACGGGTGGGTGTCGGCGGTGTGGTTGATCACCAAGTCGAACACGACCCGGATGTCCCGCTCGTGGGCGGCGTCGACCAGCGCTTCCAGATCCTCCATCGTGCCTAGATCCGGGTCGACCTCGAAGTAGTCGGTCGTGTGATAGCCGTGGGGGCCGCCGAGATCCGTGGGCGTGCCGTAGCCCCGATCGGTTGCGACGAACGGCGTCATCCAGAGCACGTCGGCGCCAAGTTCTTCGACGTGATCGAGATGGGAGGCGATGTTGTCGAACGAGCGGTCGTCCTCGTCGGGGAACCGCCGCGTGAAGATCTCGTAGATGACGCCGTTTTTCGCGTACTCGGGCGGCTCGTAGGGGTACTCGATGGTGACGCCGTCGTCGCCGGGCACCACGTCGACCGCGTCGGCGACCGAGAAGCGGTCGCCCACCGCGACGGCGTGGACCCGCACCGGCTCGTCGAGGTCCGTCGGAACGGCGGGCCCCTCGCCCAGCGAGAGCGAGTCCCGATCGTCGACGTAGAACTCCACGCCGAGGTCCTCGGGGCTCTGGTCGGCCTCTTCGACGATCTCGGTCGTCGCCGAGAGCATCACCCGATCGTCCTCCACGTCGGCGTCGAGGTCGATCCGGGGCCGGGCGGCGTCGGTGTTCTCGCTGTCGAACACCCGGACGGTCAGCTCGTGGGTGCCATCCGGCGCGTCCAGCGCCAGCGTGTACTCGCCGGGCGTCTCGGGCTCGAACTCGGCGACCGGTGCGTCCGTCGGCGTCGCGGTCGCCCCCTCGGGCGCCTCGACGATCGACCACGAGTACTCGTGTCCGGCGTCGGGGTTCCACGGCGCGAGGTCGTTGCGCGTCTCGCCCTCCTGTCCGTTGGGGTTGACGAATCCCTCGCCGACGCGGGTAAATCGCGGCGGGCCGGGGTGATGGCTACCGTCGCCGCTCACCAGATCGAGGTCGGACTTGTTGGCGTCGTGTTCGGCACTCGCGGGGACGCCGACGCTCGCGGCGCCGGCGACGGCGGAGAGGCTCGCCAGAAACGTACGTCGTTGCACGACATGGACACACGTCCCCACAGATATTAAAATTATGATGAACAATTACGTCACGACGTTCGACAACGGGTCGGCCGTCACGGGTCGGCGGTCGGGGATCGGATCGGTGCCACCGCGTGCGGTGCTCACGCAACGTCGCGCTACTCAGCGGCAAACTACTCGGCGTCGAACATCCCCGTCGACATGTAGCGCTCGCCGCTGTCCCAGAACACCGTGACGACCAGCGGGCAGTCGTCGTAGACGCCGTCGGTCGGGTCGGCGTTGCCCTCGTCCGCGCGCTGGTCGTCGCCCGGAGTCGCCGTCGGCGTCCGTTCGGAGGGCGACGGCGGGCAGTCGGCGTCCGGCTCGGCGAGCCGCTCGGCGACGCGTCGGGCGACGACGCTGGTCGCCCCCGAGGACTGGCCGACGAGGATCCCCTCCTCGCGGGCGAGACGCCGACACTCGTCTTCGGCGTCCTCCAGCCGGACGGTCTCGACCTCGTCGATCAGATCGACATCGAGATTCTCCGAGACGAAGCCCGGCCCCATCCCCTGAAACTCGTCCTTTCCGGACTCGCCGGTCGAGAGCACGGCGTTGCGTTCGGGCTCGACCGCGATCACGTCCATCTCGGGGAACGCCTCTTTGAGGCGTCGGCCGGTGCCGCTGATCGTCCCGCCGGTCCCGACGCCGGCGACGAATGCGTCGATCGTGCGGTCGCCGACCTGCTCGACGATTTCGGCACCGGTCGTCTTGTAGTGGGCCTCGGGATTCGCCTCGTTGGTGAACTGACCCAACTGGATCGCGCCCTCGGCTTCGATCTCGTCGACCCGGTCGCGGGCGTCAGTCATGTCGCCCTCGATCAGTTCGAGGTCGGCGCCGTAGGCCCGCATGATCTGCTGGCGCTCCTCGGATTTCCCTTCGGGCATGACAATCGTCAGGTCGTAGCCCCGCGCGGCGGCGACCAGCGAGAGCCCGATACCGGTGTTCCCGCTGGTCGGTTCGACCAGTTCGTCGCCGGGCTCGATCAGGCCCTCGCGCTCGGCGGCCAGCACCATCTCGCGGGCCGGCCGGTCCTTGGCCGAGCCGCCGGGATTGAACGACTCGACTTTCGTGGCGACGGTCGACCCCGCCGGCGAGTCGACCTGTACCAGCGGCGACCCGATGGTGTCGAGGATACTTCGCTTCATTGGCCCGCAGTACAACCTTAGAACGTAAACGCCTGATGGATCCGGGCAACGACGGCCGATCCGAGGGCGTCGGTCGGCGTGGCGCCGTCGTCTTCACTGGCTGGCGCGGCGTCGGCGTCATCGTCGGCCGCCGTGACCCACGTGGAAGTGACCGGGAGCGAGGTCGTTAAGCCGCTCCGAACCGAACGCCGGTGTATGACGCTCGAAACCATGGAGCCCACGCCGACGTGGGACGCCGATGCCCACGAGGACACGGTCGACGTGTTCGCGGAACTCGCCGAGGACGACGCGGTGACGATCACAGTCTGGGGCGGTGACTGGTGTAAGGACTGCCGGGCCGAGCTACCGGACTTCGGCGCCGCGCTCGACGCCGCGGAGTTCCCCGAGGATCGCGTCGAGGAGATTCCGGTCGATCGGGACAAGAACGGCCCGCTGACCGACGAGTACGACGTCGAGTTGATCGCCACGATCGTCGTCGAGCGCGACGGCGAGGAGATCGCCCGCTTCGAGGAAGAAGAGCCGGTGCCCGCCGCGGTCTACCTCGCGGACCAGCTCCGCGAGTCCGAGCTGTCGGCCTGAGTAGCCCCCGTTTTTCGGTCGCTTATCGCTCCGGTAGCGACCGCTCCGACCGACCGATCCGTATCGGGTCATCACTCCGACTGATCAGCTAATCCGACAGTAGATGGCTTCTACGAACGGTTAGCGCCAGATTTATATCTGCCCGTCTCTGCGTGGGGCACGTCAGGATGCCTTCGCCGTTCGATAGCCTTCCAGACGATCCCCGCCTCGACGGTGATCACGTCCGCCACGTTTCCGGCGAGCACGACGTGTTCGTCGTCGGCGTCGTCCACGACCACCCCGCCAGCGTCCACCGCGTCCGGGCGCTCGTCGACGCTCTCGATCCCCACGTCGTCGCGCTCGAACTCCCGGAACTCGCCGTCCCGCTGTACCGCGCGTACGTCGAGAATCCCGAGCAGTCGACCGAGCGCGGCGGCGAGATGAGCGCCGCGATCGACGCCGCCGACGGTTCGACAGTCGTCGGCATCGACGCGCCGAGCTGGCGATTTCTGCGTGCGCTAGGCCGTCTCCTCCGGACCGAGGAGACCGACCGCGAGAACGTCGAACGCGTCGTGCGGGGGCTGGCAACGGTCACTCGTCGCGCACTCGCCAGTCGTCTCGCGGCGCCGATCGCACGCCGGACCGGCGTCGAGTTCGATCTGAACGCCCCGACCGAACACGGCTGCACGGACGTCGACGCGCCCGAGGCACAGGCCGCCGACGAGCGCAGACAGATCAGGCGGAGCGTCGCGCTGCTGGGCGCGCTCGACGGCGGCGGCGCCGCGACGTTGCGCGACGCCGCTCGCGAGACAGCGATGGCCGAAGCGATCGCTACCGAGCGCGAGACCGGCAGCGTCGTCGCGGTCGTCGGCCGGGACCACATGGATCCCGTGGCCGAGCGACTGGCTGCTGAGTGAGAGACCGCGGCCTGAGAACTAGCCGCTGCTGTACGGCGATACCGAGATCCCCGGCACCCGCGCGGCGACGCCGTAGAGCGCCTTCTTGGTGGCCCCGTTTGCGTACTGGCGGATGCTGCGCGTGATCGGGGTTCGCTTGCCCTGAATCCGGGTCGCACCCGATCGGATCGCGTCGACGACGACCTCGCCGTCGACATCGGGACGCGCGAGTTCGGTGTCGCCGAGCGTGATTTCGGTGTACGCCCGGCCGACGAAGGGTAGGTAGTGAGCGTCGCTCGCGCCGACCGCCGGGTAGTCGTTCCGGCTGGCGAATGCCCGCGCTCGCCGGTTTCGATACCCCGTGAACACCATCGAGTTGAACACCTCGATCGCGTCGCAGTCGGTGAGATTGCGCTTGCGGACGCCGTGGCGCGAGCGCTGGAACGGGTGGGGGACGATCGCCGCGCCGCCGTCCTCGCGGACGATCTCGATCGTCTTCTCTAGCGACATCCCCTTGACCGGCCGCTGGTCGACGCCGATCGCCAGCAGGTGGCCCTCGGCGGTCGATACCTCGACGCCGGGGATTCCGACGAGGCCGAACTCCTCGGCCAACTCGGCGGCGCGGCGCGACGCCGCGATTTCGTCGTGGTCCGTGATGACGACGCCGTCGAGGCCGATCGCGCTGGCGTGAGCGAGGATGAGTTCGACGGGTTCCCGGCCGTCGTAGGACTGCTCGGAGTGGACGTGCGGATCGATCGCTATCGATACCCCTTCTGCCATCTAGCTTTCAGAGGACCTCTGGAGGCTTAACTGCTCGCCCGTCCACCGTTTCCCGCCGATTTCTCCGTCCCCGACCGCCGAATCGCCGGTTCTATATCGGTAGGTTCGGCTTTCCGGCCGGCGTATCGCTGAGCCTGTCGCTGTCACTATTGTCAACGAATAGCAAGTGAGTGGGACGCTGTGAGCTGCCCGCCGTCGGCGCCGTCGATGCAGCGGAAAGCGAACGTTTAGGACGTGGCGGCCCCCTCGGAAACACGTGCGCATCGAGAACAGTTTCATCCCCGTCAGCGGCGTCGGCGAGGCGACCGAGCGAAAGCTCTGGCGCGCCGGGGTGACCCATTGGGACGACTTCGACGGCTCGGTCGTTGGCCCGACCACGGCCGACAACATCGAGTCGTTCATCGCCGAGGCCTACGAGCGCCTCGACCGCGGCGACGCCCACTACTTCGACCGGGCGCTGCCCTCCGGCGAGCGCTGGCGGCTGTACGAGAACTTCCGATCGGACGCCTGCTTCTTCGATATCGAGACGACGGGCTTGGACCACCAGCGCGATTCGGTCACGACCGTGAGCGTCCACCGGGACGGCGAGACGACGACGCTGGTCAACGGCGAGAATCTCACCGCTGACGCGCTGGCCCGTCAGTTCGAGGGCGCCGATCTGCTGGTGACCTTTAATGGCAAGCGCTTCGACGTGCCGTTCCTGGAGACCTCCTTCGGCGTCGACCTCGATTATCCCCACGTCGACCTGATGTACACCTGCAAACAACTCGGGCTCTCCGGGGGACTCAAATCCGTCGAGAAAGACGTGGGCATCGAGCGCGACCGGCCCGACCTCTCAGGACGGGACGCCGTCCGTCTCTGGCGCGAGTACGAGAACGGCGACGACGCCGCGCTCGATACGCTGGTGTCGTACAACCGCGACGACGCCGTCAACCTCAAAGCGCTGATGGAGACCGTCACCGACGAACTCCATCAGGACGTGTTCGCGTCGGTCTGCGACCAGTAGCTCAGGGCGCTCGCACGTCGTGTTCGAGCGTTCCGACGCCGTCGATCTCTACTTCGACCGTGTCGCCATCAGCTAACGGCCCCACGCCGGCGGGCGTCCCGGTCGCTATCACGTCGCCCGCCTCCAGTGTCATGTAGGCCGTGATCTCTTCGATCAGTTCGGGGATCGAGAAGATCATGTGCTCGCGCGAGGAGTCTTGGCGCGTCTCGCCGTTGACGCGCAACTGGACGCTGGCGTCCTCGGGCACCTCCTCGGGCGTCGCCACGACCGGGCCCATCGGCGCCGCGCCGTCGAAGGCCTTGCCACGCACCCAGTTTTGCTCGACGCGCTGGTCGTCGCGGTTGGAGATGTCGTTCATACAGGTGTACCCCTCGATAACCTCCATCGCGTCGGCGGCGTCGACGTTCCGGCACTGCTGGCCGATCACGACGCCGAGTTCGGCCTCGTGCTCGATCTTGTCTTTTCCCGCAGGCAGCGTGATCTCGTCGCCGTGGCCCGCCAGCGCGTTCGGCGGCTTGAGAAAGAGCAGCGGGCGATCCGGCACTTCCTCGTCGCGCTCGTCGGCGTGCTCGGCGTAGTTCCGACCGATGCAGACGACCTTCGATGGATCGGTCGGCGCCAGCACGTCGACCTCGTCGGGGTCGTACTCGCTGGTCCCGAAACTGATCGTTCCGTCGCGGTACTCGCCCCGTCGGACGGACCCCGCAGGGTCTCGAAATCGCACGTATTTCATACTGGTCCGTGTGCGTGCCACCGCGTTAAACGTTCGACATTCCGGCAGGCGGCGACGCCGATGTCGCTTCGTGGGTGCGCCGGCGTCGATCGTCGAACGCCTCCGCACACCGAAACGCCTTCCCACGGTCACTTTGGAACGACAGGTTTAAGCGAATTACCCGGGAATCGTTGGGTACGCTTCGCCCGATGCGAAGTGGCGCTCCGTTGGTGTAGTCCGGCCAATCATTTCGGCCTTTCGAGCCGATGACCTGGGTTCAAATCCCAGACGGAGCATCCTTCTGAGGAACAAAGTGACGAAGAATGGAGCGGACGTTCTGGGATTTGAACTACGGAGATCCGAGCGGAGCGAGTCTCGCCATCGAGTTCAAATCCCAGACGGAGAGTTTCCTGTTGCTCTGCTCGACGCCGCCGTATCGTCAGTTCGATTGACAAGTACTATGTCGTCACCACGTGACCACCGACGTATGCTCGGTGACGCACTGGAGTTTGCGGCCGAACTGCTCTTCGACTCGGTGCTCGACAGCGACGACGATCGGTCCGCGGTCGGCTGGATCCTACTGTTCGTCGGAACGGTTCTCGGCATCGGCGGGATCGCGCTCGCGGCCAACGGCCGGTCGCAGCTCGGCCTCGCCGTACTGGCCGTCGGCGTCGTGCTGTTCGCTATCGGTGCTTGACCGGCGGCGTCGTCCTTCGATTTCGCACCACGTCACCGTCCACCAATCACGACGCCGAAACACAACGTATTTCACTGTACCCCGGTAACTCGAAACTGCACGAGGGCCGGTAGCTCAGTCCGGCAGAGCGTCTGACTCTTAATCAGACGGTCGCGCGTTCAAATCGCGTCCGGCCCGCTTTCTGAACGAACGATTTCGAGTCGGAGTCACATCTCCGTCGCCGGGGTGTTTTCCCCCGACAGACGTTTAATCCCATACCGCCTCGCGATTTTATCCTCAAAGTCGGCGTTGTAATCTAATGAAAACTCGCGAATGATATGTGAGAACCAAACCTTATGTGATGGGTCGTTGTAGAAGGCTAACGACAATGGCTAATGACCATATAACGCTCGCCTTGGAAGACGCTCCCGGTACACTGGATCTCGAAGGGCTGCCCCTGCCAGAGGAGGTGGCCGAGTCACTCCTCGAACTGGCGTCTAATTCTCGGCGCCGCCACGCGATGCGTGCGCTGACGGAGCTAGAGTCCGGTGTCACACCCCGATCCGAACTCGCTCGTCGCGTCGCAACACTCGAAACCAGCGCGACGCCGTCGGACAGACTCGTCCGTCGCGTCGAAATCGCGCTGCACCACACTCACCTCCCGGCTCTCGACGAGGCCGGCGTGGTCGAATACGACCCGAAGACCGAACTGCTCACGTTTGATCCCACCCCGGACGCCGAACACGAGATTCGGGCGGTCGTCGAGTGGGTCGACCGCTGGCAGTCGCCGCCGGCCGGTGTTCCCGACGCGTAAGCACGTATCGACGCGACCGACAGTCGGAGGCCATCTGTTCGTGTTCGAGATGTGACTGTGTCCTGTGCCAGCAAAGCGAAGTTCCGAACGCGACGAAAATGACACTGATTGCCCGTGTTGGGGCGATTACTCGTCGGGGCTGTAGTTGGGCGCCTCGTCGGTGATGACCACGTCGTGGGCGTGGCTCTCGCGCTGACCGGCGCCCGAGACGCGAACGAACTCGGCGCGCTCTTTGAACGCCGGGATCGTCTCGGCGCCGACGTAGCCCATCCCGCTTTGCATCCCGCCGGTGAGCTGGTGGAGCTCGCTGGCGAGACTGCCCTTGTACGGCGTCGCCGCTTCGACGCCCTCGGGGACGTACTCGTCTTCCTCGTCGGGCTCGTCCTTGAGATAGCGGTTGTCGTCGTCGTCGCCGGCGGACATCGCACCGACCGAGCCCATCCCGCGGTACTGCTTGTACTTCTTGCCGTTCATCGTGACGACGCGGCCCGGCGCTTCGTCGGTGCCGGCGAAGTACGAGCCCAGCATCACTGCGTCGGCGCCCGCGGCGATGGCCTTGATCGCGTCGCCGGAGTAGCGGATGCCGCCGTCCGCGATGACGGGCACGTCGTGCTGGCTGGCGATATCGGCGACCTGCGTGACGGCGGTGATCTGTGGCATCCCGGCGCCGCTGACGACGCGGGTGGTACAGATCGAGCCCGGCCCGATGCCGACCTTGATGCCGTCCGCGAAGTCGACGAGTTCGGCGGCGGCCTCGCGGGTGCCGATGTTGCCCACGACCACGTCGGCGTCGACCTGCTCTTTGATCTCGCGCGAGCCACTGACGACGTTCTGGTTGTGCGCGTGAGCGGTGTCGATAAAGAGCACGTCGGCGCCGGCCTCGTCGGCGGCGACGGCGCGCTCGGTGTTGAACGGGCCGACGGCGACGCCACAGCGCAGACGGCCGTCCTCGTCGCGGGCCGCGTTGCCGTACTCGCGGCGCTGGAGGATGCCTTGCATCGTCACGAGCCCGGTCAGGCGATCCTCGTCGTCGAC
Organism: Natronoarchaeum philippinense; assembly: GCF_900215575.1. Taxonomy (NCBI): domain Archaea; kingdom Methanobacteriati; phylum Methanobacteriota; class Halobacteria; order Halobacteriales; family Natronoarchaeaceae; genus Natronoarchaeum; species Natronoarchaeum philippinense. The sequence goes on along the minus strand of NZ_OBEJ01000001.1, from coordinate 1,033,525 downwards.
GACCGGCACGCGTTCGATCTTGTGCTCGTACATCAGTTCGAGCGCCTCGCGTGCGGTGACGTCTTGGGACGCGGTGACGACCTCGTCGGTCATCGCCTCGTGGACCTCGTCGCTGTCACCGACTTCGAGGTAGGGGCGGATGTCGGTCCCGGAGATGATCCCGAGCACCTCGTCGTCGTCGTCGACGACGGGGGCGCCGCTGACGCCTTCCTGTTCCATCATCGCGTCGACTTGCCGGACGGTCTGGTCGGGGGCGGCCGTCACGACGTCGCGGATGATCAGCTCGTCGGCGCGCTTTACCTTCTCGATCTCCTCGACCATCCGGTCGAGGTCGAGGTTGCGGTGGATGACGCCCAAGCCGCCCTGACGGGCCATCGCAATCGCCATCCCGCTCTCGGTGACGGTGTCCATCGCCGCCGAGAGGACGGGGACGTTCAGTTCGACGTTGCTGGAGACGCGCGTCCCCAAATCGGCCTCGTCGGGCTCGACCGTGCTCTCTTTGGGACGCAACAGCACGTCGTCGAAAGTCAACGCTTCCGGCACCTGGAGTTTCTGGGAGAAGAACTCGTCTTCGGGAACGTCGTTCGCCATGTCAGTGGTCCGCCTCGGCGCCCCAAAAACGTTGCGAGACGCCCCGCTCGCCGTGTCTCTGCTACGCGATCACACGACTCGCGACGCCTGATGCTCCCGGTCTCGCTACGGACCGTGTTCTGGGAGGGATTTCGATTCGCCCGTCTCTCGAACGGCGTGCCGACGGCGTCCTGACAACCTTGACGATCGTTCTCAAACGGATGTACGAAGTTGAACATCGGGGAGTAAATACGGTCGTAACGGCCGTTTCCAAACGTGTGGCTCCGTCTCACGGAACGTTTATGACTCCACCTGATAGATTATGTAGTATGGACGTCGCCAGTCCCATCGCATCGAGCACCGCCGGTCAGTCGCGCGCGGATGCCGATCGCTGTTTTACAATCACGATGGGGACTAATCTGGCGACAAAATGGGCCTCGGACGGCACGATGGCGGCCGCCGACGCGAGCGGTGGCCGCGCCGTACCGCATCGCGGCGCCGATCGCCCACCGGCCACGGGGTATGGCCAACCAGCGTAATCGATGAGTAGCTCCCAACATCCGGTCGCCTTAGAGATCGAGCAGCTAGTCGGCGGCTCGACCAGACTGCTGGCGACCGTCATGTTCCTGCCCCTGCTGGACGGCATCTTCCCAGCGCTCGTGCTCGCGGGGGCACTGGACTCGGCCGCCGGCATCCTGCAGGTCGGCCTGCTCGTGTTCGGCGGCAGCGCGACCGTCGCGGTCATCCTCGCGGAGATGGACGGCTCGCCCCGCGAGCAGGCGACGACCGTGCTCATGGTCGGCATCCCGTTGCTCGTGCTCGCCGCGGTCGAAGCCGCGATGGCGCCGACGATCGCGAGCCTGCTCGATATGGTGATCTTCGAGCGCTTCGCCGCACTGGTGATCCTCGCCGTCGCGGCTCAGACCGCGAGCGCTCGCGTCGGCGAACTCCTTCCCCGACCGGCGGTCATCGTCGGCCTCGGGCTGTTCGCCAGCGTCGATGTCGGCGGACTGCAGGTCGCGCTGGTCACGAACCCCGAACTGGTCGCCCGCGGCGTCGCCGCGGCCGGCGTCGGCGTCGGCTTCGCGCTGCTGGTGGCCTTGCTGGCCCCGACGCTGCGAGACGTGGTCCACCTCGACCGGTTCCGCTTCGGCAGCGCCGTCGCGCTGGGCCTGCTCCCGCTGTCGCTGCTTGGCTACACGTTCGGCGACTTCGCACCGCTTGCGGTGCTCGGCCTGACGACGCTGTTCGCGCTCGACCCGAACGCGGCCGAGGACGCCCCCGAGCAGGTCACCACGCCCGCCGAAGTCGGTAGCACTGACGACCACCCGCTCGGCTCGCCCAGCCCGCAGGTCCCCGACGGCGGCAAGCGCGACCGCGGCTGGGACGCCGTCGAGTCCGATGCGACCGACGGCAACGGTGACGGCGAGAGCCGTGAACCGTGGCTCTGATCGACGACCGCCACGGTCTATCTTCGCAGCGGCTTCCAAGACTTTACACGCACGTCCATCCTCGGTGTAGCCATGAGCGGAAACCGCGTCGTGCAGGGTCGCATGGTGACCCCACGGAGTCTCGCCGAACTGATCGAGGACGACGATGTCATGGACGCCGAGTCGATCGAGGAAGCCGACCGCCAGTGTCCTGACTGCGGCGGCGATGTCCTCGAAGTCGTCTACATGCCCGGCGTCACCGAACTCGTCACGGGCCAGAAATGCCAAGACTGCGACTGGGCAGCGACCGACCGCGACTGACTCTCGAATCGAAACCACTTTAGGGCGGTCGGGCCAACGAAAGTCCGAGGGGTCGTGGCCAAGTCCGGGATGGCGACTGACTCCAGAGATATCCGCCCGGTGACGAACTCCACTGATATGCCGAGCGCGCGACTGATCATCGCTCGCGACGACGACGCTCTGGAGTACCGAGGCGATTCGGAGATATCAGTCGATCGGGGGTTCAAATCCCTCCGACCCCACTCAATATAAAAGTAAAGCGGAGCTTCTTTCCGCTTTCTTCGCGCCGTCTGATCCGGTAGCTGGCGGTCTATTCACGAGGTGGTCGGCGTGACGCCGACTCCGCTCTCCCGTGGCGCTCACAACCGCTGTCTCTACTGCCACTCAGCCACGCAGCGGAAGATCCGCAAGCTGTTCGGCGACAACGACGACCAGCTCCACCGCTGTCCCCAGTGCGACACCCAGAAGCGACTGCGACAAGGGTCCGGCGCTGGCGTCGACGTTGACGACCCCGACCCGGTCGAACATCCCGAGCGCTACTACGGGAACAACCTGCCGCCACAGGCCGCGATCCTATCCGACGGAGGTGAGACGGCGTGATCGTGAGGTTCATCTCGCGCTACCGGACGCGCGAGTGGACGGATGTCGAGCACCTCGAGGTCGATCGCTCGCGTCCTACCGATCGAGTCCGCCTCGAACTCCGCGAGTCTCAAGAGATCGGTTGCGACTCGACTGTCGATAGCTGGAAGCGACAGGCGGTCGGCACCGACGCGATCGAGATCGAGCCCGAAGCGGGCGAGGATGTCGAAGCCCAGCGCTACGAGTTCGGCATCAACACGATCCCCGAGGAACTGCAGGAGATCGTCGCTGCCGAGCCCGTTCGAGCCGACGGCGGGGCTGAGGAATGGGCGGCTGTCTGTCCCGAGCACGGCCGGATCCACTTGCCGACCCAGCCCGACGAGGACGTTTTCGAGAGCCGGCAGTTCTGCCGGCGCGTCGCACAGGCGCACGTGATCGATCGGCATCAAGACGAGCCGATCGACATCGAGGTGCGGCCGGCAGGAGGTGATCGCGGTGCCGAGTGATAAGTCCACGAGCGGGACTTACCGAATCGAGAACGCTCGTCTCGTCGGGCGGGAGTACAACCTTCGACTCTCTTACACGGTCGAGTTTGACCTAAACCTCTTGGCTGGCCCCGAGGACTGGCAAGCGCTCGACGAGGCCGAGCAGCGGTCGCCAGTGCTCCACTCGGAGCCGACAGACTGGGATCTCATACACCACGAGGTTGATGCAGTTCGTGAGATCTACGAGGACGATCCAGAAGCGGGCGAGATCGTCGATTGGGTCGACGAACCCAGTGCGCCGAGCGAGAGCACTTTTTGGGACGACTCGAAGCACTTCAGCGACCGTTACAGCGAGCCGGGTACTGAACAGGAGGGCGAGCGATGAACGCGACCCACAGTGGCCGCTCGTACCGCGTCCACTGTACGGAGTGCGGCCGAGTGGTCGGCGTCTGTGATCCGTACTGCTCGCATTGCGGCGCCAAGCAGGGAGTCACGGAGCATCTCGGGAGGTCACGATGAGCCGGAGCACTGACGCCCCGGCTGACGACCGCGACCTCGAGGCCGAGGCTGCCGAGCCTGAAGCCGGACACTCGGGTATCCCCTTCGACGCGGTCTGTGTCGGATGCGGGCAACGGCGCGTGAAACGGTGCGAGCAGGACCCCGAGGACCTCACCTCGTTCAAGCACGTCTGTCACGAGTGTCAGTCCGGGACGTGGTGGAACCCAGTCCAAGCGCTGCCTGATCTGGACGGTGATGCGGCATGAGCGTCGAGACACCGAGTCAGGACATCCACCGGGACGCCGTCGTGGACTGCGAGACCTGCGAGTACCCACAGCCCAGGGCCCACGGCGCCGCCGTGATGAACGTCCTGAACGATCTTGCACCCTCGGATCGGGACCGCAAGCCGAACAGCCGCAACACGCTGTACGCTCGCGCGATCCAGTTCTGGCGCGACCAGGTCGGCGACCACGAGCAAGAGCCGTTCGTCGTCGCCGAAGATGTCGAACACGACTGGTTGCCCGCGACCGGCGCCGGCGTCGAGTACGTCTACGTGCTGACCAGCTCCCGCTGGAAGGCTGGGACCGGTGAGGGCGACGACTACAGCGCGTTCTACGACCAGCATCTCAAGCTCCGGCGCATGGACGACGAAGGGACCCTGTCGAAACCTTCCACGTCGCTGCACGTCGAGATCATGCCCCAGTACCGCGACCTCGTCTACAAGGACGGGAACAGGCTCGAATGCCCGTTCGGCGAAGGCACGAAAGTGCGCGCCTCGACGACGTGGGCCGAATCCGGCGACGAAATCGAGCGCCGGATGTACGATGCGATCCGCGCCGTCTACGGCCAGGACGCCATCGACGTGGGCCGGGATCGGAACGACGACGCCCGGAAGATTGCGAAAGCCGAGGCACACATCCGGTTCGCCATCGAGAAGAAAGCCCAAGCAATCGAGACGATCGAACAGAGCAAGCAACTCATCGGCTGGGGCGGCCACTCCGAGATCGAGGCGCACCAACGCCGGCTGCAGGAGGGGTGGTTAGAGGCACGCGTCGTCTCCGATCGGTGGGACATGCTCGGGTTCCAGGGCAAGCGCTACGACACCGGCGTGAAGATCTACCAGACGAGCGACTTTGCTGAGCGATCGGTCGACGACCCACTCCGGGATCCGAAGCTCGAGGCGTCGTTCGCCGGCGTCGACGACGGGGCGTTGCCCCACGTCGACGAGTGGGACAGCGTCCTCCAGCATCTCCGTGAAGTCGTCGCCACGCACGCCCAGTGGGCCGGCATCGAGCGGGCCGACCTCACAGCCGACGACTATTTCGACGGACCGGCGGCGCCCACGATGAACTTCGAGAAACCACAGGGGCGCCGGAATATGCTTCGGCGTCGCTACGAGGACGTGGCGACCGAGATCTACAAGGAAGCGCTCAAGACGAACACTGAAGCCGTCTACGACATCCTGAAGGTGGTTGCCGAGGAGTCCGGGGCGTCCTACGATACGCTCGAAGAGCGCACCGGACTGGCGCGCTCGACGGTCCGGTACCACGTCGCTCGGCTGGCCGAGAACGGCGTGTTCGCGCGACTCGGGAACCCGGTGCTGGTCGTGTTCGTCTCTCGCCAGCTCCTCGACCGCGCTAAGGAGATTGTGCGTGAAGTCTATCCCGACGACCAGGCCGAAGATATGCAGGAACGGGCTGAGGAACGCCGACAGCGCCGCGAGGAACGCGACGACGAGGCACGCGACCACGACGGCCTCGACGAGCCTGCCGATAGCGAGACCGACGCTCCCGACCGGGCTGGAAACGACTGGGAGTACTTCGACCTGCTGGACCTAGAGCCCCATCAGATAGCGAACGCGATCGAGCGCGGCTACCTCGAAGAGAATCACGTCCGGTTACGGATCGATCCGTACGACTGGATCGATCGCGGGCGGTCATAGCGGCCGTCCGGCCCGGTGTTCGCGCCGGCCGATAGCGACAGCACTTGCGGTTCGGTCTTTTTTACGACGTTGTTACGTATGATTGCTGAATAGTTACGTCGAGAGCCGGAGCTGACCACCGAGCAACGGTCGCCGATCGGCGTGATCGACCCGTGCGAGTTCCTTGTAGTGCCAGTGTGGACGAACACAACGACATCCAGTTTTGGCTGTAGCGCCGATTTTCGGCGTCGAGAGGCTTCGAAATCGCTGGTCTCGGGCTCTGGCTGACCCACATGGTTTGCCAGCCCCCCTTAGGGTAGTGCCCCTAAGGGGGAGAACAATGCGGCCGGACCAGAACGGTCCGGCCTTACCGCAGCCGCACCCGTGGGAGACCGAATCGGCTACTGAGGACAAGTAAGGACTATCTAACGCGGTATCTCATCATATGTTTCCCCGAGAAGCCACCTTGCCGGATATGCTTAGGAGGGGATGCGCCGCCACCCTTAACACATCTCACGTGGCCCGTGGCTCCATGTCCGAGAGCGACATCGACGACATTTGGTATCTCTACATCGGCATCTTCTTCATCGCTTGCGCGGCGATCGCGCTCCTTGCGCTGGCCGTCCGTAGCCATCTCCGTGGCATCCCGATCGGTCAGATGGCACAGTGGGTCGCTATCCTCTTAGCACTCCGCTTGGGCTGGCTGTTCGCCCGAATCGAAAAGAAGCAGCAAGATCCCGATCAGAGGACGTAGCGCCGAGCAACCTCCATGAACGCCGCCAGCCCTCCAACGATCATAACGCTCAGCGCGACCTGCTGGATGCCGCCGGGGAGGATGGTGAAGAAGATCCCGCCGAGAAGGATCGTCATCACGCTCGGCAGTGCGAGATCGTCCGCCAAGATGTAGAGCGACAGGATGATCGTGCCGCCGATGAGCATCCCGACCGTGCTCGAGCCCAACAGATCGACGTACGGAGCCAGCACGAAGTCGAACCACGAGCAGTCGTGCGACCAGAGGCAGTCGAGATATTTTTCGCTCATGTGATATCGTACCTCAGTGCAACTTCAATCAGGCCGACACCAATCACGATCTGGATGCCCCGCCCGACGATCTCAGCGAACGGAGCAGGTGCCCCGAGTGATTGCAATGTCGTCGGGAGATAGACCGGGACCATGAACAGCGACTTAAGATTCGAGAGAGCGCTCACGGCGAACGAGAGGAACCCACCCGACCCTCCTTCGTCAGGATCGATGTTGGGGTTCTGTGTTTCGTTTGCCGTATCTTCGACCTCATCGGACAGTCCGCTTTCGACACTCGGACCAGACATCGACATCATCCCGAGTCCGGTATAGAGCGTGATGATGAGCCCTAAGCCAACAGTGAGCGCTATCAGCGGCATCACCCTCATAGGCCAACACCTCCTTCTCCGACTTTGAACATCACAGCGACAACTCCTGCACCGAACAGGAATGGATATGGGATCGACGTGATTCCGAGCATCGTCAGCACGAACGCGATCGCCACGATCGCTATCGCGCCCGTCCTCGAGAGTGCCCCTCCGAACAACCCGGCCAGCATGATCAGTCCGGACATGCCCAGCACCTGAAGGAACGTCGCGCCGAGCGGCAGGTTCAGCGGTCCGACACCGCCGACCATCTTCGTGCCTCCGATTGTCTGTCCGCTCCGTTCGGCCTCCCACGTCACTGCGTAGCTCTTGTTACTCGGCAAGTTGATCACCTCGCTGTAGGTCGTCGGGTCGAAGACTTCGACAGGGCCATGCACGACTGCCGACTCGTTGCCCGCAACGTGAATCGAATACTCCAGTCTGGAAGTCTGAGCGGCAGTATCCTGATAGCTCACTCGCACCTGCGTGACGCTATCATCCTCGGTCTCCTCGGTCGTCGCAGTGAACACGTAGCCCTGATTGTCCGGCGCCTCAATCTCAATCGTGCCGATCGTCAGTTCGACCAGCCCAGCGCGCTCTGCTTGGTACGATCCGAGTGATCGGATCCGACCGTCTCGGCCCTCGACGAGGATCCGGTATCGATCGCCAGATGCCAGTGTCGTCGAGACGCGCCCGGCGGCGCCGAAGTCGTTCCCGGCGATCACCTGATACTCAGACGTGTTGTTGCCGACCGGGATCGGCTTCTGGATCAGGAGCCGCGACTCGCTCACCGGGAAGTTCCCGGTCCGGTCGTCGATCGTGAAGTCGTTCTCGACGGCCTCCGACGACTCGTTGAGGAGATACGCCGTCTGTTGCTGCGTGATGTCCCGGAGGATCAGCCGCCGATCGTAGTAGCCCTCGACATCCATCGAGATCACGAGCTCCGTCGTCGCCGGCAAGTCGGTGAGGTCGACCACGCCGGAGGTCGTCGTCTTGGTGACGACCTGCTCGGATCCTTCGTCGAAGAACCGAATCGTCGCGCTGGCGTTCGTCCCGTTGATGAGCTCCTGCGTCTCCTCGTCCCGAAGCTCGAGGTTGCCCGGCACGTCGAACTGGTAGATGTCGGAGGTCATCTGGACGCCGTCGTCGTCAGTGACGCGGACGTACCAGCGGTTCGTCCCCGTCTGGATCGAGGACCACGTCGTCGACGCTCGGCCCTCGCTGGTGAGCATCTCCGAACCGATGATCCCGCCCTCCGGATCGCGGAACGTGACGTTCACCGACCCACCATCGTCGAACGTCGGATGGTCGACGTGGACCGAGAGATCGGTGGAACCCTGCTGGTTGATCACCGACCCGTCCTCCGGCTGGGGCTGGTCGACCACGACCTCGGTCGACTCGAACGAGACCGTCGTCGAGCTGCTGAACGAGAGCGTCGCCGATCCGTTGTCGTCGGTCCAGACAACGTCGTGGACGCCGCCGGAACCGTTGACCACGCGCACGTACTCGTTGCTCGGCAGGTCGCGCACCGTCACGGTCGAGGCCGCCGATGTCGTCACGGCGAGATCCGACTGGCCGTTGTCGAGCGCAACGTCGCGGAACTCCAGTCCTGTCGCGGCGCCCTCGACAACGATCTCGTTCTTGCCGTCCATGTCGAGCGTCATCGCGTGGTCGCCGACATCGAGCTGGGAGAGCCGCGTCCACTCACCTACCTCGTCGACGCGTACGTACGTCGGCCCCGGCGAGGAGATCGTGCCGTGCGGACTCAGGTCAACGGTGTTGTCGTCGGGGAACGGCTGCTGGGCGGTCGCGTTGATGTCCTGCCCGAGAACCACCTCCGGACCGTCGCTCGCGTTGTAGTGGACTCCCGAACCGACGTGGTACATCTCGATGACTGCAGCGGATCCCAGCGCGACACCGACGACTACCAGCAAGCAAGCGACGACGATTCGACGACGGTTACGATTCTCTTCTGCCATTGCGATCTCCCGTAAAAGCCATTGGCTGATCTGGCAACGTCTCGAACGTTCAAAACTCGTAAATTGGGAATCCGATGGGAATCGCTTGCCAGACTCTTACCAGCAGAACGGAGAAGTGTCGGACGCTGGATTAGAAGTCGAGTGGTAAGTACGTCTCAGTAATTACGGGTCGCCGTTCTCTGTCACCGCCCCGTCAAGGATAAGATCGCCCGATTCTGTCAGACGAGCGAGCTTGTTACCATCTCCGTCATAAAAGACGGTATTGTAGCCGCTCCCGCCCGCTTCGAAAAACTGGATACGTTTATTATTTGTCGCGTCGCGGACTTCAACATCTCCGTCGGGGCGGTGGTAGATGGCATCAACGAGGTCTCCGCCACGCGTCACTGTCGGGACCGTTGGGCTAACAACTCCTCCTGTGCGCTGCGGGTCCACCGCAAAATCGCCTCCGTGCGAAGGACCGATCCGGCGATGTTCAATCCGCCCCGAAACGTTAACCCACGCATCGCCGGTAACGCTGCCTAATGCGTTGACATCTCCTGTTTTCAGAGTCCCGAACTGTTTCGTCTGTCCCGCAATTTCAACCAGATCAGACCCCCAGTCAAAGGTTCCTTCCAGTTTCACGGTCGTTCCGTACACATCGACTCCCACGGATCCGGTGCCTCGGCTGGTCCCTCCGATACCGCAATCGAAGCATTTCACCCCCTCACCACCATATACCGCCCAAACCGAGTTTTCGTCGTCCCACGGATTAGTCCCGACTGGGTGCGTGTATTGATGGACAGTATTACCCTGCCCCCGTCCGCCGATCGTGAACACAGAATTGGGGTTTAGCGTGCCGCTACTTCCCTGTCGCGTTATCGTCAGCCGCGAGTTGCCGCCCTCAGTATTATCGAACATATCTGCCGACTGCACCGGTGGCACGACCCAGTCCTCGACGCTGTAGTCGTCTGTCTCGTCTATCTCGATCGTGTGGTTTGCGGCGAGCCGTCGAGGGATCTTCCGGAACGCATCTTGCGGCGTTGGCTCGTCTTGAGGGACTTCAACTGTGGTCGTTGCATCTAAGACCTCGGGACGGTCCCACGAGATAGATGTTACCGCGCCAGTCAGCGGTCCGATAGTTGCCTGCTCTGTATTGATCGAATTGACATCGAGATTGTCGGCGTTCTGAAACAATTGATCGACGTAGATCGCCTCGAGAGGATCGTCCGGCGTCCCCAGTGAGTTGGGGTAGGAGCTTTGTGCGGCCGCGGGATCGGTGGCGGCTAACGTCCCGAGCCCGCCGGCCGCCGCACTCGTTGCGGTCAGCCCGAGCGCGGACAGGACACTGCGGCGCGAGACGCCGCTGGACTCCTCGGTCTCCTTGCTCCGGCTCTGCTCGTTCATCTCGTCCCGGACGATCTCCCGGAGCGCCTGTTCGGTCTCGTCGTCGACTGGTGGTGTGCTCTTGCTCATGCTTCTGCTCGGATTTTGACGGTCGCAGCCAGCGTCGGACGCTTCGGGTCCGGGCTGGCCGGCAGTTCCTCGACGATGATTCGCTGAAGATCCTCTCCTGTCATGGTCCGATCCTCCGTCTGACTTCCTCACGACGCTCTTGCGACACGGTTCCGTAGATCACCCACAGCACGATCCCGACGATCATGAACGGGATGATGAACGAGGTGATGCCCTCGGCGGCGTTCAGCACCGGCGCGAACGGGCCGTTCTGGACGCCGTGGTCTCGTGCGACCTGCATCAGCTCCGCGCCCGCAGTGTCGAACACGATCCCGAGAACGTACACTGCGAGCAGGCTGAACGCCGCGGCGAGGAGCCTGTTCAGGTGTCGGCGCATCAGGGACCACCCCGCCGGAGCGTGGCCGCGGCGATCACCATCACGAGCAGCGACGCGAGGATCACGGCGGGGAACCACGTGACGCTCAGATCTGCCCAGTGTGGGAGCTGGGAGTCTGCCGGAGCGAGATCCTTGTGGACGCCGACGAGCGGCGTGGCGGCCGCATAGAAGATCGCGTACACGAGCGAGCCGAACCCGAGGAGGCCACCCGCTCGGAGCCACGTGTCGAACGACGCCATTCAGTACCACTCCTCGAACGGATCGTCGACGTTCTCGTTCGCCTGTCCCGACCACTCCGCGAGCCAGTCGTCGTCAGCCTCGAGGTCGGCGGCGTTCGACTCGAACATCTCTTCGGCTGGCTGGCTCTCCTCCTCGAGGGCGCCGCCGCCGAAGTCGAAGCCGGCCTCCTCCGCAGTGGAGATCGAGGTTGACCAGAGAGAATCATCGACCGACGCACTGAGTGGGCTATCGTCGGATCCGGACGCGCCGGGAAACATCAGATCGAGCGACGGAGGACGGCGTCTCCGAGAGCCGTCTGACCCTCCGCCGTAGAGATACTCGTAAGAGTAGCCCGTCTCGGTGACTGCCTCGTAGACGTTCTCGTACGCTTGCGGCGTCGCCGTTTCAGCAGCCATCTCCTGATCAAGCACCGACTCCAGTGCCGTCTCGACAGCAACGTCTTCCTCGCTCAGCACTTCCTCCAGCTCGTCAGCGGCAGTCGACTCGTCCTGGTCCTGTCCGGGGAGTGGTGCCGTTTGGCTTCCCTGTCCGACCGCTGGCTCTTCGATCACCTCCGTGTTGGGTTCGGAACTTAGGACCGTCTCTTCCAGAGTAGTCGTTTCCTCAGCTACCTCTGATGCTTCTCCTTGACCGACAACAGTCTCTTCAGCAAGCACCTCTGACTGCTGTGCTTCTTGGATACGCTCAACCGTCTCTTGGACAGTTTGTTCTTCGAGTTCTTCTTCAACTTCCACTGGCTCATAAACACGTTCGAGTGTCTCGGCATCTTCCCAGATCGCTTCACCAGCAGTTCCACCACCGAACATCTCGGGTTCGGCATCGTCAAGGAGATCCTGCTGTGCCTCCCGTTCGGCCTCCGCGGTACTTCCCAAGCCTTCCTGAATGGCGGTCAGTTCGTCCTGAGACTGGTCTTGGATCTGCTCCTCGACATCTACGGATCCTTCTGGATCGGTCCCTGCGATGTCTTCAGCCGGAATGAGGATATCGTCCTCTTGTTCCTGTTCGCCCAGTTCACCGATCGTGATCTGACCAGTATATTGCCCCGCGGCCTCGATTGTCGGGACGCTCTCTCCGCTGGTCGGCTGTTCGGGTTGGCTCGGAACAGAGACTTCTGACTGCTGAACCATCTGGTCGGTCGCTTCCAACTCCGAGGAGACCATCGTCTCGCCAACGCCGACCTCGGCCCCACCGAGATCTGTGTCCGAGGGCGCCTCGAACTCGGCCGACCGCTCTTCGGTTGGTGCCTCGATCTCCGGCTGGTCCTGCTCGGTCGGGAGCTCAAACTCGGAGCGGCGAGCGGCGTCGAGCGCGAGGCCGCCAGCGACGAGCCCGCCGACCGCAAGCCCAGTACCCGTCGACACCGGTTCGGGCGTTGCGACGCCAGCCGCTGCCGCGGTGAGCGCGGCCTGCTGGGTCGATCCGGGGGAGACGCTATCGCGCACCGAATCGATACGGTTCTGTGCGCTCTCGACGCCGCCCTCGAAGTCGGATCGGAGCTGCTGCTCGGCTTGCTCACGGAACTGGCCGATCTCGCGCGACAACTGACTGGCCGCGCCACGTTCTCGAACCTCTTGCGCGCGCTCGATCTGCTCGAGGCCTGCGGACTCGTTGTTGATCCCACTCGAATCCGACTGCGGCGAGAGGTCGATCGTGTCCTCGGCCGGCACTTCCGCACTCGCAACGAACTCACCGTCTTGGCGCTCGATCGAGACCTGCTCGGGATCGACGCCCCACTCGAACGCCGCACGCTCGCGGACGAGATCTTCCTCGGCACCCTCGCGGAGATACACCTCGCCGCTGCCCGTGTTCACGATGAAGTCGTCTCGATCGAAGCCGGGCGCCTGCTGCTGGACCGCCCCGCCCGTCATGCTCTGGGCGGCATCGCTCCGCTGGTCGCCCGGGTCCGTGGAGAGTTCGCTTCGGATCTGGTCGGGATCGGAGACGCGTACGACGCCCTCTCCAGTGAGATTCGCTACGAACTCGTTGCCCTGTTGCTCGACCGTGACCTGCTCCCGCGTGATGTCCTGATAACCGGCAGAGACCTGCTGCTCCAGATATTCCGCCTGTTCCGACGGGTTCGCAAACGTCGCCCGGAACTCGCCGTCCTGCCGTTCGACGGTGATGTCCGCCCCGGTCTGCTCTTCGAGTTGGGATTCGATGCTTGCACGCGGATCACTGGTCTGGGCGACGACGGAGCCGCCCGCGACCGCCTGGTAGGCGCCGCTGTCGCTCCGACGAACCGTGACATCACTCTGGTCGAGGTCGCCAGAGTTGGCCGCGAACTCCCGAAGGTCAGATCGGATCCGCTGCTCGTCGACCGTCGAGATCGGCTCGTTGCGCTCGAGGCGAGCGACCTCCTGCGAGGAGACTTCGATTCGCTGTCCAGCATCTGCAGGATCGCTTTGAGCGGCCGCACGCGCAACGTCGGTTGCGACCTCTTGCGCTTGCTCGATCGTCTCATTGGATGCCGATCGGGAGACCGCTTCAGATCCTGTTTCGGAGACCTGTTCGCTCGCGCTCTCGGCAGCCCCCGCGGCATCCTGTGCTGCCTCCGACAGCGGATCCGTGATGGGTTCGGCCGTCTCGCGCACCGCATCGATGACTCTCGATGCTGGGCCCTGCTGATCGGGCTGTGATCCGTCTGGCTGGCTGGACGAACTGCTCTCACTCGACGAGGATCCGCTCGACGACCCAGAGGCATCGGACTGGCCAGACGATTCGTTCTGGTCAGATGCCGCATCCTGCAGTTCATCGATCGTGTCGGAGACCTGTTCGCCCGCGCCCTGGACGGCGTCACTGGCGCGATCGCGGACACGGCCCCAGATGCTCACAGGATCCCACCTCCGAGCAGCACGTCGGGCTGGACCCAGAGGCTAACGCCGATGCCACCGGTCGCCGCGCCGGCCGCGCCGCCCGCAACCTGTGCGGCCAGCGCCGGGCCAAACAGGCCCAGAGCGACGCCGCCGAGAACGAGCGCCGCGGTACGGATCGCCTGCTTGCGATACTGGTCCGGATCCATCTCGGAGAGCCGACCGCGATCCTCCTGCTTTTTCATCGCCTCGCTGGAGGACTGCGACCAGTGGAGTTCGTACCCCTTCCGCATCGACACGATCCAGCCGGTGGCTCTGTCGAGCGGGTTGCGTGCGTCGACGAGGACATCGTCAAACGTCTGGTGCATCTCGTCGTCACCGCCGTCCGCAACGACCTGCTGCGGCGACTGGTAGTCGACTTCCTCGAGGCCGTCCGATGTCTCGCGGACTGGCTGGACACGGTCCCAGAAGTTCAGATCAGCCGCCTCGGCGACACGGGCGGCGATCGGTGACGCCAGCTCGTGATCGTCGGCGACTCCCACGACGACCGGCGCGTCGCCCAGCCGGAGTGGCGAGAGCTCGGAGAGCGTCCATTCCTCGTCGTTGTTCGTCCGAACGACGCCCTCTTCGCGGTCGATCTCTGCCGGTCGCGGCACGAGGTAGCCATCGCCGTAGATCGTCAGCACGATCACCGCGGCGCCGGTCTGTTTGTAGAGCTGTTCGGTGCCGTTCTTGATCATCCCGCGATAGATCTTCGACCGGCCGGGGATCCACTTCAGGATGCCCTTGGCGACGCCGATCGCCAGTAGCCCCAGTTTCAGCAGCACCCACATCGGCACCGCACCGATCGACTCGCCGATCGACTTCGCCCATTCTGTTCTGTCTGATTCGTCCTGGTCGTCATCCGAGGGATGGATCTCCTCGGCGTCTTCCAGTTCGTCGAGAAGATCGTCGTCGTTGTCACTCATGTTATCCGAACACCTTGCCCAGCGTCTTGCGGACGCGTCCCTTGCTGCCGCCACTGCTGTCGTCGCCGCCCTGCTCGCGCCGGTACACTGCGGTCGCTTCGGTCAGTGCACTGACGCCACGACCGTCCTTGCCCAGCGACTGCATCGCCGTCTTGACACCCTCTGCCTCCCGTGTCTGCCGACGTTCCCAGTCGGTCTGGCCCATCTTGGCCGTCTCGTCTGGACGAGTGTTGACATTCTGTGCGAGCTCGAGCAGCGGGCCGCGACAGAGCCGGCCCGCATTCTGTTCGGCGATGACGCGATCCGCCTTGTTTTCGTTCAGCCAGCGATGACGGCGGTGATCCTCCGCGGTCTCGTTCGCCAGCGGCCAGACGCCCGAGAGTTCCGCGCCGAGCTCTTCCTCCAGCCACTCGGGTACGTCCGGATCGCGGAACTTGTCGATGAAGTCCGGCCCGCTCATCTCCTCGACGAGTTCTTCGGCCTGTCTGGCCGATTGCTCCGCCATCGCTCGCTGTCCCTGTGCGTCTTCTTGCCGCCGCTGAACTTCGTCCATATCTTGTTGGCTCATGCGAGATCACCCGCTTCTTCCTCCACATCGGTCTCCGGGTAGACGCCGATCAGCGCACCCAGAAGCGCCACCCACGACAGCACCGACAGCGCGGCGAACAGCCACCGCGTCGCGCCGATCGAGATCGTCGTCGCGCTCTGTCCGACCACCGTGATTTCGGGGGTGAGCGCGAGCAGCGCCCACGCCGTGCCCGAGACTGCCGCGGCGAACACGACCGCCTCCTCGCGGACGGCGTAGACGTAGGTCCAGACCGTCGCAAACGCGATCGTGGCGACGAAGAACCAGCCCCACGTCATTTGAGTACCCCCAGCCAACTGATCAGGACGACGGCGCCGATGATCAGCAGCGCGTAGCCGAGGAACGGCGACAGCACGCCCAGCAGCGCCAGCACGCCGCGCGAGGTCTCGTCAGCCGTCACGTACGCGTACGTGATGTTGACCGCCGATCCCGCGGCGCTGCTGTTCGCGGTCGCACGAATCTCGGCGTCCTGATAGTCCATCTTGTAGTCGGTGCCCCGATCGAGGACGGTGCCGTTGTCGGTGCGGACCGTCTCGTTCGCGTGGACGCGTACGACCTCGTCGGCGCGATCGAGGTCTGTCCACGTCGAACTCGTCAGCGTCTGGCTCTCGTTGTCCACCTGTGCGGTGCTCGTGACCTGATCGGTCTGTGTGCCGACGGCGCCGCTCATCATCGCCACGAGAAACACTACTACGACTACGACGGTCCAGAGACCACCTTTCATAAAATCACCCGGAGGGGAGTCGTTAGACTACCTCACCGGCCTCCGCCGAAGCCGCCCTGGAAGAAGCGCATGACGGCGCTGGCCGCGATGACGAGCAGGCCGACGACCAGCAGCACGACCGAACTGACACCGGTCGTCTCCAGGGCCTCGACGATGGGGTACCACGTCGAGTTTTCCTCGATGTTGATGGCCGCGTAGACCTCGGTCAGCACGAGCGTGATCACGAGCAGCATGATCAGCGCGCCGCCGATCATCCGGGCCTCGCGCATCACGGCAGTGTCGTCCTGCATGAAGCCCATCTTTTCGTTACGGCGCTCTAGAAGCGCCACCTTGATTTCCAGCCAAGCGAGACTGGCGTAGCTTCGGCCCGTGCTCAGCATCGACGCGATGCCACTGAGGAACATCATCATCACCGCCATCACGGCGGATTTACTGTCTTGCGACATGAGATGACCGTCCACCTCTCCGTCGTTTAAAATTCGCAATTAGGGAACCAGAAGGTAAGCCTCTGCCAGATACTTCCCACAAAGCTCCCATTTAATAGCCCTCACGTGGCCCGTCGCCGTGTCATGGGAGCAGGTTCAGCAGAAACCGACCGTAGAGACTCGGCGACTGCATCGACCGCGCGGAAGACAGGATCGATCGACGATCTCGTCGCCGATCCGAAAGTCCGCCAACTCCAGCATAGCTCGTCGGCGTCGTACCGAACCTCGGTCAGCGAGAGCCACATCGACCACATCGGGATCGACGGCGGCGATCCGATCCAGATGCTACTCCACCCCGGCCACAAGCCGATCCTGATCGACGAGGAGTGCATCGTGATCCGACCGCATCCGGAGGCTCCAAGCGATGACTGACGACGAGCACGAGAACAATCGCGCGGCGCGCATGGTCTACGACGCCCTCGAGGAGATGCATCGGCGTCGCCGCGAATACTGGCGCTCGAAGTCAGTCGGTGCCGTGACGAAGAACCTGCAGGCCGCGCTGCAGGGTTCGGTCGTCGACGTTCACGACGAACTCCGGCCGCACAAGCACAAGGTCGACGAGCAGTGGGACGAGCACAACCTCGACGCGCTTCCCGAGCTGGCCCAGAGCAAGATCCGCGACCCGAGCGTCTCCACGAAAGGCGGGCGGGTGACGGTCAGTCAGTCGACCAAGCCCTACCGGATCCAGTGTCGTCGGCTCGTCCGGTGGAGTTGGGCGCTCGACGAGATCGCGCGCGACCTCGGCTTCGAGGCGCCGACCAAAGAGGAAACGCCATCGGACGAGGCGGACCTGGACGACCTCGCGTGGTTGCTCCACGTGCGCGGTCAGGACGAAGCGCTGGAGCGGCTTCCCGACGACTACGCCGACAAGTTCCGGACCGACTTCGAGGACGCCGACGAGGAGGGTGGTGAGGCGTGAGCGCCGCCGCTTCTCCTGATCCGGAGGACGGACCGCCAGAAGTCGAAGAGCGTGAGGACGTGCATGATGGGCCGCCTTGGACAGGCCCGTTCTTCGAGTTGTTAGGCGAGCGCAAGCGACAGGAGCGCGACCTGAAAATCATCCTCACAGCGAAGGACGGCGAGACCGGGATCGGCAAGTCAGCCTGTGGAACGTTCGTCGCCAAGATCGGCGACACGTCGCCCGGCGGCTTCAACGCCAAACTGAAGGCGACGCTCGACCCGCCCGAGTATTTCGACATGTACGGGACGCTCGAGCTTGGGTCGGCGGCGATCCTCGACGAGGCCGAGCAACTCGACGCTCGCCGGTCGAACTCCCACGAGAACGTCGACGCGTCGCACGTCTGGCAACAGCAGCGCGTTCGGCAGATCGTCTCGATCCTGATCCTGCCCTCGCCCGAGGAGATCGACTCGCGCATGGAACGTCTCGCCGACGTGTGGATCAACGTCGAGCGTCGCGGGCGGGCTCGGGTCTACCGCAAGCGTATCCACCCGATCAAGCGCTCGGTCTACTACGAGACGATGCAGACGTTCGAGTTCCCGAACATGGACAAGGACCCGGACTACCAGGCGCTGTCGTCGATGAAGTCCGAGATGATCGACAACCCCGAGAGCGACGACAACTGGATGCGCAAGAGCGAGCACGAACGGAAGAAAGATCGTGCCGTCAAGCAGGCCAAGCGCGAGGTCCGCGACAAGCTGTTGACATCGCTCTACAAGGACGCCGGCATCGGTGCGCCGGACCTTGCGAGCGCTCCTGCGGTCGAAATCACCGACGGACGCATTCGACAGATCGCTTCGGAGCGACGCTAACGCCATGATGCCAGAAACCACACGACGGCGCCGACGTGGCAGAACGTTAGTAGTAGGCGCGAGGCCCATAGTTAGATATTTGCACGTATACCGGAAGCTGGTCGCTCGATTACTGAACGGGCGGAGGCCGGGTCCCCGGGGGGCCGGCAGGAGGTGGTCCCGGTGAGACACCAGATCGTCACTCCCGGACTCATGCTCTACCTGTTCGTTCTCCTCGGCGCGTTCACTGGTGCGACAGTAGGGTACGAAGCAGACACCGCTGCGAACGCGACGGTCGAGTACGACGACGGCGAGCTCCGGATGGGCGACGAGACGATCAACGCCTCGTTCAACTCGTCCGAGACCGAGTCGACCGAGCCCGACTGGGTACGCGAGCTCGACGAGCGCATTCCGGACGCTCCCACGCTGATACCGGAGAAGTACACGCGCGCATTTGCGAAGACCGTCTACGACAGCGGGTTCACCATGGTGGCCGAGATCGCCGGTGTCACCGCGACGATCGTCTACCACAACCAGTGGTTCCCGCGGTCGCTGCTGAACGTGGTGTTCGGTCTCGGCTCGATCGCGCCGATCGGCTACGCGGTCTATCGCGTGGGTATGCTGATCAACGGGGTGCAATCATGAAACTTCAAAAACCGACGGTTTGGACTGTTGCATCGATTCTTACCAACAAAAAGACGCTCGTTATCATGATGATCGCGGCGATCAGCGTGACTGGTGTGACGAACGGATTCGCCGCAGCCCTCGAGGTATACGAAACCGCACTCATGGCGCTCGGCGGACTCTGGGTCGTCGAGCAGTGTCAGCAGATGGTTGCGGACGAAAAGAAGCGGCTCGGAGGCGCGTCAGCAGCACAGCAACAGGAGGACGGTCAGTCATGAGTTGGAGAAACGCATTACGGGCAGTAGTAGCCGCCGTGGTGATAATGACATTCGCCGTAGCGATGCTGACCGTGGTAGGCTATCCGAGCTACCTCTCCGAGGTCGGGAATCAACAGGCCTGCGAGGAGGCCTACGGTGAAAATGCGACCTACATCGGCGACACTGGTGCAGGGTTCGAGTTCGATGGAGCACTGTGCAAAACGGATGACGGCCTCCACATCGTCGAGAGTCAGAATGCGCCGGTGAGTATCGAGACGTTCACGAACTACCTTTCGGCAGGGCTGGACGGAGAAGCGTGAGGGACAGTCAACAATGAGCAGCGACTTCAGAAAAGCCGCACGAGCAATTGCGGTTACTGCGCTGGTCGTCATCGGTACCCCGCTAGTTCGGGGGATCGAATGGTTCCGTAAGACGTGGAACAGTAGTCGGCAGGAGGGCAGTCAGCAATGAAGAACGAAACCAACCACTTCGACGAAGCTGAGGTGAATCGACTCGTCCAGAAGATGTTCGAGAACGCGATGATCGCCATCGTGCTCTGTGTGCTGTTGGTCGGTCAGGCACAGTTAGCCGCCGACACAGGAGCGTCGATCGTCACTAACGAGCACTACTACCTTGCAGCCCTTGCCGCGGTGACGTACGGACTATTTCCCACGGGGCTCTGGGTGCAGCACATGATAACCACAATACTCAGCGGGCCGGAGGAATCATGAGCTCGAACGACGGTTCTGGGAAAGATAGTCTATCCAGAGCCACCAGCGTGACCAGCGTCCGTCGTCGTCGGTCGCCCATCCAGCCGCTGTCGCTGATCGCGTGGACATCCGGGACGGGGATCGTGGCGCTGTACCTGACGCGGTTCATCACCGGGACCGGGGCGCAAGTGATCGGCGGCGTATTCATCTGGGGCCTGCTGTTCTCGGTCCCGCTACTACTCGCCGAACTGCGTGCTCAGGCTCAGGAGGTCGATGGGCTATGACGGGACTATTCGATGTCTTTTTGAAAGCGTTCGCTGCTGGTACGGTGATCGGACTGGTTTGGATAGCACTACGCGCAGGCGCTCTCTAATGATCCTTATCAGAATCGTTGTGGCCTTGATCGGCCTCGCGTTGATGATCGTACCGTTCATGATGATCGAACAGTTCATTGCGTTCCTGCCAGCAGCTGGGATCGATACACCAGAACTACAATTCATGTTCACGGCCGGCTTCTTGCTTTTGTGGGAGATGCTGGGCGTGACGATGCTGTTCGGAGCTATCTTTGGGCGTCGACGGCAAAGAATCGCGGCCTAATCCACCTTCGATGCAACATGCTTGAGACACTAATCGAACTCCCGCAAACGTACTGGGAACTGGTTGCGCTCGTCGCAATGATCGGCGGGCTGTACACCGGACACCAGCGCGGATACCGAAGTGGGTACGACGACGGGTACGAGGATGGCACCGACGGAAAACTGCACAAACGGAAGGCTCGGAACCTAACACGATCTGACTGACATGCACGACACTGACAGCGAAACGGCGAAGTGGAAGCGTCGCGAGCGCTCGCTCGCAGCCGGTCTGGTTCTCTGGGCGCTCTTCGTGAGCGCCTACGTCACGCTTTACCCGGAGCAGGCAGCGACGTGGCTGACGACGCGATCGTCACTCGTGGTGGCCGGAACGATCATGGTCAGCATCGGCCTGTTCGGCGGCATATGCGATAGCGCAATGGCGCTGGCAGCTCGATGGGTAGAGCCGGACGACGAAGAGGATCTCACGAGCGTCCCGTGGGATGAAGAGTAATTTCCCATCGATGAAAGACAACAACGACGACGTAATCGAGCAACGAGAGTTTGAGGCGGAGTACGAGGGCCTCACTACACCGTGCCCGTTCTGCGATCCAGACGACGAGGACGGCCCTGGATACCAGCCTCGCGTGAATCTCTCACTCGGCTTCTGTCACGAGTGCGGCGCCGAGTTCGACGTAATCGTTCGCTGGAAGGACGACGCCGAGTAAAATTCCATGAATGCAATCAGACGCTTTTTGGAGCGAGAAGGCCTGTACGGCACAGTTTATCTAACTTCGTTGATTCTCGGCTTGGCTGGTATCACTGTTGGGCTATGGTACTGGAGACTGCGTATCGCGTTTGCCGGCGCCGCTCTATTGGGAATTGCTCTGGGGCTTGGTGTGCACAGACTACTGACCGACATTTTTGAGAGTCAAGAACGCATTCGGCATGAATAGATCACTTTCACCGCGGTCAGCGTACGCTTTTCTGTTCTGATAATCCGGTACGCCGACGAGCACGACATCGAGCACGACGAGGAGTTGAATCCAGAAATCAGATCGTCTCGAAGTGATCGTACTTCCGCTCGGTCGTGAGGATCGTCGCGTGACGGAGTCGGTTCCGGACATCGTAGAGCGTGTTCCCCTCCTCGGCTCGAAGCATCCGCCACGCGACGCTGTGCCGGAGCGTGTGCGCCGAGACATCGTCGGGTTCCCCGCGTCCCGCGTACGCGAACGGTTGAACGTCGGCGCGGCGTGCCGCCCGTTTCACAACGTCGTTGATTCCCTTCCCGCTCATCCGGTCGGACTTTCGGCTCGGGAACAGCGCCGCGCTGTCATCGTCACGGGCGCCGAGGTACATCCGAAGCGTTCGGACGGTTCGGAGATCGCCGCTCGGGTCGAGTTGGAACGTCGCGGCGCTCGGGCTGTTGTCGTTCGGGTAGTCCTTCTGGATCGACGCTGGGATCCGGAGCTGCTCTTCGTCGAGGTCGAGCATCGCTCGATCGACCTGGACGAGTTCGCCGCGACGGAGGCCGGTGTCGTAGAGCAGCGTCACGATCGCGTCGTCGCGGGGGCCGTGGCGCCCCTCGTGTGCGGCGTCGCGCATCGCCTCGACCTGATCTGGCTTGAGCCAACGAATGTTCGAGTTTGTCGAGCGGCCGGCGCTGGGGTTGGTCGACATATAAAGGAAGTCGGCTGCCACACCCTTGAATGTACGTTTCTGTTAGTAGAATCGTACCTTCGAGTAGGTGCCAACTGACCAGTTTCACTTTCACTCCGCCCTTGAAGAATGCCTTTTACCCCACGTCGCATCGGCAAGTTGTGATGTCGGTCACTGGAACTACTCTGGCGGCTGATGGAAGCAGTCCTGACGACAGACACCAAACAGTCCGCATCGACCGGAGCAACGCGGTCGAGCGCTACCGGTACGTCTGTCCGAACGGCCACACCGACTGGGACCGGACGAACAACCACGTCTGGTGTCGGTCGTGCCGACAGCAGGCCGAGAACGGCGACGATGTCCATCCCGAGCACTGGGAGATCTACGACAAGAAACTGGACAAGGAGATCCCGTGGGACGCGGTCGAACTCGTCGCCGATCGTGGCAACTGGAGCGCCCAGCGGCGCCGACACCGAGCAACGAGATAGCTATTTGTTAGCTCGGTGTTTTGAGGGTTGTAATGGCGAGTTGCGACTTCTGTAGCGACGGGACGAACATGCCGTACGAGTGCGGCTACTGCGGTGGATCGTTCTGCTCGAACCACCGACTCCCCGAGAATCACGACTGTTCGTTCAGGAACGCCGAGAGCGACGATGAGAAGTGGCGCGACGAGTCGATGAGCACAGCCCAGCACCGAACCAAGGTCGTACAAGCGGGCGGGGTGCTGCGGGAAGTCGACGGCGAGGAGCAAGAGACGCAGTACGAGACCGCCGACGCACAGACCTACGGCCGGACGCCGTCGAAAGACGAGATCATCGACGATCGAAGTCCGGATGTCGCCGTCGACGGCTCGATCAAACGCGAGGACGAGCAGGACGCCGAAGACGAGGTCGAGGAGAGCGCGGGCGGGCTGACGCTCTGGACCGTCGCAAAGGCGATCGGCGTGATCGCGTTCCTCGCCGTGTTCGTCTGGCTGGCCGTGATTTAGCTCTCCTACCACGTGGTTATTTGTTAACTCAGAATAGTCACCAGAGCAATGACTGATCGTCGACCAGACAAGCGTTTGAGGTTCCGATTGCGGCGTCGGCCGTTCCTCACGATGTTGGGTGTTGGTGGTGCAGGAGCAGGTGCTGCTGGGTTTCTTCGTTACGATGGTGATCTCCAGAAAGCACGCGCAGACATTCTCGGATACTCTGACGAGGGACACCACGAGTTCGGGTTCTTCACGAGTAAATTCGAGAGCGTCAAGTGGAAACCGGACGGGACGCTGGTTGTCACCTTCGAGAACACTGAAAGGATGAACGCGATCGCACTCTACGGACCGAACCAGAACGCTCCCGATTTCGTCTACAGCGGGGAACCACCGGTGTACGAAGACAAGATGGAGATCGACGTTTTCGGATCTCTGGGGTCATTCGACGCAGTCCGGTCCGGAACGTGGCGACTTGTCGGGTACGACATTCAACTCTCTGACTACTCTCAAGACTCACAAGCATCGCTTCAGGACGCCGCCGTCTCGACGGCAAAGTTCGGTGTTGAGCCGGAACTGGAGATCGTCGGTGGGAGCGTCGACAAGGAAACGGGGGCAGCGTCGATCGAGATTGAGAACACAGGGAACGCGCCAGCATCGGTACAGGACCTTCGCATCGGTGATACTGAGAATCGAGTCGAACTTACAGGGATAGTTCCACACGGAGAGACGGCGACACTCGAAACGTCGGCACAGCCATTCAAGACCGACAACTGCGTTGAAATACCGCCATCGTTCGATGCCGAAGTCAGGGCGCTACCGGGCACAGCAACAAGTGGGACAGTCAACACGGAGTACGATGAGCCCCACCGTCGGTGCGTGATCTCTGCGTGAGCCGTCTGGTCACGAGTTAATTTTCGGGTTCTTCGAGATCGTCGGCGTCGACGTTCCCCTCCAAGTAGTCAACGCCTACGTCAGTGATCCGGTAGTAGGTCCCGCGAGTGTCTGGAATCTTTTCTAATAGGTCCTCTTCAGATAGCTTTTTCATGCGACGAGAGATTGTGCTTTTGCTCTTCTGGAGGACCCCTAACTGCTCAACGAGGTTCTCGTAAACTGTTCCGGGCGGAAGGACTACGCGGTCATCATCGACATCACCGAGTTCATAGAAGAACTCCAGAATGGCGACATCGGCTTCGGTCATCCAATTAACCCGGGGACGCATACCCCCGAATCCTCCTTAGCGTTCCTTAGTCGCACCGAATATGTTTCCTTACGCACCTTATGCGCCAGTTCTGAAAGATACATTGTGCAGTTGCAAGATATTGTGCAAAGGTATTAGTAGTTGGCATCTAAACGGACTGTTCACGGGATCGATACGCGGGCCTGGTCGTTCAGGTCCTCTTGAAAACCAAGCGGACCGGTGCTGATGACACCGGGTCCGCGACGCTCCCGTAGATGTGGTACGGAAGCATGCAAACGGAAGTCCACTCGGGGCATAAAAGTCCCGAACCGACCGAGGAATCGCCGACCTGCCCGCAGTGTGGCAGGGAGATCACCGCCGTGTCGACGATGGGGCCGGGCCGTCACTCCGTCGAGCCCTGCGGGCACGGCGTCGCAACGCTGACGCTGCGACAGTTTTCGGGTGTTCGGAAGTGACCAGTTTCACTTCCACTCCGGCCTTGAAAACGAGTTTTTGTACCGTAGCGTCTCGCTCAGAACACAGATCCCAGACAACTATGACCGATGACACCACAGCCGACCGACCGAGTACCGACTCCGATCGCGCCGCGTTCCTCGAGGGCGACGCGCACTACTGCGACCTCTGCTCGACGCCGTTCGAGACGCTGGGCGAGCTGGCCGACCACGACTGCAGTCCGACGGTCGCGCCTGACGGCGGGATCATCAAGATCACCCGGACCGATCTGACTGGCTTCCAGCGCGACCTCCTGGAGGCGATCGCGTCCGTCGAGCAGTCCCAAGACGAGCCGCCGTACGGACTCGAAATCAAGAATCACATCGAGGACGAGTACGGCGAGGAGATCCACCACGGCCGACTGTACCCGAACCTCGACGAGTTGGTCGAGATCGGGCTGGTCGAAAAGGGGATGCTGGACCAGCGTACAAACAGCTACGAGCTGACAGCCCGCGGCCGGAAGGTCCTTCGAGATCTCGCGGCCGCCCTGAACGAGGTGCTCGAAGCGTGAGCGAGCGAGACGAGCGCGTCGTCGAACTCGCCGAACGTCTCTCGATTCCCCGCCACGAGGCCGATCGACTGCTGGAGAACATGGAGGGCAACGATGAGCATTGACTCGGACTTCGATGTCAGCGCCGAGCATACGATCGATCCGTTGGTCTGTCCCCGTGGTCATCACGCGATCCGAATCAGCCGGAACACGGTTAGCTGTGTCACCTGCCGCGACCAGCGCCGAGAGCAATCGTCGTGGGACCGGTCGGAGGTCGTCGACTTGCGCAACGAGGATCCACCGCTCAAGGACGACAACGAGGTGCTTCCCGACGGCGGCACTGTCGAGAACGGTGCTGATTACCCGACGTGTGACCACCGTGAGCATCGAGGCGAATGCGTCCCGGCAGTCGCACAATTTGAGGGCCTTGAACCGCCCGCTGGCCCAGTTTTCCGGTACTGGGCGTGCGCCGAGCACGAACCGGACGCGCCAGCGTTGAAGCGCATTGATCCTGAGGAGGCAGATCAGGGTGATCAGTCGTGACGGGCGACGAGATCGAGGTCTGTCCGGCGTGCGATTCGTCGGCGATCACCTCGCGGTCTCGGTCGGATCACGACTTCTACTGCAACGACTGCGGGAACATGTTCGACGATCCCGTAGTCCGTGAGTCGAACAGTACCGGCGGCTGGAGCCCCGAGGCGCTCCTCGAACGCGCTGCGAAGTCGGAGGGATCGCCGTGACTGATCGCTACCGCGTCACCGGCGACCGGCCGGCGATCTCCTACGGCCCGCGTCCGCGCGGGGAGGGCTACACGCTCGCGCTGACCACCGACGACGGCGGTCGCGTCGAGATCTCGCTCGACGAGCGCGCGATGTACGAACTCTGGGTGGAGGTCCGGGGCGTGCCGTGGCCGTCGCCGCGGCGCACGACCGAGACGGATCGGATGATCCGGCAGCTCGTACATCGCGCCAACGGCGCCGACGAGGAGATGCTCCGCAGAGCGCTCGACGCGATGGGGGTGGGCGATGCAGGCTCCCGATGACCTGACGCCCGCGGAGGCGCGCGAGTACTACCTCGACGACCTCCGGGCGGACTCTTCGGACCACACGATCCGGAGCTATGGATACCGGCTCACGCAGTTCGTCGAGTGGTGCGAGGAGCACGATGTCGAGCAGGTCAGCGAGATCTCCGGCTGGACCATCGACCAGTTCAAGCGCGATCGGCAGTCGATGGGCGACGAGCCGGTGACGGTGAAGGGCAAGATGGTCGCGGTGAAGCAGCTGCTCGACTACTGCGCTCGGATCGACGCCGTCGACGAGGATCTGCCGGAGAAGGTCGACATCCCGAGCCTCTCGCGCGCCGAGGAGACGAGCGACACGAAGCTCGCCGCGGAGGACGCTCAGGCGCTGCTGGAGTACTACCGCAACGATCCGGGAGTCTACGCGACGAACCACCACGCCCTCCTCGAGGTGCTGTGGAACACGGGCGCTCGACTGAGCGGCATCCGAACGCTCGACCTCGAGGACTACTATCCCGATCGGCAGTTCCTCGACTTCAAGCACCGCCCCGAGACGGGGACCGGGCTGAAGAACGACGAGGACGGCGAGCGCCCGGTCAGCATTCCCGAGACGGTGTGCGATGTCCTCGACGCGTATATCGAGCGGGACCGCTGGGAGAAGCGCGACGACCACGGTCGCCAGCCGTTGTTTTCGTGTCGGCAAGGCCGGCCGTCGGCGTCGACGATCCGCTCGTGGTGCTACCTCGCAACCCAGCCGTGTCTTCACCAAGAGTGTCCGCACGGCGAGACGCGACCGACCTGCGAGTACCCGCACCGGAACAAGGCGAGTCAGTGCCCATCATCGCGGTCGCCACATCAGGTTCGGACCGGCTCGATCACCTGGCACCGCGATCGCGGCATTCCGATGGAGGTCACGGCCGAGCGCGTGAACGCGAGCCCGGACGTGATCGAGCGTCACTACGACAAGGCGAGCGCGGTCGAGCGGATGGAGAAACGACGACGCAAGTACGTTCAGGATCTCGATTTCGGAGACAATTCAGAACAATGACAGTGAGCAACGCAAACCGGCAGTTGAACCGCACTAAGACCACGCTGTACCCGACTAGCGCAAATCCCTCCGACCCCACTAACTTCTCGCGGCGCTCACCTTCGAGCGCCGCGTGTATTCTAACGGAGGCGGGATTTGAAGCAGGGAGCAGCTTGCTGCGACCGTGGTTCAAATCCCTCCGACCCCACTGTATTTTGTCGCGAGCTACTTCGCGAGCGACAAATCCGTCACGCCGGGAGGTTTGAGCCCAGAGGTCGAGCGAAGCGACGTCCTCGCGGTTCATACTCCCTCCGACCCCACTTCCTCAGTTACGTTCCAAACTCACAGCAGCGCGCCAGCAGGTGATCAGTCACTGCGATGCTCACGCAACACCCCCCGCACCGCTGTTGCGAGTTCTTCGAACTCGTCCATGTGAATCTTGTCGGTCGTCACGTAGACGCCGCGATCGCCGACGATGACGCGCGTGACGTACCCCCGGTCGAACGCCCGGATCGTGAACTCGTAAGCGCCCAGTTCGGAGTCACCGTAGGTCTGCTGGGACGTAAATCCGAGGCGCTCGTTGGCGACGAACCGATCCAGTTCGGCGTCGCGTTCGAGGTCGCTCCGGATGTAGACCTGCTCGTAGTCCTCGACCGTGAAGTAGGTGATACTCCGCATCGAGTCTCCGATCGTCGTCCGGCAGGCGCTGACGAGTTCGTCGGCCAGTGCATCGTCGCTAGACGCTCCCATGTGTTCGTCTAGCGAGGCCTCCGAACTTGAACGTTGCAACGGCACGGAACAGGGAGGTTGACGCCGTGCCGGCTGGGACGAACTTATCATGAAACTAACTGGAAACAGTTATATGACGACGTGACGTATTTCCGGTATGAAGCGCGCCCTCAAGGTCCTGCTCGTACTGTTCGCAATCGTCGCCCTCTGGAAGTTTGTCTCGACCGACGCCGAGGTCGAGTACGACGACGCATAGATCGCCGAGCGAATCACTTACCCTTCTTCCCGCCGACCGTCGAGTATGTACGGCGTGGTGACGCGCAACGAGCAAGAGCTGTCGTGGCCGGAGTTCGACCGGGCGTTCTACGAAGTCAAAGATGTCACCGGTCGAGCGACCGAGCCGGTCTCGGAGGCGGTCAACATGATCTCCTGTTTCGGCGACAACGCGGCCGTCGAGGCCCGGCCCGAACTCGCGCCGGTAAGCGAGGACGGCACCGCAGCGACCCAAGAGCAACCGTACTTCGATTGGGGGTACGTCTGTCCGAACCGCGACGAGTACCGCACCGGCGTGCTGGAGATGGTCGAGGACGCCGCCGCGGCGAACGAGGACGTGCGACTCGACGACATCGGCTTCCCGCGGCCCGAGTACTGTCACTGCGATATCTGCGAGGAGCGCTTTGCCGCCAGCGAGTACGACGACTGGCAGGCTTGGCGCGCCGACGTGATCAGCGAGTTCGTCGCCGAGGCGGCCGATCGCATCCCCGGCAAGACGTACCTGACGCTCCATCCCGATCCCTATCCGGGCCATCTCTACGAGCGCTCGGGTATCGACATCGAGGCGATCGAACCCCACGTCGACGAGTTCGTCGTTCCCCTGTACGACATGGCCTACTCGACGACCTACTGGATCGAGACGATCGCGAGCGGCTTCGAGTCGCTGCTCGACACGCCCTTCAGCGTCGAACTGTACGCCGTCGACGTCGACATCGACGACCTGCTCCACGCCGCCGAAGTCGCCGATGCGTACGGCGAATCAGTGTTCTTTGGCTACGACGCCAGCAACGCTCGGGCGGCGCTGCGGCGCCTGACCGCGTCGTCGAACGACGGCGTCAGCCACGGCGGGTAGACTGGGCGGCTGGGGCGTCGCTGCCGAGCACCCGCTCAGGCCGAGAGCGCCTGCTCTCGCCACGTCAAAATCTCGTCGCGGTCGCGCGTGTCCGCTGGCAATTCGGCGAACCACCGCGCCGCCGAAATCTCGTCGTCGGGGTCGGAGACGCTCGGCGTCGTCGTCTCCGCACGGCCGGCAAACACCGGGAGCACGCCCCGCATCGTGGCGTCGTCGGCGACGACGCGAACGTCTGTCAGCATCGCCAGCCCGTCGTAGCTCACTTCGACGCCCGCCTCTTCGGCGACTTCGCGCTCGGCGGCCTCGCGGAACGACTCGTCCGCCCGGACGCCGCCGCCGGGTAGCACCCACAGATCGACCGTCTCGTGGCGGACTAACAGCAGCTCACCGGAGGGGCGGTAGACGATCGTGTGGGCGCCGTAAGGCGTTCCGTTGGCCTGAATGCGCTCCGCGAGCGTCCGGAAGCGCGGCCGACTGACCCGGCGCGTGCGCTCGAACTCCAGATACTCGTCGTACTCGCTGGCCAGCCGGTGTCGCGCCTGCTCGGCGCGCTGTTCGGCTTCGTTGGCGAGGTACCAGAGCTCGTCGAACGTCATCGGCGGCCGCGAACCGGGCGTCGTCGGTCGGGCGGAGTGACTGGGCGGAGGGAGAGCGGGGTACGTATCATACGAAAAACTACGTCCGACCGGCAGGAGTATCCTTCGAAAGTGGCGACCGCTGCTGGCGCGGCCGACCGCAGTCGAGTGCTTTTATGCTCGCCGGGGACGCCCACCCTCGCATGGACGACGACCGACTGTTGATGACGCCCGGCCCCACTGCCGTTCCGGCTCCCGTCCGCGATCGGATGAGCCAGCCGGCCCGGAACCCCGATGTCGAACCGGAGTTCGTCGAGTTCTACCGCGATCTGACCGACAAGCTCGGCGCGATCTACGGCGCCGACGACATCGCCGTGCTTGGCGGCGAGGGCATCCTCGGACTTGAGGCCGCCGTCGCCTCGCTCGTCGAGGAGGGCGATCGCGTGCTCTGTATCTCCAACGGCCTGTACGGCGACGGCTTCGCCGACTTCGTCGAGGACTACGGCGGCGAGGCCGTCGTCTGTAGCGCGCCCTCGACGGGGCCGATCGACGTCGACGCCGTCGCCGACCACCTCGACGGCGGGACGTTCGACGTTGCCACGATGGTCCACTGCGAGACGCCGACGGGAACGCTCAACGACCTCGGTCCGGTGCTCGACCTGCTCGACGACCACGGCGTTCTCAGCGTGGTCGACGCCGTCTCCTCGCTCGGCGGGACGCCGGTCCCCACCGAGCAGATCGACATCTGTATCGGCGCCACTCAGAAGTGCTTCAGCGCGCCGCCGGGGCTGGCGGTGCTGTCGATCTCCGACGCCGCGTGGGACGCCATCGAGGCGACCGAAACGCGGTCGTACTACGCCGACCTGACGCCTTGGAAGGCGGCCGCCGACGATGAGTGGTTCCCCTACACGATGCCGGTGTCGAATCTGCAGGCGCTCGACGCCGCGGTCGATCTGCTGCTCGAAGAGGGGCTCGACGCCGTCTTCGATCGCCACGATGCCGCCGCCGAGCTGTGCCGAGAGCGCGGCAGCGAGCTTGGCCTTTCGCTGTACCCCGACGCCGATATCGCCTCGCCGACAGTAACTGCGTTCCACGTCGAGGGGCGAGCACAGACGCTTCAGCGACGACTGCGCGAGGAACACGGCGTCGTGCTGTCGACCGGGCTGGGCGATCTGGAAGACGACGTGCTTCGCGTCGGCCACATGGGCCACAACGCCCGCCGGAACCGCGTCGAGCGGACGATGGAGGCGCTCGGCCGGGTGCTCTGAGCGCCCGGCTCTCTGCCCCGTCACGGCATACCGAAGCGCCGACGGAGAGAAATCCGTATACGCCGGGACCAACCAGTGAAAGCAATGAGTTACCGGATCGGACTCGTCGGCAAGCCCTCCGTGGGCAAGTCGACCTTCTTCAACGCGGCGACGATGAACGACGTGCCAGAAGGCGCCTATCCCTTCACGACGATCGACCCGAGCGTCGGCGAGGCCTACGTGCGCGTCGAGTGTGCGGCCCCCGAATTCGACGAGACCTGTACGCCAAACACCGGCTACTGCGACGACGGCGTCCGCTTCGTCCCGACCAAGCTCGTCGACGTTGCCGGGCTGATCCCCGGCGCCCACGAGGGTGCGGGGCTGGGTAACCAGTTCCTGACGGATCTCAACGAGACCGACGTGCTGGTCCACGTCGTCGACTTCTCGGGGAAGACCGACATCGAGGGCGAGCCGACCGAGGATCACGACCCGCGCGACGACATCGACTTCCTCGAAACCGAACTCGACCAGTGGTACCTCGACGTGCTCGACAAAGGCATCGAGCGCTACCGGAGCGGCCACGTCACCGAAGACGACGACATCGAGGAGGAACTCGCCGAGCAGATGAGCGCGTTCCGCATCATCGAAGACGAGATCAAGCGGCTGATCCGCCGGACCGATGTCGGCTTCGACCCCGACGCGTGGGACGACGAGGACAAGATCGATCTCGCCCGGGAGATCCGCAAGGAGACCAAGCCGCTGGTGATCGCGGCCAATAAGATGGACATGCCCGAAGCACAGGACAACTGGGACGAGATCACCGACGATCCCGAGTACGACCATCTCACGTTCGTCCCCGCCAGCGCTCACGCCGAGAAGGCGCTCAAGTCCGCTGACGAGGGCGGCGTCGTCGACTACCGTCCCGGCGACGGCGAGTTCGAGATCGTCGGCGACATCTCCGAGGAGCAAGAAGCCGGCCTCGAACAGATCCGCGAGTTCGTCGACGAGTACGGCTCGACCGGCGTCCAAGACGCCCTAGAGGCCGCGCTGTTCGACGTGCTCGGCGTCACGCCGGTGTTCCCCGGGGGCGCGAACGGACTGGGCAACGAGCGGGGCGAGGTGCTTCCCGACTGCTATCTACTCCCGCCGAACTCGACCGCCGAGGACTTCGCGTACAGCCTCCACTCGGACATCGGCGAGGGCTTTCTGCACGCCATCGACTGCCGGTCGAACCGCCAGCGCGGCGCGGGCTACGAACTCGACGACCGGGACGTGCTCGAAGTCGTAACGACGAACTAACGCAGAGCGGGTCAATCCTATTTTTACGTCGCCGTGGACAGTCGACGTGATGGCCGCCACTGACGAAACCGACCGGCTCGTTGCGCTCAGCGACGGCGTCTTCGCCATTGCGATCACGCTGCTGGTGCTCGACATCCCGCTTCCGGAGGCCGGCGGCGGAGGATCGGCGGAACTTCTCGGCTCGTTCGTCCGCGAGCAGGGGATCGACGTGTTCGCGTACGTCCTGAGCTTTCTCGTTATCGGTCTCTACTGGGTGTTACACCGGAACACGTTCGTCCACATCCGGCGTCACGATAGGCGGCTGCTGTGGCTCAACTTGCTATTTTTGCTCGCGGTCTCGTTTCTGCCCTATCCCACGTCGGTTCTAACCGCCTTTCCGAACGAGTTCGGCGTTATCTTCTACGCGGCGTCTCAGACGGTCGCCGGTGCGACGCTCGTGGCTGTTTGGGTCTACGCGTCCCGGCAGGAACTGTTCGCCGAGGGAATAAGATCGCACGCCGTCCGCGTGCGAGTTGCACGGTTTGCGGTCTCGCCGCTCGTGTTTGTGATCTCGATTCCGATCGGGCTGTTCGATCCTCGGCTGGGAATCCTGTGCTGGCTCGCCCTGTTGCCGCTGAACGGCTACCTTCAGTCGCGGTTCGTCTGGAACGACGACTGACGGTCTCCCCCTCACGCGGCCTCTCCGTCCGTGTACGCTGGCATGATACGGACCCCTGTCGAAAACCATCCGATACGCGTCTGCGGTGTGGTATCGTCTCGTACCAATGACTTAAACCTGCGAAGCCCCTAGTTAGGTTGTGAGTGAAGAAAGCGGGCGTCGGAACCTCCGAATGCCCAACGACGACGAGCTGTTTGCGGTCGTAACCGAACACAACGGCGGCAACCACGTGCGCGTTCGCTGTGAGGACGGCAAAGAGCGAATGGGCCGGATCCCCGGCCGTATGAAGTACCGTACGTGGATCGAGCAAGACGACATCGTGGTCGTCGAACCGTGGGACTGGCAGGACGAGAAGGCCAACATCGAGTGGCGCTACACCAGCCAAGACGCCGACCAGCTCCGCCGCGAAGGTCACATCGACTAAGCGAATTTCTGACTAGCGTCTTCCCCAGCGTGTCGGTCGCGTAGTGATATCTGTGTCTGCGGAGCCTGTTGTTGTCCGTCACGACCGCTCGGGAAAGGTACAACCGATGTGAGTCCATATGGACCGGCCATGCGCGAGGTCATCCGTCTTCGAGCGGCCGGGCGCAAGCGTGCGCTCTCGCCCGTGATCGGCGTCGGACTCCTCATCGCTATCGTCGTCACGCTGGCGGCGGTCACCATGTTCATGGTGGGTGGGCTCACCGACCAATCCGGACCCGCACCGCAGGCCACACTCGATCTGCAGACGGAGGGCGACGGCCCCGCTCACGTCATTGTCCATCAGGGCGGCGACACGCTCGGCGAGCGCGACGGACGCCTCGTCGTCCGCGGTGTCGCCAACCCCGAGGCGCTCGCCACTGTGGAACTGAGTGCAGACGACTCCGTCAGCGTCTATCCCGTCGACGAGAACGTCGCTATCGTCTGGTTCGCCGAGGACGGGGACGAG
This sequence comes from Natronoarchaeum philippinense, assembly GCF_900215575.1. NCBI lineage: Archaea > Methanobacteriati > Methanobacteriota > Halobacteria > Halobacteriales > Natronoarchaeaceae > Natronoarchaeum > Natronoarchaeum philippinense. Next base: position 999,406 of record NZ_OBEJ01000001.1, on the reverse strand, counting down.
AGCCACGTTCTGGCGTCGTTCGACGCCGATCCCGTCCCCGCATCGCCCGACGAGGGCTGCGCGTGGGTCGAGTCCAGAGCCGGCGGCGATCTCACTATCGACGGTATCACGGTCGCGTGCGATGTCGAGACGAGCGGCACGATCACGGTCAAACAGGGCGGGACAGTGCTCGGTGATATCGACGGCGGCGATATCGATTTCGACAATGCGAACATCTACGGCTCGGTCGACGCCAGCAAGGGCGTCGATGTCTCGAACACGAGCGTCGACGGTTCGATCGACGCCGACGGTGACGTAGATATCGATGCGGGATCGACGGTTAGCGCCGCGGTCTCGGGAGCCAACGTCGATCTCTCGAAAGCCACCGTCGAAGGGGCGCTCGTCGCCGACAACCAGATCGCCGCGTCCAACGGCGTCGTCGAGGACGATATAGCCGCCAGTGGCAACGTCGACCTCGATTCGAGCACCGTCGGCGGGCACGCGTTCGTCGGCAGCGACTTCGACTGCAGCAATTCGACCGTCGACGGCGACCAATGCGCCGACTACTCCCCGCGGAACTACGACGAGTACTGAGACAGACCGCCACTTTTGCACGGCCGACGAGTCGTACTGATTAAACCGTCCGGGAGCGTCCGTCCGCACGTGACTGACTGGCCAGACGTAGACGTTGCCGACGCCGATGCGGTGGCCGAACAACGCGACGAGGTCGTCGCCGCAGTGACCGACCACGCCGGACGCGTCGCCTATCAACTCGCCCGGTTGCAGGGCGGCGACTACGGACAACAGACATTCACCACCGAGCGCGGGGAGTGGACAGTCAAGTACGAGGCCGGCGACCTAGAGTACCTCCGCTTCGACCCCAACTCTGGCTCGGAGACGTACGTCGTCTCGACGAAACAACCCCCAGAGCCCGAGCCGCTGGCGACGGCGCTGGCCGACTACGAGGCCTTCGTCGCCGCGTTCAACGCACACGTCGACTCGCTCGACGGCGTCCTCGACGACGTGTCGACCGACTTTCCCAGCGTCGAGCCGACCGACGGCGTCGTCGCCCAGCGCGACCGCGTGCTCGGGCGCATCCGCGAGATCTGCGACGTGATCGCCGGCGAGCTACAGCGCTACGAGGGCGGAGACTACGGCACCTTTGCGACCCGGATCGAGGGGACGCGCTGGGAACTCAAGTGGGATCAAGACGGCACCTCGTACCTACGCGCTGGCGGCTCTGGCGGCGTCTACGTCCTCTCGCAGTACGAGCCGCCATCGGCCGCCGACATCCGCGAGTACGCCCCGGCCTTTTCTGGATTCGTCGCGGCGTACAACGACCACGTCGAGGAGTTAGAGTCCGACCTCCGGACGGTGTCGGTCGACGGTACGAACTGAGCGGCGACAGTTCTCGCAGTCGAGTGACGGAGAGAAAAAGCGACCGTGTCCTGCGGAGTTGAGTGTGAGACGCGGCGTCAGTCGTCTGTCGGCGTCTCGACCGTCGGCGTCCCGGCGGACTGGTCTTCGGAGTCGGCGTCGAACAGCGGGCTGTTCTCGCCGGGAACGATCGTGTTGAGCACCAACGCCGTCAGCGCGGTCATGATTACCGGTTCGCTGAAGAACGTCTCAGCCGCGCCGGGCAGTTCCGCAAGCGCCTCGGGACGGGTCGTCACGCCGAGGCCGAGTCCGAGCGAGGCGGCGACGATGACCATGTTCCGTCGATCGAGATCGGTGTGGAGCATGATCAGCCGGAAGCCGCTGGCGGCGACCATCCCGGCCATCAGCAGCACGGCGCCGCCGAAGACCGCCTGTGGGATCGTCGTGACCGCGGCGCCGACCTTCGGGCTGAGGCCCAGCACGACCAGCATGCCACCTGCGATCCCGACGACGTGGCGGCTCATCACGCCGGTGAAGTTGATGATGCCGGCGTTCTGCGAGAACGACGTGACGGGGAAAGCGCCGAACATCGAGCCGAGCGAGCTCAGGAGACCGTCGGTGAACAGGCCTCCGCGGAACTCATCGTCGGTCGGGTTGCGCCCCTCAGCGGCGGTGACACTCGACATGTCGCCGACGGTCTCCATCGCGGAGACCAGAAACAGGAACGCGAACGTGACGATCGGAACCGGCTCGAAAGAGAGGCTGAACTTCCCGGGTTGGGGAAGCGCGACCCACGCGGCCGCGGATACCGCGCTGAAGTCGACGTACCCCAGCGCGACGGCAGTGCCGTAGCCGACGGTGATTCCAGCGAGAATGCTCAGGAGCCGCGCGACGCCGTCGGCGAACAGGTTGAGAACGAGTGCGACGCCGAGCACGAGCGCGGCGAGGCCGAGGTTGTAGGGTGCGCCGTAGTCACTGGCACCGACGCCGCCGGCGGCGTAGTCGATCGCTACGGGGATCAGATACAGGCCGATGATGACGACGACAAGTCCCGTCACCAGCGGCGGGAAGAACGGCTTGATGCGCTTGAACTGCCAGCCGATCAGTCCTTCGACGGTGAATCCGGTCACCAGAATCGCGCCGAGCACGGCGCCGAGGCCGTAGTCGACGCCGATCGTCGTCGCTGCGCCGACGAACGTGAAACTCGTTCCCATCACGATCGGGAGCTTGGCCCCAACCGGACCGGCGGTGTACGCCTGCACGACCGTCGCCAGCCCCGAGAACAGGAGCACCATCTGAACGATGTAGGCCACGTCGACGCCGCCGACCGCGCCGCCGACGATGTACGCCACCGCCGTCGCCGGGACGATCATCACTGCGACGTGTTGCAGTCCCAGCAGGATCGACTTGGGCAACGGCGGCCGCTCGTCGAGTTCGTATTCGAGCTCGATCTCCCCGTCTGTCTCTGTCGCCATCTTGCTCCCAACCTGCGGGGCGGGTTCAATAATAGTTTCGTGTTCGAGCGCATATCTCGCCGTCGATGGGATAGAATATACACGCTCGTGGATAGTGGGGTGGTAACGCGACGCCCGCTTCGAGTTTTGAACGCACGCCGTCGGGTTCAGCGTCGGCTTCGCGTCGACATCGTCGTCCGAGAAATATCGTCCTCTACTCTGGGGCGCTGGCTCGTCTCAGTGGATCGTAACCTCGCCGTCCTCGACGGTGATGTCGACGAGGCTGGTCGCCTCGTAGTCAGTGTCGTCGAGCGCGGAGCCGCCGACCTTGCGGATCACGACGACGATGTCCGCGATCTCGGCGCCGATGTCGTCGAGCGCGCCCGTGACGGCCGCCAGCGTCCCGCCGGTCGAGAGCAGGTCGTCGACGATCAGCACGCGGTCGCCCTCTTCCACGTCGTTGATGTACATCTCTGACTCGGAGTAGCCGGTCGTCTGGTGGAGCGCAACCTCGCCGTCGAGGCCGTACTTGCGCTTACGGATGACCACCAGCGGGATGTCGGTCTGCAGGGAGAGCGCGGTTGCGATGTGAATACCCATCGCCTCCGGCGCGACGATCTTGTCGACGCCCTCCAGATCCGCGGCCTGCATGACGCCGACGACGACCTCACGGAGCAGTTCGGGGTCGAGCATCGGGACGCCGTTGCTGATCGGGTGGACCAGATACTCGTAATCGCCTTTGTCGACGATCGGCGCTTCGTGGAGCGACTGCTGTAACCGTTCCATACACCCCGTTTCCGAGAGTACAGGAAAAGCCGTTCGTTCTCGGGCGGACGCCAGCGCTCGGGCCCACCAGATCTCGGCCGAACGTGGCCCGCCGTGACGTCGACATCCGAGCACCTATACACCTCGGCGCGCTCGTGACGGTAGTGGATCCTTCTGACAATCGTCGCTTCTGGGCCGAGCGCAGCGGGGAGTACTCGCCCGACTACTACGCCCACCGCGGCCCGGACGAGACGAGCGAGGCGATCCGCGCCGCGCTCGACGGCGTCGTCGCGCCGAGCGACCCGATTCTCGAACTCGGCTGTAGCGCCGGCCGACATCTCGCGCACCTCCACGACCACGGCTTCGAGTCCCTCCACGGCCTCGACATCAACGAGGACGCCTTCGACGTGATGGCCGAAACCTACCCCGACCTCGCCGACGCCGGGACCTTCCACGTCGGCGCCATCGAGGAGGTCGTCGAGGAGTTCGACACCGATCAGTTCGCCGCCGTCTTCTCCGTCGAAACGCTCCAACACGTCCATCCCGACGCGACCGACGCCTTCGCCGAGGTGGCCCGAATCGCGTCGGACCGGATCCTCACCGTCGAAAACGAGGGCGACCATCGGGAGGGCGACCCCGACGTGAACTACGTCCGCGAGGAGCTGCCGCTGTACTACCGGGACTGGGACTCCGTGTTCGGCGACCTCGGCTTCGAGCAGATTTCTGCCGAGCCAACCAAACGAGACACGCTGCGGACCTTTCGGCCGCGCGAGCGTTGACGGTACGATTTGGTGCGCGAGCGTTGTCCAGCGGCGTCACGGCGCGGCGGAACGGCCACGCAGGAACGGCGTCGCCGAACCGATCACTCCCGATCGGTCGACTGGCCGACGCCCGGAACCGCGACGACCGATTCGACCTTGTTCATCGCCAGCGCGGTCGTCAGCACCAACGCGAGATAGAACACTGCAACGATCACGTAGGCGTCGGTAAAGCGGAACGTATCGGAGCCGATGTCCTGCGCGCGGCGGAACAGTTCGGGCACCGTGATGAACGCGGCCAGCGAGGAGTACTTGATCAGGTAGACGAACTCGTTGGTCCAGCCGGGGATCGCAAAGCGAAGCCCCTGTGGCAGGATAACGTGGCGGATGCTCTGGAGCTTCGAGAGCCCGACCGACCGGGCCGCGGTCATCTGGCCGTCGTCGACAGACTGCAGCGCCGACCGGATGTACTCGGACTGGTAGGCCGAGGAGTTGATCGTAAACCCGATGATGGCGACGAAGATCGCGGCCCGCGGAACGGCGCCGTTGCCGACGATCCCGATTTCGCTGATATCGTTTGCCAGCCCGAGGCCGAAGTAGAGCAAAAACAGCTGCGCGAGCAGCGGCGTCCCCCGGATCAGCTCCGTGTAGACGAGCGAAAGGCTCCTGAGGATGAATCCGCCGTAGATCCGCGCGACCGACAGCGGGACGGCGATCACCAGTCCGAACAGCATCGACAGGATCGTCAGGTACGCAGTGATGAACGCACCGGCGGCCAGTTGCGGCGCCATCGTCGTGGCGAAGCCCGCAACGTTGAGCAGCCACGCGAGCCACTCGATCAGGAAGCTCGCGGGGCCGAGCGACGCCGCGAACTCTCCGACAGCTGCGCCGGCTGTCTCGAACGGCCCGGCAGGAATCCACGGTTCGCGCAGGCGGACGGGCACCTCCGACCGGATCAAGTCCGGCAGTCCGATTGCCGTGAACAGCCGGTCCACCCACGAGTTGTGGTACGCCCAGCGAGTCAACAGCCACGCCCAGAAGGCGACGCCGACGCCACCGACGATCAGTCGACGCCGGCCAGGAAGCTCGCCGACCGTCGATCCGCGGGCTTCCTCCGGCGCCGTGGACGACTCCTCTGTGGCTGTCATCGTACGTCGGTGAGGTCGCCGAGGAACGCCCGCGTGCGTTCGTGTTCGGGGTTCTCGAACAGCTGTTCGGGCGGGCCGCGTTCGACGATCTGGCCGTCGTCGAGGACGGTCAGCGTCGAAGCGACCGAGCGGGCGAAGTCCATCTCGTGGGTGACACACAGCATCGTCATCCCTTCCTCGGCCAGATCGTGCATCACGTCGAGCACCTCGCCGATCAGTTCGGGGTCGAGCGCGCTCGTCGGCTCGTCGAACAGGAGCAGCTCCGGTTCCATGGCGAGCGCGCGGGCGATGCCGACGCGCTGTTGCTGGCCACCCGACAACTCGGCCGGGTACGAGTCGGCCTGATCGGCCAGTCCGACCCGTTCGAGGTAGTCTTCCGCGACTCGGGTGGCCTCCTCGTGGGACTTGCCCAGCACTTCTTCGAGCCCGAGCGTGATGTTGCCCCGCGCGGTGCGGTGGGCGAACAGGTTGAAGTCCTGAAACACCATGCCGACGCGACGCCGAAGATCGTTCTGGTCGAGGTCGTGGATCTCCTCGCCGTCGAGGTAGATCTCCCCGTCGTCGATCTCGGTGAGCCGGTTGACACACCGCAGCATCGTCGACTTGCCCGAGCCGCTCGGGCCGACGATCACTTCGACGTCTTGGCGCTCCATCTCGAAGCTAACGTCGCGCAGTACTCGCTCTTCGCCGTACGATTTGTCGACGTGGTCGACGCGTAACAGACTCATTTCGTTCCTCCGGGGACGGCATAGCGCCGTTCTACGTAGTCGAGTGCCCGATTCGTCGTGAACGTGAGCACGAAGTAGACCGCGCTAATTGCGAGGATAACTTCCATCACAGCGGTGCCCTGTCCGGGCTGGAGATAGAGGTTCTCGGCGCGGGTCAACAGCTCGGCCAGTCCGATCGCGATCGCGACGCTGGTGTCTTTGAGCACGATCGTGAACTCGTTCTGGAAGCCGGGGATCGAGCGCCGCACCGCCTGTGGAAACACGACGTGACGGATCGCCTGCCGCCGCGTCAGTCCGACCGACCGAGCGGCCTCCATCTGGCCCTCACTGAGCGATTGGATCGCTCCGCGAAACACCTGTCCTTGATACGCGGCGCTGCGCAACCCGAGTGCGAGCGTCGCCGCGAGAAACACTTCCAACTGGATGTCCAACACTGGTAGCGTCCCGAGCTGTGGAATCGGTAGCCCAAAGTGGACGAGCACCATCAGCACGACGATCGGCGTCCCGCGCAATACGACGCCAGCGGTGCTGACAGCCGACTTGAGCCTGCCGCTCCCGTACACTTCGATCGCGCCGGCCGGGAAGCCGGCCAGAAACCCGAGCGCGAGACTGGTCGCTGTCAGCGAAATCGTGACGGCGGTGCCCAACAGCAGGTATCGCCAGTTCGAGAGCACGAACTGCCAGTCGCCGGCCTGCAACGCGATCGGGTCCATCGCTCTATTCGAACCACTCGGTGACGAGGTCGTCGTACGTGCCGTCCTCCTCGATCTCCGCGAGCGCGTCGTTGATGTCTTGGATGCGGTCGTCGTCCTGTCGCATCCCGAAGCCGAAGGACTCGCCCGTCTCGATGATAAAGGCGACCTCGACGGCGCGGCTGTCGGCGAAGTTCTGCGCCACGGGCACGTCGACGACGATGGCGTCGACGTTGCCGTTTTCGAGGTCTTGGGCCGCCAGCGTGTAGTTGTCGTACTGCCGGACGTTCTCGGCATCGAGGACGCCCTCTTCGACGAGGCGCTCGACCTCACCTTCGCCGGTCGTCCCGCTCTGGGCACCGACGATCGCGCCCGAGAGGTCTGACTCCGACTCGGGGCTGAAATCGCGCTCGGAGCTGACCAGCACCGACTGGTTCGACTCGTAGTAGGGGTCGGTAAAGGCGATCTGTTGCTGGCGCTTGTCGGTGATCGTCATCCCGGCAGCGATGAGGTCGATATTATCCTCATTGAGCGAGGGAATCAGCGATTTGAAGTCGATGTCGGTCCAGTCGCCGACTTCGTAGCCGGCTCGGCTGATCGCCTCCTCTGCGAGATCGATGTCGAAACCGACGAGCTCGCCGCCTTGGGTGAACTCGAACGGTGCGAAGCCGGAGTTCGTCCCCGGAACGATCACGTCGTCGCTGCCGCCGTTACCGCCGAGACAGCCGGCCACGGCCGTCGACGCTCCGGCGGCGCCGACGGTCGTGAGATACGCCCGGCGGTCCATACTGAATTCTCTGGCCATACCCGCTTCGACGCGTGAAACGGGTTTCAACGTTTCGACGTAGGATCGGAATTAGTGAGTGATATTCCGGATATATCTAATTTCTTTGAATGTGTGTTTTCATCCTACCCAAATAGGTAAAAGATACCTGAGTATAACTGTTAGTTTAGATAGCTGGAAAAGCGTGTATTATCGGTTCCTAGGACTGTGACGCCTCGTGGCGTATCGAACGCCGGCGGCGCACCGACTACTCGGTGCCGCCGACCGTCTCGTGTGTCCGTACCGTTCAGTCTTCGGCCGGAATCGGGTCGGGCTCTTCCGCTTCGTCGTCGGCGTGCGGGAAGTTCCCGATCGTCTCGCTGCGGAACGCCTCCTCGTCGAACTCGTGGTCGTCCTCGAAGAACTCCAAGAGTTGCTGGGTGTCCCGCATGGCGTTTTTGACACACGTCGACGCGCCCGGCGAGGGCGTGATGTTGAAGATGATTCCGTCGCCGGTGATCTTGGCCTCGCCCATGTCCAGCGATTTGGCCTCGGTATCGACGATCTGGGGCCGGACGCCACCGTAGCCCTTGGCGCGGTCGATGTCGTCGAGTTCGGCCGTCGGCACGACCTTCTGCACGTCGGGCAGGAACGCTCGCTTGCCGACCACGGGGAGGTCGTAGATCAGGTTCTTGACGACGTAGGGGAACAGGATGCGGTCGGCGAGGATGTTGGCGTAGCTCAGGAACGAGTCGATGTTCATCCCGAACACGTCCGCGAAGTCCCCGACCGTCGAGATGCGGCCCCGTTCCAGCGTCGGGACGAGCTTTGCGGTCGGACCAAAGCGGGTCACGTCGCCGTCGTGCACGTCGGCGTCGCCGTGGACCGCGGCGAAGGGTAGCTTCTTCATCTGAAGGGTGTAGACCTTGCCGTTGAGCATGTCTCCGCCGAGGAAGAAGCTCCCCGCGACCGGCAGGAGCGACTTGTTCTCGCCGTAGCCCATCTCCTTGGCGATCTGGAGGCTGTGGGAGCCCGCCGCGACGACGGCCACGTCGGACTCGAACTTGGCGCCGCCGGTGTCGACGACGAAGCCGTCGTCAGTCTCGTCGATGTCGGTGACTTCGGTGCCGACGAACACGTCGACGCCGGCTTCCTCGCGGGCGTCCTCGACGAACGACTTGGCGGTCTGGCCGTAGTCGACGACGTAGCCGTCGGGCGTCTGCAGGGCCAGCATCTCGGTGCTCGGGTCTCGGCCCTCGACGACCTTCGGTTCGAGTTCCGCGATCTCCTCGCGGCCGATGTCCCGAAGCTTGGGATAGAGGTCGCCGAAGCCTTCGTCGTAGTAGCGTTCTTCGAGGCTCTCGACCTCCTCGTCGCCGACGGCGAGGACCATCTTGCTGCGCTTGCTGTGCATCTCGCGGTCGGGGTCGACGTTTTCGAGATACCCCGCCAGCATCTCGGCGCCCTCCTTGACTTCCTCGGCCTTTTCGAGCGTGTAGTTGGTCTCGATGTCGCCGAAGTGCAACGTCTGGGAGTTGTTGGTGCTGTGGGAGTTGATCGCGGCGATCTCCTCTTCTTTCTCCAGTAGCGCGATCCGCTCGACGTCCGTGAACTTCGCTACTGTGTAGAGCAGTGCAGCCCCGCTGATGCCGCCGCCGACGATGACTAGGTCGTATTTTTCTGTCATTAACTGACACCTGGTTGGTACGGTCGGTCCTGCTTCGTCGATTGGGTTTCAGCTACTTTTGTATCCCGATGTTCGGACGATAGCTCCGACCGGCCGAGACGCGTCGAGCGGGCCGCTCGGGCGCTCGCAGGAGTCGGCTACCGTGCGGCTCGCCGGCCGAACACGAACACGAGCAGCGCGACCGTAATCGCGCCCAGCGATGTCTGGACGGACATGAGCACGCGAGCGATCCCGATCGGCTGGTAATCGCCCATCCCGAGCGTCGTGAACGTCAGTGTACTGAAGTAGACGCTGTCGAAGAACAGCCGCGGATCGTCGGCGATGGTCGCGTACGTGACCGCCGCACCCGCGTTCGGCACCAGCCCGCCGAGCGGGTACAGGAGCGCGAACCCCACGATGATCGTCAGCCCCGTGGCGATGATTCGCCACGGGCTCTCGCCGTAGAGCAGCGTCCACCGCGACAGCTCCGCTCGGAGCCACTGGAACAGCTTCACCGTCCGAAACAGCGCATTTCGTGTGCCTTCGGTGAGTCGACCGCGCGTCGACGGCGCCCCGGCGGCATCGCCGCCTGCACTGTGCCCGCCGGCATCGCCGTCCGCACTGTGCCCGCCGGTATCGCTGTCCGCACTCGCGTGGTCGAGTCCGCGCGACAGCTCGTCGCGGTGGGCCCGCCGGTGGATGTCCTGTCGATTGACGAAACACAGCGACTGCAACGCCGGTCGGGACGCCGCTCTGGCGACTTCGCCGATCGACCGGTACGTGCTCTTGGCCCGGTTGCGCTGGTCGGCGGTGTCCTCCCCGACCGTCTCGCCGTCGTAGCTCGGATCGTAGGCACACCGGGGCTTGTGCCAGAACCGGACCAGCCCGCCGAGCGAGAACCGGGCTGCGCCCGGCGGGCCGAGAAATCGCGTGTCGTCATCGATGCGTGAGTCGGTCAGGACTGCACCGTACAGCCGCGCGCCCCGCAGGTCCGTTCCGAACAGTTTGGCCTGTATCAGCCCGCTGGCTTCTAGGTTCACGTCCCGGAGCGTGGCGTCGGTGAAATTGGCGTTCGTGAGATCGAGCTCCTGTAGCTCGTGGACGCCGTCGTCGAGCGGCCGAAACTCCGCGTCGTTGAACCGCACCGTCTCGTCGATCGTCGCCTTCCAAAACGTCGCTTTCCCCGCGAACGTGGCGTACTTGAGGTTCAGATCCGCCTCGAACGCCGCGCGGTAGAAGTCGGCCTCGCCCTCGAAGGTGACGCCGCCGGATCGTACCTCCTCCTCGAAGCGGGTGTGATCGAACGCGGCGTCCTCGCGGAACGTGACGCCGTTGAACCGCGTGTCGCCCTCGAACGTCGCGCCCGAAAAGTTGGCCCGCCCCGTAATCGTCGCGCCGGTGAAGAAGGCACCGCGGGCGAATCGCGCGCCCTCGAACGCCACGCCGCCGTCGAACGTCGCGTGCGAGAGGTAGATCGGCGCCTCGTCGTCGGCGTCACCGACGACGCCGCCCTCAGGCCATCGTAGCTCACCGAACTCGGCGTCGACAAACTCGGTCCGACGGCGGTCGGCGAGGTCGGTGTCGGAATCGGTGTCGCCGCCGACCGCCGCGGCGAACGCCTCGGCGACTTCGGCATCGCGCTTCGTCTCGATCGGCGCGTGAAAGAGACACAGCTCTGCACCCCCATCTCGGCTGACTTCGGCGTCCGGCGCTTCGGACCGGCGCTCGCGCGCGTCGTGCGGGCAGTGCCACACGCCGTCGTCGTCGAGACTGCCGTCCGGAACGTCTCGGTCTCGATAGGCGTCGTCTTCGACCACTCGGATCGAGTGGCTACAGGTCCCGCCGCTGACGGTCATTGCCTGACGGTTGCGTCGTCTCTACTTGAAGCTATCCGAGTTATCGAAACGCCGCTCATTCCCGGTTGTTATCTCCCGAGCAGGCTTCCGTCGGCATACTTGTCCTCGTATTCGGCGTCGTCGGCGACCAGCATGAGGATCCCCTCGACGATCCCGAGGAGCGCAGGGATCCCCGTCCAGAAGAAACACAGGTAGATGACGCCGAGTTTCACGTTCCCTTGGTAGAACTTGTGCGCGCCCAGTCCACCGAGCAGGAGCGCCAGTACGCCCGCCGCGATCTTATCCGAGTCAGACGACCCGGTTCCGGGTTGGCGAACGCCACAGTGCGGACATATTTCTGCTCGCCTATTGATCAGCTCACCGCACTCGACGCAGTACTTTTCGTCGTCCGGTCGCTCCCGGTGGCCGCCATCGATGGACGTGGATTGATTGACCCCACAGTCGGGACACACCTCCGCGTCGTCGTCGATTTGGGAACCGCAGTTGATACAGTGTTTCATTGTTCGCTTCTCGGCTTCTTTCCGTATCTCACTTAAGCATATGGTTGTGTCTCACTCATTCGTCGTAGATATCGACAACAACGCCGCTGCCGTGAGCCCGTAGGCGATGCCGATGCCGAGGACGCGGACGTTTGCTCCGAGAACCAGCGCAGCCAGTCCGAGCCCGTAGCCACAACCGAGCAACGCGCCCGTAGCCGTCCGGACGAAATTGTGCCCGTCGGACTCGCGGAACGTGGTGAGCGTCCAGTCGACGAGTGCCGGCAGGGGCAAGATCGCGGCCAGCAGAACCGCGGTGCCGCGCCAAGGCCCGAGTACGTATCCCAACATCCCGACGACGATCCCGGGATAGATTCCGAGACAGCGCGCACAGACGTGGATCCGGCGACCGCGAAGCTCCGGAGAATAACACCGATGGTACTCTGCGGGCCGGTGGTGGCTGAGCAGGTACCGTCGTGTCCTGCGAAGACCACGCCGTAACTCGGCCGTATCCACCTCCATGCGATGTGGACGGCAGTCAGCGGGCATGAATCTACTGGACAGGGAGAGAGTTGTGACGCGATGCTACCTGCCGGCAGAGAAGCGTGCCAGCAACGACGCCGTTGCATCCCGTGGCGAGTACGCAAGTTCCATTAGCGCACACTCAGTGGACGTGGTATGGATATCCCGAAACTGGGTCTGGGAACGATGGGTATCGACGACCCCGCGACGATCGAGACGGCGATCGAGATGGGCTATCGACATCTCGACACCGCACAGATCTACGATAACGAGGCCGCTGTCGGCGACGGCATCGACCGAGCCGGGGTCGACCGCGACGACCTCGTCGTGGCGACGAAGCTCTGGATCGATCAACTCGACCGCGTTCGCGAGAGCACCGAAGAGAGCCTCGACCGCCTCGGACTGGATCGCGTGGACGTGCTGTACGTCCACCGGCCGAAAGGTGAGTATGATCCCGAGGCCACCCTCGCGGCGCTCGACGAGTTGCGCGAGGACGGAATCGCCGACGCCGTCGCGGTCAGCAACTTCGAGGTCGGCGACCTCGACCGGTTCCGGGACGTGCTCGGCCGGGCGCCCGCCGCCAACCAGATCGAGTATCACCCGCTGTTCCAGCCCGCCGATCGGCTGGCCGACGCCCGCGACCACGACTACCCGCTGGTTGCGTACTCCCCGCTGGCCGGCGGCGAAGCCCGAGATGTCGACGCCGTCGTCGAGGTCGCCGACCGTCACGGCGTCACGCCCGAGCAGGCGAGTCTGGCGTGGCTCTTGGAGAAGGGCATCCATCCGATCCCGAAGGCGTCGAGCCGCGAACATCTCGAAGCGAACCGGGCGGCGCTGGACATCGACCTCGATGCCGACGATGTCGAAGCGATCGACGGCATCGAGCGAGAGAACGAACTGTACCCCGAGTAGCGCCGATCACTCGCCGTCGGCCTGCACCCGCGAGAGCCGCATCGCGTTGCCCGTGACGCCGACGGTCATGCCGGCGTCGCCGGCGAGGACGGCGAGCCAGATCGGCACGTAGCCGAACGGCACCGCCAGCGCGAGGCCGGCTTTGACCAGCAGGCTCGCGCCGATGTTCTGCCGGATGACGCTGTTGGCGTCGCCGGCGAGTGCGTAGAGATACGGCAGCTTCGAGAGGTCGTCGCCCATCAGCGCGATGTCGGCCGTTTCGAGCGCCGTGTCGGTGCCCGCGGCGCCCATCGCCACGCCGACGGTCGCCGTCGCCATCGCGGGGGCGTCGTTGATACCGTCGCCGACCATCGCCACGCCGTCCTCGAACTCGTCGACGAGATCCTCGACTTCTTCGACTTTCTCGTCGGGCAGGAGTTCGGCGCGGTGCTCGTCGACGCCGACCTCCGCCGCGATCGCACTCGCGGTCCGCTCGTTGTCGCCGGTGAGCATCACCGTTCGCTCGACGCCGCGCTCTTTCAGTCGCTCGACGGTCCGTTTCGCTTCGGGCCGGACCTCGTCGGCGACGGCGATGAGCCCTTCCAGTTCGTCTTCGGTCCCGACCAGCACGACCGTCTTGCCCTCGGACTGCAGTTTCGGGACGGTCTCGGAGAGCAGGTCCAGACAGCCGGCGCGCTCGCACAGCTGCTGGCTCGTCTGCGTGACGACGCCGCCGTCGGTCGTCGCGTGGACGTGGGACAGATCGAAGCCGAGATCGTCGAACAGCCCCGGCTTGCCGGCGTAGTGCGGCGTCCCGTCGAGGTCCGCGCGGACGCCTTTCCCGGTGATACTCTCGAACGCCTCGACCTCCCGGTCGGCAACGTCGGCGGCGTCGGCCCGGCCGACGATGGCCTCGCCGATGGGGTGTTCGCTCCGCGTCTCCAGCCCGCGCGCGCACCGAAGCACGTCGTCCTCGGTGTTCCCGTTGAGCGGGACGACATCGGTCACGCTGAGTTCGCCCTTCGTGAGCGTCCCCGTCTTGTCGAAGGCGACGGCGTCGACGCTCCCCATCGATTCGAGGTGGTTCCCGCCCTTGATCAGCACGCCGTTTTTGGCGGCGCTCGTGACGCCGGAGACGACCGACACCGGCGTCGAGATGACGAAGGCGCAGGGACACGCCAGCACGAGCAGGGTCAGCCCGTTGACGACCGCGTCGGGCCACGTCGTCCCGAGGACGAACGGCCCGCCGACGGTCACGAGGATCGCAAAGACGACGACTGCGGGCGTGTAGTAGGCTGCGAAGCGCTCGACGAACTGCTCGCGCTCGGTCTTGTTCGACTGGGCGTCCTCGATCATCTCGACGATGCGCGAGAGCGTGTTGTCGCCCGCCGCCGAGGTCACCTCTACTTCGAGATACCCCTGCTCGTTGATCGTGCCCGCGTACACCTCGTCGCCGGTCGTCTTGTCGACCGGGATGCTCTCGCCGGTGATCGGCGACTGGTTGACGGCGCTGTCGCCGTCGACGACCTCGCCGTCCATCGGGATCTTCTCGCCGGGCCTGACGACGACGATATCGCCCACGGCGACGGCGTCGACCGGGACGGTTTCGGTGCTCTCGCCGCGCTTGACCGTCGCCTCGTTGGGCGAGAGGTCCATCAGTTCCTGTAGCGAGTCTCTGGCCCGGTCCATCGAGGCGCGTTCGAGGAGCTCGGCGAAACTAAACAGCGTCGCCAGCGTCGCGGCCTCGAAGTACAGCGCCTCGCCGAAGGCCAGACTCGCTGCCAGCGCGCCCCCGATGGCGACCGTCATCAGGAAGTCGATGTCGAGATTCAGGCTTTTGGCCGAGTAGTAGCCGTTCCGGGCGATCTCTTGGCCGCCGACGGCGACGGCGACCAGAAAGAGCGCGTCGGCGACGAACAGCGGCTCTCCGAGGGCGCTCGCGAACTGTGCGTTCATCCCGGTCGCGACGAACTCCAAGCCCAGCCCCAGCGCGAGAAAGACGGCGCTGATGGCGGTCTTGATCGCCCGGGAACTGCGCCAGACGCCCGCGGCCGGCTCGTCGTGGCCGTTGCCGTTCTCGTCCCGTTCGGACGATTCGTCGCTCTCGGTGTCGGTCACGTCGTAGCCCGCCCCTTCGATCGCCCCGATGACGCTGGACTCGTTCGTCTGCTCGGCGTTGTAGGTCACGACGACGCGACCGGTCGTCGGCTGTGTCTCGTAAGTGTCGATGCCGTCGACGCCGTCGAGTCCGCTCTCGACTTTCCCGGCACACGACGCACAGTCCATATCCGGGACCGAGAGTCTCATCTGCGTCTCATCGCTCTCAGCAGTGGCGGAGCCTGCGTAATCCTGATCGCAACTGTCTTGGCATCGGTCCGGTGGATCGTCTTCGCTTTGATCCGCGTCGGCAGAGCTCATTGGTAACTCGTAAGTGGTCCAAGTGTATTAAATTAGCTGCTAATACTGCGGCCGTAGTATTAAGAAATTGCTACAGTATCTGGAGTAAGTTAATAACTCGTTGCGTACGCCGAGAACACTGTCCGATTCCGAGCTACTGCTCTGTGTCGCCGGCGTCGGTCACTGTTGTCACCGGAACAGGCGCCTCACGGACGACGCGTTCGGCGACACTGCCCACGAGCCGGCGGCGGATGCCTTCCCGACCGTGGGTGCCCATCACCACGAGATCGACGGCTTCGTCGTCGACGTACTCGACGATCTCCTCGTCGGGCGTCCCTTCCCGGAGTTCGGTGACGAGTTCGACATCGAATTCGGCGGCGAGGGCCTCGATCTCAGCGAGCGCTTTCGCCCCGGCGTCCTCGCCAATCTCCTGCAGTGAAGCTCGAACCTCGTTCTTCGAGACCGTTAGCCAACTCGTGTCGGTTTCGACGACGTACAGCGCGTGGACGGTCGCGCCGTGGACTGCAGCGAGCTCAGTGCGTGTCGCGCCGCAGCCATCGACTGCTCGCCGCCGTCGGTCGGGACCAACATTCGATCGTACACGTCAGAGCACCCCGAAGCCGAACTGGGCGAACGGCCAGAAGTAGTACACCCCGACGCCGACGATGACGGCCGGGACTGTCGTGTAGATCGTGGCGATGATCGCGGCCTTCAGGTCGATCGCCATCAGCGGGAACAACGCGTCGCCGTCTTGACTGATCGCGTTTGCCGTCAGGGCGGAAAACGGAACGGCCTCCTCGACGGCGTACAGCTGTGCGAACACGATGTGGGCCGCACAGCCGGGGATGAGTCCCAGCAGGGCGCCGCCGATCGGCGCGAGCACGCCGGCCGACGCTGCGAGCGACTGGATGTCGAGCGCGAAGAGCGCCATTCCGTACTCGTAGGCGAGGTAGCCGCCGATCACCCAGACGGTGACCATCGCGGTCTCCATGGCGGCGTGCTGGAAGGTCGTGTATACGCTGGCGAACGAGTCCCGGACGCGACCGGTCTCACCGTCGCCGATGTAGTGGCGGCCGACGAAGTACAGATAGAACGACAGCGTGGTACCGGCGAGACCGGCGATCGTGAACAGCCCGTCGTACGTGGCTGCGATCTCCCAGACGGGTTCCTCGGCGCCGCGGGCGAGATACGTCACGCCGGCAGCGAGCGCGCCCGCGAGCACGATCCACCAGAGGACGTGGATCGCGTGGCTTGCCCGTTCGAGCAATCGAGAGTCCGGGAGGTAGCTCGGTAGATCGCGGCCGTGATCGTGGTCGTGACAGCTGGGGGTCTCGTAGTCGGGGACGCTCGGGCCCCCCTCGGCGACGCTGGTCGTGGCGAAGCCGCCATCGGTCATCGGGCGACCGATTCGCTCGACGGCGTCGTCCACGCGGCCGACGCCGAGACCCCAGATGTCGATGGCGTAGCCGAACAGGACTGCGGAAACAAACGCCAGCCCGTAGGCGTAGATCGCCGCCTCGGGCGCGAGCGCGAGAATGATAAACGCCGAGTCGCCCGCGGTCGCCGCCAGCGCCGCGACGACGGTCCCGAAGCTCACCGTTCCGCGGATGTACAGCGGCATGGCGATGATCGCGCCGCCACAGCCCGGCGTCAGGCCGAGGAGCGCGCCGACGAGCGGCTGGGCGCGTCGGTTCTCCTTGAGCCACTCGGTAAGCCGGCCGTCGAACCGGTACTGGACGAGGCTAAACAGGAGAATCGTCGCGCCGACGAAGCCCGAGACCTGCACGAACCCTTCGCGCCACGAGCCGATGAGGATGTTGAGGGCTTCCTGCATTGCGGGGTCAAATGTCCCCGCAGGCAACTGTAGCGGAATCACTCGTCGTCACCCGCCGTTTTGGCGCCTGATCTGTGAGAACCCCGCGAACTGAGCGCCAGCGGCCGGTGTTTGTGCGGCGTCTCCTCTCGCAGACGATACGCGCAGTCTGACAGCATGAGTTTCTGATCACGCTATGATGGTATGTCTAACAACAAAAAAGCTTCTGTCTAACTCCAGAATTAGACGCGTCTAATCTTTGCACAACCACACGACCTACTCGATATACGCGTAGTGCGGTCTTGACGGTCCCAAACTCCAACGCGCGACACTCGACGATTCGGAATTGTTGTCGGTAGTCTGCAGTGAGAACGTGGCGACCATCGGTCTCCGAAGAACTCAACTGACACTCTCTCCGTCTCGAAGGGCCAGCAGTACGTTGATCTCCGATAACTGGCTGGGTCTATGCTACTTGTGGGTCACAAGCCCTATACAATAGTATGCCCCCAGATGAGTCTGCTTCCGACGGGAGTGCTCATCGCTCTACTGACTTCAAGCCGAGAATACAGCACTGGGCACCAGCAATCGCCGTGAGTCTGACGACGTTCATCGTGGTCATCAACGCGTCTCTGATGAACGTGGCGATCCCCACGATGGTCGACGAGTTCGATACCACGGTCACCGTGATTCAGGGTGCAGTCGCACTCTACTCGCTGGTGATCGCTGCGCTGGTTCTTCCGGCCGGCACGCTGCCGTCTCGACACAGTCGTCGACGCGTGATGACAGTCGCACTGATCGTCTACGCCGCTGGGACGCTGGTGGCGGCGATCAGCTGGAGCACTCCGCTCCTCTATCTTGGCTGGTCCTTTCTCGAAGGGTCCGCGGCCGCTGTCCTGTTCCCCTTGACATACACCGAACTGAGAGCCAGTTACGACGGCGACGACCGGGCGACGGCGTTCGGGCTGTTGGCTGGCGTGAGCGGAGTTGGCGGTGCGCTTGGGCCGATTATCGGTGGTGCACTAACCACGTACGCGAGTTGGCGGTGGGGGTTTGCGATCCAACTCGTCGGCGTCGGTGTGATTCTCTTTTTCGTTCAGTACGTGAGCCAGACCCCGCTGTCAGAGACACGTAGCTCGTTGGATAGAGGTGGAACCGCGCTGTCTGTCGTCGGTTCGACGGCGCTCGTCACTGGGTTCATTCTCACCGGGAAGTACGGGTGGTTACTTCAACGACGGCCGTTCTCCGTCGGCGGCGTGCAGTTCAACCCGCTCGGGACCTCGCCGGCGATCTGGTTTCTCGGGTTTGGACTGCTCACGTTCGCTGCGTTTATTCAGTACGAACGCCGACTGGAACGTGCTGGGGAGTCGCCGCTCGTTCCGCTGCACGTCCTGACGAATCGCCCGTTTGTCTCCGGCGTCATCACGTACAATATCCGCTCGATCATCTCGGCCGGCTTCTTTTTCATCTTCCCGGTCTATCTCCAAGCCGTCCTCGGATACACCGCCTTCGAAACCGGGGTCGCGCTGTTACCGTATTCGCTCGCGTCGATTCTCTTTGCGACGTTTACGACCGGTTGGAGGAAGCACATCTCGCCGAAGACGCTCATTCAGGTCGGTATCGTGTGTATGGGAATCGGACTGTTGCTGTTGTACGAGCAGACGGCCCCGGGACAGACCATTCGCAGCATGGCCCTCCCAGTGGCGCTTGTCGGAACCGGCGTCGGACTCATACTGGCACAGATTTCAAATATGACGATGTCGGCCGTCCCTACCGCGGACTCCGCCGAGGCGTCCGGCGTCCTGAACGTGAGCAGTTCGATCGGCTACGCGCTGGGGACAGCGGTCGTTGGATCGTATTTTCTCGGACAGTTCTATGGGGGTGTCGTCGATGGCGTCCTCCGGTCAGAGCGCGTGACCGTCTCAGCGGAGCAACGAAACGACTTGGTGATCGCGCTCGAAGATGCAGCAGAGACGGCAACCGAAGCTACTCGACAACAGTTTCTGGACCAACTTGCGCCGAGACAACGACAACTGCTCGAAACCGTCTTCGAGGCTTCGATGTTCGACGCCCAACAGGCGGCGCTGCTTCTGTTGGTGCTGTTCGTGTTACTCTTGCTGATCGCGTCGACGTTCTTGCCGCGGCAGATTCCGGACACGGACGAACGGAACAACAGCTCCGAATCAGACTCAGATTCAGCACGCGAGGGATCTGATGGGATCACGGAGGACTAAGCGGAACCGGCAACTCGGCAGATGAGAGGTCGGCCTCGGCACTCATAGGGCTCGTCGTCGTCGGGTGCCGAGTCCGACTCGGAGCGGAGCCTTCGTCATCGGCCGTCGGGTCGTACGCGCTCGCCGGTGAAAAACCGCCCGCAAGACGCCTGTCGAACGACAACAGCTGTCAGGCCGCCGAGTGACTTATATCGCCCGCGAACGTAGCTGGCACGACGTGTTTCTCGGACACGCGCTGCTGGCGTTCGCGCTGGCCACGCTGGTTGCGGACTGGCGTGGCTGGTCGGCGCGCCGCGCGCTGACGCTCGGGGTGGTCACCGGCGCGTTCGCCGCGATTCCCGATGTCGACGTCGCCTACGCCGCGTTCGCGCTCGATTTCGGCGGGCTCACGCCGGGAGCGATGGCCCAACCGAGCACCTTCTGGGACGCGACGCGAGACGTTCACCGCACGATGACACACTCGCTGGTCATTTCGATACTGGCCGGGCCCGCGTTCGGGCTCTGGGCGGTCACCGAGACCGGCTCTCGGAACTCCCGGATCGCGGGCCGCGGCGTCGCCGTCGTCGTGCTCGCGGGCTTGATTGGCGTCGCCTACCTCACAAGCGGCCCGCTGGGCGGCGTCGTCATGAGCATGTTCGCCGTGGCGGGCGTCGGCGTCGCGGCGCTGTGCCGGCTGGCGACCGATCTTCCGGCGCGGACGGTCGGCCTCGCGGCGACGGCCGGGCTCCTGTCACACCCGTGGGGCGACCTCGTGACGGGCGCGCCGCCGCGGCTGTTCTACCCGTTCGACGCCCGCGTACTCGACGCCCGCGTGTTACTGCACGGTGACCCCACCGTTCACCTGCTCGGTGCGTTCGCGCTCGAGTTGGCGACGATCTGGCTCGCGGCGCTGGCGATCGCTCACGTCGCCGACCGCTCGTGGCCGTCGCTGGTCGACCGACGCGCCGGCATCGGCGTCGCCTACGGCGTCGCAGCCGTTGCGATGGCGCCGCCGACGCTCGACGTGTCGTATCACTTCGTGTTCTCGATTCTCTCGGTCGGACTGCTCTGTGGCGGCGTCTCGGCGCGATCGGCCGCCGTCTCGATACCGCGACGGCTCCGCCGACAGTTCGATTTCCGCCCCCTTTCGAGCGCTACCCCCGCCAGTCGAACAGCAGTCGGCGTACGGGATCACGCGCTCGGCGTCGCCGTAACGTCGCTGGCCGGCATCACGGCCGCACTGGCGAGCTACGTGCTCGTCTACGCAGCGCTGGCTGCTTCGATCGCCTGAATGCGTCGGCCCGGTCGCTTCTGAGCCGCCGACCCATGACTACTTTAACGTGTGAACCCCTTGCAAGCGGTATGTCTTTGTCCGAACTCGACCAACTGCTCGACGACGGTCGACGGAACGCCGCTATCGCGTGGCTGTTGGTCACCGTGTTAGCAGCCGCGATTGTCGGTATCGTCGTCAATGCGGGCAGGCTCTGGTCCTTGTTCGCGCTCGTCTTGCTCGGCTTAGCGTTGATCCCGCCCGCGGCCTACCGGACGCCGCGGATCATGTTGCCGTGGGAAGTGTTGCTGATGGCCGCGCTGCCGGTCGTCGGGCTCGCGCTCGGATCGGACGTGCTATCGAGCCAGTTCGCGGCGTACTTCGCGGTCGCCGCGATCGCGCTCGTGATCGCCGTCGAACTGCAGTCGTTCACGACCATCCAACTCTCGCCGGGCTTTGCGGCCGCCCTCGTCGTCATCTCGACGATGGCCGCCGCCGCGCTGTGGGGGGTTGCTCAGTGGGGGTTCGACGTTTATCTCGATACCAGCTACATCACCCCCGTCGACGATCCGGACCAAGCGAACGCGAATCTGATGTACGAGTGGATCTACTCGACGATCGCCGGTCTCTTCGCCGGAGTCGTGTTTACGCTGTACTTCCGGCGCCGGATCACTATGGAAGACCGCGTGCCGGACGAGATGAAAGACGAGGTTCTCGGCGACCAGCGAGGTGAGCGCCTGTGAACAACCTGCTCTCGCGGGGACTCCCCTCGAAGCGACGCCAGCGCCAGCTGTCGTACTTCATGGAGATCAGTCTGGTCGGCCTGCTGTTCGTCGGCCTCGAACGAGGCAGCGTCGGCATCATCGTCAACGCCGGCATGTGCCTCGCGGTGACGCAGATCCCGCCGATCCTCGAACGCGACTACGAACTGCCGATGGACCCGCGGCTCACGCTGTGGATCACGACCGCCGCGTTTCTCCACGGCGTCGGCGTCGTCGGCATCCCGGGTCTGACGGACGGAAACTTCTACTCCGGCGTCCCGGTCGTAAGCGAGTACTGGGACCACATCACCCACGCCCTGTCGTCGTCGGTCGTCGCGGCCGCCGGCTACGCGACGGTGCGGGCCGTCGACGAGCACTCCGAGGACGTGTACCTGCCGCCGAAGTTCATCGCCGTCATCATCCTGCTGTTCGTGCTCGCCTTCGCGGTGCTGTGGGAGCTTTTGGAGTTCGGAATCGGCGTCGCCGCAACCGAGTTCGGCACCGCGTCGGTGCTCACCCAGTACGGCGTCTACGACACGCTCAAAGACGTCGTGTACAACTCGATCGGCGCGGTCATCGTCGCGCTGTGGGGTGGCGTCTACCTGACTGACATCTCGGACGCGATCGCGGAGCGGCTCGGACTCGCCTGAGTCGGCCGCTTTGTCGGGCGACTGCGCAAGGACGACTGTTTTTGCGATGCCGTCCGTAGTCCCGCTATGACGGATGCCGTCCCCGAGCGAGCCGAGGAACTCCTGACGAGCGAGCCGCTGATGGTCCATCTGGCGACCAGCGTCGATGACCGTCCCCACGTCGCACCCGTCTGGTACGAGTACGACGACGGCGTCGTCGAGGTACTGACCGGCGGCCGGAAGCTCCGGGATATCCGAGAGAACGCGCGGGTCGCACTCTCGGTCCAGAAAGACACCGACGGCGACGCCGAGTGGATGGTCGCGCTCCACGGCACGGCGACGGTTGTCGAGGACGAGGCGGCGACGCGCGACGCCACTGCTCGAATCAACGAGAAGTACGGCGCGAGCGAGGACGCCTACGACGAGAACGTGCTGGTGCGGATTGCGGTCGGGTCGGCCCACGTCAGCGAGTACTGACGCCGCACTCGATCCGTCGTCGGCGCCGTCACTCGCCGTCGCGGCGCTGTTTCATGCCCTGTCGCGTGAACTGGGGCGTCGCCCTGAGACCGCTCCGGCTTCGGAACGACCGATACAGCAACGCGACCACGACGAGCGTGAGAACGCCGGCGACCGCCGCCGACTGGACGGTGCCCCACGCGTACAACAGCGCGGTCGATAGCGTCCCGGCGGCTCCTAACATTCCGTAGACGATGCGCTTGGCCAGCTTGTCGAGCAGATCGTTCGAGTCCTCCAAGTCAGCCTGCAACTGGAAGTTCTCGCGCTCGATCCGGTCGAGCGCGCTCTCGAGTTTCGGGGGCACGCGAACCGCCGCCGCGGCCGACTCTTGGAACTGCTCGCCCGCCTCGGCGACGTAGCGCCGCGCCGTCTCCTCGCGGTAGCCTTCTTCGGCGAGATACTCCGTCGCGCTCGTGATGAAGTCGTGTTTCCGGTCGAGCGTGACACAGACCCCTTCGACGACGGTTGCGACGCGCAACACGAGCGCGAGGTTCTTCGGCAGTCGGAACGGGAACTCGTAGATCGAGTCTTCGATCTGGCCGACGATCTGTTGGACGCGGTACTGCTCGATGTCCTCGCCGCGGGCGTCGGCGATCGCCAACTCCATCACGTCTGCCATCACCGACCGATCGGCATCGGGGCTGAGCGTCCCCATCTCGACCAGCGCGTCGAGGATGCCGTCGATGTTCTGGTTGGCGATGGCGACGTAGAAGTCGACGATCTTCTCCTGTATGAACGAGTCGACGCGCCCGCTCATCCCGAAGTCGTAGAAGACGATCGTCCCGTCGTCCTGCACGGCGAGGTTCCCGGGGTGGGGGTCGGCGTGGAACACGCCGTCGTCGACGATCATCTGCATGTACGCTCGCTGGAGGTTTTCGGCGACCTCCGAGCGGTCGATGTTCTGTTCGTCGAGTTCGTCGACGCGGCTGATCTTCGTCCCGGGAAGGTACTCCATCGTCAGCACGCGGGGCCCGGAGTGGCTCTCGACGACCGGCGGGATGCGGATGGTCTCGTTGTCGGCGAAGTTCTCCCGGATCTCGGTCAGCATCTCGGCCTCGCGCTCGTAGCTCATCTCCTCGCGGATCGTCTTGGCGAACTCGTCCGAGAGGTTGCGAAGCGAGAACGCTCGTCCCTCGCCGACGAAGGGCATCAACAGCGGGAGCGACCACTTGATGACTCGCAGGTCGGCGTTCACGAGCGACTCGATGCCGGGGCGGCGGATCTTCACTGCGACCTCCTCGCCGTCGACCGTCGCCCGGTACACCTGCCCGAGGCTGGCGCCGCTGATCGCCTCGGTGTCGAACTCGTCGAATCGCTCGTCGACGGGACCGAGTTCGTCTTCGAGCACCTCCCGGGCCGGTTCCCACTTCGCCGGCGGCACCTCGTCTTGCAGTTTGGCCAGCACGTCGACGTACTCCGGCGGGAGGATGTCCGGCCGAGTCGAGAGCAACTGCCCGAGTTTGATGAACGTCGGTCCCAGCGTCAGCAGGGCGTCCAGCAGGTGCTCGGCGCGGCGCTGCCGCGTTTCGGCGTCGACCTGCCGACTGCGGCCGAACAGCAGGAACCGGTTACGGTCCCGGGCGTAGGCGAGCAACAGGGGCAGAAAGCGCCGTGCGACCACGAAAAACCGCCAGTAGGCACGAAGGTTGACCAGCGTCACCACCCCGTGCTACTCGGCGGTGATGTCGATGGTCGTCTCCACGTCCCGGCCGCGCTTGGGGACGGTGAGCTCCAGCACGCCGCCGGAGATGGTTCCCTCGGCGTTCTCGGCCGAGGCGTCCGGCGGCAGCGGGAGCTCGGCGTCCAAGAACAGCGACCGATCCTCGCGGAGGTATCGGAACTCGGTGGGGGCGGACTTCTGGCGCCGCGCTTCGATCGTCAGGCGGCCGTCCTCGGCGCGAACGTCTAGCGTCTCGGCCGTGACGCCCGGCAGGTCGATCACCAGTTTGTACGCCTCGTCGCTTTCGAGTAGGTCGGCGAACACGGCGTCGGGGAGATCGCGCAGGGCATCGCGCAGCGCTGACATGCCCGCCACTTAGGAGCGGGAAGCGTTAAAGCCCGTGGTCGCGGCGAGCCCGTTCGCAGTGCCGCATTCAGATCCCAGCAACGAGCGCTGCCAGAATCGCGCCAGGAACGGCTCCGATGGCCGCGTAGATCACGCCGGACGTGACGTGACGCCGGATCGCCGCCGACTCGTCGCCCTCGGAGATCCGGAAGTTCGGCGTCGCCTTGCCGTCGCCGATCACGGCGTTGACCGTTCCCGAGACCTCGCCGGCGGTGCGGCCGCTTCGAGACTGCCCGTAGACGTGGACGGGGTCGCCGGCGTCGAGGCGCTTCTCGACGTACTTGCGTCGGTCGCCGCGGTTGATCGAGATCGGCCCGATCGAGGTCTCCCCGCCCTCCTCGCGGTCGACGCCGATCTGATCGAGGAACTGCTGCACTCGCTCGGGCGGCGTCTCGCCGCCGTCGGACTCGATGTCGGCGTCCTCGTCAAGCGAGAACTCGGCGCCCTCGGGGTCGACGGTGACGCTGCCGGTGTCGTCCTCGGCCAGAAACGGGACCGAGTCCTGCCCCTCGTAGAGCGTCTTCCAGTGGCTGTTCTGGCCCGAACTCTGCCACTCTTTGACCTCATACTGGCAGAGCAGACACGGCGTCTCGGTAAACGGCGATTCGAGGACCGGCCCGCCCGATTCCGCCGTGCCTTCGATCTCGACGACGCCACTGGCGTTGGCGGCATCCATCACCGCGACCGGGTCGTTTCGCCACACTGTCCAGCCTTGCCAGAACTCGGTCGCGGCGCGCCACCAGAACCATCCGAGCACCGCCACCAGTACGGCGCCGACGACCAGCAGCCACGATGGGAGGGATCCGATCATCGTGCCGACGTTCTCTCCGAATGCGTATAAATAACTGTGTTGTCAGGACACCGAATCGGCAGTCGGTTCAGATCAGTTCCTCGAACGACCGGATGCGCCGGTCGCCCCAGACGGTGACGCCGCGCTCGTCGGGATCGTAGCGCTGGACGTGGATACCGTCGAGGCCGGCGTTCCGGGCCGCACCGATGTCCTCGGCGCTGTCGCCGACGAGAGTGCCGACGTGGCCGTTGTGCGCGACGCCGAGGTCCGTCATCGCCTCCCGAACCGGGGCGGGATCGGGTTTCCAGCCGAGGTCGTCGGTACAGCAGACGACCGTGTCGAACCAGTCCGCGATGTCGTGATGCCGCAGGACGGGGTCGGTGAGATACTGCTGGCAGTGGGTGACCAGTCCCGTCGGTCGGTCGAGGCCGGCGACGACGGCGGCGTCCTCGTAGAGAAACGTCGACTCCGAGCGCTTGGTCGGGTCCTCGACCTCGTGGAACGTCGCCCAGAACGTCTCGGCATCCGTATCCAGCGACTCGATGACGCGCTCGCGCTGTCCGCCGTAGCCGTGCCAGAGCACTTCGGCCTCCCGGTCGGTGATCTCGACTCCCAGCCGGTTCCCGACCTCGCCCATTACGTCGTGGACGTAGCCCGGTTCGACATCGACGAGCGTGCCGTCGAGGTCGAGCAGCCAGAAGTCGTAGTCGGTGGGGGCCATCGGGACACACCAGTACGGTCCGCGAGCGAATAAGGGTTCTCCCCCGGTCAATCTCCGTTCAGTGCTGGTGGGACCGATGCCGGCAGAACGTCGGCCGAACCCAGTAGAATAGGTGCAACGAGCGCTATGCTCTAGGTATCGCTCCTATGACTGGTCCAACAGAGTCGACATCCGAGACCCACACACCGGCCGTGTCGCTCTCGGCGGTCGGGAAGACCTACGAGCGCGGCGGCGAGGTCGTCAACGCGCTCGCGGATGTCTCGCTCGATCTCCCCCGGGGATCCTACACGGCGGTGATGGGCCCGAGCGGGTCGGGCAAGAGCACGTTGATGAACCTCGTGGGCTGTCTCGACACGCCGACGGCCGGAACCGTGCTGGTCGACGGCGAGGACGTTACCGGATTGGCTGACGACGGGCGCGCTCGTATTCGCGGGCGGCAGGTCGGCTTCGTCTTCCAGACGTTCAACCTGATGCCGCGCCTGACCGCCCGCGAGAACGTTGCGCTCCCGCTGGTCTTTCGCGGCACAGGCCGCGCCGACCGACTGGAACGTGCCGACGACCTGCTCGCTCGCGTCGGTCTCGCGGATCGGGTCGACCATCGCCCCAACGAGCTCTCGGGCGGCCAGCGCCAGCGCGTCGCCATCGCGCGGGCGCTCGCCAACGATCCCGCGATCGTGCTGGCCGACGAGCCGACTGGCAACCTCGACACGGAGACGGGCGAGCGAATCATGGGTGAGTTCGAGCGCCTCCACGAGGCCGGCACTACGATACTGCTCGTGAGCCACGAGCGCGCCGTCGCCGAGCACGCAGAGCGGATCGTCCACCTTCGGGACGGCGAGATCGACCGGATCGAGCACGTCGAGGATCGGCGTCGCGCCACGGAGGGCGATCGTTGATGGAACTACGAGAGAGCCTCCAGTTGAGTCTGCGAGCGATCCGCGAGCACGGCCTCCGGTCGGCGCTGACCGTCGTCGGCATCACGATCGGGATCGCCGCGGTGATCGTCTTCGTCACGCTCGGCGCGAGCCTCCAGACCGCGGTCATCGGTGAGGTATCCGGCGACGCGCCGCCGGAGATGCAGGTGACGGTCGGTCCCGAGGGCCAGCAGGGCCCGCCGGGCACGTCGACGGTGCCGGCGTTCACCGAGCGCGATGTCGACGAGATCGAGTCACTGCAGGATGTCGATCGGGTGGTACCTCAAGGGACGGTCCAGACTTCGACGTTACAACACGAGGGGCGATCGATCGCTTGGGAGAGCGCCACAGCAACGTCGCCGGCGTTCTTCGAGGACAACGAGTTCGCGTCGGGCGGGCCGTTCGAGCAAGGCGCGACCGAGGTCGTCATCAACAGCGAGGCCGCATCGCTGTTCGATCCCGAACTGGAAGTCGGTGACACGCTCGGGCTCCGCGTCGGGCAGAACACTACCCGGGAAGCGACGGTCGTCGGCATCGTCGAGAGCACGGGGAGTAGCCCCTTCGGCGATATCTCGATCCCGCAGGTGTACGTCCCGACGGACCCGTTCTACGGGACGACCGCCGAGAGTCCGGCGACCGGCGAGAACCAGCGCGTCTACCCCTCGCTCACTGTCGTCGCCGAAGACTACGAAGCGGTGCCGTCGGTCCAGTCGGCCGTCGAAACCTACCTCGAAGACGAGTCGGACGCCCGCACGCTCAAGCCGACCGAATACGAGTTTTCGGTCCAGACCAACGAGGAACTGGTCGATCAGATCCGCGAAGTGATCTCGACCTTCACCGGATTCGTCGCCGGCATCGCCGTCATCTCGCTGATCGTCGGCGCCGTCGGCATCGCCAACATCATGCTGGTCAGCGTCACCGAGCGCACCCGCGAAATCGGCATCATGAAAGCCGTCGGCGCGCGTCGGCGCGACGTGCTCCAGTTGTTCCTCGTCGAGGCGGTCGCGCTCGGCATCGCCGGCGCCGTGCTCGGGACGCTCGTCGGACTGGCCGGCGGCTACGCCGCGACGAGCTATCTCGATCTCCCGCTGACGTTCGCGCCCGAGTGGTTCGCCGCGGCCGTGCTCGTCGGCGTCGGCGTCGGCGTCGTCGCCGGGCTGTATCCCGCGTGGAACGCGGCGCGGGTCGACCCGATCGAGGCGCTCCGGCGGGAGTGAGTGCGGAGCCGCTTCCGGAGATTATATTCGACTGGAAGTCGCCGAAACGGCCGTTCGGTAGGTATGCCTATCTAACGGCTATTCCTGCAGGAAAGTTTTCGAGACAAGCAGATTCAACAGAGGCGCTTGATTATGATTCGTTATTCCGGAGATGGTTTTGCCTTCGTACCAATGACGTCGTGGATTTCGATGTGTTCCTTGTCTTCTAGATAGGACGCTTTTACCCGGTCGTGGACCTGTGCTTGATTGAAATTTTCACGGTCTGTAAAATCGTTCTGACAACCCGTGGAATCACCAGTTTCCCATTGCTCACTACAGACGCCCATCGAGTACCACACGTGCTCGTATGTCTGGTGTAATTCCTCGTGAAGCGCCTCCGAGATCGTCGGTTGATCGGGGTCATCAACGTAATCACTCCACTGTTCGGAAACATAGCCGGTCACCCTTTCTTCGCGATCATCATAGGCAACGTCCAGAACGGTTTCGTTGGCACCATCTCGTGGCCAGCCCTTGATAGTTTTTTGCTGGACGTATCGCTTCACGGAACCGGTACGTTCGAAGGCTGATGCCAGACAGCCTGACAATCCAGCAGTCCCTGCTACCGCGCCAGCAAGAATAGCACGTCGGGAGGGCATGCGTGAGACGTGTGAATCCGATAACAAAATAATACCGTTTTCTTGTACGTGTACCTGTGTTATGTGGATTAGTAGAGAGGCTGAGTCACTGCGTAGCTAGTAAAAGGAGCGGGCTGCAGTTCTGCGTCTCTGCTGGGCCCAATCTCTCTATTCAGCAGGCAATTTCTGCTATCTCCCCGACAATTAGGTCGTCGCTCTGTTACACATTTCACCTGTATCTATCATTGACCGGGATACATTCTGTTTCCCCTTATCCCGTAACTATCAGGACACGACTTCCACCGAACTCCCGAAATACTTGTTGAGGACTTCGCTGACGCTGTCGGCGTTGAACGTCGCCAGATCGTCGGCGATCGCCGCCTTCAGCGCGTCGTAGTGCTCGCGGTCGGTCTCGAAGCGGCGGAACTCGACGGCCTCGACATCGACGCCAAGCGCGTCCTCGGCGAGGCGTCTCGCGTGGCGTTGGTCGTTCACCTCGCCGCGCCAGAGATTGTCGCGGAAGAACAGCCAGCCGTCCTCGCCCGGCGGGTCTGCCGGGCGGTACAGCGTCGTCTCGAACGTCTCGGGCTCGACGCTCACGGCCGCGTCAGGAGACAGACGAAAGCGCACGGAGAAGACGTAGCTGGCAGTCACTGCTCAGTGTTCGTTTTCGATCAGTTCCGCCATGTGGATGTCTTGGTCCGTGATGCCGCCCTCCTCGTGGCTGGTAAAGCGGACCTCGACTTCCTTGTAGCGGATCTCGATCGTCGGGTGGTGGAACTCCGCTTCGGCGATCTCGCCGACCATCTGGGCGAACGTGACGCCGCGGAGGTAGTCGTCGAACTCGTAGACGCGAACGACCTCGTCGCCGTCGCGCTCCCATTCTTCGGGCAACTGTTCCGCGATCTCGTCGTCCGATAGCAGGTCGGCCATACGCCCCGCAACGCGCTCCTCCGAAATAAAGTATGTCCCCGAAACAGCATCGTCGGGGAGCGTCGGCTGGCCGCGACGCCGTCGGGCGGTGCAAAGCCGTTATGGGGGTCCGGGTCGGGTGTTCGACCATGCGCGTCACGTTTCTCGGGACCGGCAGCGCGATGCCGACGGGCGATCGCTACCAGTCGGGGCTGCTCGTACAGGACGACGGGCGAACCCTGCTGGTCGACTGTGGCAGCGGCGTCCTCCAGCGCCTCCAGCAGTGTGGCGTCGGCTACGAGTCCGTCTCGACGGTGCTTTTGACCCATCACCATCTCGATCACGTCGCCGATCTCCTCCCGATCCTGAAGGCTCGCTGGCTCGCCGGCGAGGAGAACCTGACCGTCGTCGGGCCGTCCGGCACGAAGGCGCTCGTCGACGACTTGCTCGACGTGCACGACTACCTGCGCGACCGGATCGACCTCGGCGTCCGTGAGGTCCACCCCGGCGAGTTCTCGGTCGCGGGATTCGATATTCGCGCCCGCGAGGTCCGCCACTCCAAGCTCGGGCTGGCCTACCGCTTCGACGATCGGCTCACGGTCAGCGGCGACACCGAGGCGTTCGCCGGGCTGGCGTCGTTCGCCGACGGCTCTGGCGTGCTGGTTCACGACTGCTCGTTTCCCGACGATGTCGAAGTCGATAACCACCCGACGCCAGCGTCGCTCGGCCGGGCGCTCTCGGGCCACGAGTTCGGTCGCGTCTACCTGACACACCTCTATCCTCACACGGAGGGGCGTCACGAGGAGATGTTAGAGAGCGTCGGTGCCCACTACGACGGCGACGTGCGGTTCGCTGAGGACTTGACGACTGTCCGGATCGACTGAGCAACGTCTCGCTGCTGGCCGTCCCGCACTGCTGCTTGCTCTCAAACGTCGTAGAGGCGCCCAGCAGCGGTGCTCGACGCCGATGTCGCGGTCGTCGCTCCGGTTGGCTGATACCGTCACACCTAAATCGAACGTACTGTTAGTAGCGCCATAACAACAGTGGTGTTGTATGCAGGATACTAACAGAATACCGTCGAACAGTCGTCCGGAGGGATCGCGGTGAGCCTCCCCGACCGCCTCGCGTCGATCGTGATGAGCCACTCGCGGATCGTCATCGCGGCGATGCTCGTGATGACGCTCGCGCTCGGCAGCGGCGCCGGCATGGTCGAACAGTCGTCGTCGTTCGACGCCTTCCAGAGCGACAACGACGCCGTCGAAGCACAGAACTACATCACTAACAACTTCGTTCCGCCCGGCGAGGAGAACGTCTCCCGAGTGCAAGTGATCGTCCGGAACGAGTCCGGTAACGTCCTCAGCAAGGAGTCGCTGGTGTCGTCGCTGGAGTACCAGCAGGCGCTGTTGGACAACGAGACGATCAACGCGACGCTCGATCAACAACAGCCCGCGCTCGGCGTCTCCAATCTCGTCGCCATCACGGCGATCAGCCAAGAGCGCGCCGCCGAACTGCAGGCGCGGGCCGGTGGACTGAGCGACGCGCTGAATCAGACGGCTGGCCTGCAACGACAGTACGCCCAGTTGAACGCCTCCTACCAGCAGGGCGAGATCAACGAGTCGACGTATCAGGCGCGGTCGGCCGAGATCGAGCAATCGCTGGTCGCGGTTCGCGCTGACGCCACCGCGGAGCTCTCAGCAGAGCAGGCGACGCAGTTCAACGCCTCCGCGAGTTCCGTGCGGAACCTGACCGCCCAGCAGATCGCTCTGCAGCGCCAGTACGAGCGCGATGCGATCAACGAGTCGACCTACCAGACTCGATCCGCCGAGTTGGATCAGCAACTTCAGCAAGCCTATCAGCGGGGTACTCGCGGCGTGTTCGCCGAGCAGTTCGCCGCGCTCCAGAGCCAAGAGAGCCAGCCCTCGCTCGACGCCCAACTCCAGCAGCTGGAGTCGATGAACGAGAGCGAGGTCGACGCCGTTCTCGTCGGAACCCTCGACCCCGATAGCGGGCAGGGAATGGCCTATCAACTGCTCTCGACGCAGTACGATCCGGACAACCCGACGACAGCGGACGCCCGGATGATGATTCTCCGGCAGGAGATCGCTACCGGGAACGTCCAGACCGGCTCTGCGAGCGACGTGCTCATCGAGAGCCAACTGGCAATGCAGGACGTTGCCGACGCTCAGATGGTCGAGGGCGATTACATCGTCTTCGGCTTCGGGCTGATCAGCGACGAGATCACCCGCTCGATGAACGACAGTCTGGCGATCGTCGGGCCGCTGGCGATGCTGTTTGTCCTGTTGGCCCTCATCGTCGCCTACCGCGACCTGCTCGACATCGCGCTCGGCTTCGTCGGCATCATCGCGGTGCTGCTCTGGACGTTCGGGTTCATGGGCTGGGCCGGGATCACGTTCAACATGATCTTCATCGCGGTGCCGGTCCTGTTGATCGGGCTGTCGGTGGACTACGCGATCCACGTGTTCATGCGCCACCGCGAACAGCGCCAGGATCGCAGCGCCGACGCGGGTGACGGCGTCCGCAGCGCGATGCGGGTTGCACTGGGCGGCGTCGGCGCCACGCTGGTGTGGGTGACGGCGACGACCGCCATCGGCTTCCTGTCGAACCTCGTCAGTCCCATGGGGCCGATCCGCGACTTCGGCATCGTCAGCTCCGTCGGCATCCTCTCGGCGCTGGTGATCTTCGGCGTCCTCGTGCCGGCGGTCAAGGTCGAACTCGACGAGTTCCTCGAAGCCCGCGGCTTCGACCGCAAGAAGCGCGCCTTCGGGACCGGCGGCGGTCGGCTGGGTGATCTCCTGTCGACCGGCGAGACGCTGGCCCGCAAGGCGCCAATGGTCGTCATCGCCATCGCGCTCGTCGTCAGCGTCGCCGGCGGCGCCGCCGCGACGCAGGTCGACACGAGCTTCCAGCAGGAGGACTTCATCGCCGGCGACCCGCCGGACTGGATGGACAGCCTCCCCGGACCGCTCGAGCCCGGCGAGTACAACGCCAAGGACCACATGGACTACGTCTACGACAACTTCGTCGTCGAGAACTCCCAAGGCGAGGTCCTCGTCAGGGGGAGCGTCTCCTCACCAGAGACGTTACACCGGATCGACGAGGCCCAAGCGGAGGCCGCCGAGATGGACACGGCGGTTATTCTCTCGAACGATCGGGCCGACGTTCAAAGCCCACTGACGGTGATGCAGTCTGCGGCCAGCTCGAACGAGACGTTCAACGCGACGCTCACCGCCGCCGACACAGACGGTGACGGCGTCCCCGAGCAGAACGTCGAGCAGGTGTACGACGCGCTCTACCGCACCGCGCCCACTCAGGCCGCACAGGTGGTTCACCGAACCGGCTCCGGGGAGTACGAGTACCAAGCGCTCCGGATGTCCATCTCAGTTAAGGGCGGTGCGAGCACCGGCGCGATCACGGAGGACGTCCGCGGCGTGGCTGCCACCATCGACGACGACGGCGCGAGCGAGACGCGCTCCGCGGTCGCAACCGGGACGCCGATCGTCAACGAGGTCGGCCAGAACGAACTGCTCGATACGGTGATCCAGAGCCTGCTGGTGACGCTGGTGACGGTCTTTGCCTTCTTGGCGATCGTCTACCGGTTCCAGTACGACAGCGCGACGCTTGGCATCGTGACGCTGTTGCCCGTCGCCCTGTCTGTCAGCTGGATCCTCGGGACGATGTACCTGCTCGGGATGTCCTTCAACGTCCTGACGGGGATGATCACCAGCCTGACGATCGGGATGGGCGTGGCCTACAGCATCCACCTCAGCGAGCGCTACAACATCGAACTCGACAGGCAGGACAACGCGTGGGAGGCGATGCGCGTCAGTCTCACCGGCACCGGCGGCGCGTTGCTTGGCAGCGCGGCGACGACCGTCGGCGGGTTCGGCGTGCTCGTGTTCTCGATCATGCCGCCGCTCCAGCAGTTCGGCATCATCACCGGGATGACGATTATCTACGCCTTCGTCGCCAGCGTCGTCGTCCTGCCGAGTCTGCTGGTCGTGTGGACGCGCTACTTCGGTCCCGCCGAGACGCTCGACGCGTCCGGCGAGGAAACGCCCGCTGCCGACGCTACGCCATCCGCCGATGAGTGAATCCGACGCCGTCGAATCGCTGGAACGCCTCGGGCTGACCAGCTACGAGGCCAAGGTGTTCATCGCGCTCCAGAAACTGGGCGCGGGCACCGCGCGGGACGTACACCGGATCACGGACGTGCCACGCTCGCAGGTCTACAGCGTCGCCGAAAACCTCGCCGACCGCGGCCTGATTGAGGTCCAGCAGTCCAGTCCGATCCAGTACCGCCCCGTCGGCATCGACGAGGCGCGCGAGACGCTGCGCTCCCGGTTCGAGCGCGAGCAAGAGCAGGCGTTCGACTACGTCGAGGACGTGCGCGACCAGCACGACGACGGCGCCGAGGAGCAGGAAGCGATCTGGACGCTGCGGGGCTCCGAGCGAGTCGAAGAGCGCGCGATCGAACTCATCCGCGAGGCCGACGAACGCGTCGTGTTCGGGTCGGGCGATCAATCGCTGATCAGCGACGAGATCGAGCGCACGCTCCGTGAACGCGTCGACGACGGACTGGTCGTGGCGGTCGTCAGCGAGAACCCCGACGTTCGAGCGTACTTCGAGTCGGTCGACGGCGTCCACGTCGCGGATCCGCCCGTCCACCACGGCGAGGAGTCGCCGGCCGGCCGGGTCGTGTTCGTCGACGGCGACACGCTTCTCTTGAGCGTGGTCGGCGACGACTCGGTACCCGGCGGCGACCGGGAGACGGCGATCTGGAGCGCTGAGTCGAACTTCGCGAGAATGCTGATCCAGATCGTCGAGGCGAACCTCGGCGTCTAGACGACGCTGCGGACTCTCTCTTTATTCCAGCCGATAGCGCAGCAACGCCGCGATCCCACCGAGATTCGAGAGCTGCTGGCCGGGGTCGAACTCGCCCGAAAAGACGGTCACGTCGCCGCCCTGTCGCTCGACTTTCGTGATGACTTCGTCCACGTCGATCTCCCACTCGCCGTCGGCGCCGCGTTCCTCGCGGAGTTTCTCGTCGAGGATCAGTAGCGTCTCGACGGCGCCGAAGTCGGCTGCCTCCGCGACGTTTTCGGGGCCGTAGGACGCCTTCGCGCCCGTGGCGATCCGGGCGGTCAGCTCGTCGATGTACTCGGCTTCCTCGGCGATGCGAGTCTCCTCTTGGACCTCGTCGATGGCGCCGCGTTTGAGGACCTCGTGGACGCCGCGGTCGCCGACACCGCTGGTGTCGACGGTCGAAATTTTCTTTGCGACCTCGGGGGTCTCTTCTTGGATGTAATCGAGCGCGTCCTGCTTGGTAAAGCCCGGCCCAGCCAGAATGATCGCGTCCACGTCCATCCGTGCCAGTGCGGTCGCCAGTTCGTCGAACAGCTCGTCCCGGCCGCGGCTGTACTCGCCCTTGCCGGTCGTCCCGGTGAACCGGGCGCGCTCCTCGGTGCCGTACTGGGCGACGGTGTGGATGTGGGCCTGTCCCTCCTCGACGGTGGCGACCGCAACGTCCGGATTCTCGGTCGCCTCGACGGCTTCCTGTAGGCGCTCGTCCTGATCGGGCTTGAACACCTTCTCGACCGTGAGTTCCTCGCGCTCTTCGACGTTGAGCGTGTGATGGAGCCCGAGCTGGTCCTCCCGCGAGCAGTCCTCGATGACGCCGCTGACGCGCAGGCGATTGGCGAACTTGTGAAACTCCACGTCCTCGACGTCGATGGTGACGTGCATCGGCTCGCGCTGGCCGCCGGTGTCGCGCATCTGGTCGTCGTTGCGCTGGATGCGCCGGGTCGTGTCGCCGGAGACGAGATCGCCCGGCTCCAGCACGTACTGGAGGTGCCAGAGGTCGTCGAGGCTCTCGGGGACGAGCGTCACCCGCTCGCGCTGGCCGTCGACGTGATGGCGGTCCTGTATTCGCATGGCCGTGGCTCCGTTCCCCTGTCGTAAGTGCGCTGTTATTCGGTCGGGGGCGGAAAATCGCCGGTGCGCTGTTCCGATGACTTCACAGCGGCGTCGGGACACCGCCGTGCAGTTGGCGTGGCGTCGAGACGCCGCTTACCGGCTGTCTCGGTGCAGTCCAAGCGAGCGACGATACCCCTCGGCGCCGACGCGGGCGGCCGCGAGGTGTGCGTAGAACGCGACCACGACCGCCAGCAGTCCGAGCAGGTTCTGGTTCACCGCGACCAGCATCGCCGCCCAGCCCGTCACTACGAGTATCGACGCCATCGCCCAGCCGACGAAGTACCGGGCGTCGGCCAGCGTCCGGCGGCGTCCTCGCGGATCGAGCGCAGCCCGGAGCGATTCGCCGCGGGCCGCCGCGCCGAACGCGGCGAGGTAGGCGTAGCAAAACAGCCCGACGAGCACCAGCGTC
Organism: Natronoarchaeum philippinense; assembly: GCF_900215575.1. Classification (NCBI taxonomy): domain Archaea; kingdom Methanobacteriati; phylum Methanobacteriota; class Halobacteria; order Halobacteriales; family Natronoarchaeaceae; genus Natronoarchaeum; species Natronoarchaeum philippinense. The sequence goes on along the minus strand of NZ_OBEJ01000001.1, from coordinate 963,099 downwards.
ATCGTCCCGGCGGCGTAGATTCCGATCACCGCACCGGGAGGAACGCTCTCGCCGGACAGGGGCGATCCCATCGCGCCGACCAGCGTCACCAACACGATCGCAAGCGGGACGAGGAGATACACCAGCGAGACGACCAGCGCGCGCACGCCGTCTTTGAGTATCTCTGTCGGCGACCCGAAGGACGGCGGCGTCTCGTCGCCCTCGACCGTCGCGGCGAACGATCGCAGTAGGTAGCCAAGTAGTGCGATCGCCGGCACCGCCGCCAGCGCGACCGCGGGGATCCAGAAGACAAGCGGGTACAGAGCGACGGCGAAGCGAGCCAGCACCGCAACCGCCAACCCGAGAACGACCCCGACGGCGAACAGATCCATCGGCCGATCGGCCCGAAACGGGTACTTGAGACCCTCTTGCATCCGCATGGCTACTCCTCCGAGATCCTGCTGGTGCCCGGCGGGAGGAAGTGCTGGATGCGATCCGGGCTAGCGACCGACCGGACGAAGGAGGTGTCCGCGAAGCGCTCGCGGAACTCCCGGTAGATTCGCTTTGCCACGTCGCCCTGCGCGTACCGGCCCGGTTCGACCTGAATCAGCGTCTCGGCGTGCTCTTGCACCGCGCTCGGCGGGCCGCCGATCACGCGCGTCGAGGGCTCACAGGTGATCCCGACCGCGGCGCCGACGCCGACATCGCGGAAGTACTCGCGGTCGCCCCGGATCGCAAACCCGCCCTTTTCGAGGTACTCGCCGCTCTCGGGCGTCTTGGTCACCTGATCGTAGTCGACGGCGTACACGTCGCCGCTGTACTTGCCGTCCTTCCAGACCGAGGAGTTAGACACCGCAAACTGGGCGGCCTCCTGCTCGCTGGACTCGGGAATCTCAACGTCTCTGGCCGACTCGCTGGGGCCCGTGGCCTTCAGAATCGTCGCCGGGCCGCCGTGGGCTTGGGCGTGGAAAAAGCGGTCGCCCCGATCGAGATACTTCTTGACGAGCTCCTCGTTCTGGTCGGCGTTGCGCCCGCCGATCACGAGGAAGCCGTCGCTCGTGTGGAACCAGCGGAACCGCTCGTACCACTGTTCGGACTTGCGCACTGGGATCGACGGTTCGTCGAGCCAGTCGATCTCTTCTTGTTCGTCGTCTTCGTCGTCCTCACCGTCGCCACCGTCGTCGCCCGCCTCCTGTCGGGCCTCCCACTCCTCGCGGCGCTGTTTCACGTCTTCGAGCGCTTCGCGGGTGTCCTCGATGGCCGCTTTCGCGCCCTCCTTTTTGTCCTCGATGCGCTTGGCCTCGGTGTAGAGCCGGTCGGCGTTGTGCTCGACGCCCTCGCTCGCGTCGAGGGTCACGTCGGTGCCGTCGATCCGGATCGTCACCCGGCCGTTCTCGCCGTCGACTCGACGGACGGCCTCGGCGGCGTCGATCCCCTGCTCGGCGCCGGCCTCGAACGTCTCTTCGATCTCCTCCCACGGCACGTCGTTCTCGCGGGCCTCCCGGACCGTCGAGAGAATCTCGTCGGCCAGCCCGTAGTTGGCGTACAGCGATTCGGCCTTCTCGCGCTCGGCTTCGGCGTCCTGCTCGAACCCTTCGATCGCCTGCTCCTGTTGCTCGATGATGCGCTTTTGCTTCTCGATCTCGCCCTCGAAGTCGGGGCGGTCGGTGCCGCCGCCGGCGTCCTCGTCCTCGGTGAGATCGAGGTGGTGGAAGTAGTCGTCGGCGGCGTCGGTGAACGTGTCGAACGCCTCGGCGGGCAGGTGCTCGTACTCCTCTAAGGGGAGCGGCGTCACGTCGACGCGGGTCGCGTTCTCGATGCCGTCGCCCTCCTCGTCGGGCTCGTAGTACACCCGCGAATCGAGCGCGCCGGTCCGGAGGCTCACCGCCAACTCTTCGGCGGCGTCGTACAGCGGCTCGTACTGCTCGTCGCCGGCCTCGTCGATGTCCAGCGTCTTCTCGACGCCGGCGCGGGAACACAGCTCCTCGGCGTACAGGCCGCCGAAGTTGAGCTGCGTCGCAAGCGTCCGAACCACGTCCGAGTCGGATTCGTCCATCAGCGCCGCAAACGCCTCGTAGGACATCTCTAAGGGATTGATCCGGGATTCGGGGAACTCGTACTGGGCACCCGGTGCGACGGTCCGTGACTTGAGTCGAACCGTGTCGAGACAGTCGATCACTTCTCGGTTCGGGTCCAGCACGGCGAGGTTGCCGGGGCCGAACAGCTCTGCGACGATCGAGGTGTTCTCGTCGTCGCGCTCGAACTTGAACTCCAGAATCCGGTCGAACTCGAACTGCTCGACGCCGACGAAGTCAGCACCGGACAGCCGATTCCGAAGCATCATGGCGAAGTTCGGCGGGCGCCCCGGCGCGTCGGGGACGTGCTCGGGCGCGGCGGCGTGGGCGCGCTTGACATCGCCGACTTCGACGAGGAGTTCGACCCGGCCGCGGTCGAAGTCCCGGAGCTTCAGCCGCAGAAAGTCGTCGCCGTAGAGGTAGGCTTTGTCGACCTTCGCGCCCTCGTAGCTCCCCAACTCCGCGGCGAGGGCGGCTAGGTCGACGCTGGTCATCTCCTGCTTGCGGTCCATACTGGAGTGGTCCGACGCGCGGGGGAAAGGCGTGTCGCTCCGAGAGCGCGTGCGATTCCAAAGAGCCATTAGCGCCCTCGCGTTTCCTGTAGCCGTGTCGCTCGTCTCGAATCTCGCGTTCATGCTGGCGCTGCTGGGCGCCGGCGTCGCCGGGCGGTCGCTCGGCGTCCTCACACCCGATCGCAGGGACGCGCTGAACGCGCTGGCGTTTTACGTCGCGCTCCCGGCGCTCGTCTTCACGTCGACGTACGACCAGCCGTTGAGCACGGTCGTCACGCCGTCGTTGCTGGCCGGGCTGTGGGTTGTGTTGCTGGTGATGGCGGGCGTGGGCTGGATCGTCCATCGGTCGGCGCGCTCGAACCGGGCCCGGAGCGTCGCCATCGTCCAGTCGTACCACGGCAACCTCGGCTTCTTCGGGTTGCCGATCGTTGCGGCGACGTTCGGGGAGGTCACGACGGCCAAGGCGAGCATCATCCTCGGGATGGGCGCGCTCACGCAGATCCCCCTGACGATCCTGATACTGGTCTCGCTCAACGACCGCGATGCCTCGATCGTCGACGAACTGGCGGAGTTCGTGCGCAATCCGGTGATCATTTCGCTCGTGGCCGGGTTGTCGGTCTCGCTGGTCGGCGTTCCGATTCCCGACGCCGCGACGGCCGGACTCGGCGTCCTCTCGCAGTTCGCGCTGCCGATCGCGCTGCTGTGTGTCGGCGGCGCGCTCTCGTTCGATACCGCGGACGTTGACTTCTCGACGGTCGGCTCGGTCGTCGCGCTGAAGGTGTTTCTGATGCCGGCGCTCGCGCTCGTCGTCTTCTCGACGCTCGCGTCCTCGCCGTCGACGGTCAACGCCGGCGTCGTGATGCTGGCGATGCCGACGGCCGTCTCGACGTACGTGTACGCGACGGAGTACGGCGGCGACGAGCAACTCGCGTCGATCGACGTGTTCGCCACGACGGTCGTCTCGCTCGGCACGGTGTTCGTCCTGCTCGGGTTCGTGATCGGGCCAGTCTGAGATTCCCGAAGGACCCCTTCGACAGCGGCCGGATCAGCGCCCGTCGGACACTCGCTCGACGGTGTTGAGCGCGTCGACACGGCCGGCGCCCAGATCCGGGCTGGAGCGGCCGTTCGAGCCGACGGCGCCGTGGGCGATCGCCTGCTCGACGCGGTTCGCACTCAGGTCCGGGTCGATCGACCGCACGAGTCCGGCAATCCCCGCGACTTGGGGCGCCGCCATCGAAGTGCCGATGAAGTAGGCGTGGGTCTGTCCGCCGTAGTACTCCGGCGGCACGGTCGACAGCACGAAGTTCGTCGGGTAGGGCCACTCGGTCTCTCCCGACAGCGACTTCTCGGTCGTCTCGTAGGCCCCTCCGGGCGCCCCGACATCGATTTCGCCGGTTCCGTAGTTCGAGTAGAACGACAACTCTCCGTTCGGCCCGGTCGCGCTGACGCTCATCGCGCCCGGTACGCTGTTGGGCAGCGAGTACTGGCCGCCGTGCTGGAGGTCGGTCTCGGCGTTGCCGGCGCTCGCGACGACGAGCGTCCCCCGGCGGGTCGCCGACTGGATCACGCGCTGGTAGGCGACGTGCATCCCCTCTGAACGCGACTTCGGCGGCAGCGGGGGCGTCCCGAGGCTCATGTTGGCCGCGTCGGCGCCCATGCGGGCCGCGAAGTCGATGGCCAGCAGGATGTCGGCGGTCGTCGTCGTGAGCGACGAGACCAGCTCGCCGTCCTCGTTCTCGACCTCGTCGTAGTAGAACACCCGCAGGGAGACCAGCGACGCGTCGGGCGCGGTCCCCACGATTCCGGCGTCGTTGCGCGGCGCCGCGGCGATGCCGCCGACGTGACTGCCGTGGCCGTACACGTCGTCGGCCAGCGGCGCCTCGATCGTCGTCGTCCCCTTCCGCTCGTCGTTCCGGTCGACGGGAACCTCGATCTCTCCCGACCCGTCGCGGATCTCGCCCGCCCGGAACAGCCGACTCCGATCGGCGTCGAGGTTCGGCGTCAGATCCGGGTGGTCGTGGTCGACGCCCGTGTCGAGGATCGCGAGCGTCGCGCCCTCGCCGGTCGTGATGTCGTGGGCCGCCCCCGCGCGGGTCACCTGCTTGTCCCACTGGAGGTCGTACAAGGCTTCGTCCTCGGTGTCTGGCGCCGTCTCAAGCACTGGTTCCTCGAACGCGAGCCTGAGATCGCGCGCGACGGTGCGCACGCCGCCAACGGACTTGAGCGCCGAGCCCTCGTCGGCCGGCCCTTCGACGATCAGCACCGACCCGTCGGCGAGTCGGTGCCGGACCGCAAACCCGACTCGTTCGATTCGCTTCTCGGCGCCGCCGCCCGCCGTGACGACGTAACGCGCGTCGCCGCTCCCCGCGCTCGCCGTCCCGACGACGCTCGCGATCAGTCCCGCCGATCCGATGCCCTTCAGTACCGTCCGTCTGTAGTGTGTCATCTTCGTCTCACCTCGCGGACGTGTGCAACTGCAGGATTCAAATAAATAAATATTATAGTTGATGGAACGAACAAGAACAAAGTTACTTGGTAACGTATCTCAAAGTAAACGTCACCCGAACGTCGAGTACGAAAGTGGACCGCATTCCGTCGGTTTTCACTCACGTCGGTGATCCCTCCGGTCGCCGGTGTTGCTACTGGAGGCCGCCGAAGTCGCACCGTTCTCGGGCGATGACGATCAGCAGCTCGGTCGCTCGCTACGACACCGACGGTCTCGTGTTGGCGGTCCGACTCAGCGCTCGAACTCCGGTTCCCGTTCGGCGCGACGCCGATCCTCGACGTCTTCGATCGTCTCGGTTTCCAGCAGCCGTTCGAGTTTGCGCTCGAACTGCTCGTCGGTCAGTTCACCCCGGGCGTATCGCTCCCGGAGCGTCTCCAACGGATCGCTCTCGGCGTCGCTCTCAGTTGCGGATTCGTCCTTGCTCCGGCCCGTCCAGTGGGACCACTCCTCGTCGTCGTACTCGTCTTCGTCGTCGCCGAAGATCGTCTGGACGAGGGGAATTACGGCCGCATAGCCGACGATCAGCACGCCGAGCCACCAGTTCTGGTCAGTCAGAAGCAGTCCGGAGAGCCAGAGTCCGGTGATCAGGATCGACGTTATCTCCACGGCGTTATTTCGAAGTCGCTCGCCCGCCGTCTCGCTCATGGGTGCGCATGGGACGGCATCCGTTAAATTCGCGCCGGTCCGGTGCGGCACCAACAGTTCTCGGGCAAGAACGCCGACCGCGGTAACCGTGTGAAAACGAAACGTCAGAATATCCCGTGAATAATAACGATACGTGAATTAAAACGATCCGCTTTTACGATCCCGTCTCGAACCGTGTAGTAATGACCGGAACCGAGAACTTCTATTGGCGAACCGATTCGCGGCGTCACGCCGCCGCGCGGCCGGCCCGATCCGTTGATTTGCTCGAACGTCCCTCGATCACGACCCCGTCAACGACGGCAGGAGGTGGGTGAGCGTGCCGAAGAAACTCGAACAGGACCTCGGGCTTCCGTCGGTGCTCGCGATCAGCATCGGTGCGATGATCGGTAGCGGGATCTTCATTCTACCCGCGCTGGCCGTCAAAACGGCGGGCTCGGGCGTCGTGATCGCGTACGTTCTCGCGGGGCTGCTCGTCGTCCCGGCAGCGCTCTCGAAGTCCGAAATGGCGACGGCGATGCCCCAAGCCGGCGGCACCTACATCTACATCGAGCGCGGGATGGGGCCGTTGCTGGGCACCGTCGCCGGCATCGGAACGTGGTTCGCGCTGTCGTTCAAGGGCGGGCTGGCACTGGTCGGCGGCGTCCCCTACCTGCTGTGGGCGTTCGACGTTCCGAACATCGTGACGACGGCCGTCGCACTCGGACTGGCGACGGTGCTGGTGCTGGTAAACCTGATCGGAGCCAAACAGACCGGGCGCCTCCAGATCGCTATCGTCGGCGTCATGCTCGCCGTGCTCTCGTGGTTCGTCGTGGGCGGCGTCCCCGCCGTCGACGGCGGCGCGTTCTCGACGGCCTTCGACAGCGGCGCCGGCGGCATCTTCGCCGCGACCGGGCTGGTCTTCGTCTCTTACGCGGGCGTCACCAAGGTGACAAGCGTCGCCGAGGAGATCGAAAATCCCGAGCGCAACATCCCGCTGGGCATCCTCGGCTCGCTCGCCTTCACGACGCTTCTGTACGCGCTGATCGTCGTCGTCATGCTCGGCGTCGCCGATCTGGACGCCATCGCCGGCTCGGCGACGCCGATGATCGTCGCAGCCCGCGAGACGCTCGGGACCGCGGGCGTCGCCGGCGTCGTGATCGCCGCGATTCTCGCGCTGGTGAGCACCGCCAACGCAGGCCTGCTGTCTTCGTCGCGGTACCCGTTCGCCATGAGCCGGGACGATCTGGCGCCGCCGTCGCTGGCGGAGATCAGCGACCGCTTTGGCACGCCCAGCCGGTCGATCCTGCTGACCGGCGCCGTGTTGCTCGTGTTGATCGCCTTTGTTCCCATCCTAGAGATCGCAAAGCTCGCCAGCGCCTTCCAGATCCTCGTGTTCGTGCTGGTCAACCTCGCGGTGATCTCGTTTCGCCGCAGCGGCGTCGACTACGAGCCGACGTTCCGGTCGCCGCTGTACCCGTGGATGCAGCTGTTCGGCGTCGTGACCGGCCTCGCCTTGCTCACTCAGATGGGCCTCGTGGCGATCGTCGGCGCCGTCGTCATCACGCTCGGCGGCGTCGCGTGGTTCTACTACTACGGCCGCCCCCGCGTCGATCGCGAGGGTGCCGCTGCCGACGCCGTCCGTCGGGAAGTCGGCCGCAAAGCGGTCGACCGCACCCGCGACGCCGTCGCCCAGACCGACGACTACGAGGCGTTGGTGGCCATCCCGGAGGGCTCCAACCGACGAACGGAAGCCGGGCTGTTGTCCGTGGCAGCCGATCTGGCACGGCCTCACGACGGGCACGTCTCGGTCGTCCAGTTCGACGAGGTCGCCGATCAGGTCCCGCTGGCCGCCGCGACCGAGAAGTCACCGACCGATATCGAGTTCGAGGACCGAACCGACGAACTCGCCGCCGACGGCGACGTTCCGGTTCGAGCGAGTGAGATCGTGAGCCACGACACGTGCCGCGCGCTGGCCAACTACGTCGGCGAGACGGCACCGGACGTGCTCGTGCTCGAACGCGAACCCGACGGGCTCCAGTCCCGACTGTTCGGCAGCGATGTCGAGTGGATCCTCGAACACACCGACTGCGACGCCGTGCTGGTCGAGGACCGAAACGTCGATGCGATCGACGGCGTCACCGTCGTCACCGACGACGGCCCATACGATCCCTCGAAGATCGCGGTCGCGGACGCCATCGCCTCGGCTCACGACGCCGCTATCACGCTGGAGTTCCCGCTCGACGCCGGCACTGACGACCGACGGGCCACGATCGAACGCTACCACGACGAGGTCGCCGACCTCGTCTCCGTGCCGGTCTCGACGAACGTCGTCGCGCCCGGCGAACCGACGGCGTTCGAGGGCGACGAGACGGACCTACTGATCGTAGGGTCGGGACCGGACGACGACGGCCTCGCCGACGGACTCGTCGACGGCGTCGACTCCTCTGCGCTCGTCGTGCGGCCGCGCTCCGACGAGGTCCCGGGACGGCTTGGACGGGCGATCCAGCGGCGCCTGTTCTGAAGATCACAACTTCTTAGGCGTCCGGACTCGCCGGAACTGGTATGCAGACGCGCGATCTGGACGAGCTGGACAAGTACGTCATCTACCGACTCCAAGGCGACGCCCGGACGACCTCGGCGGCCGAAATCGCCGAGGACTACGGCGTCTCGCCGAGCACGGTCCGCAACCGGATCAGCCAGCTCGTCGAAGACGAGGTGATCGAGGGCGCCCACCTCGACGTCAACTACGAACTCGTCGGCTACCCCCTCTACACGCTGATCTTCTGTACGGCGCCGATCCCCGATCGCGAACAGCTCGCCGAGGAGGCCCTAGAGGTCCCCGGCGTCGTCTCGGTGCGCGAACTGATGACCGGCGAGGAGAACCTCCACGTCGTCGCCGTCGGCCGCGACAGCGACGACCTCAACCGAATCAGCCGCGAGCTCTCGGGGCTCGGCCTCGAAATCGCAGAGGAAGAACTCGTCCACAGCGAGCACACCCGCCCCTACGACGACTTCGAGGCGGACTGTAGCGGCGAGTAATCGTTCGACGCGGAGAGCGCCGACTACCGGAGGTGTTTTATAGCGATAGAAGAGAGGCTCGGGTAGACGGCACGGTCGGGGCCGCCTTTCAACTCGCGTGGTTTCCACGTGGGTCTCGGCTGCCGACCTACCCCGTCTCTTGAACGACTGTGAGCCGCTGCTCGACCGTGTCCATCGCCGGGTTCTTGAGACGGGTCTCGAACGTAGATCTATGAGCAGCCACGGAGCTGCGGTGGTCGGCTGCGTCGCGATCGTTTTCCTCCTGTCGCTGGGCGCGCTCCCGCCGCTGATACCGAGATTCGGCGCCATCACGAGCCGGATGCACGCGCTGATCAGAGTGCGAGAAGATATCGAAGCACGGTACGCGGACTGCGGAGAACGCAGCCGAACGGCCCTCAGATGCGCTTGCTATCGACGACCTTTTTCCGGTTCGGGTGGCGTCGCTGCGCTCAGCCACCACCCACCGCAAAAATCTCGGCCAAAAAAGCGCGGCCTCGCCCCGCTCGGCCGCGTGAACCGCTCACTTCGTTCGCGGATGCTCAGATGCGCTTGCTATCGACGACCTTTTTCCGGTTCGGGTGGCGTCGCTGCGCTCAGCCACCACCCACCGCAAAAATCTCGGCCAAAAAAGCGCGGCCTCGCCCCGCTCGGCCGCGTGAACCGCTCACTTCGTTCGCGGATGCTCAGATGCGCTTGCTGACGTAGGGGCCGTCCTGATGATAGCCGAGCTTTTGCTTGTAGTACTCGCGGGCGCCGATGCCCGAGATGACGCTGACCTTGTCGAAGCCGGCGTCGGCGGCCATGTCCTCGGCGCGGTCCATCAGGCGCCGCCCGTAGCCCTTGTGCTGGTGCTGCCCGAGTTCGGCGTCCTGCCCGATCGCGGCCTCGCTGCCGTAGACGTGCAGTTCGCGCACGAGCGCGGCGTTGTCGAGTTCGCGGCGGACGGGATCGTTCGGGAACCGGAGCCGACAGAAGCCGACGAGCAGGTCCTTCTCGAAGTCCTCGAAGCTGATGAAGTGTTCCGTTCCGCCGCCGGCCTCGTAGGTCATCACGTCGAGTTCGACGTTTTCGGGCTCCTCGTCGTTCATCCCGGCCTCTCGACAGCGGATACACTCGCACTCCCAACCGTGCTCGTCCATGCGCTTGCGGGCGAGCTGGCGGAGGTTCGACTTCCAGACGCCGGCGTCGATGAAGTCCGCGGGGATGTCGCGCTGGACGCGCTGCAGGCGAGTGTACCGGGGAATCTCCTTTTTGATGCGGGCGACGAGTTCGGCGGCCTCCTCGTTGGTGAGGGGCTCGTACTCGTCGTTGTACCACATGTCGTAGGTCATCGTCCCCCGGACGATCAGCGTCGGGTAGATCTTGAGGTAGTCCGGCTTGTACTTTTCGTCCTCGAAGATGCGTCGGAAGTCCTCCAGACACATCTCGCGGGACATGCCGGGCTGGCCGGGCATCATATGGAAGCCGACCTTGAACGCGGCGTCGCGCAGCCGGCGGTTGGCGTCGATCGACGCCTGCACGCCGTGTCCCCGATGCATCTCGCGGTTGATCCGCTCGTAGGTCGTCTGGACGCCGACCTCGACCTTCGTACCGCCCAGATCGAGCATCCGGTCGATCTGCTCGGGGTCACACCAGTCCGGTTTCGTCTCGAAGGTCGTTCCGATATTGCGGATCTGGCCCGTCTCGTTCTCGGCGATCACGTCTTCGAGGTAGGAAAACTCGTACTCCTCGGGGTCCTGCGCGAAGCTCTCTCCCTCGGCCGGCTCGGGCTCTGCATCGAGGTCGTAGTCGTTCATCGCCTCTAGCGCGCGCTTGACGAACCACTCCTGATAGTCGTGGCTCCGGGCGGTCATCGTCCCGCCCATCAGGATTAGCTCGACCTTGTCGACGGGATGGCCGATCTCGCGGAGCTGTTCGAGCCGCAAGGTGACCTGTCCGTAGGGATCGTAGTCGTTTTGCTCGCCCCGGGCCGCGGCGGGCTCGTGGCCGGTGTAGCTCTGGGAACTCGAAAAGTCCGATGCCGGCCCGCCCGGACAGTACAGACACTTCCCGTGCGGGCAGGTGTGGGGACTGGTCATGATCGCAACCGGCGAGACGCCCGACGCGGTTCTGACGGGCTTGCGCTGGAGCACTTCCTCCAACTCCTCGCGGCGTTCCTCGGGGGCGTAGTCCAACAGCTCGGTGTTCTTCGGGACTTTCGGCGCGGAGAACTCCGAGCAGACGTCGAGCTTCGCCGATTCGAGGTCGTCGCGCTCGATCTCGCCGGCGAGGATGCGGTCGATCAGCTCCTCGCAGACCCGCTCGAACGCGTCGGTCTCGGTGACGTCCGGCTCGGTACTCATTACGCTGTATGAAGCGGGTTCGGCCGAATAAGAATGTCGACTGGCGACCGACGAGCTGCGGACTACTCTTCGTCGTCTTCGGCGTCGGCCTGCTCCTCGTCGCCGTCTTCATCGTGCTTCTCGTCTTCGGCGCCGGCTTCCTCGCCGTCGTCGTGCTCCTCGTCGTCCTCACTGCCTTCGACCTCGATTTCGGCTTCGACTTCGATCTCGACGCCGTCGGACTCCAGTTCGGCTTCGAGTTCTTTGGCGTCGCCGACCTCGATTTCGAGCTCGTCGGTGTCTACTTCGACCTCTACCTCGACGTCGACGCGGACGTTTTCGGGCTCCATACGCCGTCGTAGACCGTCCGGTCATATAGTCTTGTTCGCGCAAAGATAGGATTCGGAACGACGCCGTCGACCAGTTTGGTGCCGATGTTGGCGAGCATCGACATCGACAGGGAAACAACAGCTCTGACGAGCACCGCGGCTATCGCGTCGTGAACGGTGAAAGAGAACGGCGCCTTACAGTTCGCTTGCGATCGAGGCGACGACGGCTTCGAGCACGGCGTCGCGCTGGCCCGCGAGGAACTCGACGTGGCCGTCGCGGCCGCCGACGACCGAGACGCCGGCTTCGTCGGCGCGCTCTGCGGCCGCGTCGCCGATGTCGCGCACGTCGACCGATTCGGTGGATCGGACGTGGATCTCGTCCTCGTCGACGCCAAGCGTCACCAGCGGCGCGCCCTGCTCGTCGCGCTGGTGGCGGTGCAACGCGTCGACCAGCAGCGTCGTGTTCGGGAAGTCAAACCGGTGCGTGAAGGCGTCGGTGTCGAGCACCGTGAACGTCACGCCGTTTGCCTCCCGAATCGTGAGGTTGCGCTCTGCGGTCTCGATCTCTCCGTCGAGTTTCGTCCGGAACTGGCCGCTGACGTGGCCCGCCAGTCCTTCGGCCTTCTCGAACAGCAAGTCGGCGATCAGTTCGCGCTTGTCCTTGTACGTCTGGTAGTACGCTTCCAGCGCGATGGCCTCGCGGATCTCGCGGACGGGATCGGCTGCGTAGCCGGCCTCGGCTGCGAGCGCGGCGTACGCGTCCGGCACCTCCTCCCAGTAGCCCACGGCGGGGACGTGGTACATCTCCTCACGCACGTCCTCGTTGACCGCCGCGGCGACGTTGGCCGCCAGCGCGGGCGTCGTCACGTCGTCGCTGCCGGGGTTGGCGAACGTGTCGACCGCGTCGGCGGCGGCGTCGTCGGGCGCGTGGGCGTCGACGACGACCGTTTCGACGTCGTAGACGTCCAGCAGGTCGTAGCCGTCCTCGGACTCGACCGTACTTCCGGCGTCGACCAGCACCACGAGCGGGAGCTGGTCGCCGTGGCGCTCGCGGTCTTCGAGCATGTCCGTCACGTCGCTGGTCGCGGCGTCCATGTCGTAGATGTGGCCCTCGATCGGGCGGCGCTGGAAGTAGTTGTAGACGGCGTCCTGTCGGGAGTGCTCCTCGCGGATCAGCGGGAGCGCGGCGCGCTCGATCGCGGCGCCGCCGGCGTAGCCGTCCGCGGTCGCGCTGTGGCGGACCACGATCGGCCGCGCTTCGAGGATCGCACGCCGGATCGCCGTCGCCGCGGCTTCGAGGTCGCCCTCGATCGCGGCCACGTCGTCGTGACCGGCGAGCAGTTCCATCGCCTCGGGGGCGGCGGCGTCGTCGAGCGCCGACTGGAGTCGGTCCTCGACCGCGGCGGCCTCCTCGCCCTCCAGCCGAAGGAGCGTCTCGGTCTCGACCTGTAGTTCGTCGCGGCGCCGTTCGACCTCGCCGTCCAGACGGACGGCGTCGTCGATCTCGATGTCGGGGTACGCGCGGACGCCGGCCTCCTCGAAGGCGGCGCACTCGATCACGCCCGTCTCGTCGCGCAGTTCGAAGATCGTCGGACCGCTCGTCTGGCGGACGCCGACGACTTCGCCTTCGATTCGAACGTCCTCGCCGACCAGTTCGCCGAGGGACTCGATGGCGGTGCGGTCGATGCCCGCTTCGACATCGTCGCTGTCGGCGGTCGGTTGGTCGTCTTCGGCGGCCGACTGCTCGTCTTCGGCGGCCGACTGCTCGTCTTCGGTGGCCGACTGCTCGGCCTCGGAGGTCGGCTGCTCGTCTTCGGCGTCGGACGCCGCGGCGTCGGCGTCGCTCTCGGAGTCGCTCGCGTCGTCCGTGTCGACCGTCGCAACGTGACCGCCGTTAGGCGTCGCGTCGGCCGAGTTCGCGTTTCCCGCGCTCGACTCCTCGTCGGCGTGGATGTCGCCCTCGGGCGTGTCGACGAGCGTGCCACGGAACTCGTCGGCGGACTGGCGGATCGACCAGCCGAGGTCGATATCGCCGTTGTCGCGGACCGATTTCACTTTCACGTACACTTCGTCGCCCGAGTCCCAATCGAGGCTGTCGAGCCGGCGATCCAGTTCGCTGCGATGCAGCAGGCCGGTGACGGCGTCGCCGATGTCGACGAACACGCCGAAATCGGCGAAGCCGTCGACCGAGCCTCGGTAGTAGCGGTTTGCGGTCAGCTGCTCTGGCGAGTCACCCTCGAACTCGAAGGCGACGTCTTCTTGATGAGTACTGCAGACTAGCCCGTCGACGGGCGCGCCACAGATGATACAATTACCCATTTGATCGGTCTGAATGGCCCCGGCCTAAAACTGTTGTCGAAACGAACTCGCGGCGCCGCGGCGTCCTCGCGCGGCGGACTGTGTCTGCTCCGAGACACATCGCCGCTCTGACTCCGGACTCTTACTCGAAGACGGGGCTGTCTGCCTCCAGTGCCTCGATATCTGACGCGATCGCACGAACGTCCTCGGGAAACAGCGCGACTTGCACCTCGTTGCCCTCGTCGTCCTCGAACACGAACTTGACGCGCTTATCGCCGAACTCGCGGGCTTCGGCCGATTCCACGTCGTACAGCTTCGCAGTGCCCGATTTGTTCGTCGGACCGACGTTCTTGAGCGATCCCTCCTGCAGTTCGACCATGAACTCGTCGAGTTGTAGTGTGAGCATGTGCGACCGTTCGACGCGCCGGTACAATACCCGACCGAAGGGAGTCCGAATTTCCGGTCCGAGTACCCTTAAGTGGCTGTCGCCGGAACTTTTGCGTGACTATGGAACTCACTTGGCACGGCCACTCGACGTGGTACGTTTCGGTCGGCGACACGGACCTGCTGATCGATCCCTTCTTCGACAATCCGATCACGTCCACGGATCCGGCCGACCTCGATCCGGATTACGTCCTCCTGACCCACGGCCACGCGGACCACATCGGAAGTCTCGACGCGTTCACCGACGTGCCGGTCGCCGCGACGCCCGAGCTGGCCACCTACGCCGACGAGGAGTACGATGTCGAGGAGACGATCGGGTTCAACATCGGCGGGACGATCGAACTCGGCGACGCCTTCGTTACGATGCATCGGGCCGACCACACCAACGGCTTCGAGACGGATTATGAGTATTCCGCCGGTCCGCCGACGGGCTACGTCATCAGCGACACGAAGCCGACGCAGGTCGACGACGAGGAGTCGACGACGTTCTACCACGCCGGCGACACCGGCCTGATGACCGAGATGCGCGACGTGATCGCGCCCTATCTCGAACCCGACGCCGCCGCGGTCCCCTGTGGCGACCACTTCACGATGGGGCCGTGGCAGGCCGCCGTCGCGGTCGACTGGCTCGATGTCGACCACGCGTTCCCGATGCACTACGACACGTTCGGCCCAATCGAGATCGAAGTCGAGGACTTCGTCAACGAGGTGGCCGGTACCGGCAGCGACGCCGAAGTACACGTGCTCGACGGCGACGAGACGTTCGATCTCTCGGCCGGCTACTGAGCGCTGCCTCGCTTCGCCGCCCGCTCCTTTTTTGTCTCGCCTGCCGCTGGACCAATGCTTACGTCGCTCGCGGTGGACGTACGACCCGCTATGGCGAAAGAAGTCCACTCCACGTCGACCGAGGGGTACTCCACGACGAACCAGATCCGCGACTTCGAGACGACGATCGACGCTACCGGCGAGGACGCTCCGGACACGCTGGAGGCGCTGCTCGCGGCCTACGCGTCCTGTTATGTCCCCGCGCTGCGCGTCGCCGCCGAGCAGCGTGACGTGGGCGACCTCGGCGAGATATCGATCGACGCGACGGGCGAACTCAACGACGACGACAAGCTGGAGTCGATCGCGTTCGAGATCGAGACGGACGCAGACGTCGGCGACAAGGGCGAGCAGGTGATCGAGCGGGCCAACGAACTCTGCAAGGTCCACGACGCCGTCAAGGACAGCCTGCACGCCGAGATGAATCTGTAGCGCACACAACATACCCCTTTTTGCTGCGTAGATCGCTCGGCGCAGCGACGCGGCCGGGGGGCGACACCGTGTTCACGCGAGCAACTTCGTCGGTCACGACTGCTAGCACAATCCTGATACGGTGTCTCCCCGTACGTACCGCGCATGAGCAACAACTGGACCGATCGGTTCGTCGGCGACAGGATGTCCGTCGATCAGGAGTTCAACCAGCGCGTCGATCAGTCCGAATTTTCGAGTCAGGAGTGGGGGATGATCATGACCGCGGTCGAGCTGGAGATCGAGAATCCCGACGATCCCGAGACCGCGCAACTCGTCGCCGACACCGACAAGATCCCGCAGGTGATGCCGGCGCTCGACGACGTCCGCGACCAGATGGGCGGGATGGGCGGTGCGCCCTCCGGCGGGTCCTCCGGTGGCTCCGGCGGTGACGGCATCGTCGGATCGATCAAGAACCTGCTCGTCGGCAGCGGCGGCGGGGGCGGTGACGAGCGAGAGCAGGCTGCGGCCGAACTCGCCCAAGAGTACGCCGAGCAGTTTCAGGAGCGACTGGAGTCACAGGGCAAGTGGACACGGGCCTGCAACGCAGCCGCCGAAAGTCAGAACTGACGACCCGATCGTCTGACTAGCCTTCCGAGGTAAACAGCGTCAGCTCCTCGGCTTCGTAGATGTTGACCAGCTCGGTGACGAGCTCGTCGTACGATTCGTCCTCGGTCCGCAGCGCGTCCAGCCGTGCGATCGTCTCCTCGTCGAGGTGGACTGTCGGCATACGCCGTCCTTCGGCGTCAAGCACCTTAAGAACAGCCGTCGGTGGCAAGCGCCACCGGGGAGAGAACGGAGTTACAGCCGGTCGAGAACGGCTTGGGTCACTTCCTCGGTCGAGGCGTCGCCGCCCAGATCGGGCGTGCGCGGCCCCTCGTCCAGCACCGTCTCGACGGCGTCGCGGACGCGGTCGCCCTGCTCGTCGTAGCCCAGATGGTCCAGAAGCATCGCCGCTGAGAGGATCATCGCCGAGGGGTTGGCGACGCCCTCGCCGGCGATGTCCGGCGCCGAGCCGTGGACCGGCTCGAACAGGGCGTTGTCCGTCCCGACGTTCGCGGAGGGCAGCAGGCCCAGCCCGCCGACCAGTCCGGCCGCGAGGTCAGACAGCACGTCGCCCGCGAGATTGGGGCAGATGATCACGCCGTAATCCTCGGGATGCATGATCAGGTGCATCGCCAGCGCGTCCATCAGCGCGGTGTCGTAGTCGGCGTCACGCTCTTTGGCGACGGCCTCTGCGGCCTCCAAAAACTCGCCGTCGGTCGTGCGCATCACGTTGGCCTTGTGGGCGATCGTCACGTCGTCGTAGCCGTTCTCCTCGGCGTAGTCGAAGCCGAACTCGGCGATCTCGCGGGAGGCGTCCTCGGTGATCACGCGCGTCAGCGTCGTGACGCCGTCGGCGATCTCCGACTCGATGCCCGAGTAGACGCCCTCGGTGTTCTCCCGGACGAACACGAGGTCGGTATCGGGTTGGACGGCGTCCAGACCGGGGTAGGAGACGGCGGGACGGACGTTGGCGAAGGAGCCGACGACCTCGCGCAGCGGGAGGATCACGTCGGCGGCGGTCTCGCCGGCGGCGCCGAACAGCGTGGCGTCGGACTCGGCGGCGATATCGCGGGTTTCCTGAGGCAGCGCCTCGCCGGTCGCTTCCTTGACGGCGTCGCCGGCGTCGCCCTCGACGAACTCGAACTCGGCGTCGACCGCTTCGAGCACGTCGACGGCCGCGGGCGTCACTTCCTGTCCGATACCGTCGCCGGGGATGACGGCGATCTGGTGGGTCATTGCTTGTCCTGATGCGGCGGGGGTTGGAAAGGGATTCGGTTCGGCCGACGGCCAAGCGGCGACCGGCACCGCGACGGTCGGGGTTCGCCACCGATCGGACCGTGAGTCGAGCGCAACACATTTTTATGCGATAGCGGGGCCAGAGTCCGCAAATCGTGTGCCGGAATCCCCCGTCCGAAACGACTGCGAGCCAGGTTACGACCGCGGAAAATCCGATCCCCGAGGGTGGCGATGCATAGCCTCGCGTCGGTTCGGCGCCAGTTCGGGATCGCCCTCGACGCCGTACGAACGCTGCTATCAGCCCCACAGATGCTCCTCTATCCAATGCTGGCGGCCGTTCTCGGCATTGGCGTCCCAGTGGGGCTGGCCGGCGGAACGTATCTTCTGGCGCCGCGCTTCCTGCAGTACGGCGTCGTGCTGTCGATGCTCGTCTTTCCCATCGTCTTCGCGTTTCTGATGGTGGCGTACTGTCACGAACTCAACGAGGCGTTCGAGGGGCGATCGCCCTCGTTCGGTGCGGGTCTCCGTGTCGCCGCCGGACGAGCGAAGCTAGTCGCCGTCGCGGGGCTCGTCGTCGGCATCGGAAGCTTTCTCGTCCGCTCGGTGGGCGACTCGCTGCCCGTCGGGTCCATCGCCGGCCTCGGCTCCGCATGGGCGCTTCGTATCGGGAGCGTGTTCGCGTTTCCCGCCGTCGCAACCACTGAGGGCAATCTCGACGACGCGTTCGAGGACGTCGTCGCCGCGGTCGAAGCGGAGTGGGGCAAGTCGCTGATCGCGACTGCTAGCACGCAACTGCTCGGAATGGTGATGGCGTGGGCGGGCATCGTCGCGGCCGTGGTGCTCGCCGCCGGGGCGTTCACGGCCCGTTTCGCCGTCGACGCCGGTCCGCTCGGACCGTTTACGCTGCCGGTAATCGTCGGCGTTTCGGGCATTCTCGCCGCAATCCTCGTCCAGTTCACGGTCGACGGCATCCTCAAAACAGCGCTGTACCGCTACGCGACCGAGGGGGAACTACCGACGGCACTGTCGGCTGACGCCGACGAACTCGTCGACCCCGTGGGTGCGTCCGACGCCCGGATGTCGCAGCCAGCCGACTGACGATCGCGGACGCGATTCGGAGGGGTCGCTTGCAGCACCTCGCATGGAAAGGATCGATCGGGTCCTGCTGCTCGGGAGTATTGAAACGCACCCGCGTGGTGACACGCGGGGTGGACTTCCGATCCTAGGAAGGCCGACTGAACGGAATCACCGGGCGGGTAAAAGTGTTTCAGTACATCGCCGCCCACATCTTCGACTTTCGATGGTGCACTGGAGGTCCGATAGTGGTCTCAGCCGGAGAGTTCGCTCTCCTCTAGCTGTTCGTAGGTGGAGACGACATCGCGGGCGAGTTCCCGCTTCGTGTGCTCGTCGACGAGATGCTCTTCGAGCCGCTTCTGCTCAGGTATCTCGTCGGCGCACAGCGGGCACTGGACGGGCGGTTTCGATGCCATACCGAAGTTACGTTGGTCGGCCCAAAAAGTGGCGTCCGTGCGACGACGCGTTCGAGAGAAATCGTCGAGTCCGAAAACGAAATCGTAGCCGGCCTGAGCGGTTACTCGGCTTCCGGAATCGCCGAGTCCTCGACGTACGGCAGCTCCTCGGCCTTCTCGCGGACCGATTGTGCGTTGGACTTCATCAGCGCGGTGGTGTCCCAGACGCCGTCGACCAGCGCCTTGCGCTGGGCATCGTCGACGGTGACGTCGATCTCGTTGTCGCCGTAGGTGGCCGTCTCGGCCTCGATGTCGATGTCGATCTCGCCGTCGGGGTTGGCGTCGACCCAGTCCTGCAGTTCCTGGATCGTCTCGCTGTCGGCCGTCACGGTCGGAATGCCGAGCGCGAGGCAGTTGCCCGCGAAAATCTCCGCGAAGCCTTCGCCGATCAGCGCGTCGATGCCCCAGCGCATCAGGGCTTGGGGCGCGTGTTCGCGCGAGGAGCCACAGCCGAAGTTGTTGTTGACGACCATCACGTTGGCGTCTTGGAACTGCTCCTCGTTCATCGGGTGCTCTTTCTGGTTGTCCTCGTCGTCGAAGCGGACGTCGAAGAACGCGAACTCCCCGAGGCCGTCGAACGTGACGACCTTCATGAACCGGGCGGGGATGATCTGGTCGGTGTCGATGTCGTTGCCCCGGATCGGGACGCCCGTTCCGGACACGTAGTCGACTTCGGGAATCTCGACCTCGTCGCTCATGCGAGGCTCACCTCCTTGACATCGCGCACGTCAGAGACTTCCCCGTTGATCGCCGCCGCGGCGACCATCCGCGGGTTCATCAGCACGGTGCGGCCGTCCTTGCTGCCCTGCCGGCCGATGAAGTTGCGGTTCGACGAGGACGCGCAGGCTTCGTCGCCCTCCAGTTGGTCCTCGTTCATACCGAGACACATCGAACAGCCGGCGTTGCGCCACTCGAAGCCGGCCTCCTCGAAGATGTCCTTGAGCCCTTCTTCCTTGGCGGCCTCTTGGACGCGCTGGCTGCCGGGAACGACCATCGCGCGCACGTCGTCGTCGACCTGTCGGCCCTTGACGATGCGGGCCGCGCGGCGCAGGTCGGGCAGGCGCGCGTTCGTACACGAGCCGAGGAAGGCGACGTCGATGTCGTAGCCTTCCATCGTCTCGCCGGGCTCGACGCGCATGTGCTCTTGTGCGCGGCGGGCGGTGTCCTGTTTCTCCTCGGCCAGCTCCTCGGGCGCCGGGATCGGATCGGTGATGCCGATGCCCTGCCCGGGCGTGGTGCCCCAGGTGACGACGGGTTCGAGCGAGGAGCCGTCGATCGTGACGACGTCGTCGTACTCGGCGTCGTCGTCGGTCTGGATCGACTCCCAGTAGGGCTTGAGCTCGTCGAACTTCTCGGGGTTCTCTTGGAAGTAGTCCGTCTCTGCCAGCCACTCGAAGGTGGTCTCGTCGGGGTTGACGTAGCCCGCGCGGGCGCCGCCCTCGATGGACATGTTACAGATCGACATCCGGCCTTCCATGTCGAGGTTCTCGATGGCCTCGCCGGCGTACTCGTAGACGTAGCCGACGCCGCCCTCGGTGCCGAGCCGGCGGATGATTTCGAGGATGATGTCCTTGGCCTCGACGCCCTCGTCGAGTTCGCCGGTGACCTCGATCTTGCGGACCTTCTGTTTCTCCATGGCGACCGTGCCGGTCGCCAGCACGTCGCGGATCTGGCTCGTCCCGATGCCGAAGGCGAGCGCGCCGAAGGCGCCGTGAGTCGAGGTGTGGGAGTCGCCACAGACGATCGTCTTGCCGGGCTGGGTGATCCCCTGCTCCGGGCCGATGACGTGAACGATGCCCTGATCGCCCGTCGTCGGGTCCGAAAAGTCGATCCCGGCGTCGCGGACGTTCTGCTCCAGTTCCGCCATCATCTCCTCGGCGGCGTCCTCCTTGTAGGGACGGGACTGGTCGGCCGTCGGGACGATGTGATCGACCGTCGCGTGGGTCAGTTCGGGGTACGCGACTTCGAGGTCGCGCTCTTCGAGCATCCCGAACGCCTGCGGGCTGGTCACCTCGTGGATGAGGTGCAGGCCGACGAACAGCTGATCCTGTCCCGTCGGCAGTTCGGTTACCTTGTGATTCTCCCAGACTTTGTCGTACAGCGTTCCCTCGCTCATTCTGTGTCCTCGTCTACGTCGTTCGATGCGTCTCCCTGACGCTTGCGTCCCCGCTCGAACACGGGGTTTGCCCCGTCGCCGTTCGGGGGCTGGTGGTCCACCTCGGCCATCGACTCGTCGTCGATGGCGTCGCGTTCGGTCGATCGGTCCGTCGGCCGGCCACTCCCGTCCGCCGCGACGCCGCGCCCGCGTCGGAAACTGCTGTCGACGCTGCGTTCGTCGTGGGGATGGGTGTGGTCGACCGCTCGCATCGTGTCAGTCATCTGCTGTCACTTGTTCGGCTTCGTCGTCGGCCTCTTGGGCCTCCCACGCGAACAGGTCGCGCAGGCGAGCGCCGACGTCTTCGATCTCGTGGTCCTCCTCGGCCCCGCGCAGCTGCTTGTAGCTGGGCCGGTTGGTCTGGTTCTCGGTGATCCACTCGCGGGCGAACTCGCCGGTCTGGACTTCTTCGAGCACCTGCTCCATTCCCTCGCGGGCGGCGTCCTCGTCGATGACGTACTCGCCGCGGGTGAGACCGCCGTACTCGGCGGTGTCGGAGACGGAGTTCCACATGCCCATCAGCCCGCCCTCGTAGATGAGGTCGACGATGAGCTTCATCTCGTTCATGCACTCGAAGTAGGCCATCTCCGGGCTGTAGCCCGCGTCGACGAGCGTCTCGTAGCCCATCTTCATCAGGTCGGCGACGCCGCCACAGAGGACGGCCTGCTCGCCGAACAGGTCGGTCTCGACCTCTTCTTGGAACGTCGTCTCGACGACGCCGGCGCGGGTGCAGCCGATCGCCTGCGCGTACGCCAGCGAGCGCTCCTTGGCGTCGCCGGTCGCGTCCTGATAGACCGCGATCAGGCCGGGGACGCCCTCGCCGCGCTCGTACGTTCGGCGCACGAGGTGGCCGGGCGACTTGGGCGCGACCATCGTCACGTCGACGTCTTCGGGCGGGCGGATCTGGCCGTAGTGGATGTTGAAGCCGTGGGCGAACTGCAGCGTGTCGCCGGCCTCCAGACCGTCCTCGATCGCTTCGTAGACGGCGGGCTGGACGGTGTCGGGCACGAGCATCTTGACGATGTCGGCCTCCGCGGCGGCAACGTCAGGCGTCTCGACGCGCAGGCCGGCGTCCTCGGCCTCGTCCCACGAGGAGGAGTTCTCGCGCAGGCCGACGATCACGTCGACGCCGCTCTCGTGCAGGTTGAGCGCGTGCGCGTGGCCTTGGCTCCCGTAGCCAAGCACCGCGACCGTCTCCGATTCGATGTACGAACTGTCCGCGTCTTCGCCGTGATATACCGTGGTAGTGAACTCTTCTGCCATTGTGTATTGTCTGTCGCTCCTTGTGTTGCCTATACGTTGCGAATCGCTCGTCGGTCAGTCGTCGGCCGGCGCTCCGTCCGGCGTCGTCGCGGTGTAGTCTGCCCCGCGGGACAGCGCCGCCGTGCCGGTGCGGACGATCTCGTGGATGCCGAACTGGTCGAACGCGTCGACCGCGGCGTCGATCTTCTGCTTGCTGCCCGTGACTTCGACGGTGATCGTCTCCCGGCCGGCGTCGACGGCCTGCCCGTCGTACATGTCCGCGACCGCGCGGACCTCGTCCGGGCGGGTCGAGCCGACCTTGATCAGCGCGAGTTCGCGCTGGCTGGCGTCTTCGGGCAGCTCCGTCACCGAGACGACCGGCAGCAGCTTCCGGAGCTGCTTTTTGGCCTGCTCGATGCCGGGCTCTGGCTCCTCGATCACCAGCGTGATACGGGACTTCGAGCTGTCCTCGATCGGGCCGACGGTCAGGCTCTCGATGTTGAACTGGCGTCGGCTGAACAGGCTCGACACCTCCGACAGGACGCCGGGCTCGTTCTTGACGAGCGCCGACAGCACCGCGCGGCGAACGTCGGGCTCGGCTTCGGCGTCGGGATCGACGCGGATGCCTTGGCTGTTGCGCCGACCGTCGGGTCGGGGACGATCCTTCGGACCGGGTCCTTGCAGTCCTCCTGTCATCGTTAGAGTTCCTCCAGTTGGGCTTCGCTCAGTGCGAACTGGCCGTTGTCCCCGCCGCTGGGAACCATCGGATAGACGTTCGCGCGCGGGTCGATGTGGAAGTCGATCACCGAGGGGCCGTCGTACTCGACGGCGGCCTCGACGGCGTCTGCGACCTCGTCGTAGTCGTCGACGGCGAAGCCGCGGGCGCCGAAGGCTTCGGCGAGCTTGTCGAACTCGGGACACCACGAGTACTCCGAGGCGGCGTGGCGCCCCTCGAAGAAGGCGTCCTGCCACTGTCGGACCATCCCGACGTACTCGTTGTTCAGGACGGCGACGGTGATGTCCATGTCTTCACGAACTGCGACCGACAGCTCCTGAATCGTCATCAGGAACGAGCCGTCGCCCTCGAAGCAGACGACTTCCTGATCGTCGTCGGCCGCGACGCGGGCGCCGATGGCCGCCGGCAGGCCGTAGCCCATCGTCCCCAGCCCGTGGGAGGAGACCCACGTGCGGGGCTCGGTGTAGGTCCAGTACTGGCAGGCCCACATCTGGTGCTGGCCGACGCCGGTCGTGACGACGGCGTCGTCGCCGGTGGCTTCGTCCAGCGCCTCGACGACGAACTCCGGCTTGAGGGGCTCGTCGTCGGGCGTTCCGTAGTCCATCGGGTACTCGTCTTTCCACGTCTGGCACTGCTCGCGCCACTCGTCGGCGTCGGGCGCGAAGTCCAGTTCGGCGTCTAACTGCTCGATGACCGTTCCCGCGTCGCCGATCAGCGGGTAGTCGGCGTGGATGTTCTTGCTGATCTCGGCGGGGTCGATGTCGACGTGGACGATCTCGGCGTCCGGCGCGAACGTGTCGATGCCGCCGGTCAGCCGGTCGTCGAACCGGGTGCCGATGCCGATCAGCACGTCACAATGGGTGATCGCCATGTTGGCGAAGCCGGTGCCGTGCATGCCGGCCATCTCCATCGAGAGCTCGTGGTCCTCGGGGAACGACCCCAGACCCGGCATCGTCGTGATGACCGGAATCTCGTAGGTCGTCGCAAAGTCGTAGAGCTCCTCGGTGGCGTCGCCCTTGATGATGCCGCCGCCCGCCAGAATGGCGGGCTTCTCTGCGGCCTCGATGGCGCGGACGGCCTCGGCGACGGCGTCGTCGTCGGCCTCCTCGGGCGCGTGGAACGTATCAGGAGTTTGGGGCTCGCCCGGTTCGACCTCGGTGTCGGCCTGCGTGATGTCCTTGGGCAGGTCGACCAGCGTCGGACCGGGGCGGCCGGTGTTCGACAGCGCGAGCGCCTGTCCAACGTCGTCGCCGACGGCGTCGGGATCATCGGCGAAGAAGTTCGTCTTCGTGACGGGGTCGGTGACGCCGGTGGTGTCGGTCTCCTGGAACGCGTCGTTGCCGACGAAATCGGAGGGAACCTGCCCGGTCAGCGCGATCATCGGATCGGAGTCCATGTTGGCGTCCGCGATGCCGGTCACGAGGTTGGTCGCGCCCGGCCCCGAGGTCGCCAGACAGACGCCCGGTTCGCCGGCGACGATGCCGTACGCGTCGGCGGCGTGGGCCGCGCCCTGCTCGTGAGCCATCGTGAAGTGGGTGAGCTGGTCGGAGTCATAGAGCGCGTCGTAGACGGGCATGATCGCACCGCCCTGGACGCCGAACAGGTACTCGATACCGGCGTTCTCCAGCGAGCGAACGACTGACTGTGCGCCCGTTTCGACGGGGCGGTCGTCGGCGCGCTCCTCGGGAGTTCGGTTGGCGCCGGACGCCGCGGCGTCCGCGGCGTCGCCGGCGTCGGTCGCTTCCTTCTCGGTTTCGGTGACGGGAGCGCGCTCGCTCATGCCGCATCACTGGCCGTTGCCGGTGCGTTGTGGCGCCGCGTCGTGGTGGTTGGCTGTCGATACTGTCGTCGGTGTGTGGTGGTTCGATACATGTGTCGAGCGGATGCTGGACGATCTGAAGCCGGTGCGATCAGGTGTCGAGAAGTGGGTGAGTGAGGGGCTATCGGGCCCCTACGATCACACCGAGCGTCACGAGAATGGCCGCGACGAACCGGGCGCTGACCGGGCGTGCGCCGTCGGCAGCGGTGGTCCGTCTCATCATTGACGATCTGATGCTCTCGGCCGTAATAATTGTTGCGCGTTTCGGTCGGGCGTCTGTTCCTGAAAACGGGCCCGTCGCTGGGGTGGGCGCGGCCGGCGGTCCCGCATCTGGGCCGGCGAGCGCTTTGCGTCCACTCCACCCGTCGCTCCCCGAGGGGAGAAACGACGATCCCGGCGTGGGGCATCAGACCCGGACCTCCTCCGTGCGCGTGACGCCCTCCTCGCGGGCAAACCGCTCTAACGTCTCCATCGTGACCTGCTTTTTCTCGGCGCCGAAGTCCTTGACGCGGCGGGTGACCGCGCGGACCTCCTCCTCGGTCGGCTCGAAGCCGGCGTCCTCCAGTCGCTCGCGGACCGAGTGGTTGCCGGTGTGCTTGCCCAACACCAGCTTTCGGTTCGCGCCGACCATATCGGGCGTCATGACGCCCGGCTCGAACGTGTCGGAGTTCTCGATGACGCCGGCGGCGTGGATGCCGCTCTCGTGGGAGAAGGCGTTCTCGCCGACGACGGGCTTGTTGCCCGGCACGTCGATGCCGCTCAGCTCCTCGACGAGTCGGGACAGCTCCGTGATTCGGGTCGTGTCGATGCCGGTGTCGACCTGATAGACCGACTCGACTGCCATCACGAACTCCTCGTAGGCGGCGTTGCCGGCCCGCTCCCCGATGGAGTTGACCGAGACTTGGGCCTGCGAGGCGCCGGCCTCGATGCCCGAGAGGGCGTTGGCCGTCGCCAGCCCGAAGTCGTCGTGGGTGTGGACGTCGACGCGCGCGTCGGTGTGATCGACGACCGTGCTGATCAGGTCGTAGAACCGGCGCGGCGTCGCCACGCCGCAGGTGTCGGGGATGTTGATCCAGTCGGTGCCGGCGTCGCTGACCTCCTCGATCACTTCGATCAGGAAGTCCTCATCGGTGCGGGTCGCGTCCATCGGCGAGTACATGCAGGTCACGCCTGCCTCTTTGACTCGCTCGACGGCCTCGACCGAACGCTCTACTACTTCCTCGCGGGTCGCGTGCATCGAATCCTCGATCTGAACGTCGCTGGTCGAGGAGAACACGTGGATCATCTCGACGCCGCTGTCGATGGCGGCCTCGACGTCCTTGTCGACCACGCGGGCGAGCCCGCAGGTGGTCGAACTCGTGCTCTCTGCGATGTCACGAACCGCCTCGAACTCCGCGTCGGAGTTGACCGGGAACCCCGCCTCGATGACGTGGGTACCCATCTCGTCCAGTACTGCCGCTATCTCCCGTTTGTCTTCGTAGGAGAACGACGTACGTGGCGATTGCTCCCCGTCGCGGAGCGTCGTGTCGAAAACGCGTGCTGACTTGATCTCGTCAGTGGAATCTAACGTGCCCTGGAAGAACTCGACCCCCCTGGCTGGTGCCAGAGGACGAATCCATGGACGTGTCGTCGGACATGGTATCTACATCACAGTCGCTTCTCCATATATAAAACTGTCTTTAGGACAGACGCTTCGGGCGAGATGACGTTCACGATTGACAGGCCGCCTCGCCGAATCGCCGCACTTCAACGGCCTATGACTCCTAGTAGACATTTGCATGTTCGGATGCTGGTTAGTCACACACGGTGCTCGGACGCCCTTTTTTGCCCTTCCGCCGCACCTCCTCCCCCGCTTCGGACGCTCGCGCGCGGTCGCTCTCCGGCCCTCGGTTTGCTACTTCGGCACCAGACCTATCTACCGGCCGACCGTATCTCGGCCTGCTATGTCTGACGACGAGGTAACCCGACTGCTCAAAGAGGCCTACAGCGACGAGATCGAGACCGTGATGAACTACCTGTCGAACGCCGTCGTTCTCGACGGCGTCCGCGCCGAGGAGATCAAGAATAGCTTGGAAGCCGACGTACAGGAAGAACTCAACCACGCGCAGATGCTCGCCGAGCGGCTCAAGCAACTCGACGAGCAGCCGCCGGGGTCGATGGAGTTCGAGGCCAGTCAGGAGTCCCTTCAGCCGCCCGAGGACACGACCGACGTTCCCTCGGTGATCGAGGGCGTCATCGAGGCCGAGGACGACGCCATCGAGACGTACAAACAGCTCGCGAAGGCCGCCGAGGAGAACGACGACCTCGTGACCGAGGACATCGCGGTGACGCTGCTGACCGACGAGGAGGCCCACCGAACCGAGTTCCGCGGGTTCCGGAAGGAGTACGTGCAGGACTGATCGGCGGGCTGTCTCCCAGCCGTCGGATTTTCGACTACTCTTAGACCGAACGCCCTCGAACCGGACTGAGAAGGATTTTTGCCGGGGGGTTCCGTGGGGTGGGGTATGACCGACTTCAGCCTCGATCTCGGCGCCGTCGAGGATCAGATCGAGGAGGACGACGAGGACGAGCCGATCGGGGGCGAGGTAGTGCTCGGCGTGCTCGACGGCACGACCGATCCCGAGGAGTGGTCCCGGACGGTGCTTGCCGGGAACGTTCTCGTGCTCGCCGTCGAGGGAGACATCAACGAACTGGCAGCCGGCTTCGCCCGCGGCGTCCGCGACGGCGGCGGCGAACTCGTTCACTTCCGCGGCTTCTTGATCGTCTCGCCGCCCGGCGTCTCGATCGACACCGACCGGCTGTAACCGCACTTCTACCGATCCCGTTCGGGAGTTATCGTCACGACGTGTCCGTCGGGATCACGGACGACGCCGACCTCGCCGCGACGCTGGACTCGACAGGCCCGATCCGCGACCGCTTCGACGGCGGCGTCGACATCCGACGCGGTGAAGCCGAGATCGACGTGGACGCCGCCGCGGGCGTCTGCGAGTCCGAGCTGTGGCTCCCAAAGCTCCAGATCCACCGGTCCCGAGAGCCGGACGCGACGCCGATCCGTCCCGAGATCGACCACCGAGAACCCCAGCGCCTCGTAGAATTCGAGCGCCCGATCGAGGTCCGCCACTTCGAGCACGACCTCGAAGATGCCGTCGATCCCCGGCCCCTCGACCTCGGATTGACCTAACTCGACGCAGTTGCCCGCCGGGTCGTAGCAGTACAGCGACGACGCCGAGCCGAAGGTGTGCTCCTCTAGCTCGTGGGTCGCCGCGAGTCGGTCCCACCAGTCGTCGTACTCGGCGTCCGGGATCGAGAATGCGAAGTGGGTGTGAAGCCCGCCCCGCGGGACGCCCGAGGGCCGCCGGACGACGAGCCGCGACTCGCCGGCCGCGAACGTCACTTCCTCGTCCCGCTCGTCGACCACGTCGAGATCGAGCGTGTCTTCGTAGAACTCGCGCACCGGAGCGAGATGCTTGGCTTCCAGCGCTAGGTGTGACAGCGCGGTGAGCATATCGGCAGTACGCGCCGCGGCGTCAAATTGGCCGGGGGGACGGGCTTTATTTAAATGGCGCCCCTCGTTCGGCACATGCCGATGAAAGGCTCGGGCGTGGCCGACGACAGCGAGACGATCCGCTGGGAGGGCGGGCTGACGTGGATCGCCCATCCCGACGAGACGATGCAGCGAGCCAGCCACGCGCTGGTCGTCGATGGCCCCCACGAGGACGAAGACGACGAACCCGACGTGTGGCTGGTCGATCCCGTCGACACCGTCGATCTCGACGAGACGATCGCAGATCCCGGTCGGATCGCCGGCGTCGTTATCCTGCTTGACCGCCACAAGCGCGATTCGGCGGCCGTCGCGCGGCGCCACGACGTTCCGGTGTACGTCCACGCGACGATGGACGACGTGGCCGCCGAGATCGACGCCGATGTCGAGCGGTTCGACGCCGAACTGGCCGATACCGGCTACCGGTCGATCCGCGTACTCGATCGGGGGTTCTGGACCGAGGTCGCGTTGTTTTCCCCCGCCGACGGGACGCTCGTCGTCCCCGAGGCGCTCGGTGCGGTCGACTACTTCCTCGCCGGCGACGAGCGCCTCGGCGTCCACCCGATGCTGCGGCTGCTCCCGCCCCGCGGATCGCTCGGCGGCCTCTCGCCCGAGCGCATCGTCGTGGGCCACGGCGCGCCGGTCGTCGACGACCCCAAACGCGCCCTCGACGACGCACTCGCCGGCGCTCGGCGCCGCTCCCCGCGGCTGTACGTCGGGACGCTACGCGATTTCTTGCCGGTCTGAGCGTTCGTCCCTAGCGCCGCGCCGCCACGGTTCCCCGTTCGATACGATTAACCCTCCCCCGCCGGTAGTTCCTGGCACGTGCCGACCGATGTGTACGTCACGGAGGGGCTGCTCGACGCACTGCTCGATCTCGCCGCCGGAGACGACCCCGATCGAGTTAGCGCCGCGCTCGCCGTGACGCCCGCTAGTGATCTCGACGGCGGCGTCGATCTCGACCCCGAGACGCCGGTCTTTACGGATCTGTTCGTTCCTCGCCAGCACCGCTCGGTCAACGCCGTCTTCGGAATGGATGTCACGACACCACCCCATCAGACGCAGGGGCGGTTCGTCTCGCACCCGCTCGGTCGCCTCGACGTGACGAAAGAAGATGATCTCCACGAGGTGGTGCTCGTCGCGATCCCCCCGTGGGACCGCGACGCCGTCGCCGCGTTCGACCGCCGCGGGCGACGCCGGTCGCTGGTCGTGCTCGACGCCGCGCCGCCGGTCGACGACCTCGACGACTTCGAGAACTGATCAGTCGATGTAGCCCAGCTCGCGGAGCTGGTCGGTGATCTCTTCGAACTCTGCCTCGGTCAGTTCGCCTTCCTGTTGGTGCTGGATGACGATGCTGCGCAGCAAGAATCGGACCAGATCGCTCGTCGACGAGAAGCTCGTCCCGTCGATCGTCTCCTCGACTCGATCGGCGAGATCCTTCGGGATCGAAACCGTCGTGTACTCGGTCATGCCGATGGCTGGGTCGGCGATCACGAAAGGCCTTGCGAACGGAATTTTCGCCGATCCTCGACGCCGTCGCGCCCGTCCGAAACACAGCGTTGATGAGCGGGGAGCCGCCTCGTCTCGACTATGGCAGCCCGCCCACCGACCGGCGACGACGGCGACGAGCCCGAGACGATCGCGTTCGGCATCGCGACCCTCGACGCGCGTCTCGACGACGCCGATGTCAGGTTCCCCGCGACCGACGAAGAGATCCGGCAGGCGCTCGCTGGCGCGGAGATTCCCTACGACGCCCGTGGCCGGACCATCGCCATCGAGGAGGCGCTCGCGGCCGTCGACGAATCGGAGTACGACTCGCAGAACGAACTGCTCGATGCGCTCTATCCCGTGTTCGACGCCCGACGCGCCGACACCGGCATGCTCGGCCAACTGCGCGCTATTCTGCCGTTCTGACGCCGCGCCGCGCCATCCTCCCGCTGCGGTCGTGCGGCCTATCAGTCCTCGTCGCGCCCGTTCGTGGTCCGTTCGAGGCGCTGGCGCTGCTCGCGGTGGAGCGTGACGATCATATCCGAGAGGACGCCGAACATGAGCAGTTGCACGCCGAGCAACACGCCAAAGCCCGACAGCATCGCCATGACCTCGTGGCTGATGCCGACGACGAACCACCGATAGGCGACCCACACCGCAACCAGCATCCCGGTCAGGATCGCGGCGACGCCGATGCTGCCGTAGTAAAATAGCGGGTTGTTCATCTTCGCCAACCGGTACAGCGTCAGCATGATCGTCGCGCCGTCCCGGATCGGGTGGAGGTTCGTCTCCGAGCCGTCCGGCCGGGGGTCGTAGTGGATCGGGACGACTTCCGTGTCGATCCCGTGACGGACGCACTCGACGGAGAACTCGGTCTCGATACCGAACCCGTCGGCGGTCAGATCGAGATGTTCGGTCGAGGACAGCGTGAACGCCCGATACCCGCTGAGGATGTCGCCCAGATCGCGGTGGTGGACGACGCCGAACGCGCGGTTGATGATCCCGTTTCCGAACCGGTTGAGCCGCGACATCGCGTCGGGATGCATCTCGGCGAAGCGGTCGCCGATCACGTGCTCGGCGCGGCCCTCCCAGAGCGGTTCGAGCAGGGCCTCGGCGTCGCCGGGCCGATAGGTGCCGTCGCCGTCGAGCATCAGCACGTACTCGGCGTCGATCCGAGTCAGCGCCTCGCGCACCGCCTGCCCTTTTCCCGAACCGGACTGGACGAACACCCGCGCGCCGCTGTCCTCGGCGATCTCGCGGGTGCCGTCGCTGGACCCGCCGTCGACCACGAGGACGTTCTCGTATCCCCGCTCGTGGAACTCCTCGATCACGTCGCCAATCGTCGCGGCTTCGTCCAGCGTCGGGATCACGACGCAGACGTCCGTCTCGGCCATCGTACCCGGATTGGACGCCACGGGTGCAAAAGCGTTATTGGTTCCCTACCACCGACGGAAGTGACCTGTTACACGCCAAGGTATTCAACCCGGCTCTCGAAGTGGGGCCTGTGACAACGCTACTGACCGTCCGCAGTGCAACGGGAACGAAGCCGGGTCGGCGGCGATCGGAGCGTCGCGGCACGGAGCTGTCGGAGGTGTCAGCGTCGTGAAAGCGGTCGTCCTCGCGGCCGGCGAGGGGACGCGCATGCGCCCGCTGACGGCGACGCGACCCAAGCCGATGGTTCCTGTCGCCGGAAAGCCGCTGGTCGAGCACGTCCTCGACGCCGCCGCCGAGTACGTCGACGGCTACGTGCTCGTCGTGGGCTATCGCGCCGACGCGATCAGCGACCACCTCGGCGACTCTCACAGAGGCAAGCCGATCACGTACGTCGACCAAGAAGAACAGCGCGGGACGGCCCACGCCATCGGCCGGGCCGACGAGTACGTCGACGAGCGCTTTCTCGCGCTCAACGGCGATGTCGTCATCGACGACGGACTGGTCGCCAAGCTCGCGGCCGCCGACGGCACCGCGATGGCGACGATGCGCGTCGAGGACCCCCGATCCTACGGCGTCGTCGAGCGCGACGGCGAGCGCGTCGTCGGCATCGCCGAGAAGCCCGACGACCCGCCGTCGAATCTGGCGAATCTCGGCCTGTATGCCTTCGATCCGGCCATCTTCGAGTACATCGATCGCACAGGCAGGAGCGAACGCGGCGAGTACGAGATCACCGACTCGATCGAGATGCTGATCGAGGACGGCGACCGCGTCGTCGCCGCAGAGCACGAGGGCGAGTGGCTCGACGTGGGCCGGCCGTGGGAAGTGCTCGACGCCAACGAGCATCTGCTGGCCAACTGCTCGCGCCGACTCGACGGTGAGATCGAAGACGGCGCAACGCTGAAAGGCGACGTGGTCGTCGAGGAGGGCGCCCGCGTCCGGTCGGGCGCGTACGTCGAAGGCCCCGTTCTCGTCCAATCGGGCGCCGATGTCGGCCCCAACGCCTACGTCCGGGGCGCGACCGTGATCGGTCCCGACGCCCGCGTCGGCAACGGGGTCGAGGTGAAAAACTCGATCCTGCTCTCCGGCGCCAGCGCCGGCCACCTGTCGTACGTCGGCGACTCGATCATCGGCGCCGACGCCAACCTCGGTGCCGGTACCAAGGTGGCGAACCTCCGCCACGACGACCAGTCCGTCCGGATGGCCGTCAAGGGCGAGCAGGTCGACACCGGCCGCCGGAAGCTCGGGACGGTGCTGGCCGACGGCGTCAAGACCGGCATCAACACGAGCCTCAACGCCGGCACCAAGCTCGGCGTCGGCGCCATGACGCGGCCCGGCGAGTCGGTGATGTCAGACCGCGGCGACGGCGTCTGAGAAGCGATACGGCGCTCTCAGATCACCTCGAATCGCCGCTTACTCCTCCGCGTACACGAGGGTTCGTCGGCACTCGGGGCAGACGTACGGAACCGGAGTGAGAATCTCGTCGGCCCGGATGCCGCTCAGAAACCCGTCGTCTGTCGCCTCTGCGACGATCGTGAGCGAACCCATCGCGCTCGTTCCTTGCAACTCCATTTCCACCAGCGGCTCCTCGCAGTCCGGACAGACTTTCTCGGCGGACATCTGTGCGGCGCACGTTTTTCCCATACCTCGAAAAATCCACCGCCCTTCGCAGAGCCGTCTGCTTCTCTGGCGCGTCGGTCACCCCCCAGATGTTTGTCCTCTCTGGCGTAACACTACAGGAGGAACGCCATATGGAAAGCACCAACCCTGCCACCGGCGAGGTGATCGACGAGTACGAGACACACGACGAGGACGATGTCGAGCAGCGGCTCGACGCCGCGGCCGAGACGGCGTCGTCGTGGGCCGACACCAGCATCGAACAGCGCCAAGAGCTCCTGAGCGACGCCGCCGACGTGCTGCGCGACGGCGCCGACGAGTACGCCGAGTTGATGACTTCGGAGATGGGAAAACCGATCACCGAAGCCCGCGCGGAGGTCGAAAAGTGCGCGTGGGTCTGTGACTACTACGCCGAGCGCGCCGACGAGCACCTCCAGGACGAGGTGATCGGCAGCGAGCCCGAATCGAAGACGTTCGTCTCCTACGAACCCCTCGGGCCGGTGCTGTCGATCATGCCGTGGAACTTCCCGTTCTGGCAGGTGTTTCGCTTCGTCGCCCCCGCGCTGGCGGCGGGCAACACGAGCGTGCTCAAGCACGCCTCGAACGTCCCCGGCTGCGCGCTGGCCATCGAGGACATCTTCGCCGAGGCGGGCGCGCCCGAGGGCGCGCTCTCGACGCTACTGATCGGCTCCGACCGGGTCGACGGCGTGATTGCCGACGACCGGATCCGGGCCGTCACGCTCACCGGGAGCGAAGGCGCCGGCCGAGCCGTTGCTGCGAGTGCCGGCCGAAATCTCAAAAAACACGTCCTCGAACTCGGCGGGAGCGATCCCTTCGTCGTGCTCGACGACGCCGACCTCGACGCCGCCATCGAGACTGG
Organism: Natronoarchaeum philippinense; assembly: GCF_900215575.1. Lineage (NCBI taxonomy): Archaea > Methanobacteriati > Methanobacteriota > Halobacteria > Halobacteriales > Natronoarchaeaceae > Natronoarchaeum > Natronoarchaeum philippinense. The sequence goes on along the minus strand of NZ_OBEJ01000001.1, from coordinate 929,462 downwards.
CGTGCAGGCGCGGACGCTCAACTCCGGCCAGTCCTGCATCGCCGCGAAGCGATTCGTCGTCCACGACGACGTGTACGACGAGTTCGAGGAGCGCTTCGTCGAGCAGATGCAGGCGCTCACGGTCGGCGATCCGATGGAAGAGGAGACGGATGTCGGCCCGCAGGCCCGACAGGATCTCATGGAAGACCTCCACGAGCAGGTCACGGCCACCGCCGACGCCGGCGCGACGATCCGGTGTGGCGGCGAACCGCTGGACCGCGAGGGCGCCTTCTACCCGCCGACGGTCGTCACCGACGTGCCCCGCGACGCGCCGATGGCGACCGAGGAGGTGTTCGGCCCCGCGGCGGCGCTGTTCCGCGTCGAGGACGCCGAGGCGGCGGTCGAATTGGCCAACGACACGCATCTCGGACTGGGTGCGTCGATCTGGACTGAAGACCTAGAGCGCGGCGAGCGCCTCGCGCGCCGGATCGACGCCGGGGCGACGTTCGTCAACGAACTCGTCAAGTCCGATCCCCGCCTGCCCTTCGGCGGCATCAAGGACTCGGGCTACGGCCGGGAGCTGAGCCACATGGGCATCCGGGAGTTCGTCAACCGGAAGACGGTCTGGGTTCAGCAGGCCGGCGGCCCCGACGACGTGGCCACGGAGTGACCGGCGCGACTCGCACGACTTTTCACTCGCACGCACCCAGTGGGAGCATGCTCACTTTCGTCGGGCTCGGACTCTACGACGAGCGCTCGATCACGGTCGAGGGCAGAGACGCCCTGCGGGACGCCGATCGCGCGTTCGCCGAGTTCTACACCAGCAAGCTCGTCGGCGCGACCGTCGAGGAGCTCGAATCGCACCACGACATCGAGATCGAAGTCCGCGATCGGGCGGGCGTCGAACAGGATCCGGACCCGATCCTCGACGCCGCCGCGGAGGGTGACGCCGTCTTTCTGACCGCCGGCGACACGATGGTCTCGACGACCCACGTTGACCTCCGGCTTCGCGCGCACGAGCGCGGCATCGACACGCAGGTCGTCCACGGCGTCACAGCCCAATCGGCCGCCAGCGGCCTGACCGGGCTGCAGAACTACCGATTCGGCAAGGCGACGACCCTGCCGTTCGAGTACGCCCACGGCGCCGAGGGCGTCCCCGACAGCGTCGTCGAGACGATCAGCGCGAACCGCGAGCGGGGGCTTCACACGCTGGTCTACCTCGACATCAAGGCCGAGCGCGAGGAGTACATGACCGCTGACATCGCCGCCGAGCAGTTCGCCGAGGAATTCGGCGAGGAGCTTGGCGTCGTCGTGGCCCGCGCCGGCAGTCCCGACCCGCTCGTCGCCGCCGATCGGATCGACGCCCTCGCCGAGCGGAGCTTCGGCGACCCGCTGCACCTGCTCGTGATCCCCGGCGATCTCCACCACATCGAGGCCGACGCGCTCGGCGCGCTCGGCGACGCGCCCGAGGACCTGCTCGACCCCGTCTGATTCTCGCCGAGTCTGCTGTCTCGTCGGCGCCTCACCGAGTCGCCACCGCGTCGTGTGCCGATGACCCGGCACCGCGCAATTGAAATGAGAGTCTTCCCTACACGGACCCATGGCCAAGTATTCGACGGGCAGTTCGTCGGGGTCGGGCGACGCCGACGCCTGCGAGCTCTGCGGGGCGACCAGCGCGTCGCTGCGACCGGCAAACGTCGCCGGCGCCGAGCTGGACGTCTGTCCCGACTGTGCCCCTCACGACGACAACGCGCACAAGGATCAGAAGAAAACGGACCAGTCCGGCGGCGACTCCGGTACCGACCGCAACCCGGTCGAAGCGGCCAACTCCGAAACGTCGATGTGGGACGGCGACACCTCCCGCTGGGAGGAAGAGGGCACCCACTACGACGACGACCCCCTGCCGTATCTCGTGACCGACTACGGCTCGGTCGCCGAGTCCGCCCGGCAGGACGCCGGCCTCCAGCGCGAGGAACTCGCCGAGGAGTTGGAGCTCCCCGAGTCTGACCTGCTGGCGATCGAGCAGGGCCGTGCCAATCAGGCCGGCGTCTCCGGGTCGATGATCGCGGCCCTCGAAGAGCGACTCGGCGTCGAACTGGCCGAGTGACGCCGGCCGGCGGCCCGATAACTTTTGTAGGCGCCTCGTGACCTGCGAGTGATGAGCGGACAACGCGCGGCGGCCGAACCGTACACGACCCAGTTCTCCACGTCGGTGCGTGCCGTCGACGGCTGTGACGTGTACCTCGAGACGACGTATTTCTACGCCGAGAGCGGCGGCCAACCGGCAGATACCGGACGGATCGGCACGCACGGAGTCGAGCACGTCCGACTGGACGACGGAGCCGTCGTCCACGAACTCGCCGAACCGGACGCCGTCCGCCCCGGCCAGTCCGTGCTGTGTACGATCGACTGGGAGCGCCGGATGTACTGCATGCGCGCTCACACCGCCAGTCACGCGCTGTACGGCGCGGCGCGCCGGCTGTTCGACGAGGTGGACTACGCCGGATTCGACATCGGCGCGCCCGAGGGCGAACTCGGCGGCGACGAGACGGTCCGCATCGACTTCCTGACCGACGCCGAAATCGACGACGAGACGCTCGCCGACCTCGAACGCGCGGTCAACCGGGTCGTCTGGGACGCTCGCGAGGTCGCGTGGGAGACGACACCAGCGGACGAGGCGTTCGAGCGGGACGACGTGGCGTACAACGCTGCGACCGAGGAGGGAATCGCGGGCGGGGATGCCGACGCCGTCCGACTCGTCACGATCGAGGACTGGGACGTTGCAGCCTGCGGCGGCACCCACGTCCGGAACACCCGCGAGATCGGGCCCGTGACATTGGTCGATCGGTCGAACCCCGGCGCGGGCCGAACACGCGTGGAGTTCGCCGTCGGGCCGGCCGGCATCGGGCGCCGCCGAGACGAGACGGTCGCGGCGACGGCCGCCGCGCGGCGCCTCGACGTAGACGTCGAGACGGTCCCCGAAGCGCTCGACCGACTCCGCGAGGAGCGCGACGATCTCGCCGACAAGGCCGCCGATCTCCGGGAGTCTCTGGTCGACGCCCGGATCGCGGCCCTTCCTGACGCCGAGCGTGACGATGCCGTCTGGCGCGTCGGCACGATTGAGGGTGTCGGCCCCAACGACGCCGCTGACGCCCTTCGGGAGCGAGTGCAGAGTGACGACCCGGAAGCAAGCCCAGCGGACGCCGTCGCGCTGGTCGGCGCCGAGCGCCCGCCGTTCGTCGTCGTCGTCGCGGCAGGCGACGCCGTCGACGCCGCGGCGGAGATCGAGGACGTGACCGACGCGTTCGGCGGGGGTGGGGGTGGCGACGCCGACCTCGCACAGGGCGGCGGCCTCGACGCCGATCCGGGCGACGTGGTTGCCTACCTTCGTGAGGCGTGAGTGGCCCGTCTGCGAGAAGATCATCTTTTTCCATTCGGAATCTGAAGTCAGGGTATGACCCTCACCGGAGAGCAGCGAGCGGTCCGGGATGTCGTCCGGGAGTTTGCCGTCGAGGAGATCCAGCCGATCGCGGCCGAGGCCGACGAGACCGGCGAGTTCCCCGAGGATATCTGGGATAGACTGGCCGATCTGGACCTCACGGGGCTGACGACGCCGACGGAATACGGCGGCTACGGTGCCGACCAGACGACCTACGCCGTCGTCAACGAACAGGTGGCCTACGGCTCGCTCGCCGTGGCGACGGCGCTGTCGGTCCACTGTCTGGCGACGGCCTGTATCGCCACGTTCGGCGACGCTGATCAGAAAGAGCGCTGGCTTCCCGAGATGGCAGAAGGGCGTCCGGTCGGCGCGTTCGCGCTCTCGGAGCCCGACGCCGGTTCGAATCCCGCCGAAATGTCCACCGAAGCCCGTCCCGTCGAAGGTGACGACGGCGCGGTCGAGTCGTACGTCCTCGACGGGCGCAAGCAGTGGATCACCAACGGCGCGCGGGCCGGCGTCGTCGTCGTGTTCGCCAAGACCGACCGAGCCGACCCGAACTCGATCACGCAGTTCGTCGTCCCGGCCGACGCCGACGGACTGGTCGTCGAGAAGACCGAAGACAAGATGGGCCTGCGCGCGAGCGACACCGCCGCACTGCGCTTCGACGGGGTCGAGATACCCGCCGAAAACAGGCTGACCGAAGTCGGTGCCGGGCTTCGCGCCGCCCTGTCGATCCTCACCGAAGGCCGCATCGGCATCGCCGCTCAGTCGGTCGGACTCGCGCAGGACGCCTTCGACCGGGCCCGCGAGTACGCCACCGAGCGCGAGCAGTTCGACCAGCCGATCGCCGAGATCCAGTCGATCCGCCACAAACTCGCCGAGATGGCCACGCAGATTCAGGCCGCCCGAGCGCTCACCTACGACGCCGCGGCCGCCCACGAGCGCGGACGCGAGGCGTCGCTGTACGATCCCGTGATGCTCGCTAGCATGGCCAAGTACGCCGCCAGCGAGACGGCTGTCGACGTCACCTCAGAGGCGGTGCAGGTCCACGGCGGCTACGGCTACGTCACCGAGTTCGAGGTCGAACGGCTCTACCGGGACGCCAAGGTAACGACGATCTACGAGGGCACCAGCGAGATTCAAAAAACGGTGATCGCGCGGCACCTGCTCGACGAGTAGCCGGAGACCGGCTTCCGGCGAGCAGCCGAGTAACAGCTCACTACCGATCGGTCAGCCGTTCTACGTCCTCGCGCAACTCGCGGAGTTCGCGCTGGCGGGCTTCGGCGTCGGCCAGCGCCGCGTCGATCGCATCCAGCAGTTCGTCGGGATCGGGCTCCTCGGCGTCGCGTTCCTCGAGGAGCGCGACGGTGCCGCCTCGGCCGGCGTCGCCACACGCCGCCGTCGCGGCGCGAGCTGCCTCCGGTTCGGCGTCGTCCGGCTGTTCGATGTCGGCCGATCGGTCAGCGTCATCTGGGGGGTCGGCCTCGGCGTCCGAGTCGGCGTCCGCGATGGAGTCGGCGGTCGCCGCCCCCGTCTCGACTGGTTCGGCCGGGACGCCCATCACCGTCGTCTCCGGGGGAACGTCGTCGACGACGACCGCGCCGGCGCCGACGGTCGCGCCCTCGCCGATTGTGATGTCGCCGACGAGCGTCGCGTCGGCGCCGAGCGTGACGCCGTCCTCGAGCGTGGGGTGGCGCTTCTCGGGTCTGGGCGAGTTGCCCCCGAGCGTGCAGCCGTGGTGCATGTGCACGTCGTCGCCGACCTCGGCAGTCTCGCCGATCACGACGCCGGCGCCGTGGTCGATGAAGCACCGCCGGCCGATCGTCGCGGCGGGATGGATCTCGACGCCGGTGAGAAAGCGCGAGAGATGTGAGAGAAGGCGCGCTGGCCACGTCAGGCCACGGTTCCACAGGGCGTGGGCAACCCTGTGGAGCCACACCGCGTGCAGTCCCGGATAGCTGGTGAGGACCTCGCGTCGGCTTCTCGCCGCGGGGTCGTTCTCCAAGGCCGTCCGGACATCCTCTCGAACCCGATCAAGCATGGGTGGCTCGTCCGTCGGCGCCCGGCGCGCCCAGTACGCGGTCTCCGTGCGTTCCCCGTCGTCCTGCAGGCGTCACTCGCACCCCGCCGCCCCGACAGCAACACCGGTCCGCGGTTCGGCGGCGCTGCTGACGGACTGTCCTCGGAGAGCGAGCTTTCGTCGCCATGGTGTTGAACTGACGCGATCAGCGCAAAAAGGCGTTCGGTTGGCTTCGGTGGTCACGCGAACGACCGGACGCCGAAGGCCGTCATCGAGCCGCCGCCGATCAGTATCGGCATCCAGTAGATCACCGATCGGTAGATCAGCACAGCGGCGGCCACCGCAGAGCCCGGCAGTCCCGTCGTCGGAACCAGTAGCGCGACGAACGTCGCTTCGATAGCGGCCAGCCCGCCGGGCAGTGGCGCCGCGCCCGCCATGTTGCCCAGCGGAATCACGAACAGCACGACGTAGAACGGCACCGAGTAGCCGACCGCCGCGAACGCAGCCATCAGCGCGGCGCCTTGGAACAGCCAGCCGACCGTCGAGAGCCCGATCGTGATCGCCAGTCGGCGGCGGCTGACGGCCACGCGCTCGACGTGTCCGAAAAAGCGCTGCATCCGTTCGACGAGGCTGTCCTCGTCGGTGTCGTCGAACCGGTCGAGCGGGATGCGACCGAGCACGCGGGCGAGGCCGCCCGCGACGTACTCGACGAACTGGTCGCGGTGGTGCCAGACGAACGTGAACGCCACGATAATGGCGGTGGCGAGCACGCCGACAGTGATGACGGCGGTTTCGAGACGCTCGCCCAACGTGAAGTTGACAGCGTAGTAGCTGACGCCGAGGCCGATCAGCGAAAGCGAAGACACGACGTTGAGAACGTCGAGGCTGGCGATACCGACCAAACCGGTCTCGTAGCGGGCGTCTGACGACCGCGATATCAGCAGGGCAGCGACCGGCTCGCCGCCCGCCTGTCCGAACGGCGTGACGTTGTTGGCAAACACCGCAGCGGCGTAGATCGCAAACGAGCGCACAACGGCGACGGGAACGTCGAGCGTCCCGAGAATCGTCCGAAGCATCAGACTCCAAGCGACCAGCCAGAGGAGCCCGAGCCCGACTGTCGCCCCGACCAGCGAGGGCGTCGCATGAGTCAGCTCCTCGATAATTCGTTGCCCGCCGACGAGATAGAACAGCACGGCGAAGATGACGAGGGCGCCCACCACGCCCGCTGCGAGCATCCTCCAGTTGCGCCCGTCCATTCACATTCACGGTGGATGCGCCCCTTCAAAATGTTTCCGTTGTTAACCGTTGTGCGGCCGCGAATCAAACGTCCGTTTCGAGCGTTTTATCCGTGATTGCGCGGAACGCCCGGTAATGAGTAGTTCGAGTCCGTCTAACGTTCTCTTCGTCGTGCTCGACACGGTCCGAAAGGACCATCTGACGCCGTACGGCTACGACAGGCAGACGACGCCGAATCTCGGCGAATTCGCCGAGGAGGCGACCGTCTTCGACGACGCGGTGGCGCCGGCGCCGTGGACCTTGCCCGTCCACGCGTCGATGTTCACCGGTCTGTATCCGAGCCAGCACGGCGCCGACCAGGAAAGTCCCTACCTCGACGACGTGGCGACGCTGGCGTCGGTGCTGTCGGCGGGGGGCTACGACACGGCGTGTTACTCTTCGAACGCATGGATCACGCCCTACACCAAGCTCACCCGGGGCTTCGAGCACCACGACACCTCCTTCGAGATCATGCCCGGGAACTTCCTCTCGGGAACTCTTGCAAACCTCTGGCAGACGATCAACGACAACGAGCGCCTGCGCGATCTGGCCAATCGGATCGTCCACCTCGGGGCGAAGGCCCACGCGAAGTTGGCGGGCGACGACGACGCCGCCTCGAAGACGCCGGCCGTGATCGATCAGACAAAGTCCTTCATCGAACAGAGCGACGAGGATCCCGGCTGGTTCGGTTTCATCAACCTGATGGACGCCCACCTGCCGTATCACCCGCCCGACGAGTACCGCGAGCAGTTCGCGCCGGGCGTCGACTCCTCGGAGGTCTGCCAGAACTCCAAGGAGTTCAACTCCGGCGCCCGCGAGATCAACGACGAGGAGTGGGAGGATATCCGAGGCCTGTACGACGCCGAGATCGCCCACATCGACGCCGAACTCGGGCGCCTGTTCGACTGGCTCCGCGAGACGGGCCGCTGGGAGGACACGACGGTCGTCGTCTGTGCCGACCACGGCGAGAACCTCGGCGAGCACGACCTCTACGGCCACGAGTTCGCGCTGTACGACGAGCTGATCAACGTTCCGCTGATGGTCAAACATCCCGAACTGGACGCCGACCGCCGCGGCGAGCAGGTCGAACTCGTCGACCTGTATCACACAGTGCTCGACGCCGTCGGCCTCGACCCGGCCGACGCCGGCGGGTACGAGTTCGACGCCGTTTCGCGGGATCGGACCCGATCGTTGCTCTCGGCGAGCTACCGGGAGTTCGCCGAGGCCGACGACCCCGACCCGGGACAGCGGGCCGTCACCGCACAGGACGGCGACGCCGACTACGGCTTCGTCGAGTACTCCCAGCCGGTGATCGAGCTCCACCACCTCGAAGAGAAAGCGTCCGAGGCGGGGATCGAACTCCCCGACGACCACCGCGCGTACTCGCGGCTTCGCGCCGCTCGGCGTCTCGACGCCAAGTACGTCCGCGCCGACCGGATCGACGACGAAGCCTATCGCCTTGACGACGATCCGAACGAGCTGTCTCCGGTCGATCCCGCCGACGACGAGGCCGCCGCTGCGACCGAGCGCGCGCTGGCCCAGTTTGAGGAGGGGGTCGGCGGCGCGTGGACCGACGCCGACGGCGTCGAGACCGGCAGCGCGGACGCGCTCGACGACGCCGACGAGGAGATGCGCGAGCGCCTGCGCGATCTGGGCTACATGGAGTAAGCGGCATCGGCCGCCCCCGCGCTGTCGTCGGCTGTTCCGAATCCTGACAAGCAACCCTTAACTTCGCCACCGGTCAAGCGACGGAAGAATGCTGCTACAGGCCGAGTATCTGCCAGAGTGGGTCGAGACGTGGCTCAGCTCCGAGCTCGGCCTGCTCGTGCTCTTTGGCATCTGTATCCTCGAAGGCGCGATGATGTTGCGGTTCATGCCGAGCGAACTCGTCGTGCCGGGCGCGCTGCTGGTGATGGGCGCTTCGCCCAGCACCGTCGTCCTCGTCGTCATCATCGCCGTCATCGGGACGACGATCGGCCAGTACCTGCTCTTTCGCCTGCTCCGCCGGGGCGGCCGCGAGTACCTGCTCGAAAAGCGCTGGTTCCGCGTCTCCGAGTCCCGCCTCGACACGCTCGACCGGTGGTTCGATCGCTGGGGGCCCATCGCCGTTCCGGTGAGCAACTCGATGCTGATGATCCGCGGGCTGTTGACGATTCCCGCCGGGCTCTCGGAGATGGACCACAGGAAGTTCGTCGTCCTCTCGGCGATCGGTTCGCTATCCTTCCAGACGATTCTCGCCGGTCTCTACTTGGTGTTCGGTCACGTGCTGCTGTTCTGACGGCCGTCCCGTCCGGCGGCGTCGTGCGCCGAAAAAAGTCGTACCGTAACCGTCAGCCGCCGCGGCGCGTGACCGGCGACCGGAACGTGATGCCGGCGTCGCCGAGGCGCCACCGCGTTTCGAGGCCGATCCAACTCAGCGCGATCAGGATGGCGACGAAGGCCGCACCGAACTCGGTGTCGCCCATCCACACCGGCGAGACGAACACGATCGCGTTGTGGATGCGATGAGGCACCAGTCCGACGACCGTCGACTCGACGCGGTCGAACGGATCGAAGCCGAAGGCGCCGCCGTCGCTCTCGTCGCTCTCGGCGACGGTTTGGGATTCGAGGCCGAGCTGGCGGGCGCTCTGGCCGCCGGCGCTCTCGTCACCGGTTTCGAGGCGCTCGGCGTCGTAGGGAAGCGACATCGGGACCTCCCAGACGATGTCGCCCGACTGGTTCACTTCCAGCACGCGCTTGCCGTTGGAGTCGGCGATCAGCGTGTTGCCGTTGGGCAGTCGGTCGGCGTCGCGGGGCCACTGCATCTGCTCGTCGGCCCACTCCCACGTACGAACCCACTCGCCGTCCTCGCGCTGGAACTCCTGCACGCGGCCGTTCTCGGAGTCGGCCACGACGACCGCGGGGCCGCCCTGCGATTCGGGGATGTAGTCGGGGTTGTGCTGCTCGTACTGGATGTCGTAGTTGTCCTCCTCGCCGAGCGTCCAGTCGTCTTGCATCCCGGTCGTCCGGTTGATGAACACGACCTGATCCTGATTGCGCAGACTCGCCATGATCCGGCCGTCGGGGAGCACCTCAACGTCGTTGAGGTGGGCCCAGTCGCCGGGGTAAGCACCGCCCTCGTCGAGCGGGAACTCGCTCTGGGCGTCCCACATCCACGTGATGATCTCGGTCTCGGTGTTGACGATGAACACCTGATCGGCGATCATGTCGGCCACCGCGACGTGGGTCTCGTTGATCCGGTCGATGTCGTGCCACTCGGCGGCGGTCTCCTGATAATCCATCCGCTCGTAGAGGATCTCGGTTTCGCCGGTCGAGAGATTCGTCCGTTCCAGAAGGTTACGCGCACACGGCGGCGCCCGGCAGTTCGGACCTTCGGTGTGGATCGTGTCGGTCGCCGCGTACTCGACGGTCATCGAGGTCCCCTCGACGGGGTCCACGTCGAAGTACTTCGTGTGGCTGTTGTTGTAGTACTGCAGACTCCCGTTGGGGTTGTACGCGATGATCGTCCCGTAGCGTCCGGACTCGGTGATGACCGTATGATTCTCGGTCGGCGGCGCCTCGGGCACCGCCTCGGCGTTGGCGGTCGTCGTCGCCGTCGCGGCGCCGTAGGCGAGCACACCCGCACACAGCAACAGCACGCCGACGAACGCGATGCGAAGGTGGTTCCGCGAGATCCGATCGCGTGCCTGCGCGACGCCGCTGCGCGCTCGGCTGACCAACTCGCCGGCCGGTTCCCGTAGGTCCGACTCGGATTGCTCGTCGTTGGTCACGGTACTCCTCGCGTCGCCGCACGTCGATTCACAGCAGACCTGTCCATACTCGGTGTTCCAATGTCGGCACAATAGGAGTTGTGCTTTCTCAACACTGCACGTACCGGCGATAGCAACCCGTTTGATACGCTCTACCGCCCGTCGAACGTATCGGAAAGCATATAGAGCTACGTTCGAATCTTCCGACGACTGATGCAGGACCAGCGCTTCCTCGAATCAGAGTGGGACTACTGCATTGTACTTGACGCGGCCCGGTACGACGTCTTCAGTGACGTCTACGACGACTATCTCGACGGGTCGCTCGAAAAGCGCTGGAGCAAGGGCTCCTCGACGCCCGAGTGGGCTTATCGCACGCTCGATGGCGATCACGACATCGCCTACTTCTCCTCGAACCCCTTTATCAACGATCTGGGCATCCCGCTGAACGAACTCAAGTGGGGTGCCAGTTGTGACTACGAGTGGACGGCATCGAATCACATCTCGAACGTGTTCGACGTCTGGAAGACCGGCTGGGACGACGATCTGGGCACGGTGCCACCCGAGAGCATGACTAACGCGTTCCGCCAGAATCAGGACGCCGTCGAGGAGGCTGACCGGACGGTGATCCACTTCATGCAGCCCCACGCACCGTATCTCACGCGCGGCAAGGGCCAGAAGCTCAAGCAGATCCGCAAGGGCATCCGGCGACAGGAGGAAGAAGAGTCCGGCGAGGATGGCAGCGGCGGCGGCATCCTGTCGTCGATCGGCAACACCGTCCGTCCGAAAGTCGAGAGCGTCCTCGAAGAGAGCCAGTTTGCGATGAAGGCGGGACTGTGGCTCGAACTCGACCCCGTGAGTCTGCTCCGGGACGGCACCCGCGCGACGGCGATGTCGTACTACGAGGAGAACCTCCGGATCGCATTGGAGGAAGTCGAGGACCTCGTCGAGGAACTCGACGGCGATGTCGTCGTCACCGCGGACCACGGAGAGGCCTTCGGCGAGGAGGGCGTCTGGGAACATCACATCGAGACGCACATCCCCGCGCTGATGGAGGTTCCGTGGCTCGAAGTCGACAAGTAGCCAGCTCCGCGTCGGCGGATGCCGTCGCTCACCGCCCGGAGGGATCGAAATGAAGGTCAGCCACTACTTCGAGTTCTCGGATTCGATCACTGGCGGCATCGCCGAGTCGGTCCGTCACCAGCGCAAGATGCTCGACCGCCAAGGGATCGACTACACCGTCGAGCCGACGCTGTCGGCCGACGTGCTCCATCTCAATCTGATGGGGCCCCGATCGGTGGCCCATGCCGTCAGAGCCCGGCGCAACGACGTGCCGGTCGTCATCCACACCCACGTCACCGCCGAGGACTTCGGGGACAGCTTCCGATTTACGAACGCGCTAGCCAAACCGCTTCGGCCGTACCTCCGCCGGGCGTACGCGCTCGGCGACCGGCTGATCTGTCCCTCCGAATACAACCAGAACTTGCTCCGGTCGTACACCGACACGCCGACGACCGTGATCTCTAACGGCGTCGACCGCGAGAAACTAGAGGGATTCGAATCGCTCGAAGCCGAGTACCGCGAGCGCTACGACCTCTCGGAGCCGACCGTGTTTCAGGTCGGCCACGTGATCAAGCGCAAGGGCTTGGAGACGTTCGTCGAGACCGCCCGGGAGATGCCCGAACTGGACTTCGCGTGGTTCGGGCCGCTCGAACTTTCCTTGAAGGGCCGCGAGACGAAGCAGTTGATCCGGGAGTCGCCCGATAACTGCACGTTCCCCGGCTTCATCGACGACATCCGCGGCGCCTTCGCCGCCGGCGACGTGTTCTTCTTCCCGACCCACGAGGAAAACGAAGGCATCGCGCTGCTGGAGGCGATGACCGCCGGCAAGCCGGTCGTCGTTCGGGACATCGACACGTTCCAGTGGCTCGAAGACGGCCACGACTGTCTCAAGACCGACGGCGAGTTCCGCGCCCAGTTAGATAGATTGAAACAACCAGAGCTACGACACCAACTCGGTGAAAACGCCGCCGACACGAGCGAGCAGTTCGCCCTCTCGAACACGTCCGAGCAGCTGCGAACGCTGTACGAGGAGTTGATTTGATATGAAGATCGGATTTTTCACCGACAGCTATTTTCCCGAGATCGACGGGGTGACCTACACGATCAAACACTGGCGCGAGAAGCTAGAGCAGGACGGTCACGAGGTGTACGTCGTCTACCCCGACGGCGACTACGAGCCCGGCGACCGCGAGATTCCCGTCCCCTCTGTCCCGAACCCGTTTTACAGAGGCTATCGCGTCCCACTGTTCGTCCGTCTGTCGACGCTCCCCGAACTGGACGTAGTCCACTGCCACGGCCCGGCACCGGTCGGCATTCTCGGGCGACTGTACGCGTGGAAAAACGACGTGCCGTCGATCTACACCCACCACACACCGCTCGAAGAGTACTTCCCCCAGAGCGTCAAATCGGAGCGTCTCGGCTCGATGCTGGCCTCGGCGTACGTCCCGTGGGAGAACTCCCTGCTGGATAGCTTCGACGCCGTGACCGCCTCGACCGAGCGCATCGAGCGCGACGTGGACCACGTCCAGCTCCCGGTCGGCATCGACCTCGATTTCTTCGAGCCGACCGAAGAGGACTGGTATCCCGACCGATCGGTCGTCGGCTACAGCGGCCGGATCAGCGGCGAGAAGAACGTCCATCGAGTCGTCGAGCTGGCCGAGCGACTGCCCGACCAGCAGTTCGTCATCGTCGGCGAGGGGCCGTGTCGGTCGAAGCTCGAAGATCGGGCGCCCGACAACGTCGAGTTCAAGGACTTTCTGCCCCGCGAGGATTTGCCGACGTTTTACTCGTCGATCGACGCCTTCGTCACCGCCTCGACAGCCGACACGCTGGGGCTATCCACGCTGGAAGCGAACGCCTGTGGCACGCCGGTGGCCGCGACCGACGCCGCGCCGTTCGAGACGACGATCCAACGGGACAACGGCGTCCGGTTCGAGTACGACGACCTCGACGACATGGCCGCGGCCGTCGAGTCGTGCTTGACAGACTCGCGGGACACGCGCAGCGCCGTCGAGGAGTACTCCATCTCCCACACGCTCGACCGCCTCGAAGAGCTCTACCGCGAGGTGACGCTGGCCGCGGATGCGACAGCAGAACCAGCCGGCGCGCGCAAGTTCTCCGAGCGCGAGCACACCGACTGAGCCCGCTATTCTTCGAACTCTTCGACCGACAGCGGCGTCGCCGCCCGCCAGTAGTGATCGAACGTGTCGTGGGCCCACGACCGGACGGCGGCGTCGTCGGTGTCGACCGACGCCTGCAGGACGCCGTTCTCGTCGCGCAGCAGTAGATGCACGACATCGTCGGCGATCGTCACCGCGAGCGGGATGCCGTCTTCTCGGACCCGAACGGCGGCGTCGTCGGCGTCGAGCAGCGACGCCAGCCGCTGTCGAAGATCCGCACTGCCCGCCAGCGCGTCGACCGCGCTCTGGGAGAGAACGACCCGAAACGTCTGCTCGCCGGCCGTCACCCGATCTTCGATCACCGCGAGGCTCTGTTCGTTGAACGCGTGGGAGAACGCCCGAATCTCGTCGGCGGACCGTTCGAGATCGAGCAGCCGCTGAACCGGCGCGTTGGGCCGCGTCTGGCTCGGAACGGTGATCGTGGCGTCGGCCAGATGCTGCAGATCGAAGTCCATCGCGTGAGTCGGCAGGTACCGAACGATATCGCGCAGTTCGCTCTCGGTTTCGAGAATATCGAGCAGGTCGGTAAAGCCCTCGGCGACGAGCCGTCCCGTCGCCGTGGCGACGTACTGGCCCTCCTCGCGGCGGACCCACGACCGGTCCTCGAAATCGCCCAGAATCCGCCCCAGCGTCGCCTGCGAGGCGCCGGTGGCGTCGGCCAGCTCGGTTCGGGTGTGACGGCCCGACGCGAGGTGGCCAAGCACTTCGACGCGGTTCGACGAGAGCGCGAGGAACTCGATCTCCTCTAACGCGGATTCCATATCGGACCTCGGTCACGTCGCCCTATACTCCTTTCGCACGCTGAAACGATTGCACTACGTGCAACGACCGCGCGCCACTTTCTGAATTTCTTGCCGTGAAATACTTTCTGAACGAAACTATATGCCCGCATCTCCTACCGATATGTAAGATGAGTCTCTCACTTCGCGCACCGACGCTTCTTCGTTCGGTGCTCGGTCCCGCAATCACACGGAGGTGGGCGTAATCGTGGCCGACCGCCGGACGATCCTCGCCTTCGTCGCCGCAAGCGTCCTCTTTGGCGGCACGTTCGTCGCCGCGAAGGCCGGGCTGTCCTACTTCCCGCCGCTGCTGTTCGTCGCGCTGCGCTTCGACGTTGCTGCCGTCGCGCTGGCGGCGTTCGCGGTGGCGACGACCGACCGCGAGGGACTGATTCCGCGCACCCGCGGCGACGCCGTCGGCATCGTCGCCACCGGCGTGCTGGCGATCGGACTGGCTAACGCCTTGCTGTTCGTCGGCCAGCAGTACGCCACCAGCGCCGTCGGCGCGATCGTGTTCAGCCTCAACCCGATCCTCACGCCCGTGTTCGCCGCCGTCTTGCTGGCCGACGAACGGCTTTCGGCCCGCGGCGCCGTCGGGATGGTGCTGGGACTGGTCGGCGTCGCGCTGGTCGTCGATCCCTCGCTTGCGATGCTGGTCGACGGCGGCGTCGGCAAGCTGTTCCTGTTCGCGGGCGCCGTCAGCGGCGCGCTCGGGAGCGTCCTCATCCGCCGAGCCGAGAGCACGCTGTCGAGCACCGTTCGGACCGCGTGGGGCCTGCCGCTCGGCGCTGCGCTGTCGCACGCGCTCAGTCTCGGTGCCGGCGAG
Source organism: Natronoarchaeum philippinense (assembly GCF_900215575.1). Classification (NCBI taxonomy): domain Archaea; kingdom Methanobacteriati; phylum Methanobacteriota; class Halobacteria; order Halobacteriales; family Natronoarchaeaceae; genus Natronoarchaeum; species Natronoarchaeum philippinense. The sequence continues at coordinate 914,156 of NZ_OBEJ01000001.1, read as the reverse complement.
TCTCCGGCCGCGATCGTCTGGACGCCGGAGGCCGTGCTGGCGCTGGCGTACGTCGGCCTCTTCGCCGGCGCCGTCGCCTACATTGCCTACTTCGGGCTGCTCGACCGGGCCGGCGCGATCAGGGCGAACCTGATCTTCTACGTCGTCCCCGCGGTCTCGACGCTCGGCGGCTGGGCACTGCTCGGCGAGTCGATCGCGCCGCTGGCGATCCTCGGCTTCCTGACGATCTTCGCCGGCTTCGCGGTGCTGGGCAGCGAGGAGGTCGACGCGGCGGCGCTACGCCGCCGGCTCGCAACGCGGCTGCCTGACGCCGTCGCAGAGCGTGCGGACGCCGACGACCGGCTGGGACTCGGCGAGGAACCGCGGGGCTTCGAGTCGGACTGATCGGGCGGTCGAAATTGGGGTGTTCCAATTTCACGACAATTATTTATTCATTGTTCGCTTTAAGAACCAACACGATGTTAGTTCACGACGTTTTTACACCCGGCGACTATCCTGATTATACCTATGTAGAGAGGGAACAAGGAGAGTATGAACAAGACTTACAATTCCGCCTCCAAGGATCTGCCTCTATTATATCTCTCTCTGGCCCATCCAAATCTGGAAAATCAATGTTATTAAATAATGTGGTTGAGAAACTAGGATATAATTTAGTGACTGTTCATGGGTCAAATATAGGGTCTGCAGAGGATCTGTGGTCAAAGACCTTAGATGAATTAACTGCTCCGCAGAGTACTGAACAGATTTCATCAGAAGAAGAAGAAGCAATAAAAGATGGGAAAGCGGGTGTCAATACTCCTGTGGTGAATATTGGAGCCGGAGGAACAAAAAGAAACAAAGAGTCCACTGAACAGGCTGAAGTCTATGACCGAAGAGGCTTGAGTCAAGTGATTGACTTAGTAGATATTAATAAATTTGTGCTGTTTATTGATGATGCTCATTATATTGATAAACAACTTCATGCGGAAATTGCTGAATCTATCAAAGATGCATACGAACGGGGAATGTCTATTTGTGTAGCGTTTATTCCATATCGAAGTGATGATCTGATCCGAGCAAACCCAGACCTTTCAGGCCGAATTGATGCTATCAAGTTAGACTATTGGGACATTTCAGATTTAATGTCAATTGGCGAAAAGGGGTTCGAAAAACTGAATTTACATCCACCGGAGTTGATGTTACAAAACCTCGCACGAGAGTCGATTGGCTCACCACATCTGATGCAGAAGCTATGTTTAGAACTCTGCAATGAGATTAATGTTCTAAATCAGAAAGACGAGATGAGTCCAATGACTGTAGAATCAAGTGACATAAAAAATGTTCTTCGTAAAACGGGGAATGGACTGGATTATTCAACAATATATGATATAATGAGTGGCGGTGCGGCAAAGCGCGGTGGACAGCGGAACATCTTCAATTTTGGGAATAGACAGAATGGGGATGTCTACGATGTGATCGCCCGAGTGATTGCGTCTAACCCGCCAAAACTCACTCTTGATCAATCCGAAATCACTAAAAAAGTTGATGATATTTGTTATAATAACAAACCACAAAGCGGAAATTTGACTCAAGCGATTCAGAGAGTTGATAAGTGGATTTCTGAATCAAATGGAGATGAGCACGTATTTGAGTGGGTTGATGATCGGAAAAATTTAGAAATTCCAGATCCATATCTGGTGTTCTATCTCCGATGGTCAGATAAAATTGATTTAGAACCGCACCTTCATTAGTATCCACTAGTGAAATTTACAATTATCCTATGTAGACGGGTTTGGCGTCGAACCGCGTCGAGACGTGCTCGCTCCGCTGCGCGCGACTCGCCTGCTTCGACTCCGCAGCCCATAGTAGGCGGCGAAGGCTCCTCGCTACGCTCGCCGCGTTGCGCCGCCAGAATATGGTTAGGGCGGAGTCGAACCGGAGGAAGACGTGATCATTTCATTGCGCGCGTCTTCTAGGGTTCGATCCGCCCAACGCTACGCGTTGCTCCTCACCTTCGTTCGTCGCAAAACGCGTAGTGGGTTGGGGCGGAGTCGAACCGCCGACACCCGACGAAACGGGGCCGTACACCGAAAATACGGCCGTTTCGCCGGGGACGCGAGAAGCTCCAACCCGAGAACCGTCATGTGGAAATCTAGATCGCACACTCGGATCGGGGGGTCGGTATACCATGACGCGAAACATCTCACCCCAAGGAGCAGTAGATCGCTACCTGAAAGAACGAAAACCGGAGATCGCTGAATCGACCTATCACAATCACAAATACACGCTCAATGCGTTCGTAGAGTGGACCGAAGAAGTGGACATTGAGGCCGTGTCGGAACTCGACGGGATGTACCTCCACGAGTTCAAACTGTATCGTCGAGAGCAGGGCATCAACGAAGTCACGCTCTACGGCAACCTCTGCACCATCCGCGTATTCGTCCGGTGGTTGGAGTCGATGGAACTCGTTGATGAGGGTCTTGCTGAGGGGATGATGATCCCCGATCCCGACGACGATGCGCGCGACGAGATGATCACCGAGGAGACTGCGGAGAAGATTCTTGATTACTTAGACAAGTTCGAGTACGGAACGCTCCGCCACGCACTCTTTGCCGTACTGTGGACGACGGGCTTCCGAATCGGAACGGTCCGGTCACTCGATCTTGACGATTACTATCCAGAGGAGCACTACATTGAGGTCGTGCATCGCCCTGAATCGGGTACGCCGCTCAAGAACAAAGTCGAGGCAAATCGAGAGGTGAATCTCCACGCTTGGGTCTGTGAAATATTGGACGACTACTTCGAGATGCATCGACACGACGTGACGGACGATCACGGACGGGACCCTCTACTCACAACTTCGCAGGGTCGTCCAGCTCGGTCAACGCTACGACAGCAGATTGCCGGGTTGACTCGGCCATGCCACTATACAGGAGATTGTCCGCATGGACGGACGATTTCCGACTGCGAGGCAAACTCCTACAAATACGCTCAACGGTGTCCATCGTCTGTGTCTCCCCACTCGCTTCGACGGGCCGCAATCACCAATTGGCTCAACGAGGGTCATCGGAAAGAACTGATCGGAGATCGAATGAATGTGAGTCCGAAAACGCTCGACAAACACTACGATGCGCGGACAGAGAGTGAAAAGCGTGAACTTCGATCAGAACAATTCAATATAAAATAGGTGAATTGGCTTCTTTTACAGGCCTGTCGTTAGATCTTTCTGACATGAGGGATTTAAACCGATCATGTTCTTAGCCGCCAAAACAATTCGCTTCTTCCGCAAACACACTGGCAATATCTTCCATTATTCAAAACAAGCGGCAGTTGCCAGCTTTTCCATATTTGCGTATTCTATTTCAACAATTCTCCTCGTATTGACCGGAATTGTCTATATCGCAGAACCCCCTACGGAGCTCATAGCAATCGCTATCGATTTGTTTCTTGCATCTCCTCCACTCAGTGTCACAATAGCCCTCTTCTCGGCAATCATTTACAAGATTCGACTGCTTTCATACCTATCATATATTGATCCTCATGACCAACATCCGGTTCTAGACTTCTTATCCGGTGGATTCCTCTTTACAGGTGGCTTCATTGGGTTCTTTGCGACTATTGGATATTTTGAAAATATAACTTCCGCAGGAGCTAGTGAGGGGGTTGATATTTTGATAGAAATCCTAATTCTGATTGGGGTAGCCAGCATTATAATGTTTTTCGCAGCTGTAACTGCTAATGGTGGCTCCAGAATTATTTCTAATTCATTGAGTGCTTTACTTGCCATACGGAAGATTAGAAAATTGCCAGAGATCCTATACGGAGTGTATCAACATCACCTTCATCGGTTGCGTCTGATCATTAATACTTATCGTGTGATCTCTATCTATGCTACAAAAAACAACATTTCTACCTACCGGGCTGCTATCCAAATATTCAAATACGGAATGGAGCAGATCGAACCCATTGATCATTCAACCGTTCATACAGCCACAGAGAACTATCAAAAAGATCCTCAATAAAGCAAAACGAGACACTGCACCTTCTTTATGATGTCTCTATTGTTACTTGTTAGTTAGTTCTCGGGAGTGAATTATGCGCCTTGATGCATTGAGCGGGTGAGGGAGAGAGCTACATTCAAGACTGGCTCAGATGACCGGTTTCCCTAACGAGATCTTCTTCCCGTGGCGGGGTATCGACAAATCAGCATGGTCACCCAGTGAATTGGATCAACTGTTGACGCCGTCACACTACCCTCTGGCGATTCGCTACTTCATCAGGAAGAAGGTACCAAATGGGTTGGGGCGGAGTCGAACCGCCGACCTGCTCCGTGTGAAGGAGCCGTCATAACCAGGCTAGACCACCAACCCGGTACAGACTCGGATACTCGGAGCCGAGACTTAAGACTTGCTTCTCGGAGTGATCACGTCCCGCGGTATCGCCGGACGCGACGGCGGGCATCGCCCGCGAGGGCACGACCCGCCTCGACCGCGCGCTCGTCGGCGTCGTGGAGGGACGTGCGAACCCGATCGACACGGGTCGGTTCGGGTTCGTCCTCGGTCCCGGCGAGTTCGCGGCCTTTCGCTACGACGGGATCGAGCGTCTCGACGACGCCGAGCGTCGCGTGTTCGACCGTGCGTCCCAGATAGTACCGCGCATCGTGGAAGTGCCTGTTCACCATATCTGTTCGTACGCAAGCAACAGATATAGCACTTCCGGCGTCAGGCTGGTGACGTGTCACGGCCATTTTGTACCAGAACGCCCGACGAGCCAGCCACAACGGTGTCGATGCCGTTTCGTTGACGCATCGTCCGGCGTGGTGGATCTTTTAGGCTAGCCGAAATCGGTGGCTTTAACATATTGTTAGGCATACCTAAAATCACGGCGTCGGAGGTTACGGTGGATGACTCCTGCTCCTCCGTCCCGTGGTGTACCAGCAGTTGGACCGGCGACGGTCCCGACAGACGGTCGAGGTTCCGTGGGCATCGGACTCGACACGTCCCGTAGCATCTCTCTCTTTCCGACAACGCTCGACGCCGAGTCACCGGTTCACAAACGGTTTTACTACTCGGCCGTCGAACCCCACCACGAATGTTCAGCCGGCTCTCGATCCCGACGCCGTTCCAAGTAGGCCCGGTCAACGCCTACCTCGCCGGACGGACGATCGTCGATCCCGGTCCCGACAGCGACGAGTCGTGGGACGCCCTGACCGAGGGGCTCGCGGCCCGCGACCTCGCACCGGGCGATCTCGATCGCGCACTGATAACTCATCCCCATCCCGACCACTTCGGCGCCGCAAAGCGACTTCGTGAGGCCGGCGTCGAGGTGCTCGCCGCCCCTGCGACTGCACAGATCGTCGGGGCGTTCGAAGACCGATTGGAGTACGAGCAGTCCTATTTCAGCGAGCTGTTCGCCGCTCACGGGATGTCCGAATCGACGGCCAGCACGGTCGTCGATCTCCCGCAGGCGTATCTCCCCTACGCGCCGGACTGCGAGATCGACCGGACGCTGGCCGACGGCGAAACGCTCGAAGTCGCCGACGATACCATTACCGCCGAGGCCGTCGAGGGCCACGCCGCGGGCGAGTTGCTGTTTACCTTCGAGGCCGCCGGCGGAGAGCGTGCAATCGTCGGCGACCACGTGCTCGGCGAGGTGACGCCGAACCCGCTCTTGCAACCGCCCGCCGAACAGGGCGGCGAGCGTCCCCGCGTGCTCCCGGCGTACAACGACTCGCTCGAAACGCTCCGGACGCGCGAGTTCGACCAGTTCCTGCCGGGCCACGGCGACCGGATCGACGACCCGCTCGGGCGGATCGACGAGATGCTGGCCGCCCACGAGGACCGCACCGAGAACGTCCGGGCGCTGGTCGAGGAGCCGATCACCGCGACGGCGGTGATGGAGGGGCTGTTCGACGACCTGCCCGTCACGGAGTATTTCCCGGCGATGAGCGAGGCGATCGGCCACCTCGACGTGCTCGAAGCGCGCGGCGCGGTCGCCAGTTTCGAGGACGAGGACGGACTCGTCCGGTACGAGGCAGCATGAAGCGCGCACAGGCTGTCGCGCTCGGCGAGGCGCCGGCCGATCTGGTCGTCGCCGGCGGGCGCGTCTTCCTTCCGGAAACCGGCGAGTTCCGTGCGCTCGACGTTGCCGTCTGTGACAACGAGGTCGCCGCGCTTCCCGACGACGCGAGCGATGTGATCGGCGAGGACACCCGCGTGATCGACGCCGACGGCCGGGCCGTCCTCCCCGGCTTCATCGACGCGCACACGCACGTCGACACGGTCCAGACGCTCGAAAACGCCTACCACTACGCGCTGGAGGGCGGGACGACGACGCTCGTCACCGAAACCTCGGGACTGGGCGGCGTCTTCGGCGCCGAGGGCGTCGAGGCGCTGCTTGCCGCTACCGCCTATCTGCCGATCACGGTCAAGGCGACCGTCCCGCCACAATCGTTGGCCGACACGTTCGGCCCTGCCCGCGCCAGCGATTCCGAGGCCGACGAACTGGTCGACCTGCTCGACGACGACCGGATCGTCGGCGTCGGCGAGACCGACTGGATCCACGTCGTCGGGCGCGACTCGCCCATCGAGCGCCTCCACGAGCGCGCGCGCCGCGAGGGCAAGCGCAACTGCGGCCACGGCGCGGGCTGTGACGGCGCCAAACTCTCGGCCTTTGCGGGCGCGGTCGACAACGACCACGAGGCGATCTCGACCGAGGGCGTCGTCGAACGCGTCGAACGCGGCATCCACGCGATCGGCCGGTACGGGTCGGTCCGCGACGACATCGAGGCGATCGCCGGGGCGGTCGACCGCGTCGGCGCCGCCGAACTGTCGCTGTCGACCGACGGGATGTGGCCCCGGAAACTGATCGACGAGGGGCTGATGGACGCCGTCGTTCGGCGGACGATCGACGCCGGCGTCGAGCCGGCCGACGCGATCCCGATGGCGACGCTGAATCCGGCGCGTCACTTCGGCCTCGACGACCGGGGAAGCCTCGCGCCCGGCAACGCCGCGGACATCCTGATCGTCGACGACCTCGAAACTGTCAACGTCACGACCGTCGTCAGCGACGGCGAGGTCGTCGTCCACAACAACGAAGTCCGGGTCGCGCCCCGGAGCCACCAGTACCCCGATCGCTTCTACGACGCCGTCGACGTACGGACCGACCCCGAGGAGTTCCGCGTTCCCGCAGACGCCGCCGACGCCGACGGTCGTGTGCGCGGGATCGAACTCCGCGACGGACTGGTGTCGGCCGAAACAACTGTCGAACCCGCAGTTGAGGACGGCGCGCTCGTCGCGGCGCCCGAGCGCGATGTCGCCAAGGTCGCCCTGCTCGACCGCCATCCCGACGCCGACGGCACAGGGTTCACCGGCTTCCTGTCGGGCTACGGCATCGAACGCGGCGGCGTCGCCACGAGCATGACGATGGAAGCGACCGGCGTGCTCGCCGTCGGCGCCGACGACGCCGACCTCCGGGCGGCCGCCGAACGGGTCGACGACCTCGGCGGGGGCTGGGCGGTCGTCCGCGACGGCGACGTGATCGCCGAGCTCCCCTACCGCGTCGGCGGCTGTGCTGCCGATCTGGAGGTCGAAGAAACCGCGAAGCTGCTGGACGCCGTCGAGAACGCGCTCGGCACGCTCGGCGTCGGCGTCGACCGGCCGCTGATCTCGCTGGCGTCGCTCCCGTTCGTCGGCGTCCCGACGATGAAACTCACTCCCGACGGGTACGCTGACGTTATCCGACAGGAACTGGTCGGACTCGAACTCTAGTACTCGGGATTTTCCTCGCGGACGCCGTCGCGTTTGTTCACTACGCGCGCGAGGACGAACAGCGCGTCCGAAAGCCGGTTGAGATACTCGACGGCGTCGTCGTTGATCGTCTCCTCGGCCGCCAGCGCGACGGCCCGGCGCTCGGCGCGCCGGCAGACGGTCCGCGCGTGATGGAGGCTGGCGCCGCTGTCAGCTCCGCCCGGCAGGATGAACTGTTCGAGTGGGTCTAACTCGTCGTCGTAGGAGTCGATCAGCGCCTCCAGCTGGTTGGTGTGGCCGGACTCGACTACGGGATCGTCGTCGTCCGGATTGGGATTGGCGAGGTCGGCCTGCACGACGTGGAGGTGGTTCTGGACCGTTTCGAGGTGGTCGTCGACATCGTCGTGGCCCGTCGGCCGGACGGTCCCCAGCAGGGCGTTCAGTTCGTCGACGGTCCCGTAGGCCTCGATGCGCGCGCTCGTTTTCGACACGCGAGACATATCTCGCAGGTCGGTCATCCCCTCGTCGCCGCGGCCGGTGTATATCTTCATGTCCGGGCAGACGTGGTGGACGCCCTTAGTTCTGCGAGGTCGCGTCAGCTTCCGTTAATTACGTCGGCCAACTCTTGCCGGTCAAAGAGCCGTTCGCCTTCGGGAATTTCCGGGTACGCACTCCCGCCGTCGGGTGTTCCCGGCCACTCGCCGAACTGTTCGGGGTAGAGCTGCTTTGCGCCCATCTCGAGCTGGAACAGGTTCATGATCGGTCCCTGATAGCGCATCCCGGCGGCGTACACGCGGTCGTTCTGGACGGCGGTGAGTTTCTGTCCAGACGCGTCGTTTTCGAGTTGGCTTCGCACTTCTGCCATGTCGTCTCGCGGGGTCAGGCCCCACAGATGCAAGATCACGTCCGGGTCGGCTTCGAGCATCGTCTCGTAGTCGACGGTGCCCCACAGCTGCTCCCAGTCTTGGTCCGCGAACGCGTCCGTCGCACCGAGCGGACGCGTGTCGGCCAGCCAGTAGCCGGGCTTGTTGAGATGGTAGGTGAAAAACTGGTCCGTCTGCGCGCTGTAAGTGACCCGAACCGCGGTCGGTCGCTCGCTTTCGGGCGGCAGGTTCTTGGTGATCGTTGCGAGGGTGTCGTCGTAGATTGACTTGATCGCCTCGTAGCGCTCGGTTTCGTCGAACACCTGAGCGACCTTGCCGAACAGCTCCCAGAGGCTGTAGTACTCGTACTGGTCTCGGTAGGCTTCCGGCGGGTCGTCGTGGGTGCCGCTGTAGAAGTTCCCGAACCACGGCCCAAGCTGATCGCCGATCGACTTGACCTTCGACTGGTCCCAGTTGCTCTGGGTGACGACCCACGCGGGATCGGCGAGATGCAGGTCGCTTTCCTGCTCGTACACCAACTCCCGGCTAAACTCTCCGCTGAGCGGATTCGTCAGGTTGTCCCACTCGAAGGAGACGCCGTCGAGGTGCTCGTAGTAGTGGTTCATCGTCGTTCCCGCCATCTCCGTGGCGAACATCGAGTTGATGGCGTCTCCGTGACCCAGCGCGACCGCCATGTCGACGTACTGGGGGTAGATGGTGAACACGTCGTTTGGCACGTCGTCGAACTCTATCTCACCCATCGGCGCCAGTGTAACGGAGTAGGCGCCCCCGTCGGATTCCGGTGTGGACGTACTACTCGTACAACCTGCGAGTGCGCCGGCGGCGAGCGCGCCAAGGGACTGAAGATACGTTCGCCGGGATGGCCCTCTGCGGTCTCGCGTCGTATTGTTCATGGTTTTAGGTCGGCCTAAAGAATTAAAACAGTTGCCGTTTCGATATCCCGATCTTCTCCCCGCTATCGCCAATTTGATATCGCATAATATGGTTTATCAACGCCAATCTCCCCCAGCAAGTCGCTCGACTACATCTGCTGTCGTTGCGGAAACCAGTGGGGTTAAATCTGGAGAACCGGGTACGTACGAACATGGAACTGGACCAGTACTGTCCGCAGTGTGAAGCCGAGCGCACGTTCTGGCTCGCCGCGAGCACGGAACTGCATCTCGGGAAGAAAACGAAGTGGCGCTGTCCAGAGTGTAACTACGGCTTCGTGCAGATTGACGACACGGTCGACACCAGCGCCTCGGCCTGATCGCCTACACGAACGCTTGCGAGAACTCGTCGACCGGTAACACCGAGTAATCGACCGAGAGCGTATCTTGGGTCGCTCTGATTCTCCCGACGAACGCCGAGATGTCGTCGAGCGTTCCCTCGAGAATGAACAGCTCCATGCAGTAGCTGTCGCCGACGTGGCTGTGGAAGTTCGAGGCGACGAGGTCCTCGTGTTCGTGGCGCAGGTGCATCATCCGTTCCTCGACGCTGGTCGTCTCGTAGTCGAAGACGACCGTCACGACGCCCATCAGGTCCTTGTCCTCCAGTCGCTTGTCCTCGAACTCGCCGAGCAGGTTTCGGGAGGCCTCCCGGATTACTTCGCTGCGGCCGGTGTACCCGTGATCCTCGGAAAATTCGTCGATCCGTTCGAGTAGTTCCTCGGGCATCGAGACGCTGACGACGGTCATGTATTAACCACCGGTGCTCCAGCTATTAAGGATTGCTACCACGAAAGCGGCAGGACGCCGCTGGCCGGTCAATCGCTGTCCAGCGTCTGCCAAGAGAGTCGCAGGTCCCGCGCCGCTGCCGTCTGGTCGATCCGGCGGGCAGCGGTTCGGGTGGGGGCTTCGGCCATCGCTTCGGCGTCGTCGGCCGCGACGGCGTCGAACGCGGCCGCTAGCTGATCGAGCGAGTCCTTGCTCTCGATCTCGGTCGGCTCGGTCATCAGCGCTTCGGGGACGATCTCGGGCCACTTGGTCGTCGGCGGATGGACGCCGTAGTCGAGCATTCGCTTTGCGACTTCGGCGGCGTCGCGGTCGCCCGCGCTGGCGACGAACTCGTGGTGGAACGGCCCGTAGGGAACGTCGAGGTCGATCTGCTCGGCGAGGTAGTTGGCGTTGAGCACGGCCTTCGCGCTGGCGTCGGCGAGGCCGGCGTCGCCAAGTCGGGCGATGTAGGCGTAGGCCTTCACGAGGACGAGCCAGTTGCCGTCGAACCCGTGGACCTTGCCGATCGAGTGCTCGGGCTCGAAGCGTTCATAGCCCATCTCGCCGGTCCGAACGCGGGGCGCGGGCAGGAACGGCACCAGCTTCTCGGCGACGCCGATGGGGCCCGCGCCGGGCCCGCCGCCGCCGTGTGGCGTCGCAAACGTCTTGTGGACGTTGTAGTGCATCACGTCGAAGCCCATGTCGCCGGGGCGAGCGCGCCCGAGCAGGGCGTTGAGGTTCGCGCCGTCGTAGTACAGCAGGCCGCCGACATCGTGGACCATCTCGGCGATCTCCTCGATGTCGCGCTCGAACAACCCGAGGGTGTTGGGGTTGGTCAGCATCAGCGCCGCCGTATTCTCCGAGAGCGCACCCGAAAGCGCGTCGAGGTCGACGCGCCCGTCCTCGCCGCCGGGCAGTTCGACCACGTCGTACCCGCCCAGCGCGGCGCTCGCGAAGTTCGTTCCGTGAGCGCTCTCGGGGACGATCACCTCGTTTCGATGCCCTTCGCCGTTGTGCTCGTGGTACGCTCGCGCGACGAGGATGCCGGTGAACTCGCCCGCGGCACCGGCGGGCGGCTGGAGCGAAACGGCGTCCATCCCGCCGATCCGGCCAAGGTAGTCCTGCAGTCGGTGCAGAAGTTCTAGTGAGCCCTGCTGGCGTCGCTCCGGTCGATCGGGGTGGACCGCGGCGTCGGACAGCGCGGCCACGTCCTCGGTGAACTTGGGGTTGTACTTCATCGTACAGCTCCCAAGCGGGTAGGGCCCGCTGTCGACGCCGTAGGTCATCTGCGAGAGCCGCGTGTAGTGACGCGCGAGTTCGGGCTCCGAGAGTTCGGGCAGCGTCAGCTCGTCCCGCGTCAGATCGTCGGGCAGCGGTGAACTGTCGGCGTCGTCACTGCTCTCGTCGGCGGCGTTCGCGCCGATATCGACGGTCGTCTCGTCTTTCTCGGAGAGCAGCGGCTCGTAGATGTCCTCGTCGTCTCTGGTCCAGCGCGCTTGATCGTAGTTCACTGCTCTAGCACCTCCTCGACCGCGGCGACGAACTCGTCGAGCGTCGCCTCGTCGTGGTCGGTCGCACAGATCTGTAGCTCGTGGTCGTCGATGGCGTGGACCGCAAAGCCCCGATCGACCAGTTTCGCCGCCACATCATCGGCGGGCCGGTCGGTTCGGGCGACGAACTCACGGAAGTGATGCCGGTCGTTGACCGGCGCGTCGACGCCCGAAACGGCGTCGAGACGGGCTGCGAGATCCCGGGCCTGCGTGACGGCGCGTTCGGCTTCCTCGACCAGTCCCGACGGCCCGAGCCACGCGGCGTGGATCGCCGTTCGGAGCGCGACCCACGCCTGATTGGTGCAGATGTTGCTCGTCGCTCGCTCCTTGCGGATGTGTTGCTCGCGCGTCTGCAAGGTGAGCGTGTACGCTCGCCGGCCGTCGGCGTCGTCGCTGGCGCCGACGAGCCGGCCGGGAACCTGCCGGACGTACTCCTCGCGGGTGGCAAAGAGGCCCAGCCCCATCCCGTAGCTCGCCGGGAGGCCGAGCACGCTCGCGTCGCCGACGACCACGTCGGCCCCGACGCTTGCAGGTTCTTCGAGTAGCGAGAGCGCCACTGGGTCGGAGCCCAGACAGAACAGGGCGTCCTGATCGTGGGCGAGATCGGCGAGTTCGGATAACCCTTCTTCGATCGTCCCTCGAACCGTCGGCGTCTCGGCGTACACCATGACGGCGTCCTCGTCGAGTAGGTCGGCGAGCGACTCGCGGTCGGCGTTGCCGTCTGCCATCGGGTACGGCTCGACCACCAGATCGGTGCCCGAGACGTAGTTTTCGAGCACGTCCCGGCGCTCGGCGCGCAACTGCTCGGGGACGAGCACCCGATGCCCGCTCGCGCTTCGGACGCGGTCGGCGAGCGTCGCCGCCTCGCCCAGCGCGGTCGCGGCGTCGTACATCGAGCAGTTCACGATCTCCAGCCCGGTGAGTTCGACGAACAGCGATTGGTACTCGAAGAGCACCTGCAGGAACCCCTGGGCGATCTCGGGTTGGTACTGCGTGTAGGAGGTCAGAAACTCCGCGCGCTGGGAGATGTGATCGACCAGTGAAGGCACGTAGTGATCGTAGTGACCCCGGCCGAGCAGTTCGACGAGGTCGTCGTTGCGCCCGAGCATCGCGGCCACTTCCTCCCGGACCGCTCGCTCGCTCCGCGGTTCGATGCCGAAGTCGCCGTCGAACCGGACTGATTCGGGTACGTCGAACAGTTCCTCCGTCGAGTCGACGCCGACGGCCGACAGCATCGCCGCGGTCTCGGCGTCGTCGTGGGGGGCGTACGGACTTCCGGCCCCGTCCGGGGTCCGAGTCACGGGCGTTCCCCCGTCGCCCACCGCTTGCTGACTACGTCTGTCACGTCCGTACGTTGCCGCGAGGGGGATATTAGGGTCCCGGTTCTTCGAACGCAGCGATAAATTGAATACTGCGATACAAAACGAACACAACCGGCACGCCCGGTAGGACTATCCGGCTGGCAGCCGAACGTACCACTATGGGCGCAGCCTCAGACGACGGCGTCCGCGTGTGGCTCGTCGAACGGACGTATTCGGACGACGAGCAGAACCTCATCATCCTCACCTACGCGACGACCGACGGCGAACGGTACTTCCGCAAGGAGCGCGCGCTCACGTCCTTTACCGACGTTCGAGATACGACGGCCGCCGTCGACGCCGACCCCGACAACCTCGGGGCCGTCGACGACGCCGATCTGCGGGAGCGCTACGCCGCCGAGGCGTCCCGCATGGCCGAGGTGCACGATCACGACGACGTGATCTGAGGCCATCGGGCGGCGTCGGAGTGTTGCTTGCGGTCGCCGCCTTACGGAGAATCGAGGAGAAAGCCTCGCGCTTTAGCGCGGGGAGGATGTCAACGCTGGGAGTCCCGGAGGATCAGCGGCCCGATGGCGAGCGTCCGCTTTGCGACCGGCGCGATCCGGAGGATGTAGGCTGCAAACAGCAAGAACGGGACCAGCGTGATCGTAAAGGCCCCGCTGAACACCCACGTCACGACGGGAATCGACAGCACCGACCCGGTGAACGTCTCGGCGGTGACGAACGTCAGCATGGCGCCCGAGACGATCAGCGCCGGGATCGCCGCGTAGATGATGTACACCGAGAGGTCGATCAGCGCCCACTGGAAGTACAGCGTCTTGACGTGCTCTCGGGCCGGGCCGAACATCGACAGCGCCGTCCGGAGGTCGTCGAACGCCTGTTCTTGATCGTCGTTTAGCGACTCGGCGAACTCGTCGGTCATCCGCTCGACCTGATAGATCTTCCACGCGTAGTTGAAGTTCAACGCGGCGAACAGCACGTCGAACGTACCGAACTTCGACCCTTCGAGCTGGTCCTGTACCTCGTGGGCGTTGCCGTGGATGCTGTCGACGAACTCGGCTGTCTGGTCGACCAACTCGTCGTTGTCGCTCTCGCGGACGATCCGGTCGAGCACCTCCGCGCGACGTTCGGTCTCCTCGACGAGTTGGCTCAGAAACGCCGAGGGATCGGCTGGGACGACCGTCTCGAAGAGGTCTTTCGCGTAGTTTCGGTAGTCCATCGTGTCGCTCATCCGCTCGCGCTGGTCGCCCAGCGGCCCGTTCTCCTGAGAGAGCACGAGCTGGCTGATCGTGACGACCAGCGTCGTGCCCGTGATGATCGCACCGAGCATCGCCGAGAACGTCGTCTCGACGGTGTCGCCCGACGTGAGCTCGCTCGACAGCGACGGATCGAGCAGCAGGCTGCAGACGAGCAACGAGACGAACACCAGCCCGGCGAACACCGCCGTCAGCGCGAACCGGTTCGTTCGGAACAGCAGCCAGATCTTGAGTCGGCTCTCGCCGGAGCGACCTCGCATCGTGTTCGCGGTGCTCACCGCCGTCGAGTCGTCGTCGTTGCTCATCCGTCGTCCCCGGCGCCGGCCGGACGTTTGAACACCAGATACTTCGTCCCGCCGCCGGCGTACTCGATCGTTTCGACCAGCTCCCACCCCTCCGCGCCGAGTTCGTTGAGTTCGTCAGTCGGATCGTCGGCTTCCTTCATCGTCTCCTCGCGGGGCGGTCTGAGACTCCGATACTCCCACTGGTCCGGATACTTGTCAGTCACTACAGCAACGTTCGACCGTCCCACATAAGCATATTCGGCTAGCAGAGAGACGGCGGGCCACTCGGTGAGCCGGTTAGACGGCAGTCCTTCGTTTAACAGCTACCTCGTCGTATCGCCAGTATGCGCCTCATACAGGTGTTGATTCCAGAGGGAAGCCGTCAGCCGGTTCTCGACGTGCTGGAGGGGCAGGGAATCGACTACGCGGTGTTCGAGGAGACCGGTCGCGGCGAGTTCGAGGCGATGGTTCAGTTTCCAGTTCCACCGACGGGCGTCGAGCCGGTGCTCGAAGATATCCGCGCGGCCGGGATCAGCGAGAGCGCCTACACTATCGTTTTGCCGACCGAGACGGTCGTTTCGGAGCGACTCGACGCGCTGAAAGCGCTCTATCCCGGCGACCGCCTCTCGCGAGAAGAGCTGAAAGCCAGTGCCCAGTCGCTCGCGCCGGAGCTTGCGACGTACTTCGCGTTTATCGTGCTGAGCACTGTCATCGCAACCGGCGGACTGCTGCTCGATTCGGCGGCGACGATCATCGGCGCGATGGTCGTCGCGCCCCTGATGGGCCCGGCGATCACCGCGAGCGCCGGAAGCGTGCTCGCTGATCGAGACCTCACTGCACGGGGTATCGCGCTGCAGGTCGCTGGTCTCGTCCTCGCCATTGTCGTCGCCGCTGCGGTGGGCGCGGTGCTCAAGGGGACGGTGATAATCCCGCCGGGGACCGACATCCGGACGATCCCACAGGTCGCTGAACGGACGAGCCCCGGGTTCCTCTCGCTGTTTATCGCGTTCGGCTCGGGGATCGCCGGCGCGATCAGCGTCTCGCGGGGGTCAGGATCGACGCTCGTCGGCGTCGCCATCGCGGTCGCGCTCATCCCGCCCGCGGCGACGTCCGGACTCGGCATCGCGTGGGGCTACTCCGGCGTCGCGGCGTCGGCTGCGGTGCTAGTACTTGTCAATCTGCTGTCGATCAACCTCTCGGCGCTTGCGATCTTCTGGCTCAGCGGCTACCGTCCCGAACTGTCCGAACAACGCGACTCCGTGCGCGCGTCGGTGCTCAAACGCGGTGCGGTGCTCGTCGTCGCTCTCGTCGGCCTGTCGATCATCCTCGGAGCGACCACGTTCGCAGCCTATCAAACGACAACGTTCGAGAACCAAGCGACAGCCGAGACCGAACAGTTTTTCGACGATCCCGCGTTTTCGGAGTATCAACTCGAAGCCATCGAGGTCGACTACGATTCCCAAGACATCATCCTCGGGAACGACCCGACCGTTTCTGTCGTCGTCGGACAGCCGAACGCAGCGGACGTTCCGCCCGACATCGCGGAACGACTGGAGCGACAGATCGAGCAGCGGACTGGGCAGGACGCCGGAGTGCGCGTCGGGGTTATCATCGGCCAAGAGTCAGAACCGATCCCGCCGACCGTCGACGCCACGACGAGCGCGCGCATCGAGCGCCCGCACCCGAACGGCGCGGCCGCTCCGGATTTCAAACGGAATGAAAATAGTGGTCGGTCGATCACGCTGCGGTCGTCGGTCCCTCCTTGACGACGCGGCGCTCGGCCGACCCGACCGACAGCAGTGCGATGCCGCTGACCAACAGGTTGACGCCGAACAGCGTGCCGACCGCCCACACCGCAGTCGACGGGAAGCCGACCCAGAGCAGCCCCGCAAGCAGGATACCGATCGCGCCGCTGGCGGCGATCCAGAGCCCGTTGGCTTCGCGGGGCATCCCGATTCCGGCGACCAGTTCGACGATGCCGCCGACGAACAGGTACGCGATGACCAGCAGCGTCAGCGTCGCCAGTCCGAACACCGGGTTCACCACCAGCGCGATCCCGGCGACGACGTAGACGATGCCGAGCAGGATCTGCACGGCGCTGCCGGTCCACCCGGGTGCCGAGAACGCGTGCACGCCGTGGACGATTCCGCCGACCACGAGGAGCGCTCCGAGCAGTAGCGACAGCGAGACGCCGGTGACGAACGGGAACACGATCGCCAGTAGCCCGAGTAGTATCAGGGCGACGCCAGCACCCGCCGGTACGCGCCAGTTTTGATCGGGAGCGATGCCTTCTACAGATGTTTCTGCCATTGGTATCTCCTCCAGTCGTATCTACGACTGCAGCCATCCTAAACGGCACTTGCAGGGATCTGGGAGGTTGCCGAACGTGACATGTCAGCGCCGGGGCGCTCTAGAAGAAATCGTCGAGCCCGGACTGATCGTCGTCGGCCGCGGCGCCGTCGGCGTCGCCCCCGGAATCGGCGTCATTGCCCGTCCCGCTCGCCTCGGTGTCGCCGCCCGATCCGTCGGCTTCGGCGTCGAGCGTCGCCTGCGCGTCGGCGTCTGCCTCGTCTGCACCGTCCTCGCTCTCGTCGTCGGTCGTCCGCCGGGCACCCTCGAACGCGCCGCCGGAGTGCTCGACGGCCGCTTCAGCCTGCAGTTCTTCGGCGTCCTCGACGATCGACTCGACCTTGTTGGTGTCCTTGCCACTGCCGGTGATGAACGACACCTCCTTCTCGTCGAGGTCGTACGCTGCGGCCATCCGAACCGTGAGATCGCGGTTCTTGCAGTGGTGGGTCATCACCGAGAGAAACGGCAGGACGCGTCGGCGTGCGGTGCCGATGCTCGTCCCGCTTCGCTCGGCGACCCGCCGCGCGATGCCGTCCCGCGTCTGGCGCGTCCCCTTCGAGCGCCCGAGCTTCGACCAGTAGCTCGGCGGGCCGTAGCGGGTCCAGCCGCCCTTCTGACCGTCCCGTGCGGCGGCGACGCCGGCGGTCATGTTGTCGCCGGCGTAGCGCCAGTAGGAGTAGTTCTGGGTCGCCCGCACCCGACCGAGCCAGCGGTCGGCGTTCGCCAGATAGCCGTAGGCGTCGGCCAACTCGCGGCCCTCGTAGTCTTTGGGCATGTTGTCCTCGATCCAGTTGATCATGTCGTCGGGCGTCTCGTCGACGTCGTAGGACGCCTTCAGCGCCGCCTCGGCGTCGAGCTTTTTGATCACGTCGTCGAGATAGTCGAAGATCCCCTCGCTGGTGTCGCGCTCGCCGGTCATCACGTCGTCGACGGTCAGCCGGTCGTTCTGTTCTGCGACCGCCTGCAGGTCGTTGATCGCCGAACGCAGGTCGCCGCTGGTCTGCTCTGCGATCTGCTGTAAGGCGTCGTCCTCGAACTCGACGCCTTCCTGCCGGCAGATGTCGCGCAACACGGGGACGATCGAGCGCGTCGACACGTCGCGGAACTCGATCTCCTCGCAGGCGTTGCGCAGGCTCTGGGACATGTCGTAGAACTCGTTTGCGATCAGCACGACCGGTTGGTCTGCCTCCTTGACGACGCGCGTGACCGCCCGCGAGCCGCCGTAGTCGGCGTTGCCGTGGAAGTTGTCCGCCTCGTCGAGGATGAGGAGCCGGCGTCCCGCCCCGCCCGCGGTCAGCGTCCCGCTTTTCGACGCCTCGCCCGCAATCTTGTCGATCACGTCGCCCTGACGCTGGTCGCTGGCGTTGAGTTCGATCACCGGCCAGCCCATGTCGGTGGCCAGCGCGTGCGCCGCGGAGGTCTTGCCGATCCCCGGGCTCCCGTGGACGATCGCCGCCTTCCCGTGGTCCTCCCACGTGTCGGCCCACTTCTTGAGCGCGTTCCGGGCCTTGTCGTTGCCCCGGACCTCGGCGAGGGTGTCAGGGCGGTACTTCTCCGTCCAGTCGGTCATTAGCGTGTGGTAGGAACGAACTCCGTTTAGGGATTGCGGAGCGCGCTCTACCGCCGAACGGCGAGGAAAAAGGGCTTGCCGACCGGCTCGCCGTCCTCGTAGGCGTCGTCGCCGTCCGGGTCGAGCACCGCACCGTCGCCCTCTCGGCCGAGTCGGTCGGTGACGATCCACCACTCTTGTAGGTTGAAGCCGGCCGCAGAGAGCAGGCGGCGCGTCTCCTCCGGTCCGGGAAAGCTCCACTCCATCTCGACGCCGCTGTCGAGCCAGTCGGGGTTCGAGCCCGCCCAGTCGGTGCCCCCCGAGGAGACCAGCAGGACGCCGCCGGGACGGAGCACGCGGGCGAACTCCGAAAGGACGTTCGCGTGGTCGGCCACCGGAACGTGGATGATCGAGTGGAACGCACAGACGGCGTCGAACGAGTCCGCTGCGAGCGGGAGCTCGGTCATGTCGCCCTGAACAAGTCGTGCTCTAGGCACGACGCCGTCGGCGAGCCGGAGCTGTGCGGTCGCGAAGTCCAACCCGACGACATCGTACTGGGGAGCCAGCGCGCTCGAAACCGGTGTTCCCTGTCCACAGCCGGCGTCGAGCACGCGCGCGTCGGCGTCGATCCGGTCCCGAACCTCGTCGAGCAGCGTGGCTTCGGGCGGCCGGTCGGATCGCTCCGCAAAGTGGGTCTCGGCGAGGTCGTCGTAGGCGTCGCGGACGCGTTCTCGCTGATCGGTCATTGCCGGCAGTGGCGCTCCCGGCTGGCAAGTGTGTTCCGGTGGCGTCGCCCGCCGTGCGCGGCGATCACGACGCCTCCTCGTCCTCGCCGACGATCATGACCGGCACGGGACTCTCCCGGACGAGCGCGTCGGTCGTACTTCCGAGCAGCGCTCGGCGGAGTTCCGACCGCCCACGGCGTCCGAGCACGATCACGTCGGCGTCGTGCGCTTCGGCGTAGGCTTCGATCACGTCAGCCGGGACCCCCATCTCGATTGCTGTGGTGGCCTCGACGCCGGCTTCGGCGGCCCGATCTGCGACATCGCCGAGGATCGACTCGCCCTCGGCGCGCAAATTCGCCTCCACCTCGTCGCGCTCGACGATCGCGGTGTCGTAGGCGGTGCGCGTCTCGATCGCGTAGACCGCGTGCAGGTCGGCGCCGTACGTCGACGCGAGGTCGATCGCGCGCTCGGCCGCCCGGTCGGCACAAGCGCTCCCGTCGGTCGCCAGCAACACCGTCTCGTACATACGATAGACTACGTCGCCGGGACAAAGGAGGTTGCGGGCATTTCGGCGTCAGCGTGGACGCTCCGGTGATCAGTCCGACCGCTCCTCGAACAGGCGCCAGCCGACGACGCCGTAGCCCGACAGCAAGAGGACGAACCGTTCGCCGGTCATCGCTATCGGGAACAGGCGCTCGGCGTCGCTGCCGTCAGCGGTCGGCTTCACGCCAGTCCGGTAGTGCGTCTCACCGACCGACCCGTCGGCCGTGGCCTCCGAGAGCGCTCGGGTGCCGTCGGACGACTGAGCGAACTCGACGAACGTCTGGACGATGCCGCGCTGGTCGGAGTACAGTAGTTTTCCCGAGAGATCGTAAAATCGGTCGTGGAGCGGCCAGAACAGGTTGACGCCATTGAAGAAGGCGTCGAGCAGAACGCCGGCGGTCACGACGGCGAACAGGCTCACCCACGCCACTCGGACGCCGCGCCCGCCCCAGCGCCCGCGGACGTACGACTCCTCGCGCCGCAGATCCCACCACAGCGCCAGCGCCGCAAGCGCCGGCCAGACGAGGTTGTGCAACACGGATCGGTGGGCGCCGATCACCACCAGATCCAAAAACGTGTCCAGATCGACGAGCGCGGTCGCGCCCAGCACGACGAGGATCGACCGGGCGTCGAATCGGTCGGCGAGCAGCGCCGTCCCGATCAGGCCGGCGAGCGCGACGTGCACGAGCGTCGATGGCATATCACACGAGTGAGGACTCGGTCGGTATAGTGGTTTCGCGGGTTCGATGGTCGATAGTGGTTTCGCGGGCTCGACGGTCGCTTCCGGACACGACGCCGCGGCGCCGAAGCGAGGCGGGCGCTCGCCGGGACGCCAACGATTTTCCGCCGGCACGCCCACCTAGAGACGATGGCATCGCACCGATGCGACGACGCCGCCTGCTCGACCGCCGCTCCGGGGGTGGCGTCGTGACGACGCCGCTGATCGACGGGGCGGTCTGGCAGCTCGACCTCGGCATGGTCAACGCCTTTCTGGTCGACGACGGCGAGGTGACGCTCGTCGACGCCGGAACGCCGCGCTCCCCCGACGACATCCGGTCGAGCATGGCCGAGATCGGGTACGAGCCGAGCGACGTGGATCGAGTGCTGATCACGCACTACGACCTCGATCACGTCGGCGGGATCACCGGACTCGACCTCGACGCGCCGATCTACGTTCGCGAACCGGACGCGAGCTACGTCGAGGGATCGGCGTCGCCGTCGCTGACCAACCGCAAGGGGCTGTTTCAGCGCGTCGTCGGCGTCTGGCTGACGCCGCCCGACGAGCCGTCCCATCGGATCGAAGACGGGGACTCGATCGGCGGCTTCGACGCCCACGCGACGCCGGGCCACACGGCCGGCCACACCGCGTTCGTCCACGAAGGGCTCGGAATCGCTCTCGTCGGCGACCTCGTGCGAGGTGACGACGGCGTCCTGTCGCCGTCTCCGAGCCCGATGACCCGAAGCACCGCCCGCAACGCTCGGAGCATCCGGGAGCTGGCGGGCCGGGAACTGGACATAGACATCGTCGCAATGGGCCACGGCGATCCGGTCGTCGAGGGCGGCGCTGCGGCACTGGCCGATCTGGCGCGACGCCTCGAGTAGTCCGAACTGGTCGCCGCCGCTCGACGGGCGTTCGACGCGCGTCGAAGGTTACTTTCGATGTGCTTTTGGGGCGGTCCCGCACACGATGAGCTATGACCGAGCGTCAGGATCCGCGCCGCGACCTCGCGGAGAAGATCGCGGGCGAGATCACGCTCAGCGACGACCCCGGCGCGACGCTGCGCAAGTGGCGAACCGATTTCGACGTTTCCCAGACCGAACTCGCCGGCGAACTGGACGTGTCCTCGTCGGTCATCAGCGACTACGAGAGCGGCCGCCGATCCAGTCCCGGCATCGGCGTCGTCGAGCGGGTCGTCGGCGGCCTACTCGACATCGACGAGCGCCGCGGCGGCGACCGCATCCGCCAGTACGGCCGCGTCCTCTCGGCGGGCTTTGAGAGCGATGTCGTGCTCGACCTGCGTGAGTACTCGGCGACAACCCCGCTGGAACGGTTCTACGACGCCATCGACGCCACCGAAGTCGCCGAGGGAAGCCGCGACTCGATCACTGGCCACACGGTGATCGACAGTATCCGGGCAATCACCCGACTCTCCAGCGAGGAGTTCTACCGGATGTACGGCCAAAGCACCAATCGCGCGCTCGTCTTCACCGGCGTCACGCGCGGCGAGTCGCCGCTGGTCGCCCTGCGCGTGGTGAACCCGACGCCAAACGCCGTCGTGCTCCACGGGTTAGAGCCCGACGAACTCTGGGAACACGCGCCGAAACTGGCGACGATCGACGACTACTCGCTGGCGGTGTCGAACGCCGACTTGGACGGGATGCTCGACGCGATGCGCGAGCTTCCCTGATCGGCCCAAAAAGAAGCCGTCGGCCCAGCCGCCGTTACTCGACGTACCGGTACTTGCGCTCGCCCATGCGGCCCCAGCCGTCGAAGACGAACTCGTTTTCGGGCGTCGTCAGTTCCTCCACGTCGGAGTCGACATCGTGGTTGTGGGCGTCGTGGATCTCCTCGTACTCCTCGAAGGAGATGTCGTAGCGTCGATCGAGCTGCTCGTCGACGTTCATCGCCTCGATCTCCTCGCGCCAGCCCTCTTGGACCGTCTCGGCGTGAATCTCGGCCTGCGCGCCCGAGCCGTAGGAACCGACCAGTAGCTCTTGGCCCGTCAGATCGATGTCCTTCTCGTCGGCGTCCCGAAGCGCGCTCGCGCGAGCGATGTGGACCGAGCCGGTGTACCAGTTGCCGACCTCGCGCGAGATCGACAGCGTCGGTTCGACGGTGTTGCCGTACCACTCCTGATAGCGCTCGGTCTCGGCCAGTGCGTCGACGTACTCCCGAATCGCCTCTTGGTAGGCCTCCTCGTCGTCGAACGCTTCACGTCGGGGCTGGCGGCCGATCTCCTCGGCCAGTTCGTCCTCGACGCCGGTGTCCCGGATCATGTGGCGATATCCGAGCAGGCCCGCCTTGCGGACCATCCCCGGGAACGGCGTGTGGAACGGGATGTACGCGTAGTCGTCGGGATGGGTGTCGCCCGAGAGGTGCTCGAAGTCCTCCAGCGCCTCGCGCATCCGTGCGAGGTACACCTGCATCGAACGCTTGCCGTCGACGCTGGGGAACTGCTGTTGGGGCTTGAGGAAGTCCGTCTCGTCGGCGCTGCCGTACCCCTGCTCGGTGCTGATCTCGACGACGCTCGGGTCTTCGTCGATCAGCATGGCGACGGCGCCGGCGCCTTGGGTCGCCTCGCCGGGATCGTCGCGGGCGTACAGCGCGGTGTCTGTGGCGATCACCAGCGCCGCGCGGCCGCGATTTCGGCCCGCCCGGATCCAGTTGTACGCGTCGTCGACGGCTTGGGTCGCCGCGACGCAGGCGAACTTGCGCTCGCCCTTGTTGGCGTGGTGGAAGTCCCCGTCGTACACCTGTTCGAGACAGCCCGCGATGTACGTCGAGACGGGCTTGGAGTTGTCGAACGCGCTCTCGGTCGCAACGTCGATCCGGCCGATATCCTCGGGCTCGAGCCCCTTGCGCTCCATCAGACGGTGGGCCGCGTTGGCGCCCATCGTCACGATGTCCTCGTAGCTGTCGGGGAACGAACTGGCGTGTAGTCCCAGTCCCTTCGTGTACTTCTCGGGGTCTTCTCCCTGCTCGGGCGCGAACGTGCCCGGGAGGTCGAGTTTGAGTCTGCCAGTCCGGATCTCGATCGCGTCGATACCGACGGCTGTCATGGTCGTGTGTGAGTGCAGGTGCTATATGGGTTTGTCGATAGGTAGTTCGACGATCGTCTATGTGATGGGAGTTACATCACCCGCACGACGAGAACGACGAGCGACTGATCGTCGATCCCGGTGCGACAGAGCCCTCCAGACAGCGCTGTCCGGCCGCCGAGTCGATCTCGACCCTGGCGGTGACCGACTGGAGTTGACCACTGTCGAGGGTGACCGTCGTGGGGCTGGCCGGTGACGTGGTGGTCGTCGTCCCGATCTGGTTGCCATCGGCATCGAAGACGGTGAACGTCATCGAATCCACGTCTTCAGCACCGAGCACGTCGTACTCGTAGGTCACCGACTGGCTGTACGGAATTCCGAAGAACGTCCCGTCTTGGTTTGCAGTGGCGCTCAACGACTCGAACTCCGGCGGCTCGGGCGACAGGTGAACGTCGACGCCGGTCGTCGTCGAGCCGTTTTGGACGGTGACCTCGAACGGCCCGGTGGCCTTGTACCGCGCGGTGTCGACCGTCACGTCGTGCGTTCCGGCCGGGACGCCGCTGACCTCGTAGTTCCCGTTCGCGTCCGTCGTCGCCGTGTAGTTCTGACTGTCGACAGTTACGGTCAGTTCAGCATCTGTGATCGGGTTCCCCGTCGCGTTGTCGAACACGGCCCCCGAGAACGAGCCGAACTGTTCGGCGGTCGTGACGGTCATCGACTCGGTCGTCGATCCGTTCGCAGTGCTTGCTGTCTGTGCGTACTCGCCGCCGGACGACGGTGCGACCGTCGGGAACGTCACCGTCCCGCGCTCACCGGGATCGAGCTGTACCGTCTCGGTCCGTGCCACTTGTTCGTCGACGTAGGTGACGGCGTTAGCGAGGATCTGATTCGAGTCAGCCGTGTACGCCGAGTTTGGAACGTAGTTCGACCGACCGGCGCCAAGCAACACTTCACCGCGACTGTCGTTAACGGCGATCGAGGGGCCGCCAGCGCCACCGGACTGATCTCTCACGGTCGCCAGCGTCGTCCCGTTGTAGCCGCTGAACCAAGCCCGATCGGCTTCTGCCGCGTTGTGGACGGTGATCGTCTCCCCGACGCCGGCGACGCCGTCGAAGATCGGGTGGTCCTGTTGCACGGTGAACTCGGGCGGTGCTGTCCCCCTAAACTCGTCGTCGTACGTCGGTGGATCGCCGCGGACAGAACTGTTAGCGAGTCGCCGGATCGCGTCGCTGTAGGTTTCCGACGGGTAGTTGTTTTCGTTACCGCGCTCGTCCCACTGATCGAGATAGACAACGCCGGCGTCGGCGTCCGCGAGCTGTTGCTGGAACTCGGCGGCGACAGTCTCGTTGCCAAATCGTTGCACGACGAATACGTCGTGGTGGTCGATCTCGTCGATTGCGGCGCCGGTCCGAAGGGCGCGGACGTCGTAATCGGACGGGAGCTCATTCCGGAGCGTATCGGCGATCTCGGTTCCGTGGGCGAGGTTCTGGTCGACCACTGCGACGGACCGCCAGTCCGGATCGTACGCGACCGTCGCGTTACCCGGTCGGTCGCCGGTGTTCTCGACGCTGACTGTTGCATTGAACCGCTCGTCGGGGCTTGCCGTCGCGGGTCCGAGATCGGTCACCTCGAACGTCGCAGGGATCACGGTTTCCTCGGCGACCTCCACCCGCGAGAGCACTGGCGATCGCGTCGGTGTGTCCCCAGTCATCTCGACTCGCAGCCGGAACCGGTCGGCGTCCGTCGAGAGTCCATCGAGGTCGTACGTATCGTAGGACGCGATCGGCACTGGGTCGCTCGTCTCGTCGGGTATCCCATCACCGTTCGTGTCTGACTCGACGGTGACGGTGATCGTGCCGCCACCGATCGACGCCGAAACGTTCGTTAGCGCCAGATTCTCGACCGCCAGCGACCGGGACGCCCGGCGCCAGCCGCTCGTGTACTGCCCCGACTGGACGCCGTACAGCGCCTGCACTTCGGCGTCGCTCAGTGCCCGGTCGTAGAGCCGGAGTTCGTCGATCGTCCCGTCGAGATTGCGCCCGCCGGTTGCGAGGTTCTCGCCGATGCCCAGCGGCGATCCGCTCGCGTTCGCCAGCGTTCCGGACACTGCTTGCGTTCCCTTCAGCGTGCCGTTGACGTAGATACGCGCCTCACTGCCGTCGTACGTACCGACGACGTGGTGCCACTGATCGTTCGAGAGGGAGACGCCACTGTTGACGATGTTCCAGTCCCCGTCGTAGATCGTGAACGTCGGTTGGTTGCCGTTCTCGAACTGGAGGTTGTACGACTGGTCGCTCTTCTGTGCGATGGCGACCCAGCCCGACTGCGCGGCGTCTTTTTTCACCCACGCCGAGACCGTTACGGCGTCCTCGTCGCTCATTTCGATACTCTCGTCGTGGGGGACGGTGACGGCGTCGTCGCTGCCGTCGAAGTCGTACGCCGAGGTTCCAAACAGGCCGCTCGCGTTTCCGAGACCGCCCGATTGGCTTCCGTCGTTGCCGGAACCGGACACGTCCGAGACGCCAGCCGCTCCGGCGTCGTCGAGCGGCCAGTAGCCGACCAGCCCGCTCTCTTCGGTCCCGTAGCCGAGTTGGATCGTATCCTTCTGCCGGTCCCCGAAGACGGCGTGGACGACGCCGTTCTCGCGGCTCGAATCCGCCCAGTCGGCTTGCGTGTCCCAGAGCAACCCGGCGGCTTCGAGCACGCGAACGGCGAGCCTGTCGCCGCTCCCCCGACTGGAGACGTACGCGTACCACTCGGATCCACGTGCGACCGTCTCGGAGACGCCGAAGACGAACGAGGCGTTGCCGTCGCTGAACCGGTCGGCGGTCGCGGCGTCGTTTCGGAGCAGGATGCTCCGATTTTGCACGGCGAACTCGACCGGCCCGTCGTCGACGCCGGCCGTCGCTCGGGCGTCGATGCCGTCCTCGCCCGGCACGACCTCGATTACGTCGCCGGCCCACTCGACCGCGTATGCGCCCGAATCGCCGCTACCGCCGGCGACGACACGGAGCGCCCGCGACGCGTTCGTGGCCGTCGTGTCGTCAAACGGGCCGCCGACAGCCGGGGTCGTCGAGACGCTCGCACCGATCGTCACGTCACCGGTTTCGTCATCCCCGGCGACGTACGTAACTTCGACTCGTCCCTCGGTGTCGGTCGTCGCGGTGACAGTCTGTCCGTCCCCGTCGTCGCCGATCAGCGTCCCCTGTCCCTCGATGACGCTGAGGTTCACCTGCCGGTCGGCGATCGGGTCGTCGTACTCCCCGCGCACCTCGAAAGTCACGTCTGTCATCTGTCCCGACTGTACCGTCTCGACGCCGCTCCCGACTGGCGTGACGTACGCGGCTCCCGTTGACTCGACCTCCTCGCCGACCCCGACCTCGGCGACGCTCAGGTCGTACTCGATCGGCTGGCCGCTCTCGTCGAGTCGCTCGAAGACGATTTCGAGCGTGCCGTAGCTCGATCCCGGGGTCTGAGCCACGCTCCAGTCGCTGACGTGATCGGCCGCATCGAGGTACTGGGCCCAGTCGGATTCCGAACGCAGCGTCGGCAGACTGACGGTGACGTTTTCGCCTGCGGCTTCGCCCGTTACCGAGACGGTTCTGGTCGGTCGTTGCCCCGTGTAGACGCTGATCCGCTCGCTTCCAGTCGTCGAGGCGCTCACCGAGCCCTGCAGCGCGACCAGCGAGATCCGAGTTCCGTCGATGAACGTCGGGTCGGCGAGCGTCCGCTCGGCATTCTCGAATCGGTTGTACACCAGCGACCCCTCAATCACGGTCGTCGCCGGGTCGTCGAGCTCGTTGTAGTTGGGTCGGTACGTGATCAGTCCAGTCGAGAACGTCCGACTGGATCCCCAGTAGTCGCCGGCTTCGCCGGCCACCGATACGTTCGAGACGTTCATCTCCCCCCGGATCGTGCGCAACTTCCCGGAGGGCGGAGCTGGGTTGATAAACAGCGTCCGCTCGGGGTATCGCGTTCCCAGCGGAACCGTCACGTCCCGCTGTGTGCGACTGTCCGGAGAAACGATGGCGTTGCGAAGCTCGACCATTCCGCTCTGTACTTGGTCGCTGTGGGAGAGTTCGACCTCGGCGTTCTGGTCGGGGACGACCGTCGCTTGATACCCGGTCATCGCCAGAATCAGCGCGGCGAACAGCAACACCGCGCCGATCTGGACGACCTGCGCTCGGGTGTCTGCATCAAACGACACGAGTGACAGTCACCTCCTGTGTGACGCCACCGACCGTAGCTTCGGTCTGTGCCGGCGTCATGAGCACTCCGTCCAGTCGCCGTTGGCGAGCGTCGGCGTATCGCCGCCGTTCTGAATCGTCGCGGTGTAACACTCACCGCCCGGAATATCAGCCCGAACTGTGAGCGGGTAGTTGTCGGTCGGCTGGCCGCCGCCGCCGAAGGTAGCGGTCACGGTCTGTTCCTGTCCGGAGCCGCCGGGCCCCGTTGCTGTGGCGACCGCACCAGTGGAGTCCTCAGCCCGCACGTCGACGCCGCTTGCATCCGAGGACAGCCTGTAGCTGAACGTGACTTCTGACGCCTCTTCCGCGTTGTTCGGGCCGCCAGTGCGCTGGCTCGTGACCGTCGCGTCGAGGCTATCGAAGAACGCGGTCAGGACTCGGAACGTTCCGGTCTGCTGGACCTGATTCGCATTGTCGGCGTCTGCGGTCACCGTGTACGTGTAGTTGTCGGCGGTGAGCTGATCGACATCGTTGAACTCGACGGTGACCTGCTCGCCGGAAATCTCGCTAAGCGAACGGGTGTTCTGGTAGACGACGCCCTCGGTATCGCCCTCGACACGGAGGCGAACCTTGAGGTTCTGCGTCTGAACCCCGCTGAGCTCCGAAACGTCGATCGACGCCTGATAGGCGTGAGTGTTGTCGTACTCACCGAACCCTCGCACGTCGTCGATCGACAGCGTCGGCGTCAGACCGGCGTAGTTCTGGATCTTCACGTCGAGAGCGTCGCCGTCGCTCCCGCTTGAGGCGTACACGGTGACCGTCCCGGACTGGCTCGCATTGAGGACGGTCGTGTTCTCACCCGATCCGTCCGTGCGTCCCACGTCCGGATCGAGTTCGGCCACCGACGTGTCGTTGATCGCGTACTCGACGGTCGCCCCGTCGGCGACGGGATCGGTCCCCATCACGAGCGGGGCCTCTCGGCTCCCGCTTTCAGTGACGTCGAAGACGCACGTCGAGTTCGACGAGTAACAGTCCATGCCGGCGCCGTTTCGATCTTCGATCGCCGTCAGGTCCCAGCTCACGGCGTAGGCGCTGCTCCCGCCGCCACCTCCGACCGGGACCTCGATCGAGAGCTTCTGGTAGCTCTGTGCGCTGGTGAAATCGCTCGCGTTGAACCAAGCTTCGACGGTGTCTCCGCCCGCGGCGTCGATCCGAACGCGTCCGTCGGTACCGGCCGTTGCAGTTTGTACCGTGCCGCCGCCGACGGTGTAGCGAACCTCGGCGTCTGAAACCGGGTTGTTGTGTCGGTTCCGAACCTCCGCGACGACCGTGGTCGGTTCGCCGCGTGGAACCGGCCCGCCGTCGTCAACTTCGACGAGATACTCGGCGCCCGTATCGGGTGTCGAGCCGCTGGATGTCTCACCGACCCGGGCGCGTGCCATCCGAAGGTCGTACTTGCCGGGATCGAGTTCGATCGTCGAGAGAACGTAGTCACCGGCGCTCTGGTTGTTGACGATGCTGGCGTTCTCACCGAGCGTTTTGTTCCAGACGCTCGGACTCCGCGTCGGCACGGTGAGCCGGATCGGGTTGCTGGCAGTGCTTTCGACGCTGATCGCGTTCGTCGACGCGCTCACCGTCCGAACGTTCACCGACGCCGTCGCGCTGGAGGATTTCTGGAGTTCACCCGCGAGCGTCACAAGCGTGATTTCGTCGCCGTCGACGAGCACCTGATCAGTGACGGTCGTGTTGGCGCCGCTCGGGTGGGCGTCGTACAGCAGCGAGTGCTCGTAGATCGTCGTCGGGGCGTTGTCCCATTCGTTGTAGCTCGGCTGGTAGGCAAAGGTAGTCGTGTTGACCGTCCGATTTGCGCCGGTCCAGTACTCGCTCACGCCGCCGTCGCCCGTCGCGTCGGCGTTCTCGATCACGACCTGTCCCGTTCCCAGCGTCCTGAGTTGGCCACTCGGCGGCGCCGGGTTGACAAAGAGCGCGCGGGCTGGGTAGTTCGTTCCGAGCGTGATCGAGTAGGCGCCGCCCTGTCCCCCACTCGCCGTCGAGACGATGCCGTTCCGGAGGTTCTGTAACTCCCCGTGGACCTCCTGATTGTGATTAAACTCGATCTCGCTGTTCTGGTCGGGGACGACCGTCGCCTGATACCCGGTCATCGCAAGCACGATCGCAGCGAGCAGTATCACTGCGCCGATCTGGATGACAACAGCGCGGTCGTCGCCCCGAAACCTCATCCTTGACCAGTCGAAAGGTAGCCGCAATAAAAAGAGTGTTGGCACAGCTAGATGGAAAATTAAACTGCAGCTGCGAGAACGATACGGTGTCGAAAATCCAGTTACTGACTCGCTTCGGCGAGCAGGCCCTTACTCCTCTTCGTCGTCTTCTTCGACGACCTCCGGGTCGCTCATGGCGCTCTGGAGGCTGTCGAGGCCGTTGACCCACGTCGAGACGAGGCCGTACTCCAACTCCTCGGCGACGGTCAGATCGAGTTCGTCGTCGTCGATGATCCGGGTGCCCGCCTGCACGACGTAGCCCAGCGCGGCGTCGACGTTCTCCTCGGCTTCGGCGTCGGCCGCGGCGCGGACGTACTCCTCGACGCTGGCCTCCTCAGCGGGGCCACCGGTGACGTACTCCTCGGCGGCGTAGAACACGCAAACGAGGCTGGTCTGAACGTCATCGACGAGCAGTTCCTTCTCCTCGTCTTCGAACTCGACTTCCCCGAGGACGATCTCGCGGATGTCGTCGATCTCCTCGACGGCCGTCTCGGCGTCGAGGTCGCCGTCGTCGTAGGCCGAAACGACCTTCGCCACGGCGATCGCAGCGTCGTCCTGTAGGTTCAGGAGCAGTCGGGCGGAGTCTTCGTCTTCGGGATCGAGCTCCTCGTCGGAGATGCGATCGAGCCAGTTCTGCCAGCGTTCTTCGGAGTAGAACTCGTTCGGCGGCGCGCTCATACATTGATCGTACGCTGGCGCCCTGAAAACCCTTTCTCTCCGTCAGTCGGCCCTATTATGGCGGCAGGACACGCTACAGCCGTGACAACGCCCGATTCGACTCTCTGAGTATCGAGACGCCGGGCTTGAAACCGGAACTGCTGTCGGGATCGGCGCCGATCACTCCGACAGCGTCGCCTCGGTGTCGATGCCGTAGACCGACTGGGGCGTCTCGACGTGCGCGCGCCGGACGGCGTCCTCGTACCCCTCTTCGAGGAGCCATCGGACCCGTCGCGGGACGGTCTTGGGACCCAACACCGCGCCCGGCCGGTCGGGGTCGTCGACGAAGTCGGTCTCCATCAGGAACGGCTCGCCCGACTCGGCGGCGACGCGCAGGCGCTCTTTCTCGCTCATCACGCTCGGGATCGGGCCCGCCAGCCGCCCACTGGCGTAGTGCTTGACGACCCGCTCGGCTGGCAGGCCGGCCTCCTCGGCCCACTCGGCGACCTCGCTCATATCCTCGCTTGCCTCGGCGTGGAGCTGGACCGCACAGCCGATCTCGGCGCCACACTCGAAGGCCCGGCGCATCACCTCGTTCGAGGCGTCCCAGACTGCCTCGGAGACCTCGTAGTGGGGACGCCCGGACTTGAGCGCGAGCGCCTCGCCGTCGGCGACGTACTCCGCGGCGACCTCGATCCCGGCCTGCATCACGTCGCGGGCGTCTTCGGGCGAAAAGCCGCGCTCGTCGACAAGTCGACTGATCAGTCCGGGATGGACGCCGAGGACCGGCCACGCTCGGCCGTCGAGCACGTCGCTGGCCGCTTCGACGACCTTGATCGTGCGCTCGAACACCTCACGGAACTCCTCGCCGGCCGCCGCCGGATCGACCGCGTCGGGGTCGCCGGCTTCGACGCCGAGGTGCCACGACGGCTTGTTGACAACCAGCAGGTGCGTGCCGCCCAGATGGGCGAAGTCCTCGACGGCGTCGATCCCGCGCCCGTGATCCGGGTCGAGATGCATGTGATCGTCCAGTACCGGCGTGTCCAGTTCCATGGGCGTGAGATGGACTGCCCGGGCGGGAAAATACTTCGCTTCAGCGGACGCTCGCCTTCGGATCTCACTCCCCGAGCAACACGTCGTCGTTGGCGGCGTTGCGCAGCGCGTCCGAGCGGCCGTGAGTGCCCGGCGCGATGGCGACCGTCCGGACGCCGTTGCGTCCCGCCGTCTCGATGACCGGTTTGAAATCCGTGTCCCGCGAGGCGATCACCAGCACGTCGATCTCGTCGCGGATCGCGCTCTCGCTGGCGTCGATGGCGAGCTTGACGTCCACGTCGCCGCTCGTGATCACGACCTCGTAGCCGCGGGCCTCGGCGGCCTGAATCAGCCCCGGCGTGGCATGCTCGTCGAGATAGAGCCGCGCGATGCCGAGGCGGCCGAACGCGGCGGCTGCCTCGCGCACGTCGTCGAGGTCCACGTCGAACTGGTCGCGCAGGACGTTGGGGCCGTCGACGAACAGGCCGACGCGGGTGCCGTCGGCATCGCCGTCGATCGTGTCGATCGTCTCCGTCACGGCGTCGTGGTCGGCTTCGGCACCGGCGTCGCTGTCGTCGTCTGCCGTCGTCTCGGTGGCATCGGCGTCGTCCGCCGCACCGTCACCGGCCGTCAGCTCGGCGTCAACCGACTCGTCGGCTGCCGGCTCGGCATCACCGCCGGCCCGGTCCCGGGCGGTTCGCTGATCCTCCATCATGCGCTCCGTTGCCGCCGTCGCTGGATAGGTGTGACGGAACGGTCGAGCCGTCCCGGCACCAGCGGGTGCCGGCCGTGCGTACTCACGACCGTGCGACGCAAAGCATTACTTCGCAGCAAGCTACCAGTCCAGTATGTCGCTACGACAGCCGCCGCTCGCGGCGGTCCACGAGGACGCGGGAGCCAAGACCACCGAGTTCGGCGGCTGGGAGATGCCAGTCGAGTTCGATTCGATCCGGACCGAGCACCGGGCGGTCCGCGAGTCGGCGGGGATCTTCGACGTTTCGCACATGAGCGAGATCGAGGTACGCGGGCCGGACGCCGAAGCGCTGCTGCAGCGGCTTACAACCAACGACGTGACCGCACTCTCGCCGGGTGACTCCCAGTACTCGATGATCACCGACGACGAGGGTGTCATCCTTGACGACACCGTGGTCTATCGACTACCGAGCGAGACGCCGGAGTACCTGTTCGTCCCCAACGCCGGCCACGACGAGCAGATGCTCGACCGGTGGACCGACCACCGCGACGAATGGGGACTCGACGCCACCGTCGAGAATCGGACCGGCGAGTACGCCATGTTCGCCGTGCAGGGCCCCGAAGCGCCAGATCTCGCCGCCGGCGCCGCCGACGAGCGGGTCGACGACATCGCTCGGTTCGAAGCCGATCACCGATCGGTCGCGGGCGTCGACTGTCTCCTCTCGCGGACGGGCTACACCGGCGAAGCCGGGTTCGAGGTGTTGGCCCCATGGGACGAGGCCAAAGCGGTCTGGAACGCTTTCGAGTGCCAGCCCTGCGGCCTCGGCGCGCGCGACACCTTACGAACCGAGGCCGGCTTCCTCCTCTCGGGGCAGGATTTCGACCCCGCAGAGAACCCACGGAACCCCTACGAGGCCGGCGTCGGCTTCGCCGTCAAGCTCGACACCGAGTTCGTCGGCCGGGACGCCCTAGAGCGCGCCCACGAGGAAGGCGTCGACCAGAAGTTCGTCGGCGTTCGGCTGATCGACCGCGGCGTCCCCCGGAACGGCTACGCGGTGACGACCCCGCAGGGCGACCGGATCGGCACGGTCACGAGCGGGACGATGAGCCCGACGCTCGACGAACCGATCGGCCTCGGCTACGTCGACGCCGAGCACGCCGACCACGGGACGACCGTCCGCGTCGAGGTACGCGACCAGGCGAAAAAGGCAAGGGTCGAGTCCCCGAACTTCCTCGATAGATGAGCTTCGAGACTCCCGACGACTGTCACTATCTGGAATCGCACGAATGGGCGCGCCGCGACGGCGATACCGTCCACGTGGGCATCAGCGACTTCGCGCAGGACGAACTCGGCGACGTGGTGTTCGTCGAACTGCCCGAAGTCGGCGACGCGGTCGCACAAGAGGATCAGTTCGGCGTCGTCGAGAGCATCAAGGCCGTCTCGGACCTGTACGCTCCCGTCAGCGGCGAGGTCACGGCCGTCAACGAGGACCTGTTCGACGCGCCCGAACTCGTCAACGACGATCCCTACGGCGATGGCTGGATGCTGGAGATCGAACTCGACGACGAGGGCGACCTCGACGCGTTGCTGTCGGCCGAGGAGTACGACGACCAGATCGCCTGAGATCGACTCGACGGCATCGGTATCGTCGGCCACCCGATTTATTATCATATAGTAACAACCAGCCGTAGCCAGCGATCGTTGATCGCGCTCCGATATCTATGGTTCTGACAGCGATCTACGCGTGGGTCGTCGCGCCTGCGGCGGCGTTGATGCTCACGATCGCGGTGCTCGCCGCCCGGCGCCGCCCGACGCCGGGAGCGACTGCGCTGGCCGGGCTCGCTTTCGGCCCGGCGATCTGGTCGCTGACAACGCTCGTGCAGGTGCTCGCAGGGTACGAGCTGTCGGTCATCGCGGCCAAGGCTGCCTACGTCGGTATCACGCTGACCGTGCTGTCGTGGTTCGTTCTGGCGGCCGAGTACACCGGACGCGAGCGATACGTTTCCCGGCCTGTTCTGGCAGCGCTCTGTATCGAGCCGCTTCTCGTGAACGTGCTTGTGTGGACGAATGAGAACCACCACTTGATCTGGCACTCGACCATCAGAGACGCCGGGTCGGTCTACGGGTTCGAGGTCGTCTACGGCATCGGGTTCTGGGGCCACGCGCTGTATTCGTACCTCCTGTTGATCGCCGGCACCGTGATGATGCTCGAACAGCTCTACCGCTCGGAGTCGCTGTACCGCGGCCAGTCGACCGCGATGCTGGTTAGCGTGCTGGTCCCGTGGGCGGGCAATGCGCTGTGGCTTTCGGGCACGACCGGGCTCGACTGGACGCCGCTCGGGTTCGGCGTCGCAGCCGGCGCGGTCTACTGGGCGATGGCGAGCTACGAGTTCATGGACCTCTCGCCGGTTGCCAGAGACACCGTCGTCGATCGCATCCCCAGCGGCGTCGTGGTGATCGATCCCGAGGGACGGATCACCGACGCCAACGATGAGATGGAGTGCTTGCTCGACGACGGCGTCGACGATCTCGTTGGAACGCCAGCCACCGACGCGTTCGCGGACTGGCCACGGCTCTCGGACGAGCTCGCGGCGAGGACGGACGACATCGACGGCGCCCGCCACCTCGAACGCTCCCGCAATGGCCAGCACTTCGACATCACGATCGAACCGTTTGCCGACGACCGAGGACGGCGTGCCGGTCGGATCGTACTCGTCCACGACGTTACCGAACAAAAGCGTCGCGAGCAGGAACTCCAGCGTCAGAACGAGCAACTCGACCGGTTCGCGTCGGTGCTCTCGCACGACCTCAGAAACCCCCTCAACGTCGCAGACGGGTACCTCGACCTGCTCGAAGAGACCGGCGACCCCGACCACGCGGAACAGGTTCGGTCGGCGCACGAACGGATGGACGAGCTGATCGAGGACGTTCGGACGCTGGTCGCCCACGGGCAGACCATCTCCGACCCCGAGCGACTCGACCTCACGACGGTCGCCGAGGACGCCGCAGGGAACGTCGACACCAGAGGTGCCGACCTCCAGATCGGGACACTCGGCACCGTCAGCGGCGACCGCAATCGGCTCACGCAGGCCTTCGAGAACCTGTTCCGGAATGCTGTCGAGCACGGGTCGACCAATCCTGCCTCGGCGACGCCTCACGGGGACGCCAGAGCACAACCGGCGTCCGCTGCTGACGCCTCGGTGGCGCAGACGGGCGATACGGATTCCCCAGCGGGCGATGCGGACGTATCTGACGACGCCCCTAACACGACGGTGACGATCCGCGTCGGAACGCTCGACGCCGGTGCAGGACAGGATGGCTTTTTCGTCGCAG
This sequence comes from Natronoarchaeum philippinense, assembly GCF_900215575.1. Classification (NCBI taxonomy): domain Archaea; kingdom Methanobacteriati; phylum Methanobacteriota; class Halobacteria; order Halobacteriales; family Natronoarchaeaceae; genus Natronoarchaeum; species Natronoarchaeum philippinense. The sequence continues at coordinate 878,335 of NZ_OBEJ01000001.1, read as the reverse complement.
ATGACGGTCCAGGAATCCCGGCTGACGCGCGCAGCGATGTCTTCGAGTCGGGCCACACCACAAACGACGACGGCACCGGACTGGGGCTGGCGATCGTCCAGAACGCGATCGAAGCCCACGGCTGGGCGGTCGAAGCAACCGAGAGCGACGCTGGGGGCGCACGCTTCGAGGTGACTGGGGTTTCCTTCCTCGACTCGTAGGCGCCGACGCGGCGGCCGACTGCGCGTGCGTTTCAATCACCGACTGCGTCGACCGGCGACCACTCGTCGACGGCGTCCCGCAACCCACCGATTGCTGCCGACGGATCAGAGAGATCGAGTTGTGGCATCGTCTCGACGCCGACGCCCGTCATGCGCTCGATTTCGGCGGGATTCGTCCGCTCGGCGACGCTTGCGCCCTCGTACTCGTTGAGCAGAATCGCCGGCACTTCGACGCCGCGCCGCTCCAGCGCCGAGACCGTCAGCGCGGTGTGGTTCAGCGTTCCCAGCCCCGAGCGCGCGACGACGACTGTCGGCAGATCGAGGTCGGCGACGAGGTCGATCACCTCGCGGTCGCCGGCCAGCGGGACCCGCAGCCCGCCGATCCCCTCGACGATGCCAGCCTCGACCGACGGCTCCGAGAGAACCCGCTCACAACCCTCGCGGATCGCCTCGTAGGAGAGGTCGACGCCCTCGCGCTCCGCGGCGACGCGGGGCGCCAGCGCCGGTTCGAGCCGACGGAGACAGGTCGCCGCGTCGGCGTCGTCACAGGTTTCCGCCACCATCCCGGCGTCGTCATCTGGCGGATACCCCGTCTGTGCGGGCTTGACCGCACGCGCTTCGATGCCGGCGTCGCGGAGCCAGCCCGTTAATCCGGCAGTCACGACCGTCTTTCCGACGCCGGTGTCGGTGCCGGCGACGAACAGGCCGCGGGTCACACTTTGCCCCACCGGGACGCCACGGCGGCGGTCACAGCAGTCCGACCTCCTCGCCGGCTTCGCGGAAGGCGTCGATACAGCGTTCGAGATCGCGGGCGCCGTGGGTTGCCATCGGCGCGACGCGGATCCGGCTCTGGCCTTCAGGGACCGTCGGCGGGCGGATCGCCGGCGCGACGACGCCGCGGTCGTACAGCGCGTCGGCGAGCGCCAGCGCGCCGCTCCGGTCGCCGACGAGCACTGGAAGAATCTGGGTTTCACCGGGGACCTCGAAGCCGAGGTCGGTCAGTCCCTCCCGCAGGAACTCGACGTTCCGCCAGAGCCGATCGCGCCGGTCGGACGTACGCGTGATGTGGAGCGCCTCCGATGCCGCCGCGGCGGCCGGCGGCGCCAAGCCGGTCGAGAACACGAACGACCGGGCGGCGTTGACGAGATACTCGATCAGGTCGGCGTCGCCGGCGACGAACCCGCCCTGACTCGCCAGCGCCTTCGAGAGCGTCCCCAGCTGAATGTCGACGCGGTCGGCGATGCCCTCGCGCTGGACGATGCCGCCGCCGCCCTCGTAGAGGCCGGTGGCGTGGGCCTCGTCGACCATCACCCACGCACCGGCCTGCTCGGCCACGTCGCAAATGTCGACCAGCGGCGCCACGTCGCCGTCCATGCTGAACACCGAGTCGGTGACGATCAGCCACGAGCCGTCGGTCGTCTCGGGATCCCGTGCCGCGTCACCGAGCTTCGCGGCCAGATCCTCGGCGTCGCAGTGATCGTAGATGATCACCTCGGCGCCCGAGAGGCGACACGCGTCGACGATGCTCGCGTGATTGAGCTCGTCCGAAAAGATCACGTCCGGATCGAGCGCTGCGATCGTCCCGACGTTGGCCGCGTAGCCCGAGGAAAAGGCGAGCGCGCGCTCCGTCTGTTTGCTCTCGGCCAGTCGATCCTCCAAATCTCGGTGGACCAGCGTGTCGCCGGTGACGAGCCGGCTCGCGCCCGCGCCGGTGCCGACGACGTTCGCGGCTTCCGTTGCGGCTTCGGCAACGCGGTCGTCGTTCGTCAGCCCGAGGTAATTGTTCGACGCGAAGATCAGTCGCTCCTCGCCGTCGAGCACCGGGAGCCCGCTGCCGGGCGCCGGAGCGAACTGCGCGCGCTCGGCGACGCGATCCGCGGGCGACAGCTCTCGGCGGAGATCCCGGCGCTCCCGGTCGGCCAGCCGACCTGCGATATCGAACCCGCGATTGCCGTCGAGCGGCCCGGGCGGCGCCCGGTCGCCGGCCTCGTGCTCGTCACTCACGCGCTGTCCTCCCGGATGGATTTCGCTTGATCGGCTCGTACTCGCCCGTCATAGCTCAGCTCCGAGGTGCCGGTTGCGGCCGAAACCGGCGCCGTCCTTTGATAAGTGGCTCCTGCGGCTCCTGTGGTAAAGCCTTTCTCACTTTGCCTCGCTGATATCGCGTGGTGCTGGCAACCGTCAGCAGAGGCCGACAGCCGGCTGGCAGTGGTCAAATGTGCAGGACTCCAAAAGCTTATCAAATTTCTGTCTATCTGGTGAACTATGAAACGCCGATCCTTCCTGACGCGGTGTTGTGGCGTGGGACTGGGACTCGTCGGCCTCGGGACGGCGGGCGTGGCGAGCAGTGTCGCTGCCCCCGGCGATAGCGTCTGGTCCGTCGAGATGAACGGATCCTTCGGCGGTCCGCCGACGATCGTCGACGGCACGGTGTACGCCGGCAGCGACAACCCGCCGGACATGCCTACTGAAACGATGTACGCGCTGGACGCCGAGACCGGTGACGAACAGTGGTCGACAGCGGTCCCTACCATCGACAACTCTCCCACCGTCGTCGATGGTACAGTGTACGTCGACGCCAGGTCCGGCGTCCGTGCGCTCGACGCCGCGACCGGCGAGCAGTTGTGGGACCGGCCCCTCGGCGGGGCCGTCGAGACATCGCCGACAGTCGCCGACGGCACCGTCTACGTCGGCCACGCGAACACCGTGGTCGCGCTCGACGCCGAAACCGGCGACCATCTGTGGGAGTTCCGAACTGAGGAGCTGGGCGCGGGCACGCCGACAGTCGTCGGCGGCACCGTCTACGTCGGGAGCTCGCCGAACGTGAAAGACAGCGAGGACAGAGGCGTCTTCGCCATCGACGCCGAAACCGGGGAGGAGCGCTGGCAGCACCGGACAGCCAGCTACGTCGATGCAGCCCCGACGGTCGCCGGCGGCTCGGTGTTCGTCGGCGATACGGCCGGGAATCTCTACCGGATCGACGCCGAAAGCGGACAGCAACAGTGGAACGCCGGAACGAGCGACGGTGTGTACGACATGGTAACCGTCGCGGACGGCATCGTCTGTGCGCCGTCGTTCGACGGGACGCTCCACGGCTTCGACCTCGGCGGCGACCAGCAGTGGAGTAAGCAACTCGACGGACAGATCGGCTCCCCGCCGACGATCGCAGGCGGCTCGTCGAGCGCCAGCACCGCCTACGTCACCACGGACGCGGGCAAACTCTACGCCCTCGACCTCCAGAGCGGCGAGATCCACTGGGAGACCGGGACGGCCAACGCGACGCCGACCGGCCCGACGGTCGTCGACGGCGTCGCCTACCTCGGCGGCGACGAGATGTACCTCGAAGCGATCGAACTCGAGGGGGGATCGAGCATCGGCTCGCGCGTCCGGCTCGGAACGCTCGGCCACACGTCGTCGTGGACCGGCGGCCCGGTCGCCCTCGGCGACGTGGACGCCGGCGGGGACGGCGGTCAGTCGGACGAACCGGAGCCCGTGCAACCCGAAGACGTCGAGGGTGGAGGCGACGACGAAGCGAGCGATTCGGCATCGGACGACGGCGACACGTCCGAATTCGATTCGAGCGAAGACGAAACCGAGCCCGGCGGCGAAACCGGATCGAACGGGTCCGGCGGTGGCGGGGCGTCCGGATCCGACAGCGGCACGCCGGGCTTTGGCGTCCCGGCTGCCATCGCGGCGGTCGGCGGTGCGAGCTATGCGCTCGGGCGGTCGACCGACGACGGCGATGCCGAAGACGCCGCGGAGTAACAGGACCTCACGGCTACCCGACTGGCTCAGAACCCTGGCATCAACTCGGCGGGCCCGAACACGCCGTACTCGCCGGCGCGGTTGCGCCGGACGGCTGATTGCAGGTAGCCGAGCGCCGGCCCGTTGACGTTCGCGGCCATGCTCGTCTCGTCGCCCAACTCGAACGTGTTGGTCGCGCGCTCGCCGTCGAAGGTCGTGCCCGTCACCGTGACGGTGGTCGTCGTCGGTTTCTCGTCGGACCGAACGTCGAGGACGCCGCCGACGGTCACGTCCTCGGCGTCACAGATCCCCGCCCGCTCCAACAGCACGTCGTCTGCGTGTTCCATGTCGTGGAACTCCAGCACGCCGTCGTGGGCCTCGACGATCTCCTCGATCTCGTCGTCGCTGAGGTCTCGCGCCGTCTCGATGTCGTAGCCGTCGAGGTGGGCGATGTCCTCCCGGACCGTCCCGCGGTTGTCCTTGTAGCCTGATTTCAGCCCGACGCCCCACCAGATGTCGATCTCGTGTACCTCGACGAACGACTGGGCCGCGAGCGCGGCCGCGCCAGTCAGAAATCCCGGCGTCGCGCCGGCGCCACAGACGAACGTCAGTCCCGCCTCCTCGAACGTCTCGGCGCGCTCGTCGAGCATGCCGATCACCCGCGAACGCTTGAGCACGTCGATCAGGACGCCGGAGTAGCCCGCGTCGGCAAACCGGTCTGCGATCCGCGGGATGAAGTCGTGTTCGAGGTTCGGCAGCGCGATGAGCACGGCGTCGAGGTCCTCGGCGACCGCGATCACGTCGTCGATCGGCGTCGCCGTCGGCTCGCCCTGCTCGGAGGCGACGATGCCGGCGCCCTCGCCGGTCTGCTTGACGCCGCCGCTGTCGGTGGCGACGCCGCCGTCGGTCGCCGCGTCCGGGCCGTCCGTGTCACCGCGCCCGTCGCCCGCGATGTTTCCTTCCGTCGCGTCCAGCAACTCCTCGACATCGAGGCCGTCGCGGTCTAGGGCAATGCCGTTGCGATCGCAGGCCGCGACGGGCCGCAGCTGCTCTTTGTGCTGGCTCACTTCGAGCGTTCGTCGTCCGATGCCGCCGGTTCCCAGTACCGCAAAGTCGATCTCGTTCATGATTGGTCGGTGTGCGCTAATCGTCGGTCGCTTCGCTCGTCGCCGTTCCCGCCGCGGTGTCGACGCCGACTGCGGCGTCGTCGGGATCCGTCGCGGAGCCGTCGTCCGTCGCGGTGTCGTCGCCCCGAGCTTTCACCGCCTCGGGGTCGAACTCGTTCACCTGGGTGTTTGGCTCCAGTCCCGCCCGCTCGATCGCCTCGATGTCCTCGCCCGGTGACTGGCCGCCGGTGGTGAGATAATCGCCCGTGAGGATGCCGTCGGCGCCCGCCTCAAACGGCAGATGCTGCTCGTCGGCGTCGAGGTTGACCTCGCGGCCGCCTGTGAGCCGGACGCGAGCCTCGGGGTGGAGCAGTCGGTAGACGGCGACCGTCTTGACGATCTCCTCGGTGGTGATGTCGGCCGTCCCGTCCAGCCGATCGGCCAACGGCGTCCCGGCGACCGGGTTCAACACGTTCACCGGAAGCGAGGAGACGCCGATCTCTTGCAGGGCGACGGCGGCGTCGACCCGGTCGGTCGGCGTCTCGCCCATCCCGAGGATGACGCCGGCACAGAGGTCCATCCCGGCCTCTTTGGCGACTTCGAGGGTGGCGACGCGGTCCTCGAAGCTGTGGCTGTCTACGATCTCGGGGAAGAATCGGGGCGAGGTTTCGATGTTGTGATTGTAGTGATTCAGCCCCTCCTCGGCCAAGATCTCGGCTTCCTCGTCGGTGAGGATGCCGAGGCTGGCGTCGACCTCCACGTCGGTCTCATCGCGGACGAGCCGGATCGCCTCGATCACGTCGTCCCACTCGTCGGGGCGGCGCTCCTTCGAGACACCTTTCTCCGCGACGACGATGCCAAAGCGCTGGGCGCCGTCGCGCTCGGCGCGCTTGGCGGCTTCGAGCACTTTCTCGGGACCGAGAAAGCCGTAGTTGTCGATCCCGGTGTCGAAGTGGACCGACTGGGCACAGAACCCACAGTCCTCGGCGCAGTTGCCCGCCTTGGCGTTGACGATGCTGCAGGCGTCGACCGTGTCGTCGCCCAGTTCCGACCGGACGTAGTCGGCCGCCGGTGCGAGGTCGCCGACCGGCTGGGCGATCAGCGCGAGTCCGTCCCGGCGGTCGAGGCGCTCCCCGTCGAGCACGCGACGGACGGCGTCGTCGACCGTTCGGTTTCCTGTTTCGTAAACCACGCTAGCAAGCGCAGTTTACAGAACTATAAGAGTACCGTCAGTCGTCCTCCCACGGCCGGGTCGTGTCCTCGCCGTGTGCGACTTGCTCGATCGCGGAGACGCCAGCGAGATCGGAGAACTCGGCGATGGCCTCGTCGTCACCTGCAACGAGCAACACGTCGTCCTGTCGGATTTCGAACGCCGGACCGAGGTCCGCGTTCATCTCGCCGTCGCGCTCGACCGCCACGACCGTCGCGCCGGTCTCGGCCCGAACGTCGGCATCGCCGAGCGTTCGGCCGGCGAGGTTCGGCGCGTTCGTCCGGATCAGCTCCAGTTGGGATTCGGGCGTCAGCACCTCCTCGTCGAGCAGGTTCGTCGCCAGCATCCGCCCGGTCACCGACGAGAGCGAGACGACGTAGTCCGAACCAGCCCGGTAGAGCTTCGGGACGTTGTCGTCCTCGTTCGCGCGGGCGTTCACTTCCACGTCCGGCGCGACCTGTTCGAGCACGAGCGAGGCAAACACCGACGCCGTGTCGTCGCCAAGCGCCAGCACGACGGCGGCGGCGTCCTCGATGTCGGCCTCGACGTAGGTCTCGCGGTCCCGGGCGTCGCCGACGACATCGGCGCCCGTCTCGGCGTCCCAGTCGACGACGACGACCTCCCGGCCAGTGTCCCGGATCGCACTCGCCGCGGTCTGGCCCACGACGCCGCTGCCGACGAGGACGATGTGGCCGCGGCGTTTGCCACCCGACGTGATCGTTTGGCTCTTGAGCGCCGCGAGGTCGTCTCGGTGGCCCGCACCGACGAGGATCGTGTTCTCGTCGAGACGCCGGTCGGCGTTCGGCGCCGGCAGGAACTCCCCGCTGTGCCAACTGCCGATCACGTTGACGCCGAAGCGTTCGCGGATTTCGGCCTCGCCGAGCGTCTTGCCGGCCACGTCGCTTCCCTGATGGATGCGTAACTCGGCGACCGCCAGATCGTCGTCCAGTTCGACGGCGTCGTCGAGTTCGGTCGACAGCGAGGTCGTCGCCTTGCGCGCGAGGCTCTCGCCGAGCACTTTGCGGGGCTGGATGACGCTGTCGGCGCCCGCGTACTCGTGGTACTCGTGGGTGTCTTGGTCTTCGACGACGCTCACGATCCGCCTGTCGGGCGCGACCTGACGCGCCGCCAGCACGATGCTGGCGTTGACCTCGTCGTCGACGTTGGCGATCAACGCCTGCGCGTCGGTGAGACTCACCGATTCGAGCGTCCGCGTCGCGGTCGGGTCGCCGACGACGACCGGCCAGCCCTCGGTGTGGAGGTCTCTGGCGTGGTCGTGGTCCTCGACGACGAACACGTACGGTACGTCGATGGCGTCCAGTTCGGTCCGCAGCGACTCGCTGATCGAGGTGTGCCCGCAGATCACGACGTGGCCCGTCTCGTCGATCGAGGTCGGCACCTCAGTCTCGATGGCGTCTTCGATCAGCGGGACCACGAACACCGGAACCGCGAAGAAGACGAGCAACACGCCGGTGAGGTTCATCGTGACGACGAATGCGTTCATCAGCGCACTTTCCCACGGCGAGTCGCCGCCGTATCCCGCAGTAGTCAGCGATTCGACGACGACCTGAATCGAGTGGACGAAGCCGACCATCTCCCCCTCGAACTGAGCCATCCCGAACTGGTAGATCGCCGCGTAGGCGACGACGATCAACCCGACGGCACCGATCGACCCGACAGCGCGACGAAGCCACTCGGTCATCGGTACCGTGTCGTTTCCCCGTCCCAATCAGTGTTACCGACTGGTCTCGCGCAGTGTATTGTCGGCGTCGGCCGACCCTACGCCTTGTCGTGGGCGTCGGGTTCGAACAGCGTCTCGAAGAGCTTTCGCTCGCCGGCTCGGAGGTGCTGGTTGAACGTCGGCGGCGCGACGCCGAGAGCCTCGGCGATCTCCTCCCCGGTTTTCTCGCGGGGCCACTCGAAGTAGCCAGAGAAGTACGCCGCCTCCAGCACCTCGCGCTGGCGATCCGTGAGGTGATCGTCCAACTGCTCGCGGAACGACCGCTTGCTCCGGGCGGCGCTGGTACGTTCGCGCCGGGCGACGAACTCCACCGAGGGGTACGCCGAGGTGATCCGCTCGGCGAACGAGCGCACTTCCGCGACCTCCGGGAGGTCGACGACGACGCGGCCGCCGTTCGGGTCGGCTCGCACCGTCCGCGGGACGCCGCCGTGGTCGGCGACGGTCGTCGCAATGGTGTCGTTGGCGGTCCGACACTCGAACAAGGCGGTGCCGTTGCGCTTGCTGATCAAGCGGGCGTCCGAGACGCCGCTGGCGCTCTCCGCGAACTCGATTACGTCGTCGGGATCGGTGTCGGCGATCGAGTAGAAAATGAGGTGACTGCCGTCTGACTGGGGGAGGATCGTCCGCAGGTCGACGTTGCTTGCGGTGTCTGCCGACAGGTCGTACAGGAAGTCGTCGGCGTCGGGCACCCGAAACTCCACCTGCACGACGCTGTCGGTCATCAGCGCCTCCTTCCGGTCGATCGCGTTGATCGCGTAGCCGATCGTCTCACCCAGTTCCGAGAGCACGCTCTCGGTCTCCTCGTCGAATGTGTCCAGCCTGTCGGCGTAGATCTGCAAGACGCCGTAGACCGCCCCTTCATACACCAGTGGAACGGTCGCAACCGACCGGAAGCCACACTTCAGCGCCTCTTTTCGCCAACTCCCGATTCGGTCGTCCTCGAAGATGTTCTGGACGACCTGCGTTTCGGCGTCTTGCAGCGTCTGCTGGACCGGGTTGTCGGTGCCGTCGAGGTTGATATTTCCGAGATACTGCTGCTCGTCGCCACCTTTCGCACGCGGCCGGATCGTCTCGTTGATGTCGCTGTAGCCGCCGATCCACGCGAACGCGTAGGGGTCGATATCGACCAGTCGCTCGCAGACCTCCTGTTCGATCTCGGCGCGGGTCGACGCCTTCACCAGCGCCTGATCGATGTCGCGGATCACCGTGTTGATCCGGTTGAGACGCTTGAGCTGTGTGTTCTGGCGTTCGAGTTCGCGGTCGCGTTCGCGCAGCGTCGCCTCGCGCTCGGCGCGGTCGAGCGCCGCCTTGCCGTTGGCGCCGAGAATCTCGACAAACTCCGCTGTGGCATCGTCCAGTTCGGCATCGTCGGTCGTCCCCGCGAGCAAGACGCCGTGGTCGCCGAGCGGGACACTCAACTCGCTGTTGAGATTCGTCTCTCCGGTGTAGACCGTCTCGTGGGCTTGCACGTCCTCGTGACGACGCGCCTCACCGTCGACAAACGCGTCCCAAGCTAAACTCTCACCGCCGATGAACGTCGGCGGCTCGTCGTCGAACCCCTTCACGTCGGCGACGTATGACACTGGGCGCAACACGCCGGCTGACTCGTCGAGCAGGTAGACCGCGATCCACGGCAGTCCGATCACGTCGTCGGCGATGTCGACCGCCAGATCCGCGATCTCCTCGCGCGTGGCCGCTCGCATCAGCGAGCGCAGTCCCTCGTGGAGCCCTGTCAGCATCTGCTCGCGCTCGGCGAGGTGACGCTCTGCTCGCGTCCGGTCGACCGCGTTCCTGATTCTGTTGGCCAGCAGGTCGTACTGCTGATCGGTGTGTTTCTTTTGAAGGTAGTCGGTGACGCCCTGTGTGATCGCCTCGCTTGCGACCTCCTCGCTACCCTTGCCGGTATAGAGAATGAACGGAAGCCGAGGATCGCGTTCCCGGACCGAGCGCAGGAAGTCAACCCCGTCTGTCGGTCCCATCCGATAGTCGCTGACGACGCAGTCGATGCGCTCGGGGCCGTCGAGCCGATCGAGCGCCGCCTCGGCCTCTGTCTCCGATGTCACGTCGATATCGTCGTTGTCAGCCTCCAGAAACGTAGAAACGACGTCGAGAAACCGCTCGTTGTCGTCGAGATGCAGCACGTGAATCCTATCCGTCATGCAAGTCAGATATCCGTAGTTACCAAACCCGACGTATATATCTAATTGATCGTAGAGTAACAACTACTCGGCAACTATCGGTGTCGAAAAATGAATCCCGTCGCGTCGACGACGCCGATCTCCGGCGTCGCGGCGACGGAAACGTGGACCGCATCAGCGCGGTCGGATGCACGCTCCGTGCGTCCGTCAGAGAATCTCCATCCAGAGAGCCGCGAAAGCGGTTCGGTACCGCTTACAGTTCGACCGCGTCGCTGCCGTCGTAGGAGCTGAGCGACTCGGGGACGTTCAGCACCGCGGTGGCCACGCTACCGGACTGCGTGACGATGCGGATCGTTGCCTCCTCGCCCTCCTGCAGGTAGCGGAGGTCCTGTCCTTCGTCGTCAGTCAGCTCGATGCCGATCGTGAACCGGTCCTGACGGCTGGTCAGGACGGGTGCCGTGTTGTCGTTGTCGGTCGTTCCGTTGACGGTGAACGCTCCGAGGGCAGGGGTTTCGCTGTAGCCCAGCGTCGCCTCGCCGTCGGGACCGATGTACTCGACGGATGCGCCTGCGAGGTCGATCTCGTTCGCACCGGGCGACTGCATGACGGTCATGCTGACGTGCGAGATCTGCGTATCAGATCGGACTCTGTACTCGACAGTGGCGCCGTTGGTCGGCTTCAGGTTCACAGTCGCGTCTTCGCCAACGCTGCTGATGTTGAGGCTCCAGCTCACGTTATCCACGTCATCAGCAGACGGGACCCACGTGACGTTGATCGAATCGTCGTCAGCGAGGCCACCGGGTGCGTTAGTGAGGTCGTAGACGTCGCCGGCCTCGAAGTTGCTGGCCTCGGTCAGAGTGGCATTATCACCTGACGTATTGACCAGCAAGTCACCGCGATCAGACGTGAACTCGTATTCTTGGTCGTCGTCGACGTATCGCAAGACGTCACTGCTGTTGTCGAACTCGAAGGTGACGTTTGCAGAGGACATCTCCGGGCCGTACTCCGTGTCGATCTCGCCGATCGAGCTCAGCACGAGCACTTGGTTGGACACCTGCGCCTCGGAGTCCTCGCTCGTCGCGGACGCCTGGTTCTGCAGGTAGCCCGCTGTGTTGATTAGTACGCTCGCTGCGATTGCCGCAACCAGGATCATCGCAATGAAGATGATCAGGGTCTCGATACCGACCTGACCGCGGTCAGTATCTCTCGAAAGATTTGGAATTGTAATATCCATGCTGTGTATCCTCGCGTTAGTTTTACGGCCACCGTCTCGGTCGGCCGCTACACCTTCCTTACAAGGTATATGAAAAAAGGATGCTACCTAGGGGAGTAGGCCCACCGCGATACCACACCCTATCTAATTAGGTTGGTGCCGCTATTCGAGGTATATTGTAGTGTTAGCCCGAATTGGGAGCGTTTTGGATCATCTCTGAATACCTCTCCCAGCCTGTCCACCCGATCCGGCGTCGTTATAATTCGTTGTCAAAAAATGATATGCCCGTTCGGTTAGATAGGTCTCGCAGGTGGAACATTTGAGCCAGCATCACTCGGCGCCGTCGACAGGCGGTCCACATCTGGAGAGCCTCGACGGCACGGCCGCAGAGCAGGTCACGGCGATGGCGTGGGCCCGATATCTCGGGAGCGCCTTCGGATCCAGCGGCGCGATCCGCGCGTTGCGGTACTACCGCGACGTGCGTTGGATCAGCGAGGAGGTGTACAACACGATGGTCGACTACGTGCGCGGGCTCTCGGTCGACGAGCTGACCGGCGACGAGGCGATCGACCGCGAGACCAGCGTCGAGTCGCTTCGGGACACGCCCTACGAGCGACACGCGCGCTCGCTGGAGTTCGTCGCCGCGATCGCCGGCGACAGCATCGAGCGCGATCTGACGACGCTCCGACTCGGCGACGAGGCGATGGGCGCCGTCGGCGGGCTCGGTGGTAATGACGACTCCAGTGGCAGCGTGCCGAAGGAAAACCAGTGCGCCGCGACGACCGCGGACGGCGAGGCCTGCACCCGGCCGGCGCTGGGCGACAGCGAGTTCTGTCACGAGCACCACGACGACGCCGACGCGTCCGACGAGTAACGGGGTCTTCCTTCTCTGCTCTCGTATTCCTTCGCCAGCACCGGCGATTGTCCTTCGGCGTCGTTCAGACCGAGATGATCGCCGACATCAGCACCGTGGTAACCCACGAGATGATGGCGCTCATCCAGACCATCGCGACGAAGTGTGTCAGCGCGTTGAGCGAGTGCCCGCGGTCGATAATTCGGATCATCATCGACGACAGGAAGGCGTTGAGAATCACCGCGACGAACAGGTAAAAGCGGATCTCGGGCACGTCGTACACCTGCGGGTGCAACAGCGCGCCCATGCCGGCCTGACTCAGTTCCATGTCGGCGGTGATGTTTTTGAGGAGGTTCACGATCTCCAACCCGACGAAAAAGGCGAACGTACTGGTCGCGGTGATGCCGTAGATGACGCCGATAATCGTGCCGGTCTCTTGGGTTCGCATCTGGCGGAGGTTCAGCACCTGCGTGAAGTTCGTCTCGATGAGGTCACCCAGCTGACGCGGCTCGCCGCCCATTCGGCGGCCGACGACGTACATGTCGCTGAACTTCTGGATCAGGTACGATCCCGTCTCGGCGGCGAAGTACCGCCAAGCGAGCGTCGAGTTGATCTGCATCGCAAGGCGCTTGTACAGGTCGTTGACGTTGTCGGTCAGTGCGCCGAAGTCCTTGCGCCGGAGGCTCGACAGCACCGACGACGAGGAACTCTGCTTGACGCTCTCGACGGCCCCGAGCGCTCGGATGAACGAGGGGAACTCGCCGTCGCGCTCTTTGACGCGGCTCTCCTCGCGCCGGATTACGAGCCCCGGAATCAAAAGCGGGGTAAACGGTACCGCCATCCAGATCGCGTCGGGAAGCCCGCCGTCCGGGAGCACGCCGTCGAGCGCGAGGTAGGTCACCGCCGCGAGCAACAACGCAAGCCCCGTTCCGACGATCAGCGCGATGCGAAGCCGGACGTTGCGATCCAGCGCGATGCCGTCGGCGTGACTCCACACCGGGTCCTGTGGTGCGACGTTGTTCATCACGTACAGGAACGCTAGTTGGACGAAGAAAAACAGCGTAATGACGCTCGAGAGGGCGATCATCGGGTCGATCCCGATCAGGAACGGGAGCAAGATTGCAAAGACCAGCCCGAACGTCGTCGAGTTGATCACCGAGAGGTAGACGTCTTTCATCACGCTCAGGCGATCGAGTTGGTTCTCGTACCGCGTCGTGAAGTTCCGGAGGATGTTGTCCTGCTCGGACAGCAGGAACTCCGACATGGGCTGGCCCGCGCCGACGGTGTAGGCTAACCGTTCGAGGAAGTCCCGCATGAGCGGGCTGGAGACGCGCCGAGCGCGGAACCGACACGCGTCGTCGAGACTCTGGTTCCACGTGTCGATCAGCGCGACGATGTGGCCCATCTCGGTGGCAATCGCTTTGTACTCGTCTTCCTTCGAGAGCGTACGAAACACCTCCACGCGGTCGATGTTGGTCGTCGACAGCACCGTGATATGAGTGATAAACAAATGAAAGCGCTCGCGGACCTGCTGTTGCTTTCGGTCCTGCATCAGCTTGGGGTAGACGATTGCGACGAACGGCAACAGGAGCGCGAGCATGATCACCGGTCCCGTCGCCACGCCGGGGATCGGTATGAACAGCGGCGAGATCATCACCGCACCGGCGCCGACGACCGACGGCAGCAACACGGTGAGAAGGTACCGACGGATCGACATGTCCATGTGCTCGTAGGCGAGTACCAGCGACCGGATCGCCTCCTTGAGATCGACCGAGTCACCCTCCTCTGTCTGGGTCGCGTCGGTCGCCGTCGCCGTGTCGGAGCTAGTCGCCATACGTGGTCGTGGAGTCGGTCGTCAGCCGTTCGCTCTGGTGATTGCGCTGCAGGTACGAAACGTTACCCCAACTGGGGACGCGCTCGGCGCCCGGTCAGACCGACTGGGGCGACGATGGCAGGCCGGTGATGTCGATCGGCAGCGACTCGACGCCGTCGCGCTGGAACACTTGGATGGCGTCGTTGACCTCGTCGTAGCCGAGCACGTCGGCCTCGATCAACCGTTCGATGATCTGCGCGCGTCGATCGAGTTCGTCGTAGATATCTCGGGTGTTCTCGTAGCCGAGCAGCTCTGCGATCTGGTTTTCGAGCACGTGGGAGTTGTTCATCCCGGTGAAGACGATCTCGTCGTCGGTGGGATCCCACTTGAACGCCTGCTGCGTGATGACGCCGTCGTCGACCTTCGAGTACCCCTCGATCTCTTGGACGCTCGTCACGCGCCGCAGGACGCGGTCGCCCTGTTTGACGCGGTTCTGGAACAGTGCCACGTCGCAGTTGTCCATGAACGTCTCGGGGACGTTGATCGGCTCGCCGGTAAAGCGCTGGATCATCGAGACGATGTCTGAGGCGTGGAACGTCAGCATGACGGGGTGGCCCGTCTGGGCGGCCTGAAACGCCATCTGTCCCTCGGCGCCACGAACCTCGCCCACGATGATGTAGTCCGGGCGAGAACGTAGCGCCGCCGCGACGAGGTCGAACAGGTCGATGTCGGAACTCTCGTCGTCGCCCTGCCCCTCGCGAGTCAAGAGCTGTTGCCACGTGTCGTGGGGCGGGAGCACCTCGGCGGTGTCTTCTGCGGTGTAAATCTTCGAGTCGCGGGGAATGAACGAGGTGATGGCGTTCAGCGTCGTCGTCTTGCCCGACGCCGTCTCGCCGACGACGAACACGGTTTGTTCGTTCTCCAGACAGAGCCAGAGGTACGCCGCCAACTTCGGAGAGAGGGTGCCCCACTTGGTGATCTGGAACACCGACAAGGGGACCTCGTCGCCCTGACGGATCGTCAGCGAGGGCCCCTGCACGGACACGTCGTCGGAGTAGATGATGTTGATACGCGAGCCGTCGGGCAGCGTCGAGTCGATGATCGGGTTCGAGTCGCTGACCGGCGTGTCCATCCGCTCGCCCATGTTGCGGATCCAGTTTTCGAATTCGGCGGGCGTGCCGAAATCAACCGTCGTCGGCAACATGCCGTAGGTTCCGTGATCGACGTAGCACTGGTGGGGGCCGATGACGTGGATGTCCTCGTTCTGCGGGTCCTGCATCACCGGGTTGAGCGGCCCCAACCCGACGATGTCGCGCTGGAGGCGGTAGCGAATCCGGTGGTACGTCTCTCTGGACAGCGATATTCGCGTGCCGAGCAACTGCTGGAGCGCGCCGGTTGCGGTCCCGCCGACGTGGGACACTGCTCCGAGCAACTCGTCGATGTGATCGACGAACTGTTCGTCGTCGCTGGGCGCGGGCTTGTTGACGCTCTTTTCGAGAATGCGCTGCCGGACCTCCTTGAACGTCTCCTGCTCGTCGGCGTCTAGCGTCGGCTCGACGACGTAGTAGGTCGTCGAGGACCCAACGTCGCCGTGGACGTGACAGAACACCGGATGCTCGCCTTGGGTCGGGTAGACGACGTTGGGGCGAGCAATCTCGTGTTGGTCTTCGAGTTCGTCGGTGTAGGTCGGATACTCACCGTGCTCTTCGCGCTTCGATTCGAGATGCTGGCGCAGGTGGTCGTGCTCGTTTGCCAGCGATTCGAGGCGGCCGGTCAGTTGGGGGGAGCCGAGTTCCGTCATCTGTCAGGCCACCGTTCGCGTTACGATCGTCAGCCCACGCCCCGACTGGACGGCAAAGCCGATGTTGTCGTCGACCTGATTACCCATCCCGGCGAACTTCTTGACGACCATCTTCCGCCGGACCTCGTTCCCGATCGATTCCATCTCTAAGGAGAGATAGACGTTCGATACGTCACGCAGAGGCCGCAGGGCTGTCCGGGACAGCGAATCGGGATTGACGGTCAGCACGATCGTCTTATCTTGACCGACGATCTGCCGGAAGTAGGTGATGAGGTTCTGCATGATGTCGTCGGCGTCGCCGTGCTCGCTGATCGCCTCGTAGTGGGGATCGTGCAGGAGTATGCCGTCGAACCCGTCGAAAATAATCACGTCGCTGCGCCACATCACCTCCGCGCGCATCATCTGGGTGATGAGTTCGCGGCCCGTCGACGGCTCGGGATCTTCGTCGCCGTTGATCGTGTCGACGGTGTCCACGTCGGCGTGCAGGAACAACAGCTGTTCGCGCAGCAGGTGGTCGACGATATCGTACTCCATCGACCCCATCTGCTTGATCAGCCCGCCGGCGGTGTGCTCGGCCGATACGTAGGTCACGTTCGTGCCGGTTTCGCAGAGGCCATAGCAGAACCGTTGCGTGATGACGCTCTTGCCGGCGCCGTGTTTCCCTTCGATCAGTACGATACTCCCCTCGGGGAGCCCGCCGCCAAGCGACGGGTTCACCCGGTCGCGCTCTTCGAGTCCGAGATTGTATAGATCGGGCATGGTCAGGTCAGTTGACGCGGAATCGCATGGTCGCTTCGGCCGATCCGGTGCGCACGGTCGCTCTGTGGCCGCCCGGCTCTAAGCTCTCGTCGACGACGACACGAATCACGTCGTCTTCGCCCCACGCCGTCGACGAGTCGCCGATGATAGTGACTGTCGGTGACGGCTGGTAGCGCCCGTCGATCAGCACGTCAGGCGGGTCGTTCTCGATGTCGATCGGCCTGTCGCCGGTGTTTTTCACGAGGAGCGTTACGTTGCCGGCGCCGTCGTAGATCGAGGCGGGGCTGCCGGGATCGCTGATGATGGTCACGTCGGTCTCGATGTCGTTGGCGACGCTTTCGCCCCGTTCGTCCATCGAGGCGGTCATGCTCTGGACGTTGACCGTCAGCGTCGTGGCGACACCGACCGACACCGTCAGCGCCGCGATGAAGATGATCAGATGGGAGACGGAGACGCTCGCCACGTCAGGCCACCTCCGCGACGCTGGTGTTCGTCCGTTCCAGCCCGGTGCCGGTCACGACGACCACCCGTTCGGGTGCCGTCGTGACGTTAGACGCCGCGATTCGTAGCTGTTCGCCGGGCACCCAAAGCTCGCGCCCGCCGACGCCGCCGACGAACGTCGACCGATTCGTCGCCAGCCGCCCGTCAACTAGCAGGTCAGTCGCCGCGGTGCCCATCGTCACCGTGCCGGTGTTGTTGACCGTGACGTTGAGAACGTCGCTCGTCGCGTTGTAACTCGCACTGTAGACGAGCGCGTCGCTGTTGCGCGTGTCGAGCATCCGATCTTGGCGCTGGTCGGTCGCGTCGGAGATATCTTGAACGGACTGTTCGACTGCGGGATACAGCAGCCCGACGCTGATCAACACGCCGATCGAGACGACTGCGACGGCAGCGCTGGTGCTGAATCCCATCCTCGGTCACCTCCGGTGGTCGGTCTTGGCAAGCTGTGCCTGCTGGGAGAGCCGTGCGATAAACCGGAAGCTTCGGTCGTGAACGTCGGTGCTCAGATCGTTTCGTGGTGCGGTGTCTGACTCGCTCCACGCGCCGCTAAGTACGACCTCAAGCTGCCGGCGGATCGACTCGCTGACCCAGTCGATGCGGTCGTAGTGATCCAGCGCCTTGAGTGCGCCTTCCTCGCCGGCGGTGTCGATCAGCATCGAGAGCCACTCCATGACGAGCACGTCGGTGGCGTACGTGTCGGCGAACTCCGTCAGGTACGGCCCGTTCTCCGGCGGCGTCGTCCCCGACGGCGGCGTCTCCGGCACCGGCGTCGAGGCGGGCTCGGGACTCGGCGTCGGCGCCCGCTCGTCGGCGTCGTCCGCATCCTGCTCGTCGTCAGTGCTGTCCGCAGTCTCGTCGCGGCGGGAGCGACCCTCACGACGCTTGCGCGTCCGCCGCTCCTCTTGCTCGGGACTGTCGTCGTCCTCGTTCGGGATGACGCCGTAGGTCGACTCGCCGCCGTTGGCTTTGGGCTCGCTGGAGTGATCCCAGCTGTCGGTAAAGGGATTGACGCCGTCGGTGAGCTGATCGTAGACGCCCAGCAGCGTGGCGTTGTGCTCTTCGATCTGGCCCATCCGGTCGTGGAGATCGAGCTGCTCGCTCTCGATCCCCTCGATCGTCGCCTCGTTTTGCTCGACATCGTTACGAATCTGGTCGATCTCGTACTCGACGTCGTCGAGGCGCTCGACGAGTTCGTCGTCGGCGTCGTCGCTCGATCGGCCGCCGAACAGTCCACCGGAACGGCTGCCGGTGCTTTCCTCGCCGTCCGACTGTTCGTCGACGGCCTCGGACTCCTCGTCCTCCTCGGAGTCGTCGTCTTGCGGTCCGTCCGGTCCGGCGTCGGGACGATCCGGGCCTCCCGGTGCGAGCGCGTCCAACCCGAGTTCGTCCAGAATCGTTCCAATATTCATGAATCGCCCATCTAAAGCTGAACGCTGATTGCGCACCTCTACGGATAAATCACGTACCTAATTAATGAGGCAACGATCGGCGTCGAGACGACGCGTGGCTAATCCAGTAGTCTCGACGCTCGCTCGGAGCGTGACGGCGGCGTCACTCACTGAGGTCTGCTTCGGCCAGCATCGCAGAAATCGTCGCCGCTGGCGGACTTTCGGCATCGATCTGTAGCGCGTACCATCGCAGGAACGACTCGAAGACGCCGATCTGGTCGTCGGCGGTGATGCGTCGTTCGACGATACCGTCGCCGGTGTCGACCACGGCGTCGATGCCGTACTCGCCAGTAGCGTGTTCGAGGGCGACGGTTCTGGCGTCAAGATCGATGTTGGGTCCGTCCTGTGATCGGGCGTCCTCGCGAGCGTCAGCGTCTTGGCGTGATGACGCCGGGCCAAGGCTCGAAGCGTCTTGCGCTTCGGTATCGCTGGGAGCGTCAGCGTCTGATTGGGCCGGCGCTGGTGTGGCGTCCGGAACGTCGTCTGCGTCCGGAGTTTCGACGATGTGACCGTCCCGCGTCTGTCCCTCGGAGTCGTCCTCGTTCGGCTTGATGACGTATCTGTTGTCTCCAATCTTCTGGACGGCATCTTCCCGAACGTCTTCGAGTTGTAGCTCCTCGGGAGTGAGAACCGATGGATCGTCTTCGGCCTCCTCGG
The DNA here is from genome assembly GCF_900215575.1 of Natronoarchaeum philippinense. Lineage (NCBI taxonomy): Archaea > Methanobacteriati > Methanobacteriota > Halobacteria > Halobacteriales > Natronoarchaeaceae > Natronoarchaeum > Natronoarchaeum philippinense. The sequence goes on along the minus strand of NZ_OBEJ01000001.1, from coordinate 859,151 downwards.
GCTCCTCGGTCATGAGTCGTTTAGCGTTCGGCGTCCCCGACAATATAGTTTGGCCGTTCGTTCGGCGGTTCAGTGGAGTAGCGGCGTTTCGCAGCCGAGCCGAACGCATATAACGCACGCCCGCATAGCACGTTCCAGCGAGGCAACGTATCGTGACGACGACGGTATCGTCCCCACCGCGCGACCACCGCCCCCCAACGACCACCAGCAGCGACGGGTCGAGAGAGTACGATCCGCGCAAGGATCCCAAAATCATCGGGATCGCCGTGATCGTGTTCGGAACGCTGATCATCGCGCTCGCCGGCGTCGGATCGACGCCGGTCATGAGTGGTGACGGCAGCGGGACGGTGTTTCCGTTCCAAGACATCAACAACGAGTCCCGCGAGGAAGTGGCGTTGGCGCTCGAGGTCAACCGCAGCTCGTTGCGACCCGGCGGAGCGGTCCTGTTTAACGCCACCTACGAGAATGGAACGCCGGCATCGAGCGCGACGCTCTCCGTCGGCGGCTCGGAGTATTCGTTCGACGACAGCGGCCGGGCCACGGTGACCTTCGAAGGGGGCGGGTCGTACACGGCGACGATCCGGAAAGAAAACACCGAGTCGGTCCGGTACGTCGCTGACGGGACGATACTGTCCGTCGAACGCTACAAGATCCCGCTCGCGGTCAGTGCGAACGCGACGAACGTCACCGCCGGGGACGCGGTCCGGTTTGCGGTCCGGCGTGCTGACACGGACGCCCCCGTGACGGCCACGATTTCGGTCGCCGGCCGGACACTCCAGACCGATCAGCGGGGACACGCTGTCGCTCGTATCGAGCGCGCCGGTCACTTCGAGGCAGTCGCTCGCCGCGATCCGACGGCAGCCCAGCGATACGTTTCAGACTCGGTCAGCGTCTCGGCCGAGCGACAGCAGGTCAGACTTGCGATCGCGATGAACCGCTCCGCGCCGCGCCCGGGCGAAACCGTTCGGCTGACGCTCTTCCGAACCGACACGGGCGCGACCATCGACGGCAACCTGACTGTCGGCAACCGGTCGCTCCGCACCGTCGACGGCGCGGTGACGGTCTCGTACGACCGTGCGGGACAGTATCAGGTCCGAGGCACGACGACCAACTCCGATTCGATCGCGTTCGAACCGGTCGAGCAGACGCTCCGCGTGTACCGGTACGCCGCGCCAGTGTCGCTCTCGGCAAACGAGACGACGGTCGAATCGGGCGAGTCGGTCAGATTCACCGCAGTCCGTTCGGACACCGGCGAACCGCTCCCCGGCCAACTCACCGTCGGTAACCGAACGTACTGGCTCGACCAGCACGGCGAGGCGACGGTCGAGTTCACCCAATCGGGCACGGTGACAGCTACCGCGACGCGTGCCAACACTTCGACCCACCGCTTCCCGGCCGACGAGCTGACTGTGACGGTCAAAGATACCGAGTATCGGCTCGGCGGCGTTGAGGCTCCCGAATCAGTGAACAGAAACGCCAGCGCGACGATCGCCGTCGACGTTTCGAACCGCGGGAGCGACATGGGGGCCGCGTCGGTGACGTACCGATTCGACGGCGCGACCGTTGACACCGAGACTGTCGTTTTGCGAGCCGGACAGCGCGCGACGGTCGAGTTCGCCGTCCCGACTGAGACGCCAGCAGGCACCTACGATCAGACGCTGACCGTCCGCGGCGACGCCGTGTCGGCCTCGATCGAGATTCGCGCGGGTGATGCGAGCGCATAGCGGTCGGAGCTTGTGGACCGGAACTCAGCTTGCTCGATAGTCGCTGCTCGACCGTCAGATCGGTGTGTCCTCACAGCACCCCGATATGTTGGATTACCACTTCTCTGCAAGTTATAAAACGTTTACTTGCGTCTTAGCCGCTCGTAAAACGTCGGCTCCCGGAGATCGTTCCAGTGAAATGGGACGAAAGGAAAGAAAGGCTCACACCCCTATATGTGGGTTGCCGCTGTTGGTGGAAGTAGGCGCCAACCCATGTCCAGCCCCTCCACCTACAACGACCAAGGAACGATCGCCGCCGACGCAACCGAGCGCCAATCACTCCGTGAGCACGTCTACAATCAGTTCGCGGGGTCAGTCGTAGCTCCGATCCGGATGATCGGCTTCTGGAGCGCCGTCGCCCTGCCGTTCCTCCACGTTCCGCTGCTTGCGACGGGCCTCGAAGGAAGCCAGCAAACGGTCACGTTCCTCTCGTTGCTGGCCCTGAACCTCTTGGCACTGCTTGTCGGCTACCCCCACCGTCAACGCTGATCGTGCCACTCGCCCGCAGGTCCCCCACCCCCCGCTGACGCTTTCTCGCGTGTCCGTGTTGCCGTCACTCACGCCGCCGATAGCTTTCTGGCGATCGCCCGGCGCTTGAGCAGTGCGAATCCGAAAACGATCGCGGCGAAGCCAAGCGCCGTCCCGGCGTCGATGACCTCGCCCAGTAGCGCCCATCCCGCGACGGCGGCGAAGACCGGCGCGACGTATGAGACCAGATTGATCTCGACCGGCCCGAGGCGGTCCAGTAGTTCGAAGTACACCAGAAAGCCGAGCGCGCTGGCGACGACTGCCAGATAGCCAAGCGCAGCCAGCGCTTCGCCGTTCCAGATCACGTCCGCGAACGCTTCGCCGGGGAGTAGATAGCTGACCGCGTGCATGATCGCGGCGCCGCCGAGCATCGACCACGCTTCCATCGTCTCGATCGGTAGCGACGCCGCGATCCGCTTCGAGAGCACGCTTCCCAGCGCGAACGCCGTCGCGGCGGCAAACACCAGCCCGACGGCGACGACATCGGCCGAGAACACGGCGTCGGGCGTCGGTCGAGCGACGATCACGACGCCGGCAAAGCCGGCTGCAAGCCCGAGCGCGCCCAGCGTCGAAAGCCGCTGGTCGGGGAGTAAGACCCGCGCGAACCCGGTCGTGAGAACCGGGGAGAGGCTGACGACGATCGCGGCGGTCGCACTCGTCACGCTCTGCTCGCCGACGAACAAGAACGCGTGGTAGGCAGCGATCAACAGCACCGCACCGACGACCACTTGCGACCATTCTCCCTTGGTGTGCGGTCGCCACTGGTCGACTGCGGCGACGGCGTAACCGAGCATTAGTAGTCCGGCGATGTCGTATCGCAGCGCGGCAAAGAGCACGGGCGGAAAGTACGACAGCCCGGCTTTGATCGCGACAAAGGCCGTCCCCCAGATTGCCGCCAGCGCGACGAACAGGCCAACGTCTCGTCCGGTACTCATGGCCGTCCATCTCGTACCGTCGTTCAACGTGCTTTCGATCTGCCGATGTCGCGTATTCCCCCGTCCAGCTTCGGCGTCGAAGCGGTGACGTACGTCCCGGTCCGGACCAGTACGGTCCGCAGCTTTAAGTTCATCTACCCTCTTGTCTCTCGCATGGCCGCTCACGGCCGGTCTGGATTGCGGGACCTGTTCGACGAGTCACCAACGCCGCACATCGCTCATCCTCCCGAAACCCACCACCGAGACTACTACGTTGCGACCGACGGGTCGTTCCGCGCCGATGGCTCGGGTGGACTGGGCGCCGTCATCGAAACGCGGGACGGGACGCGCGTTGCTCGCCTTTCGATCGCAGAAACCGTTCCCGACAACAACATCGCCGAGTATCGGGCGCTCCACCTCGGACTCGACGTGCTCGCGGCGCGAGCCCCCGACGACGCTCGTATCGGCGTTCTCGTCGATCACGACGACCTCGCCGAGAACGTCAACGCCGCGGTGCTCGCCGGGCGCCACCCCGATGGGAAACCGCCACACGAGCTTCGAACGCCGCCGGGCGTCGAACACCACTGGCGCGGCGTCCGGGCGCGGCTCTCGGGCTTCGAGACGGTCCGAGCCGCTCGCATCCGGAGCGAGCAGAACCCCGCGCATCCGCTGGCTAACGCGCCCGAACAGTACGAACACGTCAACCGCGAGCCCGATCGGTGCGTGTTGCCCGGCCGGATCGACCGATCACCCCAGCAGTTCCCGCCGCCGTCCCGCGCCGACCGCCACGCGAGCGACTGACGCGGTGACCCTTTTCTCCACGAGATAGCTTCGCTCTCACTCCTCGAAACGTTCGGAAAAAGCGGCTTGCTCAGCCGCTCGCTCGCGGTCCTACTCCTGCTGGGCGTCGACCGCCGCCACGCCCGCCATGTTGACGATGTCTTTGACCTCGTCGTCGCGCTGGAGGACGTGGACGGGCTTGTCCATTCCGACGAGCATCGGGCCGATGGCCTCGGCGCCGCCGAGGCGCTGGAGGAGCTTGTAGCTGATGTTGCCTGCTTCGAGGTTCGGGAACACGAGCACGTTCGCGGGGCCGTCGAGCTCCGAGAACTCGTACGTTCCCTCCAAGAGGTCCTCGACGACGGCGGTGTCGGCCTGCATCTCGCCGTCGACCGGGAAGTCGACCTCGGGGTCTTCCCGGAGCCGCTTTGCGGCCCGTCGTGGCTTTCGGGTCTCCTCGTTTTTCACCGAGCCGAAGTTCGAGTACGACAGCAGCGCCGCCCGCGGCTCGACGTTGAACCGCCGCGCGAGTTCGGCCGTGTGGCGGGTCACTTCCGCGAGCACGTCCTCGTCGGGGTCCTGATTGACCGTCGCGTCGGCGATAAAGAGGACGCTGTTTTTGAACGTCAGCATGTAGACGCCGGCGGCGTACTCGGCGTCGTCGGCGGTGCCGATCACCTGCAACGGCGGGCGGAGCGCCGAGGGGTAGTGGTGGGTCAGCCCCGTCAGCATGGCGTCGGCGTCGCCGGCCTCGACCATCACCGAGGCGAAGTAGTTGCTGTCGTGGATCATCTCCCCGGCCTCGCTCCGGGTGATCCCCTTGCGCTGGCGGCGCTCGTAGAGCCGCTCGGCGTACTCCTCGTAGTTGTCGCTCGATGGATCGACGACCTCGGGGTCGAATCGCAGGCCGAGTTCGCGGGCGGTGTCGCCGATCTCCTCGGGGTCGCCGATCAGCACCGGTTCGGCGATCCCCTGTTCGTCTAACTGGTAGGCCGCGCGGATGATCTTCTCGTCGTCGCCCTCGGCGAGCGCGAGTCGCTGTGGTTCGCTCTTTGCTTTGTTGAGCACGACGCGCATCATCTCGCGGGACTTGCCAAGCCGGGCTTCGAGCGTCTCGGTGTACTCGTCGATGTCGAGGTCGGAGCGGGCGGCGCCGCTGTCGATTGCCGCCTGCGCGACGGCGGGCGCGACCTCGAACAGGACGCGCGGATCGAGCGGCTTCGGGATGATGTACTCGGGGCCGAACTGCAGAGGTTGGTCGCCGTAGGCCTTCACGACGGCGTCGGGCACGTCTTGGCGTGCGAGTTCGGCCAGCGCTTCGGCGGCGGCGACTTTCATCGACTCGTTGATCTCGCTGGCACGCACGTCGAGCGCGCCCCGGAAGATGAAGGGAAAGCCGAGCACGTTGTTGACCTGATTCGGGTAGTCCGAACGTCCGGTCGCCATGATCACCGTGTCGTCGCGGGCCTGCTTTGCCGTCTCGTAGTCGATCTCGGGATCGGGGTTCGCCATCGCGAAGATGACCGGGTCGGCCGCCATCGACCGGACCATCTCCTCGTCGACGAGGCCGCCGACCGACAGTCCAACGAACACGTCGGCCCCCTCCATCGCGTCCGCCAGATCGCCCTCGGGAACGTCGCTGGCGAACTCGCGCTTGTACTCGTTGGCGTCGTCGCGCTCGACGCGCTCTTGGGTGATGATCCCCGAGGAATCACACATGCGAATGTTCTCCGTTTTCGCGCCCAGCGAGACGTAGAACCGGGCCGTCGCGATGGCGCTTGCGCCCGCACCGGAGAAGACGATCTTCAGGTCCGAGAGGTCCTTGTCGACGATCTCGGCGGCGTTGAGTAGCGCGGCGCCGCTGATGATCGCGGTGCCGTGCTGGTCGTCGTGGAACACCGGCACGTCCATGCGCTCGCGCAGGCGCTCCTCGATGACGAAACATTCCGGGGCGCTGATGTCTTCGAGATTGATCCCCCCGAACGTCGGCCCCAGCGCGGCGACCGACTCGACGAACGCCTCGGGATCGTCGTGGTCGAACTCCAGATCGAACACGTCGATGTCGGCAAAGCGCTTGAACAGCACGCCCTTGCCCTCCATGACGGGCTTGGACGCCTGCGCGCCGATATCCCCCAAGCCGAGCACCGCCGACCCGTTCGAGACGACGCCGACGAGATTCCCCTTCGCGGTGTAGCTGTAGGCCTTCTCGGGATCGTCGTCGATCTCGCGGCACGGCGCCGCGACGCCGGGCGAGTACGCCAGACTCAGATCGCGCTGCGTGTTGGTCGGCTTGGTGGTCGCAATCTCGATCTTCCCCGGTGGTTCCTCCTTGTGGTACTCCAGCGAGTCCTCGTCCAGTCCCATGGGAGAAGTCATCAGCCTGTACGGGTAAAAAGGCACCCAAGGCGGGGTTCGACGACCGTCGAAAAACCGGGTGTGCTATTCGTCGGCGCCGCCGTCGAGGATGGCGGGTCGTTCGATCTCGACATCGTAGTCCGGCGCCGTCGCGGTCAGAGTCGGCCAGTCGCCGGTGGTCGTCAGCGACTCGAAGCCGTCCTCGGTGACGAGCACGGTGTCCTCGCTCTTTGCGCCCTGTACCGTGGGGTTCCACGCGTACGCCATCGGCAGGTGGACCGGGGCGTCGTGGCCGGGCGTGGCGATCCACTCGCGGCCGGCGAATCCGGCCGCACCGCCCTGATGGTGGTTGCGCCACTCGCCCTCGTAGCCGACTGCGGCGTAGGCGTCCTGCACGGCCTCGAACACGTCGCCGGCGGTGCCGCCGGACTGCCCGACCTCCTGTGTCGCGGCCAGCGCTTGGGCTTCGACCGCCGTCGCGGCGTCGTGGCGCTCGTCGAGCCACTCGGGCGCGTCGAACGCGACCGCGCGAGTACACGAGGCGTGCAGTCCCGCCATCTCGGCGCTGACCGACAGCAGCGCGTAGTCGCCCAACTCGACCGGCTGGGGCGTGTAGTGACGGTACTGCTGGGCGCGCTCCGCGCCGCCGGCGAGCGCGACCGGCGACTCGATGCCCCGCGCCGACAGCGCGACCCGGAGCGCCGAGGCGGCCTCGCGCTCGGTGTCGCCCGGCTGGAGCTCCCGCGCGACGGCTTCGACGGCCGCCGCCGTCTCCCGTCCGAGCGTTCGGTAGGCTTCGATATCCTCCTCGGAGAGAGGCTGGCGCAGTTCGCGGGCGTCGACGGCGTCGAAGCCGGGCACGTCGAAGTCCGCGGCGGCGGGTTCGGCGGCCCGCGCGGCGACGGCGTCGGCCAGCGAATCGGCGTGCCACTCGAACGTCTCGACCGCAACGTCGTCGGCCAGTTCTTCGTCGGTCAGCCGCGGCGCTTCGATGTTGTCGGTCACGACGGTCACGTCCGATCCGTCGTAGCCGGCCGCGGCGACGCCGACATCGCCCTCGCGGTCGACGACGTTGTTCCCGCCGGTGAGCCACGCGAACGCGTTCGGGCGCGCGAACCACACCGACTCCAGACCGTGCTCGTCGAGATAGGCGTCGAGGCGTGCGTCTCGCATACACGACTCCACCCACAGGATCGCCTTGAACGCTCCGGACCGCCGCTGGACGCCACAGCCCGTTCTCCGGCGCCTCGGTGACCCGCCGCGGCGCGCCAGTTTGGTCAAAGCTAAGTGCGCGAAGGCCCGACAATCGTCTAGTATGGCGTCCGCTTCATCCGATACGGGGGGCGGCGGACTGGTCTCGTTCCACCAGCTTGCGGTGGCGACGACCGCCCTGACGTTCGTGCTGTTGTTGCTCGGCATCTACACAGCGGTGGCCGGCGCGGGGCTGACCTGCGCGGGCCGCTGGCCGTTCTGCGACGGCTGGCTGGGGCTGTTCCCGGCCAACTGGCCGAGTTTCATCGAGTGGTTCCACCGGCTCGTGGCGATGGTCGTCGGGTTCATGGTGTTCGGGCTGACCGTCTCGGCGTGGCGCCGCGGTCGCTCGAAGGCGGTGCGCTGGGCGACGACCGGCGCGCTAGCGCTGCTCCCGACCCAGATCATTCTGGGCGCCCTGACGGTCACCCAGTACGAGATCGTGATCCTGACCGCCCACTTCGTGTTCGCGGTCCTCATCTTCTCGCTGCTGGTGACCGCGACGGCGCTGACGTTCGACACCGCGCTTGAAACGCCCCAGCGCTGGGGGGCGCTCGCCGCCTTCGCACTCGTCCCCGTCGTCGCCGTCGCCACGCCCTTCGTCCTGATCTCCGGATCCGTCCCTGTCCACATCGGCTACTACGCCGTCGGGCTGTTGGCGTTTGCCGCGCTGTTGTCCCTCGGCCTCTGGTCGATGGACGAATCGGCGTCCCGCCGGACTCCGGCGACCGCTTTCGGCGCCGCCGCGTTGCTCGCCGGACTACTGCTTCAGGGTCGGCTCGTCATCGCCCCCTCTGCACAGGCCGAACTCGCACTCGCCGGGGGGCTGATCGGCGGACTCGCGCTCGCGGCGGCTTGGTGGGCGCTGCGTGACGCCGCCGGCGGGCTCGTGCCCGCGCTCTCCCGGTCGTCCTGATCGCCGGGCGCTGCAGAATCCGATTTCTCTCGAAGCTAAGTGTGACCGGTGCCAACGCCCGGTAGCTACCAGTATGTACGACGCGGTCATCTTCGACAACGACGGCGTGTTGACCTACCTCACCGAGATCGACGTGCTCGAACGCGCCATCGAGACGACGTTCGGCGAGTTCGGCGTCGCCGACCCGCCTGCCGAGGACATCGAGGCGCTGCACCACCTCACGATCGACGATCTCGAAGCCGTCGCCGACTCCTATGGCTTCGATCCCGCCGCGTTCTGGCGCCGCCGCGACCGCAACGCCGCGCTCGCTCAGCAAGCCGAGATCCGTGCCGGGCGCAAGCCCGCGTTCGACGACGTGGACGTGCTCGACGGGCTGGACGTGCCCGTCGGCGTCGTCAGCAACAATCAGGCCGAACTCGTCGCGTACGTCGTCGACTACTACGGGCTCGACGCGGTCGATGTCGCCATCGGTCGCCAGCCGACGCTCTCAGGACTCCGGACCAAGAAGCCCGATCCGTCGATGATAGAGACGGTCCGTAGCCGCCTCGGCGTCGACGAGCCGCTGTACGTCGGCGACAGTCAGAGCGACATCGTTGCCGCCGACCGGGCGGGAATCGACTCTGCGTTCGTCCGGCGTTCGCATCGGCGGGACGCCGAACTGTCGACGCCGGCAACCCACGAGATCGAGGATTTGCGGGGACTGCCGGAGCTGGTCGAGGCGGGAGAGTAACGACGGAGTAATTGGAACTGTGGAAACTCAGAACAGCCAGGTGTAGACGCCGACGAACACGCTGACGGCGATGGCGACAAAGAGGAACAGGACGACGAAAAGCGGGTTCGTCAACGCGTCGAGCGGGTTGTCGCCGTCTTTCTCCGCGCTGATCACCATCGCGCGCATGACGGCGAACACGGTGCCGATCAGGATCACGAGCAACAGCCCGATGATGACGAGCGCCGCCTGATAGCGCCCCACGTTTAGTTGCAGTCCGATCATGCTGAATACGCCTCCGGTCAGCAGAGCTCCGAAGATCGACACCGCGGCGAGCTGCTCGGGCGTCATGTCGGAGATCTGAACGGAGAAGTCTCCCGTCTCGTCCTCTGATGCTTGTGCCATCGGTCGGTTGTCGGACACAGGCGATAGAATAGTATAATATTACCGATCGGACCGATTTCGCCGCTGATCGGCTCTCACAGCCTGAAAATCCGTCGAAACACGGCTTCGAACTGCCGGCGGATCGTGTACGCGAACGCCAACGCCGTGGGCGCACAGAGGCCGACGTACGCGATTTCCCAAGCGTCGATCGTGAGGTACTCACCCCAGATCAGCGACGTGGCGTTGCGGATAGCTGGCGGTACCGGCGGGTACAGCGCGGTCCGTTCGGTCACGAGCAGCCACACGAGCACGAGCCACGGCAGCGAGACGGCGTACACCCACGCCGCCGGCAGCACGCGAAACCCTCGCCGGTAACGATCCGCGGCGACCAGTTCCGTCAGCTGGTAGGTGAGCAACAGAAAGCCGATCGGTGTCGCCACGACGGCGATGCCGGCCGCGAGGTAGAAGAACGGCCCCGTCACCTCGTAGACGATCGGCATCGCCACGCCGGTCGCGATCAGTCCGACGATCGTGTAGGACGCGACCGTCACGACCGACGCCAGCGAGACGTCTGAGTTGAGCGTCTTCGTCCCCGCTGCCATCGCGCGGTCGCGGTGGCGCTGACAGTGGAGGAACGCCACTGCTCGGCCGCTCAGAAACGTCGCCAGCATGCTGTCCGGCGTGGTCATTGCCGTAACGATCGTCGCTACCGGCGGCGCGTCGAACTGGAACCAGCCGACGAGCCCGATCAACACCGCGACGACTGCGGTCAGCACCGCCGTCCAGACCCACACTCTCGCCGACAGCGTCCACGCGACAACTTCGAGGGTGACGCTCGGCGGATCACCTGTCCTCGTCTGTGTCGTTGTCATTGTTGCATCGCCTCGCACCGTCAGTCACGCAGTGGTTACGTACAGGATGACCAGCACCAGAATGCTCAGCCCGAGCATCAACATCGGGGCGACGCGCAGCGGTATCGACCCGTCCGCGTCGCTCCGGATCGAGGCGAACAGTCCGTCGCGTTCTGGACCTGTCACGATAGCACTACCTATCGGTACTCAAACAGCCACACCTGATAAAATGAACCGTTTGTCAGGGTTTGGGGCTCGCTGATTTTATCAATCGCGTACAAACACTTTGGGAGTTTTGCGCTGTTGCTGCCCCGATCACAGAAGGCTGATCACGACCAGTCCGGCGCCGATCGTCAGGAATGCGATAGCGAAGCCGTACTCCAGCACCTGCAGATACAGCTCCTCGGTGTCGTTGCTCGCTCCGAGTCGCGTGAACACGGCTCCCAGAATGAACATCGACGCGCCGCCGAGGACGTAGGAGGCCGTGACCATGAACAGCGGTACTCACCGACCCGTCATAACTTCCCCGGCTGTGGCGCCGTCTCGATCGTCTCCCGGTGCTCTCCTCGACCAAAAATCGCAGTCGCGGGCTACTGGAAGCCGATCCGGCCGCCGCTCCGGCGTCCGGCGTCGCTGCTCCCGCCGCCCTTGAACTCCTCTTCCATCTGCTCGTAGTAGTCGAGGATCTCTTCGGTGATCGTCGGCCGGACATCCTCCAAGGCCTGCCGGAAGTGACGCATGTCGACGTCTTCGGCGTCGTCGTCCTCTCGTAGCGCCTCGATGGCGGCTTCCCGCGAGATCGACTCCAGATCGCTACCGACGTAGCCGTCGGTGATCTCCGCGAGTTCGCGTAGGCTCACGTCCGGCGACAGCGGCGTGTCGTCCGTGTGGATCTTGAGGATCTGCTCGCGCCCCTCCACGTCGGGCTGGCCGACCATCACGAGTCGGTCGAACCGCCCCGACCGGATCAGCGCGGGGTCGATCATGTCCGGCCGGTTGGTCGCGCCGATCACCATCACGTCCTCCATCTCTTCGAGCCCGTCGAGCTCGGTCAGGAGCTGGTTGACCACGCGCTCGGAGACGTTCGAGCCCATCTCTTGGCTGCGCGAGGGCGCGAGGCTGTCGAGCTCGTCGAAGAAGATCACCGTCGGGGCGACCTGCCGGGCCTTGCGGAACGTCTGGCGGATCGCCTTCTCGGACTCGCCGACCCACTTCGAGAGCAGTTGCGGCCCGCGCACGCTGATGAAGTTGGCGTTGGTCTCGTTGGCGACGGCTTTCGCCATCAGCGTCTTGCCCGTCCCGGGCGGCCCGTACAGCAGGACGCCCTTGGGCGGGTTGACGCCCATCCGCTCGAACTTCTCGGGGCTGGACATCGGCCACTCGACGCTCTCTTGGATGCTCTGTTGAGCCTCTTCGAGTCCGCCCACGTCGTCCCACGTGATCTTGGGCAGTTCGACGAGCACCTCCCGCATCGCCGAGGGCTCGACCTCGTTGAGCGCGCCCCGGAAGTCCTCGCGCTTGACGATCATCCGGTCGATCAGGCTCGGCGGGATATCCTCCTCGTCGAGGTCGATCTCGGGGAGGTAGCGGCGCAGCGCCTTCATCGCGGCCTCCTTCGTGAGGCTCTCGATGTCGGCGCCGACGAAGCCGTGGGTCTCGTCGGCCAGATGGCCGAGATTCACGTCGTCGGACAGGGGCATCCCGCGGGTGTGGATCTGGAGGATCTCCTCGCGCCCCGTCTCGTCGGGGACGCCGATCTCGATCTCGCGGTCGAACCGGCCGGGACGCCGCAGCGCGGGGTCGACCGAGTCGACGCGGTTCGTCGCCGCGATGACGATGACTTGGCCCCGCGATTCGAGGCCGTCCATCATCGTCAGCAACTGGGCGACGACGCGGCGTTCGACCTCGCCGGTGACGTCCTCGCGCTTGGGCGCGATCGAGTCGAGTTCGTCGATGAAGATGATCGACGGCGACTCCTCGGTGGCGTCCTCGAAGATCTCCCTGAGCTGCTGTTCGGACTCGCCGTAGTACTTCGAGATGATCTCCGGCCCTGCGATAGAGAAGAAACTGGCGGAGGTCTCGTTGGCGACCGCTTTGGCGAGCAGCGTCTTGCCGGTGCCGGGCGGCCCGTGCAGCAGGACACCCTGTGGCGGCTCGATCCCCAACTTCTTGAAGATCTGGGGGTGTTTCATCGGCAACTCGACCATCTCGCGGACCCGCTGGATCTCGCCTTGGAGGCCGCCGATGTCCTCGTAGGTGATGCCGCCGCCGGTCTTCTCGAAGCCACTGATCGGCTCCTCGCGCAGTTCGACATCGGTGTCTTCGGTGACGAGCACGACGCCGTCGGGCTCGGTGTCGACCGCGATCAGCGGGATCGCCTGTCCGGGCGAGCGCATGAACGGGTGGTTCGTGCTCGACATCACCGGGACGATGTCGCGCTCGACGACCGGGCGCTTGAGGATCTGGCGTTTGACCATGCCGGCGGCGTCGGAGCCGAACTGCACGCTGGCTTCCTCGGGCGGCGCGAGGACCAGCGAGTCGGCCTTGGTCGCTTCGGCCTTGCGGATCGACACGCGCTCGCCGATGCCCACGTCGGCGTTCTGCCGGGTGAACCCGTCGATGCGGACGGTGTCGGTGTTCCAGTCCTGTCGGTCGGCGCGCCACACCTTGGCGGCGGTGGTGTCGGCGCCCTCGATTTCGATGATGTCGCCCGGACTCAGCTTGAGGTGCAAGAGGGTGTCCGGGTCGAGGCGAGCGATGCCGCGGCCCGAGTCGTTGGGGTAGGCCTTCGCAACTTCGAGTTGAACTTCATTCATGATTGGGTGCCTGCGGGGATGTTCGGTTGTCCGGGACCGGTTCCGATATGTCTTTTGTTAGTCGGACCCGTGGGACCGAGGGGCCGTCTAGTGTCACGTGTTACCATGTATGATTGCGTCACGGGAGTACAAATGACTAACGGCTGAGGCACGCCCCGCCCCGTCTCGACGCCGCGGCGTCTGGACGCCGAACCGGCATTTGGCGCGACCCGATGGGTTTTCCACGGCGCGCGCCCGAGCTACCGTATGCGACAGCTCGCTTTCGACGGCCGGACCGGCGCCAGCGGCGATATGGTGCTCGGAGCGCTGCTCGCGGCCGGCGCCGATCGGGACGCGCTCGCTCCCGTCGAAGACGCTCTCGACGTTCGGTACGTCGTCTCCGAGACGGATCGTGCCGGTATCGCGGCGACGGCGGTCGACGTGGTGCTCGACGGCGGCGATGGAGATGCGCACGACGCCGATGACCACTCGCACGAACACGACGCCGAGGACTACCTGCAAAAGCACGGCGTCGGGCACTCTCACGAGCACAGCCACGACACATCTCACGGTCACAGCAACGAGCACTCGCACGACCACCCTCACGATCACGACCACGCAGAAGGTGCCGGACCGAATCGGACGTTCCCCAAAGTAGTCGAGATCGTCGAGTCGATGGGACTGCCCCAGCAGGTCGAGGACGACACGAAAGCGATATTCCGCGTGCTCGGCGACGCCGAAGCGTCGGTTCACGGAACGGACCTCTCGGAGACACACTTCCACGAGGTCGGCGCCGACGACGCCATCGCGGACGTTGTCGGTGCCGCGCTCTTGCTCGACGATCTCGGCGTCGACGAGGTCGTCACGACGCCGGTGTCCGTAGGTGGGGGCACCGTCGAAATGAGCCACGGTGAGTATCCCGTCCCCGCCCCGGCGGTCGTCGAGATCACCGAGCAGGCGGGCTGGCAGATCCGCGGCGGACCGGTCGAGGCTGAACTGCTCACGCCGACCGGCGCCGCGATCCTCGCGCACATCGCCGACGGAGTGACCGAACTCCCTGCGTTCGATATTTCGGCGTCGGGCTACGGCGCCGGCGATCACGAGCTCGACGGCCGGCCGAACGTGCTCCGTGCGATGGTCGGCGAGCGTGACGGTGGGTTCCGCACGGAGGACATCGCCGTGATCGAGACCAACGTCGACGATGTTGCTCCGGAAGTACTGGGTGGGCTACAAGATACGTTGACAGACGCGGGCGCGCGAGATGTGACAATTGTTCCCACGACGATGAAAAAGTCCCGGCCGGGACACTTGATAAAGGTAATCGCTCGGCCCGACGACGCAGAACGCGTCGCGCGCCGTCTCGCCGAGGAGACCGGGACGCTCGGCGTCCGACAGGCGGGCGCCAGTCATCGCTGGGTCGCCGAACGATCGTTCGAGACGGCGACGATCGAGATCGACGGCGACGAGTACGATATCGACGTGAAGATCGCAAGCGACTCCGACGGCATCGTCTACGACATCAGCGCCGAGTACGACGACGCCGCCGCAGCCGCGGCCGACACGGGCCGGCCGATCCGAGAGTTGCTGCGTCGGGCAGAGACGGCCGCCGATCCCGAGTCCGGAAAATAAAGACCATCGGCGGTGTCTTCGTTTCGACGCCGCGCTCTCGTGGCGCTCGAATTCCGGAACCCTCTATGTCGGGTCTGAACCGCGCTGGAGTAGGTACACCATCTCCCACATCGCGTCTTCCATCTCGCCTCCGTCAGCGGCGTCTTCGAGCTGGCGGTACAGCGAGTCGGACACTGTGATTTCGGGCATCACGTGGTGTTCCGACGGCGATGCTTATTAAGGTACTGCAATTCGTAATTGAGTTAATAGTGCTGCTGTGCTGGGGTCCTCGTGTGTGAGACTTATGACGTAGGTGGTGCTATCTTTTCGCATGCCACAGTCCCGACAGTCCACGTCGCGCTCGCATTGCTGGACCTGCGGATTCGAGGCGCCCGCAGGCAGCGATCGGTGGGAGACGATCGAAGTCGTCTCGTTGGGAACGATGACGCGCTGTCCCGAGTGTGGTAGTACGAACGTCTCATCGGGACGATAGCGTCGAGTCGTCCCCCAGATCAACCTGTCCCACTGCCTACAGCATCGGGAGACAGTCCTCCCAGAGACACGACCGAAACAGCACGTCGTAGCCAGTCCGATCGCGGACGTTGTCCAGATTCCGCCGAAGCCGCTCCCACTCACGGTCGGTCAGGTCGATCCGTTCGCCGGTGCCCATCACGCCGTCGTTTTGTGGATCGTCGGCGTGACAGAGCGCGAGATGTGCGATCTCGTGGAGGATCAAGCGCTGTTCTTCGCGGACCTGATCGCGCTCGGCGACGACCGCGCGATTGCCCACGCTGAATCCGTTGACGTGTCCGTCCTGCCCTCCACCGAGCGCGTCGGTCCACGGGCTGTACACGAGCCCCTCGTACGCGGGATGACTCCGTCCGGGGACAACGACCAACTGCACGGCGACGTTTCTGAACTCCCGCTTGATCTCGGTCCGGTAGAAACTGTTTCCGCCCCAGAGGACGGTACGCGCGTTCGACCCGTATTCTCGCTCGAAGCGCTCACGATCGTATCGCTTCGGATAGTCGAGCCATTGGGCGTGGATTCCTTCCCGCCGAAACAACCCCTCGATGGCCGCTTTCGTCTCGGCGGCGACGCTGGTCCCGCGAACGTACCGGACATCGATCAACAGCTCTCGACGGGACGGATCGAGCCCGTCGAACTGGTCGCCGAACGTCGCTGCGAGCGCTCGTTCTGTGGGGCCAGTGTGCGTTTCGGCCGCGACGAGCCCGTCCTGATCTAGATCCGCACGTCGGCGTCCACGCGCGTGCGCGATTGAACCAACTGTGTACGAAAGCGCCGTCGCACCGCCGACCGACCGCAACAGCGCTCGCCGCGTTACCGTCGGTCGAGCGCCATCGGCCGGCGGCGTCTCGGCGTCGCAGTCCGAATCGCTGCCGTCGTGTGGCATCGGATAGGCCGTGATTATCACATCCGAATATGATAGTAACGGCCTCGTACTGACAGGTCAGCACGCCGAAATCGCTCGACCGACACGACCGGGAATTTCTCGGTTCGTTCAAGTAGTACTCACTGGTGTGCCGATACGATACGCCGGTCCTACTAGTCCGCGAGCAGACCTGTATCGTCCCATGACAACAAGTAACAGGTTCTTAACGCCACCACAAAGCATTTATAACGACAGCGTAACCTTTGGACTGTACCCCTACCCATGGTGGCAGCACCAAGTATCACCGTTCGGAACGATTTCCGTGCGTGTGCGAACGATGTTGTCGCCGTCTGATCGACAGACAAACAACTACAACAACAACACATGACAGACAACAACTCATATCGCGAAAAGGGACGCGCAGTGTTCCTGGCAGCGATGATGGTTCTCTCTGTGGTTGCTGGCTCCGCCGCGCTGGTGGGGACTGCAGCCGCGAACCATGACGGGAATAGCAATGCAGTCGATAAGGCATCGCTGCAGGACGAAACAGTTTACCAAGGCGAGACGCTGAACGTCAGCGGCTTCGAATCTGGTGAAGCAGTTCAGCTCTACTCGGGTGTCGAGGGCGCTTCCGAGCGCATCGACGTGCTCCGAGCGAGCGAAAACGGTCACGTGACCATCGACACCACCGACGCGAGTGGCTTCCACTACCTCCAGACCGGTTCTGGAGATAGCGCCAACGTGTACGGTGAGTTCTACGTCGAAACGCCTGAGGTCACGTTCGAGTTCCAGTCCTCGTCCATCGAGACTGACGAGCAGGCAACGCTCCAATGGACGGGCACGAACCTTCCGGATGACCTAGCAAACGGCGCCGAGTTCCGGATCTCCAGCTCCTCCTTCAGCGGCTCCGAGCTCGCTGACCTCACCGGCGGTGAGGAGACCGACGACGGTAACGCAGCTATCGTCTCCGGCAACCCCGCTGACACCTGGAGCCTGGACCTGAGCACGGTCGGTAACTACACCTTCGACATCGAGTCCGTCGAGACGACGGCGTCCGACTCGGCCTCGATCGAAGTCACCGAGCAGACCCCCGACACCATCGAGTTCGGACAGGACCAGTACGAGGGTCAGGTCGGTAACGAGGTTTCGTTCTCCTTCACCGCACAGGGCATCGACAACCCTGTCTACATCAAGGTCGGTGACGTCGAGGACGTCAACTACGAGCAGCACCTCGAAGTGACCAACCTCGACGAGGTTGGTGACGAAGAGATTACCGTTACGCTCAACACCTACAACGGTGACTACGAAATCACCAGCGACAATGGTGCTGGGCTGAACGTCATCGACAACGCGAACACTCAGGATGTCCCCGGTGCCCTTGGCCCGACGGGCTACGAACTGAGCATCGCTACTGAGTACGGTGACGGCGACTACTCGACGCAGACCGAGCAGGACGTCGGTTACCTGACGCTGAACGAGCGCACCTCGTTCAGCGAGGCCTCGATGTCTACTTGGACTGCACCGAGTGACTCGGTCAACAACGCTGAAGACCTTCAAGACGCCACGCTGACCGAGACGAGCACCATCGCCAACGGCGACGAGATGCTCGTTCAGGTCAACGCTGAGAGTGTCTACGGCTTCGTCGAGCAGGGCGACCAGATCGGCCACGCTGGCGAAGGTGTCCCCGGAATGCAGCTCAAGCTGTCCCAAGATGTCTCTGGTCCGAACCGCCCCGACGCGACGAACGTCTGGGCAACCTTCGGCGAAGGCGATGACCAGGACTTCAACCACAAGGGCACCCTCAGCGCCACGGTTCTGAGCGCTGACCAGCAGAACGGTACGTTCATCATCCACCTCGCCTCCGATGAGGGCGAGGCTCTCCCGAGCAGCGCCGACCTCTCGACCACGATCGAGATGGGCGCCAACAACAACTTCGTCGACAACTGGGACGACGACCTCGAGTCCATCTCGGGCGAATTCTCCATCGAACAGCGCACCCTCTCGTGGGGCGACAGCGCTGACGAAGTTGCGGCATCCGCTGACGCGACTGTGTCCGGTACGACGAACGTCGCACCCGGCACCACGATCGACACCCGTGCCCGCGCACCCGGCACGTTCGTCGAGCGTGACACGCCGACCGTGATGGCCGGCGACGACGCGAACACGTTCACCGCTTCCTTCGACCTTAGCGGTGAAACCACCGGCACCGAGTTCGAGCTCCGTGCCGAGGACAACAACGACGCGGAGAACACGGCAACCCTCGACGCGACGCTCGTCGAGTCCACTGACGGTGGCTCCGACGCTGAGACGATGGTCTCCTTCGGCAGCACCAGCTACGACGTGACGAAGAACGACACCGCTGAGGTCATGATCGACGTGACCGCTGGCGCTGACGGTCTCAACACGTCCGTCCCGCTGATGGTCAACGGGAACTCCGTCGCAAGTCAGGACGTCTCCCTCGACGCTGAGGGCACCACGACCCTGACCTTCGAGGTCAACACCTCGAGCGACTCCTACCCCGTTGGCGAGCACGAACTGTCGACCTCCGTCGACAACGCGTCCGCCTCCGCGGCATTCGTCATCGCAGAGAGTGACGACGGCTCCGGCTCGGACGACTCCGGCTCGGACGACTCCGGCTCGGATGACTCCGGCTCGGACGACTCCGGCTCGGACGACTCCGGCTCGGACGACTCCGGCTCGGACGACTCCGGCTCGGACGACTCCGGCTCGGACGACTCCTCCGGCGACAGCTCCGGTGACTCCGGCAGCAGTGGTCAGCCCGGCTTCGGTATCGCCGTGGCCATCCTCTCGCTGCTCGGCGCCGCCATGCTGGCGCTCCGCAAGCGCGAATAACTAATCAGCCCTCGCGGCTGATCCCCCTATTCCGCACCGCGCGGATTCCATTTTTTGTGCCGCTACGTCGATAGCCGACGGCATGGCGATCGTGTGCAAACGCGTTGTGCCGATGATATCACAGCCGAGTCTTACGCACGTGCCGTCTGGTTCATGAACACGTGGCACCGCGCACGGAACGACGCAGTGGGTTTGTGATGACTCGCAGCGGTGCCGATGACCGGATCGCCGCTGTGTTCTCTGACACAGGCATCCCTGACCCCTCGTCGTCACGGTATCCTGCAGTTGTAATCGCGGCTTGCGAGCCTGTGCGAAACAGAGCACGCACGTCGTCTCCTATTCGCCAGTAGCACGGACGATCTCGGAGTTTGCCTACAGGCAGAGCAAGCCGAGTGCCTCGGGGTCGTCCGAGACGGTAAAGCCGTCTCGTGATGACGAGAGAGCTATGCTCTCTCGAACCACTTGACCCCGAGGCGGTTCACTGCGAACCAGCGATGCAGTTTGTACGCTTCGGGCACCGGACAGTCTCCCAACGTGGCGTCCGGCTGCTGGAGGGGCAACACCGCAGAGTCCCCACCACAGCGGTGGTCAGACACGACGGAGAACCGTCTCGACGAGGAGCGATGTGACGACGCCTTCCGCTTTGACGCCGCCACTGGGGTGTGACTTCGAGACGGTATCGCCGCGACGAGTTACGAATATTTGGAGCACAGAACGTCAGTGCCGACCGACGCAGTGTGTGACGAACGAGAGCGGAGGGCCGCGCTAAAAAGCAGTCCGAGCTGCTCTAGTCGTTCTGAACGAACTCGCCGGAGCAGCTGTACGTTATCACTTTCACGATCCCGTCTGCTTCCATCTCCTCGGCGTAGGGATCGTAGCGTTCGTACATCTGATAGATCGTCACCGACTTCGCATCCGTCTCGTGGTTGCGATTCCAGCGATCGCACAGGTAGTTAGCGAGGTACGACCGATGGTTCTCGTTGTCGGCCGAATACACGTTCGAGAGGTACTTGCGCCACCGTGCGGTCGGATACGTCGTCTCGACATCTTCCGGGCGTTCTAAGTCGACTTGGGATCTATGCAGCACGTCGACTCTGCTCTCGTTTTCGAGCGTCGCCGGCGCTGCGAACCACCGGGTCGTCCGCGCCGGATCCGGCGCGAACATCCGCCAGCTCTGTTCAGCCTGCACCGTATCGAGAACCTCTTCGCCC
This sequence comes from Natronoarchaeum philippinense, assembly GCF_900215575.1. NCBI lineage: Archaea > Methanobacteriati > Methanobacteriota > Halobacteria > Halobacteriales > Natronoarchaeaceae > Natronoarchaeum > Natronoarchaeum philippinense. The sequence continues at coordinate 838,840 of NZ_OBEJ01000001.1, read as the reverse complement.
GGGTCAGGAACTTCAGCGTAGTCGACAGCCTGAGCGTTCGACATGATGACGAGAGCGAGCAGCAGGTACGGCACGACAGTGAAAAACGCTGTTCGGCTGTGGTTGATCACGCCAGCAGGGTTCGGGACGGATGGCGTCCGGAACGACGGTGCGGCCGCCGCGATCCTTGTGAGTTTGTTCTGTCCAGTGCGCAACACTTCGGAGAGGCCGATTCGCTCAGCGGCCTTACTCACTGCATCCCACACCACCGGCGGGTAAAACGGAAGCAAGGCAGCGACGACGACCAGTGGAAACAGGCCGATACGCATCGTGACGATCATTCCGAGATGCATCCCCACGAACATCGTCGGCAGCACTGCGCGCCACGCACCGGTGAGCACGAACAGGAGCGGCGACGCCAAGATCAGACCCATCCACAGGTAGTTGAACAGCTCGAGTAGCGTGTGGTACTCGGCGATCACATTCCCGAGGTGGACGGTGAACTGATCCGCGCTTAGGATATACACGAGCGCCTCTCCGTCCATCCAGAACTCGCCGTTGAACTTGTGGATCGTGTTCGTCGCGTACATCAACACGACCTGCAGCAACAGCGCTATCGTTGCGATCGAGGCGACGGTGCTTCGATCCGTGTCGTCGGTACGGTCCGCCGCAAACAACGACCAGCGCTCGTCCAACGGCAAGAAGATGCCCCAGAACAGAAGCATCCGCAACAGGACATCCCCACTGTTGAGTACCATCGGGTTCCGCGCATGCAGTGACAGGAGCAACAGCCACGAGACGACGGTCGCCACACGCGTTCGGTAGCCGACGATCAGGGCAAGTGCGAACGCGCCAGCGACGAGAAATAGCAGGGTCTGTGCCCATGCAGCTCCTGAAATTGCGTGCAGTGAGTACACTGGTGAGTAATCGGAGAACAGTGCCTGCCGTGGCAACACGCCTGCGTCGGTGTAAAATGCCCCAATATTTCGTGCTCTGGTGGCCAGATCGGCGAGTATCAGTAGCCCAAGCGAAACACGAAACGCGGCGAGGGCCCGCAGATCGATTTCAAACCACTTTCCAACTATTGGCGCTACCCGATCCAGAGCGGTCGATAGCTGGTTGTGGGCGGTTTCTCTGGGCGAGCGATGTGTCATAACTAGCTAGGTCTGTCAGCATGTGCAACCCTGTTGCATAAGCTTTCCTGATGGTAAAACAAACGCTGTACCGACGCAGAACCGAGTAGCCGCATGCCCGTGGGACACACGGAACGCTCAACTACGTCGGACTCCAAACTCTTTCTAACAGATGAGCGAGGCGTACGCGGATGGCGGTCCGATCATCCTCTTCGACGGCGTGTGCAACCTCTGTAGCGGCTTCGTACAGTTCGTCGTGCCGCGCGATCCGGAGGGACGATTTCGTTTCGCATCGCTGCAGTCGGAGGTCGGCAAGGAACTGCTGGCCGAGCACGGGCTTCCGACCGACGAGCTAGAGTCGATCGTCCTGATCGAGGGCGACGACTGCTACGTCAAGTCCGGCGCCGTCATCCGGATCGCCACCCTTCTCGGCGGCGTCTACGCCGCACTCGCGCCGTTTCGTGTCGTTCCTCGGGCGATACGGGATCGGATCTACGATTTCGTTGCAGAACACCGCTACGACTGGTTCGGGAAGAAAGACCAGTGCATGATGCCCGACGGCGACGTGCAGGCTCGCTTTATCGAGTGAGTCGGCGGTCCCGGTGACGGCGTCGACGAGTCATTCCTGCCGTTCAGTCGCCCATCAGACCGTGGCCAGTGCCGTGGCGATGCCGGCCCCAGCGAGCAACAGCACGCTCCAACCGGCGACGCGATAGGCGAAGTTTCGATCCGGCCCCAGTCCAGCGAGCGCGACTTTCACGAGGACGCTGGAGCCCGTTGCAAGTAGGATCGCGACGACGGCGGCGGCACCGTCAAGATCACCGACGCGGTACAGCATCACCGCCGACGCCGTCGCGCCGGCGCTGGAGACGAGCCCGGTCGCGGCTGCCGTCGCGTAAAACCCGAGTCGACCGAGATGGATCTCCGCGAGCGAGCCGGCGACCAGCACCGCGAGGAAGACGACGCCGAAGCCAAGCGCGTTGCGCAGCGAGAACGGATCGACCAGTTCCATCTCGACGTGCTCTGACCAGTCGGCGGCGTAGGCCGCGATCGCCACGGCGCCGACGACGATCGCGCCCAGCGGAACGAGCGCGCCGTAGAGGAGTCGGCCGCTCCCGAGCGTGAACACCAGCGCGATGCCGAGGTTGCGCAGCGCCATCGCCGCGTTGGCGAGCAAGATCGCAGCGATGGCGTAGGCGTCGGCGTCCGGACGCTGGCGGACGTGGTCGAGCATCGTTCCGACGACGGCGGCCGAGGACGCCAGCCCACCGAAAAAGCCAGTGACGGCGATGCCCCGTCCGCCGTAGTTCATCACGACGGCGTAGTTGACGATGCCGATTCCGGCCACCATCACCACCATCAGCCACGCGACGCGGGCTTCGATGGGTACTGGCGCGCCGAGAACGTCGATTTCGACCGGATCGGACGGCAACAGCGGGTAGATCACGAACGCGAGGATCGCAAACTCCGAGGCCGATCGCAACTCCTCGCGGGAGAGTCCCCACGCGATGTCGTGGAGTTCGCGTTTCAACACGAGCAACAGCGAGGACAGCACCGCGACGGTGACGCCCTCGATGACGAAGCCGGTGGCGACCAGCGCGCCGACGCCGTAGGCGACCAGCATCGACGTCGAGGTCGTGAGGCTCAGCCCCTCGTCTTCCTCGTCGTCGGCCAGCAGCCCCTGCACCGCGAGCAACACGCCTTGGACGACGACCAGCAGGCCGCCGACGACCAGCAGCGCTTCCCGATCGAGCACGACGAACACCGCACCGAGTAGGCTGATCAGCGAAAACGTCCGGATCCCTGCGGTCTTCTGGGACCACTCCCGCTCCAGTCCGAGAAAGAGGCCCAGCGCCGCCGCCAGCGCGATCCGGGCGACGGTGCTTTCCAGCGCTGCCGGCCCCATCGGTCCCGACTGGGCCGCGACGGCGTCCTGCCCAGTCGCTAGCAGCGCCGGTATCACACCTGTCGACGCTCCGGCGGCTTGCGCAAACATTTGCCCCGACTCGACAGCGACGGCCTCGAACACCGGTGGGGATACGCGCATACGACTGTTAAATCCGTCGCAGGCAACGATGTGGCGGAACGCTTTTGATCGTAGCGGGTGCCGCCCAACTATGGCCATCGGGCTCGATGTCGACCGGACACGGGTGCTGTGGTGGGCGCTCGGAGCGTTCCTGTTCGTAGTGCTGACCCGAATCGTCGTCGCGTTCGTCGGGACGTTCGTGTTCGCGCTCTTTGTCTACTACTCGACCCGACCGATCTACCAGCGCATCGAGCACCGCATCGGCTCGCCCAGCGTCGCGGCGGCGACCGCGCTCGTCGTGCTCGCACTGCCGGCGATCTTGCTGGCGACCTACACGCTCGTCGTTGGCGTCGAAGAGCTTTCGCAGGCGATCAACGGTAGCGATCTGTCCGGACAGCTAGCCGTGATCGAGCCTTATCTCGATGTCTCGGCGATCGTCGACGATCCGCAGACGCTCCTCTCGGGCATCGACGGCGGGCAGCTGTTCGACGCCGCCGACTCGGCGCTGTCCTACGTCGGACTGCTCGGCACCTTCGCGTTACATCTGCTGATCGTGATCGTGATCGCGTACTACTTACTGCGCGACGGCCGCGACCTCTCGCGGTGGTTTCGCGCGCGCTTTGGCGACCAGCACGGCGTGATGGACGCCTTCTGCTACGAACTCGATCGAGACCTCCAGATCGTCTTCTTCGGTAACATCCTGACGGCGATCACGACGGGCGTCCTCGGCGCACTGACCTACAGCGCGCTCGACGCCGTCGCGCCCGCCGCGATCTCGCTTCCCTACCCGGTGTTGCTCGGTCTGCTCACCGGCGTCGCCAGCCTGATCCCGGTGATCGGCATGAAACTCGTCTATTTCCCGATGACAGCGTACCTGTTCGGACGGATCGTCGTCGACGATGCCACCGGCGTGTTTTGGTTTCCGATCGTCTTCGCTGTCGTGTCGTTCGTGATCGTCGACTCGATCCCGGATTTTTTCCTTCGGCCGTACGTCTCGGGCCGCAACGTCCATCTCGGTGCCGTGATGGTGGCCTACATCGTCGGCCCGCTCGTGTTCGGCTGGTACGGGCTGTTTCTGGCACCGCTTTTGTTGCTGGTCACGATTCATTTCTGCCGGATCGTGCTGCCGGAACTGCTTGCCGCCCGGTCCGTCGATCCGTACGCGGTCGATCCGGGTTATCTCGACGCCGCTGACGATGTCGGGGCACAGTCGAGCGACGACGCGGCGTCCTCGGCGTCGAACGCGTCCGACGAGCCAGACGATTAATCAGGCGGCGGCGCGACCTGCTTGCGACCCGGCGGCGGCCGGCCGAGACTGACACTGCTCCCGCTGGCTTATTACCGTTCGGCGCGTAGATCTGTCTATGTCCGAAGAAGTGCTGTTCGAGTCAGAGCGAAGCCAGTCCCGCAGCGACATCGCGGCGACGCTCCGGGCCGTCGCAGACAAACTCGACGCCGGCGAGTCGATCACGCTCCGCGGCGGCGATCAGTCGCTCGAACTCGACCCGCCAGAACGCCCCGAATTCGAGATCAAAGCCGAGCGCGAGATCGAGGGCGGCGTCGAGGAGCTCAGCGTCGAGTTCGAGCTCGAATGGACGCCGGGCGACGCCGACGACGGGCCGGTCAGCGTCGAGTAGCCCCCCGATGACCGGTGGTACGTACGCGCTGCTCGTCGAACTCCCGGAGCCGATCAGCCCGCCGATCGGCGCGCTGGGAACGCACGAGCTTCCAGCCGGCTGGTACGCCTACGTCGGGAGCGCGCTCGGCGCCGGCGGCTTTTCGCGTATCGACCGACACCGCCGCGTCGCGGCCGGCGAACACGACGTTCGACACTGGCACGTCGACTACTTGTTGGGTCACGAGGCCACGACGCTCCGGGACGCCGTTCGCGCGCCCGGCAGAGAGATCGAGTGTCCCGTGGCCAGAGCGCTGCCTGCGGGCCCCGTCGACGGGTTCGGCGCCTCGGACTGCGATTGCCGATCCCACCTCGCCTACGCATCCGACGAGGACGAACTCCGTCGACGGATCGACGCCGCCATCGCCGACGCGTAGGGGCGCCGCCTCGGCCCACTCGCCGCGTGGCAGTCTCCCATCTCGGACGAACCGATGGGTTCAAACTGGGCGAGTCCGTTCGGTCGGACGCGTGCGAGGGTAGCCAAGCCCGGAAACGGCGGCGGACTCAAGATCCGCTCCTGTAGAGGTCCAAGGGTTCAAATCCCTTCCCTCGCACTGGCAACAGTGCGGCAAGACGGAGCGTCTTGCCCTCGCAAACTTCTCACACTTCCATTCCAGCAGCTCCAGCCAAGCCGGGGAGCGGCGGCGTCGTGCTGGTTAAGGTGCTAAGTAGGTCTGGCACCAACGTCCGCCGATGACGGAGTCAGACGATCCGACAGCGATCAGGTCGATTGCGGTCCGCACTGACGATCTGGTCGCCGCGCTCGAAGCCGATCTGCGCGGTGGCGGCGACGCCGTCCTTCGAATCACGCCACCGTTCAGCGGGCGGATGCGCGCACGGCTCCACGTCCCCAGTGGCGACGAGTACGGGGAGACGGCGCCGATTCACGTCGCTCCGCGGGCGCTGGTCGACGATCTTCCCGCTTATCCCGATCCAGACGACTCCGAAGACGCGCTTCGTGCCGATCCGAACGTCGAGTACACGCGCGAGTGTCACCACGATCGACACCAGCAGGCCGTGGCGGACTGGCGCGACGCAGTCAGCGAGTGCATCGTCGACGAGGTAGTGCTTGCGACCGATGCCGGCGACCACCGCGTCGCCGTCACGGTGGTCTAAGCCAGCACGACCGACGCCATCGCTCGGCGTCAGATTGCGTCCCGAAAAATAACGTTTGAGGGCCGAAAGCGCAGCTTACCGGCGGGACCGGAGGGCGATCAGGCTGGCGCCGATCAGTGCGACCAGCGCTGCGGCGACGCCGAAGCCGGGCGTGCCGTCGTTCTCAGAGTCGCTCTCCTCGCCTGTCGAGTCGCTATCGTTCGTGTTTTCGGAGTCGCCCGAGTCGTCCATATCTTCGCTGTCATCCATCTCGTCGGAGTCGTCCATCTCGTCGGAGCCGCTGCCGTCGTCCATTCCGGACACCATCACGGAGGCGTCAGCGACGACCGCGCCGCCCGCTGCGGTGTAGGGGCCGTCAGCGCCGCCCTCCTGCTCGACGAAGTCGTACATCTCGTTCCCGTTCGAGTCCATGTGCGCCATGGCGATCGCAGTGCCATCCTGCTCGTATTGCTGGTCGAGTTCGATGGTCACGTTCTCGTGGGTGCCGGGGCTGAGGTACTCGCTGGTGCCGCGAACGCTGTCGAACACGGCGCCGTCGAGGACGCTCGCGTCGTGGATCGTCACGAAGCCGCCGTCCTGCAGCGTGACGGAGTCGACGACGATCGAGTCGCCGCCCTCTTGGGCGCTGATCGAGACCGCCGCGGGGACGGTGACCGTTCCGGTGTCGACCACTGCACCGCCGTCAGCGATGTATGGGCCGTCAGCACCGCCCTCTTGCTCGACGAAGTCGTACATCTCGTTGCCGTTCGAGTCCATGTGTGGCATGGCAACGAGCGAGCGCGTCTCGGTGATCTTCTCGTCGAGTTCGATGGCCACATTCTCGTGGTGGCCGGCTTCGAGGTACTCGCTCGTGCCGACAACGCTGCCGAGGGTTTCGCCGGCGAACAGGCTGGAGTCGTGAACCGTCACGAAGCCACCCTCCGAGAGGTCGACCGAATCGACGACGACGGTCGTTCCGTCGGAGGTCTGGTCGTCCAGCGAAACCGATGCTGAGACGGTGACTGCACCGGCGTCGACGACTGCACCGCCGTCAGCGGTGTAGGGACCGTCAGCGCCGCCTTCCTGCTCGACGAAGTCGTACGTCTCGTTGCCGTTCGAGTCCATGTGTGGCATCGCAACGAGCGTTCCGTCCTCGGTCAGCGGGTCGTCGAGTGCAACCGTCACGTCGTGGTGCAGGCCCGGTTCGAGGTACTCGCTGGTGCCGCGAACGCTGTCGAACACGGCGCCGTCGTTGATCGAGCTGTCGTGCATCGTGACGAAGCCGCCCTCGGGCACGAACACCTCGGAGACGGTGACGTGGTGCCCGCCGGTGGTCTGGGCGTCGAAGGTCGCGCTCGCTTCGGTCTGGAGCGTCGCCATCGCGGTGTCGAGCACCGCGCCGCCGTCAGCGGTGTATGGGCCGTCAGCGCCGCCCTGATCCTCGACGAAGTCGTACATCTGGTTGTCGTTCGAGTCCATATGCGCCATCGGGATCACCGTGGCGTTCTCGGTGAGTTCGTCGTCGAGGTGGACCCGGACGTTCTCGTGGTGACCGGCTTCGAGGTACTCGCTGGTGCCGCGAACGCTGTCGAACGTCGCGCCGTCGAGCAGGCTCGCGTCGTGGACCGTGACGAACCCGCCCTCCGAGAGCACGACCGAGTCGACGACGATCGAGTCGCCGTTCGTGGGCTGGTCGGTGATCGACACCGTCGCCGAGACGGTCACGTTGGCGGTCTGGACGACAGCGCCGCCGTCGGCGGTGTAGGGACCGTCCGCCATCCCGTTGCTGGAGACGAACGTGTACGCGCGGTCGCCGTCGGTGTCCTTGTGGGGCATGGCCGTGAGCGTGGCGTCCTCGCTCAGGCGCTCGTCGAGCGTGACGGTCACGTTCTCGTGGGTGCCCGCTTCGAGATACGTCGACGTGCCGACGACGCTCCCGAACGTGGCGCCGTCAGCGAGGCTGCTGTCGTGTATCGTGACGAAGCCGCCGTCGGGCAGCGTTACCTCGTCGACGGTAACTGTCGTTCCGCCCGATGTCTGCTCGGTGAACGTCACCGAGGCCGTGTGGTTAGACGCAGTGGTATCTCCCGCCGCTGCGGGCGCCGCGCCGACCAGCCCCACGCTGGTCGTCACGACGACGATCATCAGTGCCGCGGTGATGCGTTGCCGCATACTCCGAATCTCGGAGAGGTATTTAAAGTCGATTTTCCGAACTCTCACCCAAATTCGTTCGTAATCCGGACCTAATGCGCGTTTCAGGGCGCCTACCTGCTGATTCGCTATCAGTTGCGCGTCGGGGAATAAGAAGCCGAGATCAGTCCCACGTAACCCACATCAGGACTGCAAGTCCGATCGTCTGGGCGACGTGTAGCACCATCTGAGCCTCCCAGACCGGGGCCGACACCGCGCTGCTGTGCCACCACGTCGACAGCGTGGGATCGAGCAGGTAGTAGTAGAGATGCAGCAGGTTCTGGGCGAGCAAGAGCACGCCGAACAGCAACAGTCCAACGGTGTGTTTCGACCGGAACTGCAGGTAGTTTCGCCCCCAGACGTAGCATAGTCCTGTCAGTAGCAGGACGTTCGCCAGCACGGCGAGCCGCACTACGTCGATCAGGAGCGTCATCTGTTCACCTCTTTCCACCCAGTCCGGATATACTCTTTCCCAAATTCGTACATACTCAGTTCACCTGTTCGAGAATCTGTTCGACGGTACCCCAGTTGTGTCGAACGCGGTCGGTCGGCAGATAGATCGCACCGTAGTCGTCGCCGCTCTTCTCGACGATGTCGTTGTCGGCGAGCACGTCGAGGTGGTGTCGAACGGTCTTGTAATCCAGTTCGAGATCCTCGGCCAGTTGGTTCGCGTTGCGCGGGCGGTCGTCGAGCGCCCGGAGGATTCTGGCTCTGTTTTCTCCGCCCCGCGTGCCGGTGAACACGTACCACAGGACGGCCTCCATTAGGTACACCGTTAGGTGGTACCCTTGTAAGGGCATCGACAGGGGCGAACACAGACAGGTCATTGCATCTATATATCACGGCGTCCTAGGGCTGTCGCCACACCCTCACCGACGACCCTAACTGGGACCGACTCGGTCGTCTGCATATGGCATTCGACGATCCGGCCGGCACTGCTGAGCGCGCGGCTCGGTCTGGCGGTGAGACAGCAGCCGAAACCTTCCGCGGCCGACTCGACATCGAGACGAAAGACCACGCGGCAGACCTCGTCACACAGGCCGATCGGGCGGCCCAGCAGACGGTCGTCTCCACACTCCGAGACGCGACGCCGGACGTGCCGATCGTCGCCGAGGAGGACGACGCCAGAAAGACGGTACCGGAGGACGGTCCGGCGTGGATCGTCGATCCGATCGACGGCACCGCCAACTACGTCCGCGGCATCCAGTTTTGGGCGACCAGCGTGGCTGCCATCGAGGACGGCGAGCCGGTCGCCGCGGCGAACGCGTTGCCCGCGCTCGACGACGTGTACGTTGCGGACACGTCGACCGCCCGGATGAACGGCGAGGAAGTGGCGGTCAGCGAGCGCTCGAACCCGGCGGCGTTCGCGGTCGCGGCGACGATGTGGTGGGGCTTCATGGGCGAGGGGCGCTACGGCGACACGCTGGCCCGCCTCGGCGAGCGATTTGGCGACCTGCGGCGACTCGGCGCCGCCCAGCCGACGCTTTCGCTGGTCGCCTCGGGCGCGCTCGACGCCGCTGCGACACCGATCTCGCCGAACCCGTGGGACGCCGTCGCCGGGGTCCGACTGATCCGATCGGCCGGCGGCGTCGTCACCGACGTTCACGGAAACCGCTGGACGGTCGACAGCGAGGGCCTGATCGCCTCGAACGGCGCTGCTCATCAACAGCTTGTCGACGCCGTCGCACCGTCGGAGTCCTGAGCCGCGGCGGCGGATCCGGCAGCAGTACCCGGAGACCGGAACGCTGAAAGCCCGCGCATACGGGCACCCTGTATGGACGAGCTGTCTGATCGGATCGACCCAGCCCGGGCGTGGCTGGCGGTCGCCGGGGCTGTGGCTGCCCTCCTCGCGCTCGGCTCGGTGCTCTTTCCGCGACGCGTCTACGACGGCTTCCTCTGGCGGTACTACTGGGGACCGGTGGCAGCCGACGGAACCCGCGGCGCCAAGTGTGCCGTTCGACATAACGGCGAAACGACGTTCTACGAATCGGTAGCCCAGTGTCGACAGGCGGCCGGGTACGTCGCGGAGCCGGGATACACGACGGTCTCGACGGTTTCGTACGCGCTGGTACTCGTCTTTATGCTCGTCGGCGTCTACCTGCTGATCCAGCGACTGGACTTCGATTACTCTCCGGCGACGTTCTACGCGCTCGTCCCGTACGTCTTCTTCGGCGGGGCGCTCCGTGTCGTCGAGGACGTCAGCGTCGCCGTGGGCCCCGACTCGCCGGTGGCGATCCCGTTCCCCTTCAGCGCGCTGTTTATCAGCCCCTTCATCTACTTCACCGTCTTCGCCATCACGCTGAGCGGCGTTCTCCTCGGCATCGTTCTCCAGCGACGCGGTGATGTCGAACGGTTTCAGGTGCCCCTCGCGGCGCTCGGATCGGTCGTGCTCGCGGTCACGCTGGCGTGGCTGGCCTACGCCGTCACGGCGACCGAAGTCGTCGAGTTCAACCCGCTTGTCCCGGCGATCACGCTCGGCGGCGCGACGGTTTTGGCCGGGGTGACGTGGCTGGCGATCGAACAGTTCGCACCGGAGATCAATCGGGGCACCGGCTACATGGGGCTGGTCATCATCTGGGGCCACCTCGTCGATGGCATCGCCAACGTGCTCAGCCTTGACTGGGCCGCCCGGTTCGGACTACCAGCGTACGCGCCAAAGCACGTCGTCAACGGCTGGATTCACCGGAACACCGCCGACTTCCAGCCCGCGTGGATGACGGACCTGATCGGCGAGACGTGGCCCTTCATCTTCGTCAAGCTCGGGGCCGCCGTGTTCGTCGTCTGGGTGTTCGACGACAAGATCTTCGAGGACAGCCCCGCCTACGCGCTGCTGTTGCTTGTCACCGTGCTTGCAGTCGGACTGGGCCCCGGATCGCGCGACTTCCTGCGAGCGACGCTTGGCATCTGACCGACGCCGACGACCGGTTTCGATTACTGCACTCGATCGAGCGTCCGCTCGGGAACGTACCATCCCCCGCAATCGACACATTCGGCGACCGGTACGGTCTCGGCGATATCGACGCCGAGCACGTCGCCGGAGACCGTCCTGCGCGTCAGATCACCGCCACAGGTCGCACAGGACAGCTCGAACTCGGTTGTCACGATCCGGCCCCCCTCTCGCCGTTCGCTCTATTCATGCGTATAATTCACACACTATGTGAACTGACCGCCGCGCTCGTATTAAACCTAGCCGGCGACTCGCTCAGGGATAGGGGTGGAGCCGACGATCGAGTCGCGCCTCGAACCCGAGATCGTCCGGCACCGAACGCGCCCGGTCGCCGAAGAACGGCTCGCCGGTAAACAGCGGCTGGGCCGACGGCGCGAGCACGCGGACGGCCTCGAAGCCGACGGCGTCGAGATCCCGCGGCGTCAGGCGGACGCCGTAGGGCGTCAGGCCGGCATCGGTTGCACGCTCCACGACGGCGTCCAACTCGGCAGTGCCTGTCGGCGAGTCGGCCGGACCGACGGAGTCGGATGGGATCGGGCCGCCGGCATCGAGAAACGCTTGCGCCTCCTCGGGAAAGTCGGCGTACTCGCCGATAGCGCCGCTTTGCTCGGCGGCGTCGTCGGGCCCCATCGAGCGCAGTTCCATCCAGTTCTGGAGCGCTTCGGCGAGCGCGCCTCGCGCCGCCGCGACCGGGTCGAGATCGGCGTCGGAGCCGACGGCAAAGCGCGGCCACTCGCCCTCTCGGTGGACCGCGACGGCGACGACCGGAACGTCGACATCTTGCGTGACAAGCAACGGCGTCACGGCGAGGCCTTCCGCGCCGGCGCGTCGGGCGAGCGCCCCAAACTGCTCGTCGTCGACAGACAGTTCGAGGGGCTCGAACGTCGAGTACCACGAGAGCATCGCCGCGTCGCGCTCGATCACCTCGTAGAGCCCCGAGAGCAGCGCGTCGACGGTCGAGGCACCGAGCCCGAGCCCGGTCGTGATCGACGGGCCGAGCCGACGCTCCGGCGGCGGGAAGACGGCCTTTTCGGCGGGAAGATACGCAGGTTCGCCGCTTGCTATCTCCTCGCCCTCGATCCACGGGAGCGGGGCGTCCGGGTCGGTATCGACGCCGTCAGGCAGGACGAACGCCGCCGGCGGGACGGCGTCGTCGAGATCGGCCGGCCGGGCGCGCTCGAACTCGGTCTCGCGGTAGATCGCGGCGCCGTAGCGCTCTAAGGCCTCGCCCAGCGCCTTCATGAACGCCGGGTTCCAGTCGTCGTCGACGCCGGCAGCCTGTGGCGGCGCGTCGGCGTCGCTGAAGCCCTCCGTCGACGCGAGTTCGGCGAGGTAGTACGGCGCGGGGAACGACTCGATCTCCCCGATCGTGCTGACCAGCCCGACGCGCTCGTCGAGTCCCCGCTCGGCCCGGGCGAGCGCGTCTTCGAGCCCGACGGATTCGTGATCGCGCCCGAGTGTTCTGTCGGGACCATCGCCGCAGTCACAGTTCGGCACCGGCAGGAACTCGCGGCGCTGATGGGGCATTTCGACGACGCCGCCGAGGATGGTCGACTCCTCGCCGGCGAGCAACGCGACGAGCTCTCGGCCGGCGAGCGCGCCGGCCAGTCGCACAGCGCCGCGGTCGGCGCTGGGTGTTACTGGATCGTCCTCGGCGGTAGCGGCGACTCGTGCGCACAGGCACTCGTGACAGCCCGTCGACGGCGCGTATCCCGCGACTGCGGCGTCGAGATCCGCGACCCCGCGGCCGCCGACGCCGCCGATTTCGACCGAGAGCCACGGCGTTTGCCCTTCGATCGCGGCGGCGTTGGCGCGCTCGAACGTTTCGGCGCCGGCGAGATCAGAGACGACGGCGACATCAGCGCCGTCGATTGACTCGGCCGACGCCGTCCGCGGGCGCACGTCGACGTCGTCGAGTGCGGCTTCGACCGCCTCGACTGCCGGTCCGGATCCGACGATAGCAACGTCCATGTGCCAGTCTCCGGCGGTACGCCGTTAAAATGGTCGGAATCGATGCCGGCGGCTCGATACGCTGAGAGAAACCGAGACGCGTTAGTTGAGGATCGACTGCGCGGTCGTCGCGAGCTGGCCGTTGTCGGCGCCGGTCAGGCGGTCGTCGCCCAGTTTCAGACGGAGGCGCGGGCGCCCCACGTCGATCGGGACCTTCTCCGTGTCGATCAGGCCCATATCTTCGAGCTTGGTCTTGGTGCGCGAGAACGTCGCCTTGCTGGCGATGCCCACGTCCTCGCCCCACTTGCTGATGTCGTACAGAAGCGCCTCGTTCTTGGCGGCGACCAGCAGGCTGATCGTCACCTCGTCGAGGCCATCGCCGTCACCGCGGGCCGTCTCCAGCGAGTCGAGGATGTTCGTGAAGTCGTCTTCGGCCTCCGGACTGATCTCCTCGGAGAGCGTTTCGCGGACGCGCGTGATCGGCGGCGTGCGGAGGTTGTACTCGTCGGCACCGTCCCAGCGGTTCTGGTACGTCTCCCGCGCGCTGGCGACGAAGTCCTCGTCGTCGGCGACGAGTCCGCCGATCTGGCTGCCGGCGTCGACCAGCGCGACGACGGCGTCGTCGGTCAGCAGCAGGGAGTTGCCCGGCGGATCCTCCGTTGTCCGCAGTGCAAGCACGTCGGCGTCGACTAGATCGGCCGTGTTGCTGGCGATGATAAAGTCGTCCATCACGTCTTTGAGCGTTCGCTCGTCGGCCAGCAGGTGAACAAGCGGTCGGTCGCCGTCGAACGTCGATGCTACGTCGACGAACGACTTAATGGCTTCCGACGAGGGGTTCACGAGCAACAGCTCGTCGTCGGCTTCCGCAAGCATTTCCCGAAGAATATCATCGAGTTGTCTGTCGAGTAAATTTGAATTCATGTCTGTGTACACCTGAGGCGCGGTCATCACTTAATTTTATTGGCCGAGACCGAGGCTAATCTTTCATTCGTTTGTATTGCCTGATCAATGATCAACTACTGATCAGCACGAAGCCTGCAGGCAATCTACATCCGTGTGAACGATCTCGTCGAAAGAATGAAGTAATATTACAACGTCATCGGCTGATAATGGCTATCATGGAATCGACTTCCACCCACGGGTCGTCACGACGGGGCATGCGACGACGGTCCCCAGAGGCTGCCGGCGGCAGCGCTTACACCGGGCCGTGAGCTGCTGTGTCGGGGCGCCGATGGCCCCGCGGTGACGTGAAAAAACAGTCCAGCGGTTAGACGACGACTTCGCCGCTTTCCTCGTCGTCGCGCGGACGGAGGCGTTCGATGATGTCGTTGATCAGCACCACGTCACCGACCGACCGAACCCACCGGTAGGGGATCAACACGCCGTGAGAGTCGCCCACGTAGCCCGAAAACAGCTCGGAGTTCAGTTCGTGGAGCGCGAGCCCAGTAACCTGCTGATGGTCGAGATCGAGCCGTACGTCCTCGATCTCGCCGACGAACACCCCGTTGTTCGAGTACACTTCCCTACCCACGAGAGCAGTGATCTCCTCCGGTGTCGTTTCCATATACCGGCCAAGTAGAGGTGGAAACTTAACTCTTAGTCAGACGACCGATCGCTCTCGTCGGGCAGCAGGTGACTCACGTCGTGATCGCCGATGCGTAGCTGTTCGTCGTTATCGACGCCGTCCCGGAGGATGCCGCCCAGTTCGATCAACCGGTCGCGCAGTTCGTCAGGCTCGCCGAGCTCGTCGTCGTAGTCGTCGAGCAGCCGAATCGCGGCGACGACGGTGTCGTAGTGGTACCGGTGTTCGTCCATCGCCGATCACTTCGGAGACCGGGCTCTTGAGCGCGGCGATCACCCCGCCACCGACGACTAAGGTCGCAGCAGTCGGATATCCACCCATGGGCGACGCCGATACGGGCCCGTCGCGTGCCGGCGCGGGCAGCGACGGCAGCGGAACACCGGACGGCGGCGGGACGCCGATGGCCGGGTCGGACGGAGGCAGTGGCGAGGGGGGCCTGACGCCGCCGGACCCCGCCGACGCCAGCGGGTACGGTGTCGGCATCACTCTCGTCGGCGCGGTGCTGCTGGCGCTTGGGTACTACGGCGTCCTCGCGGTGGGCGAGACCGGCGAGATCGGGCAGGCACTCCCCGAGCCGTTTTACATACTCGCGGTCGCCGTACTGTTCGTCGTCGAACTGCTCAACAGCCGTCACCTCGGCGTCGTCGCGCTCGCTCGGGCGATCGCCTTCGCGGCGGTGTACGGTGGGCTCTTCGTGCTCGCAGCCGAGGGCGGCGCGTCGCTCTGGGAGAATCCGGACCTCGTGCTGGCGGACTACGTGGGTGTGACCGTCTTCGCGGTGGCGCTCGTGGTTTCGGCGCTCGCGTACGTCGCCTATCTGACCGTCGTCGAACGCGGCGGCTGATAGCCAGAACGAGACCAACGGACTACAGAACGACGCTTTGGCTGATTAGCACTGGTCTACCTCGCAAGTATACTCCACATAACAATGGGCATACTACAGCACTTCGATAGTGTATGGCAAACAATCCTGATGAATCCCCAAACGGATCGTCCGCGGGCGCGTCCAGACGAACCTTCATGAAAGCGACCGGTGCTGCTACCGCGACAGCAGCCATCGGCGCGGGTGAGGCGGCGGCTGGTGGCGACGATTCGTATGCCGGGATCGATTCACTTCTTCGGTCGCTCTCGCTCGAACAGAAGGTCGGCCAGATGACACAGGTCGCAATCGGAACATTCGATCCCGAGTCGGCCTCAATTCCCGACAGCTTCGGCGTCGACACGCTCGGCGAATATTTCTCGAAGCTCGGCGTCGGGTCGATCCTCTCGGGCGGGGCGGCGCCGCCGAGCTTCGACGCGCAGACGGTCGTAGAGGGGATCAACGATCTCCAGACGTACAACCTCGATCACGCGGACCACGGCATCCCGTTCCTCTATGGCGTCGACGCGACGCACGGCAACGTCCTGCTGGAGGGGGCGACATCGCTCCCCCAGCGGCTGAACATGGGGTCGACACGGGATCCGGAACTCGTCGAGCACGCCGAGCGCCACACCAGCGCGGCGACGGCGTCGATGGGCGCCCACTGGACGTTCGCGCCGACGACGGACCTCCAGCGTGACCCGCGCTGGGGCCGGTTCTTCGAGGGGATCAGCGAGGATCCGAAGCTCGAAGGCGACGTTTCTCGGGCCCGCGCTCGCGCTCTGGAAGCCGACGACCGGATGACCGCCTGCGTCAAGCACTTCGGGGCGTACTCGATCCCGAACAACGGCAACGACCGGGCACCGGCGTCGACGTCGATGCGCGACTTGCGGACGAACCTGTTCCCCCCGTATCAGGAAGCCCTGAAGGCCGAGCCCGGTACGGTGATGGTCAACAGCGGCGCGGTCAACGGCAAGCCCGCCCACGCCTCCCACTGGCTCCTGACCGAGATCCTGCGCGAGCGCTACGGCTTCGAAGGTATGATCGTCTCCGACTGGGACGATCTCAACCGGCTGCTCACCAACCACGACTACGCGCCCGACTTCCGGACCGCGACCAAGGAGTCGATCAACGCCGGCGTCGACATGTACATGATCGGCAACGGCGGGAGCGCACCGGGACCGGTCAAGTTCATCGACACCGTCGTGAGCCTGGTCGAAGACGGCGAGATTCCCGAAGAGCGCATCGACGAAGCGGTCCGACGGATCCTCGAACTGAAAGTCGATCTGGGCCTGTTCGAGGCGCCAACCGTCGACGAGTCGCGCATCGGTGGCGTCCTCGGCGGCGCCCAAGATGCCTCCGAGAAACTCGCCAAGGAGTCGATGGTCCTACTGGAGAACGACGACGGCACGCTGCCACTGTCGGGCGACGAGGACGTACTACTGACCGGGCCCGGCGTCGACGGGAACGGCAACAACACCCGCCCGCTGATGCAACACGGCGGCTGGTCGCTCGGCTGGCAGGGCCCGAGCGCCGGCGGCCCCTTCCCGCGACAGACCCTGCTGGTCGACGAACTCGCCAGTCGAGTCGGCGACCTCACTCACGTTCCCACCTACTACGATAACTCGACGTGGTGGGCAGGACAGGGCGACGGCCAGAACCAGCAAAGCGACGAGAACGGCGACTTCGACCTCACCGATCAGCAGGAAGCCGACGTTCGGTCGGCCGCCCCGGACGCCGACGCCGTCGTCGTCGTGCTCGGCGAGGGCTGTCACAACGAGGGCTTTGGCGACCGCGACGAACTCGTCCTCGACGAGTCCCAGCAGCGCCTCGTCGACATCATCGACGAGAAGACCGACGACGACACGCCCGTCGTCGGCGTCATGCTGGCCGGCAGCCCCCGCGGCTCGGCCGCGACCTTCGAGAAGCTCGACGCCCTGCTGTTCGCCGGCGAACCTGGCAGCGACGGCGGCGTCGCCATCGCCGAGACGCTCGTCGGCGAGTACAACCCCTCGGGCAAGCTCGCCTTCAGTTGGCCACGAAACCCCGGCACGCCGGTCGGAACGACGCCGGTCCAGTACAACCGCTATCCGCCGACTTCGACCGGCGCGACCGACAACTCCCCGCTGTACGAGTTTGGTCACGGGCTGAGCTACACCGACTTCGAGTACTCGAATCTCTCGGTGACGCCGAGTGCGGTCAAAGATCCCGGCAAGGCCGAGACGGTCACGGTCAGCGTCGATGTCACGAACACCGGCGACAGGCACGGCGAGCACATCGTCGAGGCGTTCAACACCCAGTCCTATGGGTCGGTGCTCCAGCCGCTCCGCCGGCTCGTCGGGTACGAGCGCGTCTCGCTCGACGCCGGCGAGTCGACGACAGTCGAGATCGAGGCCGACCTCGCCGCGCTGGAGGTCGTGCCGGGCGACATCCCGGCGCTCGACGCGAAGCTCGTCGAAGCCGGCGACTACGAGCTGTCGGTCGGCGGCCTCTCGACCACGCTGACGATCAAGGGCGCCGGGTCGGTCACCAGTGACGGGCCGCTGGTGAGCCTCTACGACAGGAACGACGACGGACGCATCACCGGCTCGGACTTCAAGGACCTGCTCGGGAAGCTCTGGACGGACGACGACCACGGGAAGGGTAAAAAGAAGGGCCACGGGAAGCGTCGCGGTCGCCGAGACTAATCGGCGTCCGCAGATGGATGCCGCTGACCGGTGTTGTTCGCGGTAAGAAGAGCCGGTGGAGGGATTTGAACCACGGTCGCAGCAAAGCTGCTCCCTGATTCAAATCCACGCCGTCTCACACACTGCTCACGTCAGTTCGCAGGTAGAAGAGCCGGTGGAGGGATTTGAACCCTCGGCCTATTCCTTACGAAGGAATCGCTCTAGCCAGTCTGAGCTACACCGGCGCGTGTCACGCCCCGTGTGCTGCGGCGCTGTCTGCACTCAAACATACGCCCGATGGATTGCTTAAGAGTTGCGAAGTCGGCCGCCTGCTGTCACTCGTTCGCAACCAGTCGGACATCGAGGCAGACGTTCAGTTCGTGGGGCGCGTACGACCGTACCGTGTGGGCGTTCTCGACCGTCACTTCGTACTCCGGTTCGGCGGCCTCCCGGATCGCCGCCTCGCCGGGGCCGTATGGGTCGTCTTCGTGCTGGATGTCGTAGAAGTGGAGCAGGCAGTCGTCGCTGGCGAGCGCGACTGCCGTGTCCAGAAACTCGTCGGCGCTGTGGGGCAGGTTCATCACGATGCGGTCGGCCCAGTTCTCGTACTCGGGCGCGGCTTCGCGCACGTCTCCCGCAATCGCGGTTACTCGGTCGGCGACGCCGTTGCGCTCGGCGTTCTTTCGGAAGTAGTCGATCGCGCGTTCGTTGACATCCGTGCCGACGACGGTCGCGCCGCGCTCGGCCGCCGGAACGGCGTAGGGGCCGACGCCGGCGAACATGTCGAACACGCGCTCGTCGGGGTCGATCTGCTCGGCGACGCGGTGGCGCTCGGTCGCAAGCCGCGGCGAGAAGTACATTTCTGCGAGGTCGACGGCGAACTCGCAGCCGTACTCGCGGTGGACGGTCTCGGCCGAGTCGCCGGCCAGCACGTCCCAGTCGCGCACGCGTGTCTCTCCTTTGATCTTCGAAGCACGATTCAGTACCGTCTCGACGGGCAGGGCCGACTCGACGACGGCGTCGGCGATTTCGCGGGCGCGCTCGGGGTCGTCCTCGTCGACGATGACGATGTCCCCCAAGCGTTCTAAGCTTGGATCGTACCCGAGAATGTCGGCGGGCATCTCCGGCGTCGAGCGCTCGGGAAGGTCGCGGTGAACGAGCTCGTACTCGTCGGGGACGGCGTCCGGATCGACGACGGGAATGTACAGGTCGCCGTCTGCGGCGTCGATCTCGACGTTCTCGGCCACCAAGTCGGCGTCGGCGAGTGCGCGGCGCGTCTCCTCGCCACGCTCGCGGGCGACTCGCACGCAGGGCGCATCCATGCCCGGGACTGAGCGTCGACCGACAGTAACGCTTACGTAATCTGCTTCGCCACGGCGTCGAGACGCCGCTGTGCGTTCGATGTCACACCCCGCTTCGGCCACCGACCGGGACAGTGACACGAATTCGCACGCTCGGCCGTCCAACATCCCCACTACGGCGGGCGGCTGGATTCGTTGCGTTTAAGTACGGCAACGGGAAAGGTACGCCTGCAATCCGATGTAGGGGCGCTCGGGTCCCGAGTCCGTCAGGGCGACTAGTACACGCGAGTCGTGGTAGCCAAGCGGCCCAAGGCGCATGGTTGCTAACCATGTGGCGTAAAGCCTCCGGGGTTCGAATCCCCGCCACGACGTGAGGACCGTCGACGTGGTACGTGTACGAGTACACGCTACCGTCGGCGGATTGCAGCACGCACGAGCCGAAAGGCGCCAGTGCAGATCTAACCCACACACATGAGTGCAGAACAACCAGACGAACCCGAAGACGACGAGGACCTTCGGTACTTCGTCCGCATCGGGCAAACCGACCTCGATGGGACGAAATCCGTCGAGCGGTCGCTCATCGAGATGAACGGCATCGGCCGTCGAACGGCCAGAATTATCGCAGAGAAGGCTGACATCGACCGAACGGCGACTTTCGGCCGACTCGAGGACGACGAGATCGATCGAATCGTCACCAAGGTCGAGGAGTACGCCGACGAGGTCCCCGAGTGGCTCACCAACCGCCAGAACGACTTCTTCTCCGGCGAGACGACGCACAAGGTCGGCAACGACTTGCAGATGAAGCGTCGTCACGACATCAACCGGATGAAGATGATCGACTCCTACAAGGGCGTGCGCCACAAGCGCGGCCAGAAGGTGCGCGGTCAGCGGACCAAGTCCACCGGTCGTACGGAGGGCACCATCGGCGTCAACGTCGAGGAGATCCGCGAAGAGCAGGCTGAGGAAGCCGCCGGCGACGAGGGAGGTGAAGAATAATGCCGCTGGGATCCAAGACGAAGGCCTACGAGACGCCGAACCACCCATTCCAGGGCGAGCGAATCTCCTCCGAGCACGACCTGCTCGGTCGCTACGGCCTCAAGAACAAAGAAGAGCTCTGGCGTGCCCAGTCCGAGCTTCGTAGCTTCCGCCGCGAGGCCCGTGAACTGCTCGGTCGCACGCAGGGTGACGCCGAAGCCGCCGGTCGCGAGGGCGAGGAGTTCCTCGAACGGCTCAAGCGCTACGGCATCCTCGACGACACCGACGGACTCGACGACATTCTGTCGCTGGAGATCAACGACGTGCTCGAGCGTCGCCTCCAGACGATCGCCTACCGTCGCGGTCTGGCGAACACGCCCCAGCAGGCGCGACAGTTCATCGTCCACGGACACGTCGTGGTCGGCGACCGACGCGTGTCGGTGCCGTCCTACAAGGTCGAAGTCGACGAGGAGGAATCCGTCGAGTTCGACGAGACCAGCCCGCTCGCTGACGAACTCCACCCCGAACGCGCGGAGGAGCAATAACATGGCAGACAACGACGAAAAGTGGGGCGTAGCCCACGTGCACGCATCGTTCAACAACACGCTCATCACGGTCACCGACCAGACCGGCGCCGAGACGATCGCCAAGTCGTCCGGTGGCGCTGTGGTCAAGCAGAACCGTGACGAGGCGTCGCCGTACGCGGCGATGCAGATGGCCGAGACCGTCGCCGAGGAAGTGCTGGCGGCCGGCATCGAGGGCGTCCACGTCCGCGTTCGCGGACCGGGCGGCAACCTCCAGAAGAGTCCCGGCCCCGGCGCGCAGGCGACGATCCGCGCGCTGGCCCGCGCCGGTCTGGAGATCGGCCGCATCGAGGACGTCACGCCGATCCCGCACGACGGCTCTCGCGCGCCCAAAGGCAAGAGCGGATACTAACGATGGCAGTGGACTACGACGTCGAGTTCATCGAACGCGACGACCGGTCTGCCCGGTTCCTCGTTCGCGGGGTCGCCCCCGCGTTCGCCAACGGCATCCGCCGGGCGATGATCGCCGACGTTCCGACGATGGCGATCGACACGGTCCGCGTCGTCGAGAACTCGTCGGTGATGTTCGACGAGCAACTCGGCCTTCGCATGGGGCTGGTCCCGCTGACCACCCCGCCGGGCGAGTTCGAGGTCGGTGACTCGGTCACGCTCTCGATCGACGTTCAGGGGCCCGCAACGGCCTACTCCGGCGATCTGATCAGCTCCGACGATCTGGTCCAGCCCGCCGACGAGAACGTCCCGATCATCGATCTAAAAGACGACCAGCGCCTGGAGGCCGAAGTCGAAGCGGTCGCCAAGTCCGGCAAGGACCACGCCAAACATCAGGGCGGGGTCGCGGTCGGCTACCGCAACCTCCAGCGCGTCGAGGTCGTCGGTGATCGCGGCGAGTTCGAGGACGACGAGCCCCACATCGTCCGGGGCGTCGTCGAGGACGACGGCGAACTGGTCCCCGCAGAGGACTTTGGCAACGACCTCTCCCAGCTGTATCCTGGCAAAGAGGTCGAGATCCACGACGTCGAGAACGCCTTCGTGTTCCACGTCGAGACCGACGGCTCGTTCACGGTCGACGAACTCGTCACGCAGGCTGTCGACACGATCGAAGATCGAGCGAGCGAACTCGAAACCGCAGTACAGCTTTAAAATGACTGCCTCTAACGACCACACCCTGACGTTCGCCCGGCCCGGCAGCGAGAGCTCCGGCTCGGCGGCGACGCCCGTGTCGGATGACCCCGGCGCAGGCACCCGATTCGACGCCGTGCGATGCGAGGTCGAATCGGTTGAGATCGAAAGTGGTTTGAAGGGGCACCCAGTATCAGAGAGTGCGAGCAGGGATAGCCAAGTTAGGCCAACGGCGCAGCGTTCAGGGCGCTGTCTCGTAGGAGTTCGCAGGTTCAAATCCTGCTCCCTGCATCACACTTCTCAAGCGGTCCTATCAGGAGGAAAGTTATGAGCAAGACGAATCCGAGACTGAACAGTCTCATCGCCGAGCTGAAGTCGGTATCCCGCGACCGGGAGGCCGACGTCTGGAGCGACGTCGCAAACCGGCTCGAAAAGCCCCGCCGCACGCACGCGGAGGTCAACTTGGGGCGCATCGAGCGGTATGCGCAGGAAGACGAGATGGTCGTCGTCCCGGGCAAGGTGCTCGGGAGTGGCGCCCTGCAGAAGTCGGTCACCGTCGCGGCGGTCGACTTCTCGGGTACCGCCGAGACCAAGATCGAACAGGTCGGCGAGACCACAGACCTAGAACAGGCGATCGAACAGAACCCCGACGGCTCCGACGTACGGGTGATCCGATGAGTTTCGCAGAGTACGACGCCGATGTCATCGTCGACGCCCGAGACTGCATCCTCGGCCGCGTCGCGAGCGAGGTGTCCCAGCGCGCCCTCGACGGCGAACGAGTCGCCGTCGTCAACGCCGAAGACGCCGTCATCACGGGCAGCGAGGACGACGTGCTCGGCACCTTCGAGAAGCGAGCCGAGATCGGCTCCGACCGAGGGCCGTACTACCCCAAGCGACCCGACCGGATCTTCAAGCGCTCGATCCGCGGCATGGTCCCCTACAAGACCACCAGCGGGCGCGAGGCGTTCGAGAACATCCGCGTCTACGTGGGCAACCCCTACGACGAGGACGGCGACGTTCTCGAGGGCACGTCGCTGGACCGACTGTCGAACATCAAGTTCCTCCGCCTCGGGGAGGTCAGCGAGAACCTAGGTGCTAACGTCACATGGTAACTAACACGAGCGGCAAGAAGAAGACCGCCATCGCGCGCGCCACCGTGCGCGACGGTGACGGTCGCGTGCGAATCGACTCCCGACCGGTCGAGCTGGTCGAACCCGAGCTCGCCCGACTGAAGATGCTCGAACCGTTCCGCATCGCCGACGACGTGCGCGACGGCGTCGACATCGAGGTCAGCGTGCAGGGCGGCGGCATCTCCGGGCAGGCCGACGCAGTCCGAACCGCGATCGCTCGCGGTCTGGTCCAGCACACCGGCGACGCCGAACTCCGTGATGCGTACATGGAGTTCGACCGGTCGCTGCTGGTCAACGACGTTCGCCAGTCCGAGCCCAAGAAGTGGGGCGGACCCGGCGCACGAGCGCGCTACCAGAAGTCCTACCGCTAAGGTGATCTAACATGATGGTACCAGTCCGGTGTTTCACCTGTGGCAACGTAGTCGGTGAACACTGGGAAGAGTTCAAGGCGAGAGCCCGCGAGGGAGACGAGGACCCCGAGGAGGTGTTAGACGAGCTCGGCGTCGACCGACACTGCTGTCGCCGCATGCTCGTCTCGCACAAGGACCTCGTCGACATCGTGTCCCCCTACCAGTAACCTATGTCCCAGTCACAGCGATTCACGCGATACGAGAAAGCACGGATCCTCGGCGCGCGAGCGCTGCAGGTGTCCTACGGGGCGCCGGTGCTGGTCGATACCGACCAGACCGAACCGATTCTGGTCGCCGCCGAGGAGTACGACGCGGGGGCGCTTCCGTTCACAGTCAACAGAAAATGACGCTCATCACCGACATCCGACTCCGGCGCGTCCTCGACTCGCGGGGCAACCCCACGGTCGAGGCGGACGTACTGACAGAGAGCGGTGGCTTCGGCCGCGCGGCCGCACCGAGCGGCGCCAGCACCGGCGAGTTCGAGGCGATCGAACTGCCGGCTAACGAAGCGATCGCGGCGGCTCGGGAACACGCCGTTCCCCGCCTCGTCGGCGAGGTGTACGCCGGCGACCAGCGCTCGGTCGACGCCGCGCTGCGGGCTGCCGACGGCACCGAGGACTTCTCGGAGATCGGCGCCAACAGCGCCGTCGCCATCAGCATGGCCGCCGCAAAGGCCGGCGCCGACGTGCTGGGCGCGCCGCTGTTCCAGCATCTCGGCGGCGCGTTCCGCGGCGAGAACTTCCCGATCCCGCTCGGTAACGTGATCGGCGGCGGCGAACACGCCGCCGACGCGACCGACATCCAAGAGTTCCTCTCGGCACCAGTCGGCGCACCGAGCGTCGCCGACGCCGTGTTCGCCAACGCGGCGGTCCACCAAGAGATCCACGACATCCTGCTCGAACGGGACCTCCCCTCGGGCAAGGGTGACGAGGGCGCTTGGGCGCCGTCGGTCGACGACACCGAAGCCTTCGAGATCGTCGACGAGGCTGTCTCGACCGTCTCCGAGGAGCTCGGCTTCGAGATCAAGTTCGGTCTCGACGTCGCCGCCGCGGAGATGTACGACGAAGACGAGGGCGGCTACGTCTACGACGATCAGGTTCGAGACACCGACGAGCAGATCGAGTACATCGCAGAGCTCGTCGAGGAGTACGATCTGGTCTACGTCGAGGACCCCCTCGACGAGAACGACTTCGACGCCTTCACCGAGCTGACCGAGCAGGTCGGCGATCAGACGCTGATCTGCGGTGACGACCTGTTCGTCACCAACGTCGAACGTTTGGAGGACGGCATCGAGCAGGACGCTGCCAACAGCATCCTGATCAAGCCCAACCAGATCGGTACGCTGACCGACGCGTTCGACGCCATCGAGCTGGCCACCCGGAACGAGTACGGAACGATCGTCTCCCATCGGAGCGGCGAGACCGAAGACGCTACCATCGCACACCTTGCCGTCGCGACCGACGCCGAGTTCATC
Organism: Natronoarchaeum philippinense; assembly: GCF_900215575.1. Lineage (NCBI taxonomy): Archaea > Methanobacteriati > Methanobacteriota > Halobacteria > Halobacteriales > Natronoarchaeaceae > Natronoarchaeum > Natronoarchaeum philippinense. The sequence continues at coordinate 813,784 of NZ_OBEJ01000001.1, read as the reverse complement.
AAGACCGGCGCCGTCGGCGGCGAGCGCACCGCCAAACTCAACGAACTAATCCGCATCGCGGACGACGCAGCATGACAGACAACGACGCAGAACAGGAGGGCCTCGACGCGGCTCAAGAGGAGGTCGACCAGGAGCCGGAGCCCGGCGCCGGTCCGGCCGCCGAGCCCGACGAGGCCGAGCCCGTAGAGGGCGACGAGGAACCGACCGCCGACGCCGAGGAGGCCGAGGCCGAACCGCAACTCGACGAGGACGTTATGTCCGACGAGGAGGCAGACCTCCTCATCCCTGTCGAGGACTATCTGGGCGCCGGTGTCCACATCGGTACCCAGCAGAAGACCGACGACATGGAGCGGTTCATCCACCGCGTCCGAACCGACGGTCTGTACGTGCTCGACGTCGCCACGACCGACCAGCGCATCCGCACGGCTGCGGACTTCTTGGCCAACTACGAGCCCGAGCAGATTCTGGTCACGTCCTCGCGCCAGTACGGTCGCTTCCCCGCCGAGAAGTTCGCGGAAGCGGTCGGCGCGCGCGCCCGCACCGGTCGGTTCATCCCGGGCACGCTGACCAACCCCAAGTACGACGGCTACATCGAGCCCGACGTGCTCGTCGTCACCGACCCGATCGGTGACTCTCAGGCTGTCAAGGAGGCGATCACGGTCGGCATCCCCGTGATTGCGATGTGTGACTCGAACAACTCGACCAGCAACGTCGACCTCGTTGTTCCCACGAACAACAAGGGACGCAAGGCGCTGTCGGTCGTCTACTGGCTGCTGGCCAACGAGACGCTCGACCGCCGCGGCGCCGAACCCGCCTACGCTCTCGACGACTTCGAGAGCGGCATCTAAGCGGTCGGCATCATTTTCGCTCGGTGTAGCTATCCCGCGAGTACACCGTAAATATCGCTTTATAGCTCGCCCGCATCGGTTTCAGCATGTTCTCAAGAATGCACGGAACGGGCGTCGAGCGCCGCAGAGGGAAGCCATGACGCAGCTCTCGACAGACGGTCTGGATCTCTCTCCGGACCAAGTGTATGACGTTCTTGGGCACCCCTACCGGCGACACACGTTGTGCGTCCTCCACTCCCGGCCCGGTAGCGTCGACCTCACGGAGTTAGCGACTGCCGTTTCGGCGCGGTGTGACGAGCAAACTCCCGTGGAGGTCGACGACACGGAGAGACACACTGTACTGGTCGAACTCCACCACAACCACGTTCCGCGGCTTCGCAGCGTCGGTCTCGTGGCGTACAACCCGGCCGAGAGCGGCGCCGTCGAACTCGTCGGCGACATCGAGCCGCTGTTACCGACACTGCGATCCGAGGATGACGACCTGCAACAGTACCGACTGGACTAGAGGTCCATCCCACCGTTTACGTCGATCACCTCGCCGGTGATGTACGACGAGTCTTCGCTGGCGAGAAAGCGGACCGCCGCGGCGATGTCGTCGATCTGTGCGAACCGATCGAGCGGGATGTCCTCGCGGATCTTCTCTTGAATCTGCTCGTCGATAGCGTCGAGCATGTCGGTCTGTGTGAACCCCGGCGCCAGACAGTTTGCCGTCGACCCCGAACGCGCGAGTTCGAGCGCGATGGTCCGGGTGAATCCAAAGAGGCCGCTCTTGGCGGTCGCGTAGTTGGCCTGCCCGAAGTTACCCTGCTTACCGACGATGCTCGAGATGTTGATCAGGCGCCCCTCGTCGGCGGCTTTGATATCCTCGAAAAACGTCTGGGTGACGTTGAACGTCCCGCCGAGGTTGACATCCATCACCTGATCCCACTCCTCGCGAGTCATCTCCTCGAACCGGGTGTCCTGCGTGATGCCGGCGTTGTTGACCAGTACGTCGATCGGGCCGAACTCGTCGTGGATCTGCTCGCGCATCGCTTCGACCTCTCTGCGGCCGGTCACGTCGGCCTGCGCGGCGATCGCAGCGCCGCCGTTGGATCGTATCTCATCGACGGCATTGGCTGCTTCCGTTTCGGAACTTCGGAAGTTCACGACGACGTTGGCACCTTCGGCGGCGAGGTGCTCTGCGATGCCGCGTCCGATCCCGCGCGATGCGCCCGTTACGAGGCAGGTACGCTGGTCCATTGAGATCACCGGGGCGACGCCGCCCCATTATCTAGCGATTCGCTAGTCGTTGTGATAAAGGTGGGCGCCGCCCCGGACGGGACGGCGAGAAATATGACAGACCAGTTCGCGGTACGGGTCAGGCTTCGTCGCGGTGGTCGGTAGCCTGTTCGATCCAGTCTTCGAGGCGGCCGACCGGCAGGTCGGTCGCCTCCGCGACGGCGACGACATCGGCGTCAGCCAGTTCTTCGACAGTGTCGTAGCCCGCGTCCGAGAGGTCCTCGGCGTAGGCCGGCCCGACGCCGTCGAGTTCCTGCAGATCGGTTCCGTTCTCTCCCGTCGACGCGGCGTCTTCGGCGTCGCCCGACTGCTCGCTGGACTCGGCGTCGTTTCCATCAGCGGCGTCGGCGGCCGCATCGGTGGCATCGGCGTCGACCCGCGAGCGCTCCTCGAACCATTCACACACGTCGGGCCACAGCTCGGCGTGCGAGCGCGAGGAGACGCTCATGCCGATATGGCCAGTCCGGAACTCCATGATCTCGGTGTCGTCGCTCGGGACGACTTCGTTGAACGGCTTGGAGGCCTCCGGCGGGATCAGGTGGTCGTACTCCGCGACGATGTTGAGTACCGGCATGTCGATCTCCTCGAGGTCGACGTGTTTCCCGTCGAGGTGGAGTTCGTTGTTGTACAGCTTGTTTTCTTGATAGATATCCTCGATGAACTCCTCGAACGTCTCGCCGGCGACGTCGATGCCGTCGCCGAGCCACTCTTCCATCCGAGCGAAGTTCTCGACGAAGTCCTCGTCCTCGACGTTGTCGTAGAACCGGACGTACTTGGTGAGGTAGTTCTCGACGGGGTCCATCAGCGCGAAGCCGACATCGAGGAAGTCGGCGGGGACGTTACCGAACGTGTCGGTGACCGCGTCGGGATCGAAGAACTCCTCGTCGCCCCACAGCTCCAGCAGGCCGCCGTCGCCAGCGAAGCACAGTCCGGCGGCCATCAGCCCGAGGTTGCGGACCTTCTCGGGGTGGAGTGTGGAGTACATCACGCTCATCGTCCCGCCCATGCAGTAGCCGAGCAGGTTGATGCTGTCCTGCCCGGAGCGCTCGCGGACGACATCCACGCAGTTGTCGACGTACCGGTCGACGTAGTCGTGGAGTTGGAGCGAGCGATCCAACTGAGAGGGCTCGTCCCAGTCGATCAGGTACACATCGAAGCCGTTCTCCAAGAGCGTGCGCACGACCGAGCGGTCGGGCTGGAGATCGAGGATGTACGGCCGATTGATCAGCGCGTAGACGATCAGAATCGGCACGTCGTGTTGCTCTTCGGTCTGGGCCTCGTAGTGATAGAGCTGGAGCTTGTTCTCCTCGTAGACGACTTCGTGGGGGGTCTGCCCGACTTCGACCTCGGAAATCGTCTCGTTGGCATCGGGTGCGGCTCCGGCTTTCGTGACGGCCTCAGCGGTGTTTTCCCACGCCTCACGCTGGAGGTCAAGCGTCGTCGCAAACGGGTTCATCATGGTTACTCCTCGAGATGTTCGAGCACGCGGTCGAGCTTTCGTTCGACCTCGTGCTGGCGCCGTTCGAGTTCGACCAAGCGGTCGCCGATCTCCTCGACATCGCTCTGGGTCGGGATGCGGAGCTGGCGGAGCGTCGCCTCGGCGCTGTCGTCGGCCATCTGGCGGACTTCCATGGCGTCTTGGACGCTCTCGCCGGTCGCGGCTGCGAACGCGCTCGTGGACATGACCTCCTTGAACGCTTGGTTCGCGCTGTTGAGCCACACGTCGCGGAACTCCTCGACGTCGATCTGCTCGCCGTCGGCCACGTCTGCGGTGCGCTCGACCATCTCTTGGGCTGCGTCCATCCAGACCTGATAGGCCTTGGCGTAGCCGTCGACGCCCTCGCTCAGGCGCTCGTCGCCGGTCGTCGCTTCGAGCGTTTCTGTCCACGACTCGACGAACTCGGCTTGGGCTTCGACGTTCTGTTCGAGGGCCTCGACGAACTGCTCGTTCATCTCCTCCATGAAGGAGCCCCAGTTTTGCTGTACGGAATCAGTCGGTGTCGAATCGGTCATTGTACGAAAAATTGGGGGTGTGTTATCAAAAAGCGTTCGACCGTTCAGGCCGATTGGTCGATCTGCTCGGCGGCGTCGACGGCGTTGGACTCCATCTGCTCGTGTGCGTCGAGGAACGTCTCGAAGGAGTCGTCGACTGCGTCGGCGTACTCGTCGGCGAACTGCTCGAAGCCGTCGGCGCCTTCGGCCATCGCCTCGTGGATCGCCGACCACGTCTCGGCTTGGACTTCGTCGTAGGCGTCGAACTGCTCGTCGACGAGTTCGCGCATCTCGCCCATGTTCATCTCCGCGTCGGCCGGAGTGGCGTGTTCGACGGCGTCGAAGTACGCGTGGAGGGCCTCGCGCGTCAGGCGGGTGTTCTGATCGGCCATCGACTCGGCGGTTTCGGCGCCGTCGACCATGGCATCGACGGCCGCCTTCTGGGCCTTGATCGCTTCGTGGGTCGCGCTCTGGGTCTGTTCGAGAACGGTGCGCTGCATATCGAATGCGGTCTGGATGGGGTTTGCGTTACTCATTGGAATCACCGAGTGGGATGACGATGGTCTGGACGATATCCCCCTCGTCGATATCGAGGGCTTCGCGTTCTGCATCCGGGATGCTGATCCGCCCGCCGCTTTGCACGCGGGTCTTGAACGTCGCAGTTCCCATCGTCATCGCGGGGAACTGCGAGAGGTTGCCTCCCGCGCCAGCGCTGGCGGAGAGGAACTGCTTCATCAGCTCCTGCTGGCTCTCGACGGCCTGCTCGCCCGCCTCCTGCATCTGCTCTGCGAACATCGCCGGCGGCCACGGCATCCCGCTGGAATCGTCCGTCATCGATCACTGCTACGGGAGCGAGCGGCTTAAGCGTTACCCCAAAATGGTTCTCAATGGTAGCAGATGGTTTCCAATGGTTCAAACGGCTCGGGCCGGTGACGGCGGCCGCCGCACCCGTGAGTTCGGCCTCGGCCACAGGACTCATATACTGGTACCCATATCGAGAACTGTGACCGACGACACCACCGCATCGAGCCCGCTGTCCGCGATGACCGACGCGTGGCTCCAGATGACCGAAACGGCGTTCCGCAGCGCGACCGCGATGAACCGCGCCGCGCTGGGCGTCTCCGAGAACGGCGACGGAGCGTCGCCCGCGGACGCCGACGGCACCGAACCGAGCGACCTGCCATCACTTGCCTTCGAGGACGGCGACTGGGACTTCGAGCGATCGGTCGAGGACGCCGCTGCTCTCGGCGTCGGCGACGCCGTCACGTTCACCAAGCGGATCACCGACGAAGATGTCGAGCGATTCGCCGGAGCGAGCGGCGACACCAACCGCCTCCACCTCGACGAGGAGTTCGCTGACGACTCCCGTTTCGGCGGACGCATCGCCCACGGGACGCTCGTTTCGGGACTGATCAGCGCCGCACTCGCACGCTTGCCGGGACTCACGATCTACCTTTCACAGGATCTGGAGTTCCGCGGTCCCGTCGAGATCGGCGATCGCGTGACAGCGTCGGTCGAGATCGTCGAAGACCTCGGCAAGGGCCAGTTCCGCCTCGCGACGACGATCGAGAACCACGCGACCGACTCGACGGTGATCGACGGCGAAGCCGTCGTCCTAATCGACGACCTTCCCGAGTAGGGGCTCCGGACGCCATCGGCGTGTGGCGTCGTCCGGCCGCTACCGAAATGTTTTAGGAACACCTAAATGTATGTGTACGCGAGCGACGCCGCCTCCCGCTTCGCTGCGTGCTTTCGTCGGGGGTGGCACGGCACAGCAACGCTCGACAGGGAGGCAACGATGGCAACACAGGGCACACACAGGTCGCCGGCGGAGACACGAAATAGGGACGCAACGGACGCCGAGCGCGCCGATGCGCGCCGGGAAACAGCACTCTCAGTCGACGGCGTCTCGAAGTCATTCGGTACCGAACAGGCTGTGGAGGACCTGTCGCTGTCGGTTCGGAAGGGAGAACTGTTGACGCTGCTGGGCCCGTCGGGCTGTGGGAAGACGACGACGCTCCGGCTCGTCGCCGGACTGGAACAGCCCGACGAGGGTCGGATCGAACTTGGCGACCGAACGGTGACAGACGACGAGACGTTCGTCGCACCCGAGGAGCGCGATGTCGGTGTCGTGTTTCAAGGATTCGCGCTGTTTCCGCACCTTACCGCCGCTGAGAACGTCGCCTTCGGTTTGGAGGATCTCGACGGGGCCGAGCGCGACGAGCGTGTTTCGGACCTGCTCGAACTCGTCGGACTCGCCGATCAGGGCGAGGCCTACCCGGACGAACTCTCGGGTGGCCAGCAACAGCGCGTCGCGCTGGCGCGCTCGCTCGCACCCGAGCCGGAGATTCTACTGCTCGACGAGCCGTTCTCCAATCTCGACGTCGATCTGCGCGTCGAGATGCGCGAGGAGGTCCGTCGGATCCTCAAGGAGTCCGGCGTGACGGCGATCTCGGTCACGCACGATCAAGAGGAGGCGCTGTCGATCAGCGACCGCGTCGCAGTGATGCACGACGGCCACATCGAACAGCTGGGCCGTCCGGAAGCGGTGTTCCAGCGTCCGACCTCGCGCTTCGTCGCGGGCTTTCTCGGCCACGCGAGTTTTCTGACTGGTTCCGTCGACGGCGACGATGTCGAGACGCCGATCGCAACGATCGACCGGGACCGTATCTACGGGTTCGCACCCGAGTACGACGACGCCGACATCGACGTGCTCGTCCGTCCCGACGACCTGATGGCCGTGTCGGCCGACGAAGAAGACGCCAACGGTCGGATTACCTACCGCCGGTATCTCGGCCCCTCCGTGCTCTATCGCGTCGAACTCGACTCGGGGAACACGATCGAGTGTATGCACAACCACAGCGAGACGCTCGATCTCGACTCACCGGTGCGCGTCACGCTCACGGCCGACCACGAACTCGCTTGGTTCCCCGTCGACGCCTGAGCGCAGCGTCGCACGCCCCCCTCGTTGCTGTCCCGTCCGAACTTATTTGAACTGTGAACCGATTCGTAGTGGTATGCGACAGCGCCACGTGGCGGCGATCTGCGGTGTGGTCGGGCCGGCCGTGGCGGCGACTGCGATTCTCGCCGCCACGCTCGTCGATCCGGAGTTCGTCTGGACGAACAGCGCGCTCTCGGATACGGGCGCACTGCCGGACGGCCGATCTGTAACTTGGGCGTTCATCCGATCGTCCCCGCAGTTTCTGGTGTTCAACGGCGGGCTGATACTCACTGGCGTCATCGGGCTGCCGTTTTCGGGCGTGTTGTGGGCACGGTCGGAGACGCTTTTCCAGCGACTCGGCGTCGCGGCGTTCGGCGTCGCGCTCGTCGCTCTCGCGCTCGTCGGCGTGTTCCACCTTCCGCGCGATCCTCACGGCGCCGTTGCGATCACGCACTACCTCGCCGCGACGGTCGCGCTGTGGCTCTACGGCACTGGGTCGGCGCTTGCTGGGCGCGTCCGCCGGGGATTGGTCACGCTCTGGCTCGGGATCGTCCACCTGCTGTTCTGGCTCGTCTGGGCGGCGGCGCTCAGCTCGGGGCCAGTTCCCGGGCTTGCAATCCCCGAGACTGTCGGCGCAGCCATCTTCGGCGGCTGGACGGTTGCGACCGCGCTGGAGGAACTGGGCTGGACACCGGTTGTGGATGCGTCTCACGGGCTCGGCGACGCGTCTTAACTCCGCCATCCGGCTGGAACGAACGTTGAACAGTCGATGATGCCGATGGTAATTGGTCCGGGACGATGTTACCGCGAACGGGGTAATTCTTAACTCAGGGACGCCCTTAGGTTCGGTCATGCACAAAGACGAGCTCCTCGAACTCCACGAGCAAATGGTCATCATCATGGAGAACTTCGCCGAGCGTGAGCACGTGGATCCGGAGCTGTTCGAGCCGTACCACAACCTCGATGTCGACCCCTCTCACGTCCACAAGTCCAAGAGCGAACACAAACACGCCGTGTTCGTGCTCGGTAACGCACTCGCCAGCGCGATGAGCGACGACGAGTTCTCCAGCGCCGGCCGGATCGGCAAGCGCATGCAAGAGCTCGCCGACGACGCCGAGTCGAAGATCTGAGAGCGGCCAACTGTTCTGTTCGTCCGTCCGCAGTCGGGTGACGCGCACGCCGGAAAGTATTTGGTGCGCTTGTGGTTTGTACTCGATATATGAACTCGCGCACGCAAGAGCGCGTCGAGCGGTGGGAGTCCCGCTCCTTCTCGGGCGGCTTCGGGGGGCTGCGCGATCTCGCGGACTCCGACTTCTCCGGCGCGGTCGAGGCCGCTGGCACGTGGCTGTTCATGCTGAACGGCCGCGTCGTCGGCATCCACGAGGGTAGCATCGACGACTTCGAGGACGCGTCCGGAACGGCACACGTCGCGCCGGATCCAGCGTTGCCCCTGCTGTGTACGATGTGGGAATCCGGCGGGGAAACCCAAGGCAAGTACTACACCGAGGACACCGGCGTCTCGGAGGTCGACGACACCCTCACGTCGGGGTCGTTCACCGGCTATCTCGAACTCAGCGAAAACGTACTCAGCGGCGACTACTACGTCGTCTACTACGGCGGGCGCTCGATGAGCGCCGCCTTCGTCGGCAACAACGAGGAGCTGATCGGCGGCGAGGAGGCGTTCGACCGCGCCGACGACGAGGTCGGTATCTACGAAGTGCGCGACGTGGATGTAGACGTGATCGACATCCCGGAGCCAGCCGATGCCGGTGCCGACGAGGCGGCTGCAGCCGGTGCGTCTCTCGACGGCGCGGACTCGACCGACTCGGACGCAGGATCCCCCGAACCGGACGCGGAGCCAGCCGGCGTCGATGCCGCCGACTACGCAGCTGCCTCCGGTCGAGTTGACGCGACGGAGACCGGGACGGCAGACGACGAACGCACCCGTCCCGCCTCGGCAAGCGACGAACTCGACCAGTCTCCCTCGGCAGGCGACGGGATCGACCCGCGGGCAGACGCCGAGGACGCCCGGACCGACATCGACGCGGACCGTTCGCACGGCGACGCCGAGGACCGGATCGCAGGGTACGAGGATGTAGAGTTCGGCGGCGATCAGGACGCGACGGACGACATCGGCTCTGTCGACGACGCCGGAAACGACCGCAGCCCGGCGTCCGGCGCGGACGAAACGGGCGCTCAACCGGACAAGGTCGAGCACGATGTGGACGACCCTGCCGTAGGCGGGCGATCGACGACCGCCGAGACTGGGAGGACCGAGACCACTGACGCGTCGGCCGAGGAGAGCGCGCCGTCGGATCAGAACCAAACCGACCACCGGTTGCGGACCGACGAATCGGGGTCGGACGACGGTCTCGGCGCCACTGATGCGCAGTCGGCCGCTGCACGTACTACCGAGCAGATCGCCGATGATTCCGAACCGAAGCAGACCGAATCCGCGTCTGCAGCCGAGCCGACCACCACTCCCGACCGAGACGCTACCGGGACCGCTGGTGCCGGCTCCGTCGAGCGCACCGACAACGGCGACCGCGCGGAGTCTCACGAACTGACGAGCGAGCGCGGCGCCGTCGACCACGACGCCACGCCCGACAGCGGCGTCGACCCGCGAACCGAACAGGAGGTCGACTGGCAGAACGCCCAGACGATCCCCTCGCTCGATCCGGACCACAGCTTCTCGCCGGAGCCCGACGACGGCGGCGCGACGGCGGCGTCTGCGGCCGGGTCCCCGACCGGTACCGCCGGGACAGGTTCGAACGACCGCGCTCGGCGTTCGGCGTCGAGCACCTCGACGAACGGCCTGGGGAGCAACGGCGAGAGCCGATCCCGACAGAGCAGCCGCCGCTCCCAGCAGGGCGACCGCCAGCAGACCGCGACGGGCCGTGCAGCGGCGTCCGACGACAGCGGCCCATCGAAGGCCGATCTCGAAGAGCGCGAGGAGCGCATCGACGAACTGGAAGACGCCGTCGAGCGCATCCGCGAGGAGCGTGACCAGCTACAGACCGAACGCGACCGCCTCGACCAGAAGACCGACTCGCTCCGCGAGGAGATCGATCAGCGCGACGCCGAAATCGAACGCCTCGAAGCCGAGGTCGAGCGTTTAGAGACTGCGCTGGAGGACGCCGGCGTAACGGCCCACGACGCCGACGTACAGCTCCGACCGGCCGAAGCGACCGCCGGAACCAACCTGTTCGTCCGGTACCGCTCGAAGGGCGATGCGACGCTCGAAGCCGCCCACGCCGGTGACGCCGACGCCGATGCGGTCAACGGGAACATCCGGCTGGAGCGACACACCCAGTTCGACGCCGACGCCGCCGCGGTGAACGGCCAGCCCTACGACGAGTACCTCGCGTCGACGCTTTCGTATCAGTTTGTTCGCTGGGTGGTCGAGCGGTTGCTGTACGAGATCCGTGACACCGGTCACGCGGGCGGACTCAGCGATCTGTACGACGCTCTTCCGGACATCGACCGCGCGGAGCTGGGCGGCGAGGTCGACATCGTCTACACCGAAGACGGCGAAGAAGTGACCGAACAGGCGACGTTCGACGTGGTGTTGCGCGACCGGATGGGCAACCCGCTGATCGTCGCCGATCTCAACGACTCGCGGGATCCGGCGACCGAGTCGATGCTGGTCGAACTCGAATCGGCCGCCAGCCGAATCAAACAAGCGAACGACGAACTCGCGGCGGCGTTTCTGGTCACCTCGTCGTTCTTCGAGCCGGGTGCGCTCGAAGCAGTCTCGGAAGCCACCAGCGGGAGTCTGTTGAGTCGTGACTCCCGGGAGAGCTTCGTAAAGCTATCCAGAAAGCAGGGGTATCATCTCTGCCTCGTCGAGGCCCGCGCCGACGAATTCCACATCAACGTGCCCGAACTGTAAACCGCGTCAGTTCTCGACTTCGACCGCGTCGTCGATCTTCATCTCGTCGAGCTTGCCGACGATGTCGTCGAGTTTCTCGTCGAGTTCGTCGACGAACTCCGCGGTGCGCTCGGTGGTGATCGCTCCCTGACTCGACGGCTCGATGAGGTTTTCCTCCTCGAGCACGCGCAGGGAGTATCGAACTTTGTGGTGGGGGTAGCCCGTCTCGTTGGACATCTTCACGATCCCGATCGGCTCGTTCTCGATGACCATCTTGAGAACCTGCAGATGGCGCTCCAGCATGTCCACTTCCTTCTCAAGTCTGTCTATCATGGCATTTGTTAACTTGTCATTGCGGGGTTTAAATGTTACCCTCTATTTCGTGGCACCGCACTGTCGGGTGAGACGTTTGACGTGGTGGGAGTTAACACGTTCGGTTCGTTCACCCCCACGTCCGCCGTGCAACGATTGGCTTTCGGAGTTGGAGACCCTATGACTCAGGGCTCGTCCTCGTACTCGCCGCCGTACTTGAGCAGAAAGTACGCCAAAAACGTCACCGCGAGCAGCGCCGCCATCGTCGCGACACCCAACGCCAGCGCGCCGCCGGGCATCACCGGGCCCGTGTCGCCCCCTCCTTCCTCCATTGCACCGACGGTGATCGTTCCCTCCATACCCAGTTGCTGGTGTGGATCGCAGTGGAACTCGTAGGTGCCCTCGGTGTCGAAGGTAAACTCGTACTCGAACCCGGCGTTTTCGATGTCGACGTACCCCTCCCACGCCGCCTCGTCGGGCTGGTCGTCGACGTTGATGTTGTGGTTGTCAGTGATCCAGACGAACTGCACCGTCGTTCCGGGCGTGATCTGGAGCGGCTGGTCGGTCCCGGGCTCGTAGGCGTAGTCGACCAGTTCGACCGTTTCGGTTCCTCCGCCTTCCGCACCGCCGGTCTGGTTTCCGCCGCTCGCGTTGTCCCCGGTTTCGTTTTGCCCCGTTTCGTTACCTCCAGTCTGGTTTCCATCTGTCTGTGCCGCGGCGGCGCCGCTCCACAGCGCACCGCCGGCCGTCGCACCGGCCGTCAGGAATCCGCGCCTGCCGACTTCGGCGTCTCGTCGGGGTCGAGACTCGCCGTTCTCTCCCGTTCGGCACTCGGTCTGCTCTCTCGACCGATCGGCTGCTGGGTGGCCCGTCATCGTTCCCCTGTGATAGACTCCCACGACCGAGCCCATAGTTGTGCGGCCATCGTCCGGGTAGATCGTCGGCGTCACGGCGAAGCGCGGCTCTGCGTGCTCGTTTCGACAGTCAGCCGTCGAATCGCGTGGGCGTCGGACCGCTCAAACCGTAATCTGTTTATCCGGCCGGTCGGAATCGGTCCCTGTTATGACCGTAACCATCGTCGGGTCGCAACTCGGCGACGAGGGGAAGGGCGGCGTCGTCGACCTTTATGGCGACGCGGCCGACGTTATCGCCCGGTATCAGGGCGGCGACAACGCGGGCCACACCGTAGTCGAAGGCGGGACCGAGTACAAGCTCTCGCTCGTCCCGAGCGGCGCCGTCCGCGGCAAGGTCGGCGTGCTCGGCAACGGCTGCGTGATCAACCCCAAGACGCTGTTCGACGAGATCGACAGTCTCCGCGAGCAGGGGCTCGACCCCGACGTTCGCGTGGCGCGTCGCGCACACGTCATTCTCCCCTATCACCGCGTGCTGGACAACATCGAAGAAGACGTCAAAAGCGACACGGACCTGAAGGTCGGAACGACCGGTCGCGGCATCGGCCCCACCTACGAGGACAAGGCGGGACGCCGCGGCGTCCGCGTCGGAGATCTGCTCGACGAAGACGTGCTGCGGGACCGACTGGAGTACGCGATCCCTCAGAAGCGCGCGCTCGTCGAGGACGTTTACCAGATCGATTTCGACGAGGTCGACGACGTCATCGAGGGCGTCGACGTTCACGACGCCTTCGATGTCGACGCCGTCTTCGAGCAGTACCGCGAGTTCGGCGAGCGCATCGCCGAGGAGAACATGGCCGTCAACGCCGGCGAGTTCCTCGCCGACACGATCGACGACGGCGGCGAAGTCATGTTCGAGGGCGCACAGGGCACCTCGATCGACATCGACCACGGGAACTACCCCTACGTCACCTCCTCGAACCCGACCGCCGGCGGCGCCGCCGTCGGCTCCGGCCTCGGCCCGACTACAGTCGGCCAGGGCGAAGTAATCGGCATCGTCAAAGCCTATCTCTCCCGGGTCGGCTCGGGTCCGCTCCCGACGGAACTGGGCGATGTTGACGAGCAGATCGAAGGCACTGGCGAGGGCGAGGAGTACGAACTGGCGACCTACATCCGTGACGAGGGCGGCGAGTACGGCACCGTCACCGGTCGCCCCCGCCGCGTCGGCTGGCTCGACATGCCGATGCTGCGCCACGCCGCCCGCGCGAACGGCTTCACCGGGCTGGCGATCAACCACGTCGACGTGCTGGCCGGCCTCGACGAAGTGAAGGTGGGCCACTCCTACGATCTCGACGGCGAGGAGATCGACACCGTGCCCGCGACGACCGAGCGCTGGGAGCGCTGTGATCCCAACTACCGAACGTTCGAGGGCTGGGAGGACGTCGATTGGTCGGCCGTCGCCCAGCAGGGGTACGACGCCATCCCCGAGAACGCCCGCACCTATCTGGAGTACGTCTCCGAGGAGATGGACGCGCCGATCTACGCCGTCGGGATGGGTCCCGGCCGCGAGGACACGGTCGTCCGCGTGAACCCCTTCGAGTAACTGCAGCCGGGCGAAACCCCCACGCTTTTCTCGCTCGCCCGCTACCGTCCGAGCATGAACGCGGGTGAATCCCAGTGAAAGAGTCGCTGCTCGATATCGTCTGCTGTCCGCTGGACAAAGAGGAGCTGGAACTGGACGTCGACGACCGCGAGGACGGCGAAGTCCTCTCCGGGACGCTGACCTGCTCGGAGTGTGGCGAGCGCTACCCGATCGAGGACGGCATCCCGAACCTACTGCCGCCGGACATGCGCGACGAGTCGCCCGCCTGATCGGTCGGTATCAAACTTTTTATCGGTCCGCTACGACCCCACTGTCGTGCCCGAGGAGCTAACGGTTCACGTCAACCGATCGCGTCGGCACGCCATCGAGGTCGCCGACGGCCCCTTCGTGACCGCTGGGTCTTTCGAGGTCGTTCTCGTTAACCACGGCGACGGCGCTCACGTCCACCTCAGTCTCGACGGCGATCTGGCAGCCGCCGGATCGGTCGCATCGCCGGCCCCGTTTCTCGACGCCGACGCGACCCAGCGTGTCGCCGTCGACGTCGCCGCCGCCGGCCCGTTCGGCGGCGCGCTGACGCTGTCGGCGGGCTACGGCCAGTCCTCGATCGAGGTACCGGTTCGGATCGACCCCGACGCCGGGCCGACGGTCGACCCCAGTCCCGACGCGTCGAAGCCGTCGTCCGGTCTGCTCCCGGCGCTTGCCGATCGGCTGCCGGCGCTCGACGGCGTCGACGCGACTGATCCCGGAACGATCGGCCTGCTCGCGCTGGCGGGTGGCGCGTTGGTGCTGGCCGTTCTCGTCGCCTCGATGGTCGACAGCGCCGTCGTCATGCTGGGCGTCGTCGTCGTCGTCGCCGCCGTCGGCGGAGCGCTCGCGTTTCTCTTGCGTGGCTGATGCGGGGCTCTCGGTGTAACTGCGGTGTGTGCAACGGTACGTGATCGTCGACAGAAAACAACGACCGTTACTCGTCGGCGCCGATCTCGGTGACCGACAGCTCGCCGTCCTCGTCGAACCGCTTGGCCCGCAGATACCGCGCCCGGTAGCGGTTCGCGCCGTCGTACACGTCGGCTTCCCGAATCTCGTCGGTCCGGCCGTCGGCGACGGCGTCGATCAGCTCCTCGATCTGTCGTAGCTCGCTCAGCGTCAGGTCGAGTTGGTAGGTGCGTTCGGTCTCGTCTTCGAGCGTCGTCCACTTGCGCCCGGCCGCGACCACCAGCGAACAGGGCTCCCGACAGGGGAACGTGCCAGAACCGCCGTCAGCGGTCAGTTCGTGGTCCTCGTCGAACTGCCACTCGCGCCGGCGGAGACACTGGGAATCGTCACAACAGGCTTCGGCGATCCAGTCGACGGCGTCGGCGTCGAGCTCGTCGAGCACGTCGTAGATACCGGTCTGGCGCTCTGCGGTCTCGTGCCAGTGAGTCACGTCCAGTTCGCCCTCGCGCTCGCGGTGCCAGTTCTGGATCGTTGCGGGATACGTGAAGTCGATCGTCCGAACGAGGTCGTGGCCGTCGAGGTCGACGAACGCCCAGCCGGTCGGCAGCGTTGGCGCGGTCCGGAGCGGTCGATACCGGCCGTCGTCGTCGGTCTTGAACAGTTCGCGAGCCTCCAGCGGGTCGTGGTAGCCATCCAAATCGTCGTGCTCGGCCTCGGCATCGTCGACGTGGGTGACTCGATAGCGTCGGAGCCCGTCGTCGTCGACAGTAACGTGGATGGCGAGTTCGCCCCACGTGCGCTCGATGCCGTCGGCGAGGGCGTCGTAGCGTTCGTCGACCGGGTGTTCGTCGGCGCGTTCGAGCCAGTGGAGGAATTCTTCGCGGGCCTCGTCGCGGGCGTCGATCACGCGCTCCCAGTAGTACCAGTTGGTGAGCCACGCGTCGGCGTCCGCGGCGGCGTCCCGGAGTTGACTCTCGTCGAGGGCCTCGCGGTGCTGGTCGGGCGTCTGCAGCGCGTAGCCGTCCTCGCGGTCCTCGACGCGGACCCCGTCGTAGGCGACCGCGCCGTCGGCGTCGAGCGCGTCCAGCAGGGCGTCGAACTGCGCGTCGTTCACGCTCAGTCACCCGCCGCCGACGTGTCGTCGGGGCTCTCGACGCGGGTCGTCTCCCGGACCTGCTCGACGGCGTCGTCGACGTTCGCGCCGGCGTCGTTGGCGCGTTCGAGCACCACGTCGGCCATCAGCGCCTCGGTGCCGACCGCGCCCGAATACCAGATGCGGTGGCCGTCGACTTCGCCCGGGATGTCGTAGCCCGTCCGGTAGTCGTCGGTCAGCCCCATGTCTTCGGGAATGTCCTCTTGGGTGTGGAAGCCGTCGGCGATAAACAGCGGGACGACGACGATGTCCTCGGTCTCGAAGAACTCCGTTACGTCGTCGACCTCCGGATCTTCGTCCATGAACACGGCTTGGACCTCGTCGAACCGGTCACGTTCGCTGATGCGGTCGGCGTGGTGGTAGATCGCTTTCGCGCTGTTTTCGTTCCGCTCGGTGCCGTGACCGACGACCGCCAGTCCGAAGTCTTCGGCGAGGTCGACGCCGTGCCCGGCGGTGACCGACTCGGCGCGCTGGACGATCACGTCCGACATCGCGTCGTGGGTGCCGACCGGCCCGCAGTAGTGGATGGTCTTCTCGACGTCGCCGGCCTCCAGCGTGGCTTGGGACGCGCTGACGCCGTCCTCGGAGTTCCACTGGTCGACGTCCCAGCCGTCCAGCCGGAGTTCCCGGGGGATCACCTGCTCGGTGAAGTACCCCTCGCTGATGAACAGCGGGACGACGTACACCTCGTCGCTCTCCACAGTCCGAAGCACCTCGCGGAAGTGGGGCTCTTCCTTCCAGAACGCTTCCCTGACCTCGTCGAACGCGCCCGTCTCGCGGATCCGGTCGGCGTGCTCGAAGGTCGGCGTGCTGGAATCGGGGTTCAGGTGGGAGCCGTGGGCCACTATGACCAGCGCTTGCATACCCGAGGCTCAGGACTCGACTCTCTTAGTGACTTCGTCTGCCCGCAAGCTTGCCTTGCCTCTCCCTCTCCGACCGCGCACCCGTGGCGTTTTTGCGATCCCGTTCGTACCTCGGTCCATGTCACTAGCCGAACGGACCCGAGCGGCGGCGCGCGAGCGCCCATTCTTGCTGGACGCGCTCCGCGCCGGCGTCGTGAACTACTCCGCGGCGGCCCGGTTTCTCGCCGTCGACGGCGAGGACGATGCCGTCGCAACGGCACTCCGGCGGTACGCCGACGAGCTGCCGGCGGTCGAGCGCACCGAACGGGACGCCCGCGTGACGATGCAGCGTCGCGTCGGTCTCGTCGAGGCGCCCGATCCGGACGCCCTGCTCCGACTCGGCGATGTCGGCGTCGCGCCCGACGGCCAGCTCACCGCGATCGCGGCCGAGGGCGACGTGGGTGCCGGCGACTTGGGCGCCGTCAGCAGGCGACTCGCTGCCGAGGAAATTGGCGTCGAGGCTGCCGCCGCGGTCGACGGCCGACTCACGGTGGTCGTCGAGGGAAGCGACGCTATCGATGCCCTCAGAACGGTCGAAGCGGCGGTCGCCGCGATGCCGGACGCGTCTGATCGGAACTGAGGACGCCGGGCCACTGTCGGCCGCCGGGCCACTGTCGGCCGCCGGGCCACTGTCGGCCGCCGGGCCACTGTCGGCCGCCGGTCCGAATCGTACCGCACACTTTTGTCGGACGCCGCCGAGCCAGTAGGCAAGGATGACAACTAACGACGCGTGCAAAGTGGACTCGTCGGACGACGCTACAGCGCCTTCTCGGACGACGAGCAGCGCAGCGACACGCTTCCGGACAACTGTCGACGTGCAGGCTACGACCGAGGTGGAACGACGATGAGCGACGAATCGGTGCTGCTCGATATCGACGACGGCGTCGCAACGATCACGCTAAACCGGCCCGACGAACGCAACGCACTGTCGCGGCCGGTCGCCGAGGGAATTCGTGACGCACTCGACGACGCCGACGCCGCCGACGCTCGCTGTGTCGTTCTCGAGGGTGCGGGCGAGGCGTTCTCGGCCGGCGGGGACATCGAGGCGATGGTCGAGGGCATCCAGGGCGACCTGTCGGTCGAAGAGCGCGTCCGCGTCGTCGAGCGCTCGTTCAACCGGACGATCGAGCGGCTCGCGGAGTTCCCGCTCCCGACGGTCGCGCTGCTCGACGGGGCGGCGATCGGCGCCGGGGCGTCGCTTGCGATCGCCTGTGACCTCCAACTGGCGAGCGAGCACTGTTCGATCGGCTTTTCGTTTCGCGCGGTCGGCCTCTCGGTCGACTCGGGAACGTCGTATTTCCTGCCCCGGATCGTCGGCGAGAACGTCGCCAAGGAACTGGTGTTCACCGGCGAAGTCGTCGACGCCGACCGCGCCGCCGAACTGGGGCTGGTCAATCACGTCTATCCGGCCGACGAGTTCGACGACCGCGCCGCCGACCTCGTCGATCGGATCGCGTCCGGTCCGACGGTCGCGCTCCGACACGCCAAGCGACTGCTCGGCGACGGCGTCGAGAAGTCGCTCTCGGAGGCACTCGCGGACGAAGCGCTCGCGCAGGGCGTCGCCTTCGACACCGACGACCACGTCGAGGGCGTCGAGTCGTTTTTCGAGGGCCGCGACGCCGAATTCGAGGGACGCTGACGGGCTCCGCGTCGGCGTCGAGATGCCGCGTCGCGGCCGCACCGTTTCGACAGCTACAGCCGTAGCAGCCGATAGGCAACGTCTCCGGAGCGGTCGTGCGGTGTTGAGTGCATGCGGGGCTAACCTTCATACTGTCGGGCTCCGAAGAACAAGATGGCCATGAACTGCAGAGTTGTCGTCGAGGCCGCGGTCCCGGTGTACGATGTCGGGTCGGCTGACGAGGCGGTTCGCATCGCCATCTCGAAGACCGGCGAGATGCTCAACCCCGACCTCAACTACGTCGAGATATCCATGGGTGAGCGGTCCTGCCCCCACTGCGGAGAGTCCCAGGAGCCGGCCTTTATCGCGGCCGACGAAGGCCTCGTCGCGCTCGAACTGGAGATGACCGTGTTCAACGTCGAGCGCGAGGAACACGCCTCCCGGATCGCGCGCAAGGAGATCGGCCAGCGGCTCGAAAACATCCCGCTGGAAGTGCTCGAAGTCGAGGTCGTCGAAGACGAGGACGAGGGCGACGACAGCTCGGACGAGACTGCTGCCGACGCCTCCGACGACGACTCGGAGAACGGCGACGACGAAATTCTGCCTGAGTTCGAGGATCTACTGGAGTAGCGTCTCCCGCCTACCGATCGGTCGAGTTCTTTTCGGAGCCCATCCAGCGGCAGAGCTAGTCGTTCGCGGACGGTGGAGAATCGAAATGCAGAAAGAACGCCCCTAGAGGCGTCGATGAAGCACGGAGAGCGTATCGCAGAAGCGGCGTTAGTCCGCAGTCGCGGCGACGGGTTCGGTTTCTTCCCCGTCGACATCGCTGGTGATACATTTTGCCAGCGCGAAAACAGCGGCCTTGTGGTCGGTTTTGGACTTGTGAATCGATGTCGGCCGTACGCCGAGATCGTCGTAGTCCTGATAATCGAGTGCGGTGTCGTTGTACTCTTCGTAATTGTTGGATACTTCTGCGAGCAGTCCGTGAAGGTGGATGAGCTCCTGCTTCTTCATAGGCAAGAACACCTAACGACTGCAGGGTTATATTATTATCTTGAGTCCCGTTACCATACGGCTGTGTTAACCGTTTTCGTGCGCTTCGTTACGGTTACTGTACTCTCTGGGAAGCGATGGCAGTAAGGCGTGGTTACTGACGATCGAGCGGGCCGCGTTACGAGGCCAGCGGGGCGCTTCCCTCGGCCGATAGCTGAAGATTTTTACGCTCGTGTCGGCTTCGTTGTCACATGGACTACGAGGACCAACTCGACCGAGCGCTGTCGGAGACGCCGGATATCGAGGGCAGCGACGAGCGGTTTTCGGTCCCCGACCCCGACGTTCGACAGGAGGGCAACGCAACGGTCTACGAGAACTTCCAGTCGACCGTCGACCGACTGGGCCGGGAACCAGACCACGTCATCCAGTTCCTCCAGAACGAGCTCGGCACCAGCGGTCACATCGACGAAAGTGGGCGCGCGCGTCTGACCGGTGAGTTCCGCCAGTCCCGCATCGACGACGCGATCGAGGCCTACACCGAGGAGTTCGTGCTCTGTCCCGAATGTGGCCTGCCGGACACCCGCATCGAACGCGAACAGGGTGCGCTGTTGCTCCGGTGTGAGGCCTGCGGTGCGCGCTCGCCCGCGGGCGAGTGATTACTCGAACTGCTTGAGCGTCTCGAGATCGCGGTCGGTGTGCATGAACTCCGCGAGCCGTCGCGTCGCGTGACAGTTCGGACAGTGGAAATTCTCGTGAGAGGACGGAAGGTCGTTGATCGGCGTCTGCCAGTTTTTACCACACTCCGGACATAACAGTTTCACAGTCGCCTCGTCCATGGGGCGTGCTACGCAACGGCACACCAAAAGCCTGCCGGCGATCGTGGCCGGGGCTGTCCGACAGGACCGCGGCTAAACGGGGTTGTAATTAAGGCTGGATTACGGCGTCGCAATGCCGATCTCTAGTGCTGTCGCTATCGAGAGTGGCGTCCGCGAAAAGGTGTTCGTCGGTTAGATGCGGCCGACGTCTTCGACCTCGACGCTCTCGACGCCGTCGACCGTGGCGAACGACTCCTCGACAGCTTCCGTCCCGCCGGCGTCGTCGGGCACGATCACGGTCGGGATGAGCGCGACCAGACCGAAGGCAACGTCGTCACGCTCGACGCCGTTGATCTTCGCGCCCTCGGGGAGGGACTGTTCGAGACGCTCCTGAAGGTCGTCCAGATCGACGTCCGGGCTCTGCGGCATGACCTTGACGGCAGCGGCTACTTTCCCCATTGTTACGGACCCATGAACCCACAGTCGGGGCACTCGTAGAGGTTGCTCTGCTTGCGGCACTTCGCACACCGGACGATCTGGGCGCCACAGTCGGGACACTTGAACGTGGCGGCGCTCGTGCCGGCGATGTTGATCCCGCACGAGACGCACTTTTGCGCTCGCTTTTGTTGGGACTGACTCATACTACTCCGTTCCGCCCCGCCGCTTTTAACGGTTGTCTTTCGTCACCCGCTCTTGATCCATCGGCATCGCGGCTCGACGCCGTCGAGAGGGTCACAAGACGAATGAATCCACTTACACGGACCAGACGAGCAACGGCACGAGCAACACGCCCATCAGATGCACCCGTCGTGCGCCCAGCCGGGCCGGCACCAGTCCGACCGCCGTTGCCGCGAGGAATGCGAGGACGCCGACGGTCCCAGCAAACAACCACGAAAGCATCCCGAGAACAGCGAGGACGCCGACCGAGAGCCATCGCTGGTCGACGCGTCCGACCGCCCGGAGGTACCGATCGCCTACGAGGAGTGTGACGAGAAAGCCGAGAGCGCCAGCCAGCACGACACAGGGAACGAGCACCGCGAGTGTCAGCGGTGCCCCGGACTGTTCGAAAGCGACGATCACGCCGGATCGCGGCTGGCCCAATGCGACCAGCGCGACCAGCGCGAAGATGGCGTTGGCCGTGTCGACGCCGCTGGTCGCCACGACGTAGGCTCGGTCGTCGTCGCCGCCCGGCACGCACGCCAGCACCGCCACAGCGGCGATCGCCGCAGAGACGGCGGGCAGGTAGCCGACGATCGCTCCGGCCATCGCCCCCGCCACCGCAGTCAGTACGACGCGGCGTCGAGACGACCGGACTGCGGTACCGGTCTGCCGCGGGACGCCGCCGCCGTCCATCGCTTCGAGCAAGATGGGTGCGCCGAACAGGCCGGCGAACAGCGGCGCGAGCATCCCGCCTGCCTCCAGCGGTGCAGCCGGATCGAGATCGAGCGCGACGACGCCGAGCGCCCCGCTTCCGGCCTGTGCCAGCAGGCCGCCGAGCCGAGAGCGCGCCCCCGACTCGGCGGCGACCAGCCCGACGAGCACGGCGCCGAGAACGACTGCGACGTTGGCCGACAGCGTCGGATAGACGGCCGTCATCCCCCGCGTGAGCGGGATCGCGAGCGGTACCGCGGCCAGCACTGCGAGGCCGCTGCCCAGCGCCGAGAGCCGGATCGCCTCCTCGCCCCGGCCGGCCAGCACCAGCCGGTGACCCGGCAGCGTCGTCGCGGCGGTCTCGGCGTCGGGCACGCCCAGCGCGAGCGCCGGCACGACGTTGACGAACGTGTGGACGACGCCCGCCGACAGGATGCCGATACCGACGCCCAGCGCGGTGCCCGGTAGCCCCGGTGCGAGCGAGGCCAGCACCAGCGCGACGTTGTTCGCGTGGATCCCCGGTATCAGTCCGGTGAACGTGCCGAGCGTCGCCCCGCAGGCCACCCACGCGAGTGCGCGAGCAGTCAGCTCCGGGTCGACGATCACCTCCATCCGAGTGCCACCATCGGCCCCTGCTGGTTCCGTCATCCGACCTAAACCTGTGGGCGGTTCCGCACCCCGAAACGAATCTGCAACAGACCGTCACTACCGCGAGCGCGTCTGGTACGTTCGCCTTTGTCTCCTCACGAATCAGCACAGTGTATGGCAGCGAACAGACGCCGACACGTACTGATCGCACTGACACTGCTGGTCGCCGTCGTGGCGGCTGGCGGCGTACTCGTTGCCGGCGATACGCTGCTGCAAGACGGTACCGACAACGATACGGCAGCCAACGACACGGCCGTTCCCGAGAACAGGACTGTCGATGTCGACAGAATCAATCTGACGGTGACACTCGAACCCAGCGATGACCTCGAAGGCGATCTCGACTACGAACTCGTCGTCATCGGTGAGATCGCGGCGGCTAACGACGCGGCGAACGACACCGTCGAGTGCAACGGCGAACTCTGCGTCGTCAACGGCACCCTCGGGGCTGATGCCGACGGCGACGAGCGTCCCCGATACGAACTCCGCGGCATCGTGACCGCCGCGACGCCGAGCGAAGGCTTCACCGCGCACGTGAACGGGACGCTGGAGGGCGACGCGATCGAGGGGATCGGACTCGGCGCGTACAACGTCACCGCACCGAACGCAACTGGTGGCGGCATCAACGACAGCGTGGTGCGCGCTGACGGCGGTGGCGTCAGCGGGGAGACGAGCGCCGCGACGGTGCAGTCGTCCGAGAGCGAGGAGTCCGACGGCGCCGCCGAGAGCGCGTCGGTGACGTTCGAGGACTGCTCGACGGCAACGGTCGAAGGCGACGCGTACGCCTACGAGGCCGGCTTGCGCTACTACGTTTCGAGCGGCCTCGACACCAGCACGATCGACGAGAGCGACATCTCGACGCCGACGACCATCGACGGCGCCGCGTTCGTCGGCGACGCCCGCACGACCGACGTGGTGATCGAGACGGTGCTCGTGCTCGACGAGGAGTTCAACGTCGTCGAGCAGGTGTCGAACCCCGACTACGAGGACTGCGTCGAGCGAATCGAACAACAGCAGGCCGACGAGGAGTCCGGCCAGAACGCCGCGGCGTGAGACGGCGCTCCAGCACATTCATCCCCGACGGCGGCCTACCGGCACTATGCTCGCTGTCGGACAGACGGCGCCGGACTTCTCGCTGCCGGGCGTGACGGCACGGGAACCGGCGATCTACGATCTGAACCGCTTCGTCGAGGACATCGATGCCACCGTCCTCGCCTTCGAGCCGTCGGCCCACGCGCCGGTCTGCGAGGACGAACTCCGAGCGCTCGGGGACGCCGGATGGGCCGCACGCGAGGACCTACTCGTCTGGGCGATCACCGGCGATAGCATCTTTGCGAACGCGAACGCCGCGGATCGCCTCGGACTCGACGGGCCCGTTCTCAGCGATTTCCACGCCGGCGTCGCCGACGCCTACGGCGTCCGCCTCGACGATTGGCACGGCCATCGCGACGTGCCGGGACGCGCCCTCTTCGTCGTCGGCCCGGACTGGACGGTTCGCCACGCTTGGCAGGCCACAGATCCGTTCGAGACGTCCACGCCGCTCGACGGCGTCGCGGCGGCGTTGGCCGATCTCGGCGTCGGCGTCACGGCGCCGGCAGTGGAGTACCGCGTCGACGAGTGACCGCGCGCACGGCCCTGTCGGGCGGCGACACTCACTCGGGGCTCTTCTTCGAGAGCACCGTCCGTTCGAACTCACAGACCAGTTCGTCGTCCCCATTGAACACTTCGACGGCCATCGTGACGACGCCGCGCTCGCCGTCGCTCGTCTCGCGCTTGTCGAGCACCGTGGTCTCGGCGCGGATCGTATCGCCGTGATACACAGGAGCGGGATGCTCGACCTCGTCGTAGGACAGGTTTGCGACGATCGTTCCGTCAGTCGTCTCGGGGATCGTCAGCCCCACCGCGAGGCTCAACGTGAGTAGCCCGTTGACGACGCGCTCGCCGAACTCCGTCTCCGCCGCGAACGCCTCGTCGAGGTGGAGGGGCTGCTGGTTCATCGTCATGTCACAGAAGCGCTGGTTGTCGCTTTCCGAGATCGTGCGGCGCTTCTCGTGGCTGATCGTCTCGCCGACCGTGAACTCCTCGTAGTAGCGCCCGGTCATGGGTCGACCTCACCCGGAGCCGTCAAAAGCGCTTGGTGGGGTGGTCGGTCCCCCGAATCACGACAGTTTTTACCCGGTCGGGGCGAACCCGAACGACATGACCGATTCGGGGACCGCAGAGCAGATGACCTTCGGCGACATCGGCTCGGGGGCCGACGACGCCGACGACGGGCGAGACGCCCACGCCGCCGCGGAGGCCCGCGCCGTCGCCGGCGACGGGGGCGGCGACGGCATCGAGACGATCGACCCCTCCCGCGAGGGCGTCGACGCCAAGTACGGCGAGCCCGCCGACACCAAGACTCTCGCCGTGATGCAGGTCGACTACACCATCGAGGGGAACGGGCAGAACGAACGCCCGATCATGCACGTGTTCGGCCGCGACGCCGACGACGAGCCCGAGCACGTCAAACTGATCGGGTTCCGGCCGTACTTCTACGCTCCGACCGACTCGCTGGGCCGGCCGCCAGAAGACGAATACGACGTGCTCACGGGCTCGACCGAGACGGACGAGGACGGCGAGCCCTTCGAGAGCATCCGCGGCGAGAGGCTGACCAAAATCTTCGGCCGGACGCCGCGTGACGTTGGGAACGTCCGCGACGAGTTCGACCACTTCGAGGCCGACATCCTGTTTCCCAATCGCTTTTTGATCGACAAAGACGTCGAGAGCGGGATCGAGGTCCCCCTGCGCCGCGACGAGGACGGCGCCCTGATCGCCGTCCACGACGAAGTCGAGGCCGTCGAGGCCGCTGCCAGCCCCCGCGTCAACGCCTTCGACATCGAGGTCGACGACCGACACGGGTTCCCCGAGCCCGAGGACGCCGAGCAGCCGATCGTCTGCCTGACGAGCCACGACTCCTACGACGACGAGTACGTCGTCTGGCTCTACGACGCGCCGGTCGGCGGCGTCGACGCGCCCGAGGCGCTCGACGGCTACGACCCGATGGCCGAGGACGCCGACTACGAAGTTCGGACGTTCGACTCCGAGGAGGCGATGCTCCGGGCGTTCGTAGAGTACATCACAACGACCGATCCGGACGTGCTGACGGGCTGGAACTTCGAGGACTTCGACGCGCCCTACCTCGTGAACCGGCTGGAGAATCTGGGCCTCTCTTACGACCGGCTCTCCCGCGTCAACGAGGTCTGGGCCGGCGGCTGGGGCGGCCCGGACATCAAGGGCCGGGTCGTGTTCGACCTGCTCTACGCCTACAAGCGCACGCAGTTCACCGAACTCGAATCCTACCGGCTCGACGCCGTCGGCGAGCAGGAACTCGGCGTCGGCAAGGAACGCTACACCGGCGACATCGGCGACCTCTGGGAGCAAGACCCCGAGCGCCTGCTGGAGTACAACCTCCGGGACGTGGAGCTCTGTGTCGAACTCGACCGCAAGCAAGACATCGTCGCGTTCTGGGACGAGGTGCGATCCTTCGTCGGCTGTAAGCTCGAAGACGCCCCGACGCCGGGCGACGCGGTCGACATGTACGTGCTCCACAAGGTCCACGGCGACTTTGCGCTCCCCTCGAAGGGCCGCCACGAGGGCGAGGACTACGAGGGCGGCGCCGTCTTCGACCCGATCACCGGCGTCCGCGAGAACGTCACCGTACTGGACCTCAAGTCGCTGTACCCGATGTGTATGGTGACGACGAACGCCTCGCCCGAGACGAAAGTCGACCCCGAGTCCTACGACGGCGAGACCTACCGCGCGCCCAACGGGACCCACTTCCGGAAGGAGCCGGACGGCATCATCCGGGAGATGGTCGACGAACTCCTCAGCGAGCGCGAGGAGAAGAAATCGCTCCGGAACGAGAACGACCCCGACAGCCAGGACTACGAGCGGTTCGACCGACAGCAAGCGGCTGTCAAGGTCATCATGAATTCTCTCTACGGGGTGCTCGGATGGGATCGATTCCGTCTCTACGACAAGGAGATGGGCGCCGCTGTAACCGCAACAGGACGTGACGTTATCGAGTTCACCGAGACCGCGGCGAACGATCTCGGGCATCAGGTCATTTACGGTGACAGTGTTACCGGCGACAGACCGGTAGTTGTTCGGGACCCTGACAGCATGATGCGCGTCGTTCCGATCGAACAACTCTTCGAGCGCGCGGACACGACGACGGAGTCTGAACTGTTGATCACCGCTGACGGCGGCCCCGTCGCGTCGGCGTCACTCGGCAAGGACAGGCGCGAAATCGACGGTTGGGAAGCACTTTCCCTGAGCGACGACGGCAATCCCGAGTGGCAACCGATCGAGCAGGTAATCCGGCACGAAACCGACAAACCCGTTGTCGACGTTCAGCACAAGTTTGGAGAGTCGACGACGACCCGAGATCATTCGTTCGTCGTCGAAGAAGACGATGACTTCGTCGAAGCTTCGCCTGAAGACCTCGATGAACCGCTGCGTATTCCCGGAGTTCCCTCACTCGAGAGCGTCGAAACGATCGACGTGTACGAGGTGTTACGCGGATACACCAGAGAGTACAAGGACGGCCGAAGTGTCGGAAGCGAAGACGCCGAGACGAAGGTAAAGCGGATACACGCGGACGAAGAGTACGTCTGGTTCGGCCATGAGCACCACGGGAGTTTGGATTCGACGATCAAGGTCCAGCGTCACGTCGATCCGGATTCCGAGGACGGGAAAGCGCTCGTTCGCCTCCTCGCTGCCTACGTGACGGAAGGGAGCGCCTCGACTGTCGAGACGACCGATCGGAAGTTCGGGGCGAGTATCTCGGAGTCGCGCAGCGAATGGCTCAAAGGCCTACAGACGGATTACGAACGACTGTTCGAGGGAGCGACAGCTAGTATCATCGTATCCGATAGCAGCGACGAGCGCGTTATCGAGGATGGCGACGCCGAAATACGGTACGACGATCAGACGCGAAAGCTGCAGATGATGAACGAGCTTTCGGCGGTGTTCTTCCGGGAGTTCGCTGGTCAGACTTCTCGAGGGAAACGCATCCCTTCGTTCGTCTATCACCTATCCAATGAACTCCAAGAGCTGTTTCTCGAGGTCCTCGTTGAAGGAGACGGCTCGAGGGAATTCCCGCGGTACTCGGACGAGTACTGTCAGCGTAACTTCGACTTCGAGACGACGAGCCGCAAACTCGTGGCGGGATTGTCGATGCTCCTCACCCAGCGAGGGCGGAAGCACTCGTTCAAATACCGCGAAAGTAAGAAGAGCTACACGATTCGCACGTGCGATTATTACCGCTCCGGTCGAGATCCGGTAGTCCACGAAACTGACCACGACGGACACGTGTACGATCTTAGCGTCGCTGAAAACCAGAACTTCGTCGACGCCGTCGGCGGGGTTGTCCTTCACAACACGGACTCGGTGATGCTCGAACTCGGTCCCGAGATCTCGAAAGACGACGCCATCGATCAGTCCTTCGAGATCGAGGAGCACATCAACGACGCCTACGACGAGTTCGCGCGCGAGGAACTGAACGCCGACGAACACCGCTTCCAGATCGAGTTCGAGAAGCTCTATCGGCGCTTCTTCCAAGCGGGCACCAAGAAGCGCTACGCCGGCCACATCGTCTGGAAGGAGGGCAAAGACGTCGACGACATCGACATCACCGGCTTCGAGTACCAGCGCTCGGACATCGCGCCGATCACCAAGGAAGTCCAGTTGGAAGTCATCACCCGAATCGTCCGCGGGGAGGACATCGAGGACGTCAAAGACTACGTCCACGAGGTGATCCAGCGCGTCCAGAGCGGCGACGTGTCGCTCGACGAGATCGGTATTCCCGGCGGAATCGGCAAGAAACTCGACAACTACGACACCGACACCGCGCAGGTCAGGGGCGCGAAGTACGCCAATATGCTACTCGGGACGAACTTCGCCAGCGGCTCGAAGCCAAAACGGCTCTACCTGCAGAAAGTCCACCCCGACTTCTTCGAGCGCGTGGAGAGCGAAGACGGGCTCAATCCACAGACAGACGCGCTGTACGGCGAGTTCAAGCGCGACCCGGACGTGATCTGTTTCGAGTACGAAGACCAGATCCCCGAGGAGTTCGAGGTCGACTACGAGAAGATGCTCGACAAGACGCTCAAGGGACCGATCGCCCGCGTGCTGGAGGCGCTTGACATCTCGTGGGAGGAAGTCAAAAGCGGGCAGGAACAGACGGGCCTCGGCAGCTTCATGTGACTCGGCTCACGCCTCACTCCCCGAGCAGTCGTTCGTAGACCGGCCACGAGGCGTCGCCGCTCGGTGCGTCGACCGCCTCGCCGTCGACGACGACGCCCGAGCCGTCTTCGACGCGTCCGGCGACGCCGACCGGCGTCCCCCGATCTTCGAGCGCCGAGACGACGGCGTCGGTGTCCTCCGGATCTACGGTCAAGAGCAACGTTCCGGCGGTGCTCGCACGCCACGGATCCATCGACAGCGCATTGCTGACCGCCTTGACGCCCGGCAGCATCGGCACGGCGTCCGTCTGGACGTCGAGGTGAACGCCTGCGCTCCCGGCGACTTCGTGGAGTGCGCCGACCAGACCGCCCTCGGTCGCGTCGTGCATCGCGGTCACGCGACCGGCCTCAGACGCCGCTGCGCAGTCTCGCACCGTCTCCACGTCGTCGAGGCGTTCTTGGGCGGTTGTCACCGTCTCCGCGGGCAGGTCGATCTGTTCGGGAAACAGCGAGGCCAGCAGTCCCGTCGTCTCGACGGCAGGCCCCTTCGTTATCAGTAGGTCGTCACCCGGGCGAGCGCCGTCGGGGCGCACGAGGTCGTCTGCGTCGCCGACCGCGAACGCCGTCCCGTTGCCGACCCACGGATACCGGCTCTCGTCGTACCGAGCGGTGTGGCCCGTGAGGACGCCCACGCCGAGATCGCGGCACTCCTCGTCGATCGCGCTCCAGAAGCGCGCGAACTGTTCATCGGTCGTTTCAGGGGGTAAGGACAGTGAGACGGCGACGTGCGAGGGCGTCAGTCCCGAGACGGCCACGTCCGAGAGGACGATCCGAATGCCGAACCGTCCGGCGCGCTCGAAGCCCAGTTCGGGCAGGATCGAGATCGGATCGGTAGCGACGGCCAGAACGCTGTCGTCGATGTCGAGCAGTCCGAAGTCGACGCCGTAGGTCGGGCCGATTGCGATGTCGTCGCGGGGGGCACCCAGCCGCGAGGCGATCTGGCCCTCGAAGAACTCTCGGTCGACTTTGCCCGTCTCGTCCATACCGACGGATTTCCCGCGAGCGGTTTCTGTGTTCCTACTCGGGCCGAACAGCTGACACTCGACGGTCTGTAGTTGTGTTTGAGAGCTAGAACACCCGCTGCCGGCCCAGCAGCGGCGTCGAGCGCCGGGAAAGTCCAGTGGAAAACTGCCGATCGTGAGTTGGTAAACTGAAAAAGTATTTTTCCCGAAAGACAACTGATTGCGTGAAATGCGAAACCATTATGGGTAGCCGCCCCCACCGTTCGAGTGACAGAGGACTATTCACCAATGGCTACGCTACAACTCAAAAATCTCCACGCGAAGGTAGCAGAGGAGGGCGGCGAGCAGATCCTCAACGGCGTCGACCTCGAGGTCGAACCCGGTGAGATCCACGCGCTGATGGGTCCCAACGGGAGCGGCAAGTCGACGACAGCGAAGGTCATCGCCGGCCACCCCGCCTACGAGATCACCGACGGCGAAGTGCTGCTCCACTTCGAGGGCGACGAGTTCGAGGACATCGAGATCGACGAGGACCAGACGACTTGGAATCTGCTCGAGCTCGAACCCAACGAGCGCGCCGCGCTCGGCGTGTTCCTCGGTTTCCAGTATCCCGCCGAGATCGAGGGCGTCACGATGTCGAACTTCCTCCGAACGGCGCTCAACGCCAAGATCGAGGAGCGCGAGGAGCTCTTCGAGGGCGAAGAGGACGATGACGCCGAGGAAGAAGCCGACGACGAAGGCTACGAAACCTCCCCGATGGAAGGCCCCGCCGACGAGGGCGAAGTCGACGTTGCGCAGTTCCAGCAGATCCTCTCCGAGAAGATGGAGCAGCTCGACATGGACGAGAAGTTCGCTCGCCGATATCTGAACGCCGGCTTCTCCGGCGGCGAGAAGAAACAGAACGAGGTGCTCCAGGCCGCCATTCTCGAACCCGAGATCGCCGTGCTCGACGAGATCGACTCCGGGCTGGACATCGACCGCCTGCAGGACGTTTCCGACGGCATCAACGCGCTGCGCGACGAGCAGGGCACCGGCATCCTGCAGATCACCCACTACCAGCGGATCCTCGACTACGTCGAGCCCGACCACGTCCACGTGATGCTCGACGGCGAGATCGCCATGAGCGGCGACGCCGAACTCGCCGAGACGCTCGAGGACGAGGGGTACGACTGGGTCCGAGAGCAGGTCTACGAGACAGCCTGATACGGCTCCAGCGACTACCATCCAACACTAAACCATGAGTTCAGATCAAGACCACCTACAAGAGACCGACACCGAGGAGCGGTTCGAGTTCAAGAAAGAGGAGAAATCCGCCGTCCGCTCCGACAAGGGACTGACCGAGGAGGTCGTCCGCCTCATCAGCGAGGACAAAGACGAACCCGAGTGGATGCTCGAGCGGCGCCTCCGCGCGTTCCGACAGTACGAGGAGATGCCGATGCCGAGCGGCTGGCCGGGCATGCCCGACCTTTCGGGGCTCGATGTCGAGGAGATCGTTCCCTACATCCGCCCGGACGTCGACAAGCGCGAGGGCGCCGACGACTGGGAGGACCTCCCCGACGAGATTCAGGACACCTTCGAGAAGCTGGGCATCCCCGAGGCCGAGCGCAAGGCGCTCTCGGGCGTCGGCGCCCAGTACGAGTCGGAGGTCGTCTACCAGAACATGCAAGAGCAGTGGGAGGAGAAGGGCGTCATCTTCTGCAACATGGACGAGGCCGTCCAGGAGCACGAAGAGCTCGTCAAAGAGCACTTCATGACGAACTGCGTCCCCCCGAGCGACAACAAGTTCGCGGCGCTCCACGGCGCGGTCTGGTCGGGCGGCTCGTTCGTGTACGTCCCCGAGGACGTCACCGTCGAGATGCCCGTGCAGGCGTACTTCCGGATGAACTCGGAAGGGATGGGCCAGTTCGAGCACACGCTCATCATCGCCGAGCCCGGTAGCGAGGTTCACTACATCGAGGGCTGTTCGGCGCCGAAGTACGGCACCCACAACCTCCACTCCGGCGGCGTCGAGGTCTTCGTCAAGGAGGACGCCCACGTCCAGTACTCCACGGTGCAGAACTGGTCGAAGAACACCTACAACCTCAACACCAAGCGCGCCATCGCCGAGAAGGGCGGCACGATGGAGTGGATCTCGGGCTCGATGGGCTCGAAGGCCACGATGCTGTACCCCTCGACGATCCTCAAGGGTCGCGGCGCGACGGACAACCACATCACCATCGCCTTCGCGGGCGAGGGCCAGGACATCGACACCGGCGCGAAGGTGTACCACAACGCGCCCGACACGAAGTCGACCGTCGAGTCCAAGTCGATCGCCAAGGACGGCGGCCGCACCAACTACCGCGGGCTCGTCCAGATCGCCGACGGCGCCGAGAACTCCTCGACGGCCGTCGAGTGCGACGCCCTGATGTTCGACAACGAGTCGACCAGCGACACGATGCCGTACATGGAGATCGAGGAATCGAAGGTCAACGTCGCCCACGAGGCCACCGTCGGCAAGATCGGCGACGAGGACATCTTCTACCTCCAGTCGCGCGGTCTCGACGACGACGACGCCAAGCAGATGATCGTCTCGGGCTTCATCGAGCCGATCACGGAAGAACTGCCCATCGAGTACGCGGTCGAGCTCAATCGCCTCATCGAGCTCGAGATGGAGGGGAGCCTCGGATAACATGAGTACGCAGGTACACGCCACGATCGACGAGAGCACCGTTCGCCAGATCTCCGAGGAGCTCGGGGAGCCCGAGTGGCTCCTCGAAACGCGTCTCGACGCGCTCGACGCGCTGGAGGACCTCGGCATGCCGTCGGTCATCCAGACGCCGGGCCGAAAGTGGACCAACCTCGAAGACCTCGACTACGAGTCGCTGGTCGATCCGCTGAACGCCGCCGAGGAGAAAGAGCTCGTCGACGCCGAGGGCGTCGAGGTGCTCCCCTGGAGCGAAGCCGTCGACGAACTCGACGACCTGCTCGAAGACAACTTCGGGAACGTCGTCGATCCGCAGTCGAACTACCTCACCGCGCTGTCGACGGCGCTGTTCTCGACCGGGACGGTCGTCTACGTCCCCGAGGGCGTCGAGGCCGAGGACGTGAAGGTCCGCACCGAAATGAACAGCCAGTCGCTGTTCAACTACACGCTCGTCGTCGCCGAGGAGTCCTCCTCGGTCACGCTGCTGGAACGCCAGAGCACGGGCGACGCCGATGTCGAGGGCGACCGCTACTACAGCGGCGTCGTCGAGATCGCCGCCGGCGAGAACTCCAACGTCCAGTACGGCTCGCTCCAGAACGTCGACGAGGAGACGTACAACTTCACCCACAAGCGCGGTGACGCCGGCACGTACGCCACGATCAACTGGATCGAGGGCAACATCGGCTCCCGCCTGACCAAGTCCAGCGTCGAGACCGAACTCAACGGCGACAGCTCCGAGTCCCAGATCGTCGGCGCCTTTTTCGGCCACGAGGACCAGCACTTCGATCTGGACGCCCGCGTCTGGCACCGTGCCGAGCACACCACCGCCGATCTGGTGACCCGCGGCGTCATCGACGACGTGGCACGCTCGGTCTACGAGGGCGTTCAGGACGTCGGCTCTGGCGCGTGGGACACCAACTCCTACCAGCGCGAGAACACGCTGATGCTGTCGGACGAGAGCGAGGCCGACGCCTCCCCGAAGCTGATCATCAACAACCACGACACCGAGGCCAGCCACTCCGCGACCGTCGGTCAGGTCGACCAGGAGGAGCTGTTCTACATGATCAGTCGCGGCGTCGATCCCGAGAAAGCGGTCAACATGCTCGTCGAGGGCTTTTTCGTCCCCGTTCTCGACGAAGTTGCGGTCGACGAACTCCGCGAGGATCTCGAAGACCTCGTGGCGCAGAGACTGCGGGAATAGCGCCGCTTTCGGTTCGTTTTTCTTCGGCCTCCGACCCCGAGTAGCGACGGCTCAGCCGCGTTACTGTCCGGAATATCGGCGGTCGAGTTGCCCTCCAGCGCCCGCGCGAAGCGACGCCGAAGCAGAACTCGACTGGCGTTGCTCGTCGGCGACGATGAACTGTACTTCGACGACCAGCGGCTCCTCGGTGTCCTCGCTGAGTTCGCGGTAGAGGCGATCGGTCAACGCCGGGCTGACGCCCGGATCGCGGCTGGAGACCGTAATGAGAACGCGGTCGATCGACCGAACGGGGTAGTCCTCGTCGAGCACCACTTCGACGGTTTCGAGCTCGTACTCACCGTATTCGGACTCGTTGAGCACGGCAGCCACGTCCGCTTCGGCGGCCGATTGGACCTGCGTGGTGTGGATGTCGAGCATCGTGACGCCGGCCAGCGGCGCCGCCAGCACCAGCAACGCGGCGGCGAAGAGCGCCGCGTACGCGTAGGTTTCCGTCCGCGTCGGGGCGACCTCGAACAGCCCCTGTGGGCGATAGCCCGCAATCCACAGCGTCGAGAGAGCCGCGAAGTTGATCGACAGCACGTTCACGGCCACGAGTCCGGCAGCGCCCAGCGCCGCCCCGTACATCCCCCACGCGACGGTGATCCCGACGGCGGCCGCTGGCGGGATGAGCGCGGCGGCGATCATGACGCCGACGATCGCTTCCGAAAACCCTCGTGTCAGACTCAGGATGCCGGCGACGCCGGCGCCGAGCGCGACCGCCAGCGAGAGCAGGTTCGGCGAGACGCGCTCTTCGAGTTCTGTCGCCACGACGATGTCGACGCCCGCCGGTTCGAGGCCCGCCAGACGGGCGAGGACGGCGATGCCGATCGAGGCCGAGATGACCACGGCGAGACCGGCGAACTGGTAGGCGAATCCGGTCGATCTGAGATTGCCGTCACCGGTGACGATCCCGATGTTGGCCGCCAGCGCGGGACCGATCAGCGGCGCGATCACCATCGATCCGACGACGACCGCCGGCGAATCCGCGAGCAGCCCGGCTGTAGCGACGACGGCGCTGATCAGCAACATTGCGACGTAGATCGGGAACACCGGCATCAGCTCCTCGGCTTTCGTCCGGAGGACCTGCCGCGACGTGCGGGCGCCCCGCTTACCGCCGCGGCCGTACTGGTCTCGGAGCCGAGCGAACTGTTCGGACAGCACCGTCTCGGCGTCGATCACGACGACGCTGGCGTCGTCGTCGATACCCGCCTCGTGCAGGCGATCGAGTACCGGTTCGACGGCCCGAGTCGGGAGTGGAAAGCGGACGACCGCGGTGTAGCCTCGGCCGCTCGTCTCGTCGCTGGCGACGTAATCGACGCCCTCATCCTCGAGAATGCCGAGGACGGCACTCCGTTTGCCGCTCGGCACCCTGATTTCGAGGTAGCGCATGGGTGAGGTAACCACAGATCGGCGGATAGCTGTGGGGGCGCTGTGGCTGTCGGCTGTGTCGCCGCTCGTCGGTCCGCCGGACCTCGGGCTGGGTGCCGGAGATGTCGCGCGACGCCGAAAGTAGGGAGCGTTAAGTGACCGGCTCCCCGAGTGGTGGATATGAGCTTGGGTCAACGCGTCTCGACGGACCGCCAGCTCGCCCGACTCTTGCAGATCGGGGTCGTGCTGGAGGAGGTCGTCGAGGCGCGTGCCTATTCGCACTTGGAGTCGCTCTCGGACGCCGAGCGAGACGAACTCGACGACGCCATCGAGCAGTTGCTCGACCACGCCGCCGAGGAGTCCGCCGAGCACCGCGCCCGGCTGGAGTCGCTGATCGACGAGATGGACGCCGAGACGGTCGGCTACGACGAGATCGAACTGCTGGTCCGCGAGAACTACGCGCAGAACCAGCCCGAGGACTTCGACGGGCTGCTGTACGACCAGCTCTGCAACGAGGAGACGGCCTACAAGTTCTACGACGATCTCATCGAGGCGATCGAGGCCAGCGACGCCGACTACAGCATCGACCAGCAGGGCGTGCTCGACACGCTGTATGCGATCCGCGAAGAGGAAAAAGAGGGCGTCGAGGAAGTGACCGCGATCATGGAGGAACGCGAATGAGCGCCACTGCGGCTGCGCCGGGTGATCTCGCATGAACACAGCAGACCAGTACCTCAAGGCGATCTATCTCGCACAGATGATCGAAGACGGCCCGGCGTCGACCGGCACGCTCGCCGATATGCTCGACGTCAGCCCCGCCAGCGTCAACGAGATGATCGGCAAGTTGGAGGATCGCGGCCTCGCCGACCACGAGAAGTACAAGGGCGTCGAACTCACCGACGAGGGGATCGGCCGGGCCCGCGACGCGATCCAGACGTACTGCATCATCGAACGGTTTCTGGCGAACGTGCTGGAAGTCGAGAGCTACCGCGAGGAGGCCCGCGCCCTAGAGAGCGTCATCGACGACACCGTCGCCGAGCGACTCGACACGATCATCGATCGGCGCTCGGAGTGTCCGGACTGCTTCGATCCCGAGGCCGACCGCTGTGAGTGTCTCACGGTCGAAGGGAAAGCGGACTGAACGCCCCCACCTTACTGTACGTACAGCTTCTGCCCGAGTAGCGTCGCCAGCCGCCGGTCGTCCTCGGGCGTGATCGCCACGTAGGGCGTCTCGACCGGGCCGAACACGTCGACGATCCGGCCCGCCGTCGAGAGCGATTCGTCGACGACTTCGCGTCCGATCGGCGGAATCTCGTCGTCGTCGAGCCGAACGATCGCCAGTCCTTGTGCCGTTCGATCGACTTCGCCAAGTCGCTGCATCACTCGCGCATCGTCGAGACGTAGGCGGCCACGGCCTGCACGACGTCGTTTTTCGCGTCGTCGGCGTCCTTGACGAGCACCCGTCCGCGCTCGGTGTAGTTCTCCCGGGGGTAGGCCACGTCGCGCTCGACGACGGCGTCGTAGCCGACCTGCTGGACTGCCTGCGCGATCTCCTCGACTTCGGGGCTCGCGACGGCAAGCTCTGTGGGCACTCGCCGACCCTGCTTGCGCGTCAGCTCCGCGTCGAAGTACGCGGGCCAGATGACGTTTTCGACCATACTGGTCGGTCGGCGTCGATGACGTAAAAAGGTCGGTTTCCGCGACGCCGACGGGCGGCGTCGAGATGCGGTTGGATGGGCGTTCGGTTGCGTGGGCGGTCAGCGCTTGCGCGCGAACAGGGCGACCGACAGCAGCGCGACGAGGGCGGCGACGCCGCCGAAACCGGGGATGTTATCGCCGTCGCTCTGGTTTCCGGCGTCGCTCTCGTTGTTCTGGCTCGCGCTCTCGCTTTCGTAGTTCTGCACCGCCTCGTTGATCGCCTGCACTACGTAGACGACTCGCGGCGCGGGCTGTTGTGCGTAGTTCCGGTCCACGCGGATGATCCGGTCGTTCTGGACGGCGCTGGTCGACTGGACGGCCTGCCGATCCGGGACCTGTGTCTCCCCGAGCAACAGCAGGAACTCGGGGCTCTGGTTGAGCAGTTGCTCGTCGCTGATCTCGCCCCAGCCCTCCAGTCCCGCCTCGGCTGCAGTGTTTTGCGCGCCTGCAGTCGTGATAACGTCGTGCTGGAACGTCCCCGCACCGGTCGTCCAGCCGCTGCTGAACTCCATGTAGACGCTCGGACGATCACTCTCGGTGACGTTCTCGCGGACGGCGTCGATCTCGGTCTGCATCCACTCGACGGTCTCGGTCGCGCCCTGACACTCGCCGGTCAGCGCACCGATGCGCTCGGTC
Organism: Natronoarchaeum philippinense; assembly: GCF_900215575.1. Classification (NCBI taxonomy): domain Archaea; kingdom Methanobacteriati; phylum Methanobacteriota; class Halobacteria; order Halobacteriales; family Natronoarchaeaceae; genus Natronoarchaeum; species Natronoarchaeum philippinense. The sequence goes on along the minus strand of NZ_OBEJ01000001.1, from coordinate 776,784 downwards.
TTGTCGTAGACGTCTTCGATCGAGGTCGCCGACGCGAACTGGTAGACCGTCAGGCCGTTGTCCCGCAGTTGTCCGACCGTCTCGGGCGGAATCGTGTTCGGGGCGAGCACGAGATCGGGATCGAGGTCGACGACGACCTCGGTCGAGGTGGTGCCGTCCTCGTTGCTGACGATCGTTCGATCTTCGGCACCCTCCAGATACGTCGCGTACTGAGAGACGCCGACGACCTTCTCGCGGCCGCCGATCTCCCAGAGCGTCTGGGCGGCCGAGGGGTTCAGCGTCACGATCTCTTGGGGCTCGTTCTCGACGGTCACTTCGGTCCCACCGGCGTCGGTGAACGTCTGCGGGAACGAACAGTTCGACTGATTCTGTTGTAGGTCGGCGACAGGCGCCGTCGACGCCGCGGCGCCGGCGGCGTCCGGTCCGGCTGTGGGCGCTGCGCCGATCGGCGCGGCGACGCCGGCGACCATCGCCACGATGGCGAGGGCTGCGACGGCCACGCTCGTTCGAGTCCGTGTCATCGTCTCAACCCTGCAGCCGTATCCAATAAATATTTGTCTAATGCAAACGAGGTTGCGAACACTCCCGTGGCAACGACGACCGACGGCGACGACCGAGGCGTGCGAGCGCGCACGGCCAGCGTAGCGAGCGCGGTCCGATCGCGGCCGAGCGTCCGCGCGTTCGTCTGGTCAGTGCCACTCGCCGTGCTGCTGGGTGTCGCAATCCTCGTCAGCGCCACGATCGGTCCCGTCGAGATTCCAGCGATCGCGGTCGCCAGAGCGGTCTACGACGCCTTCGTCGTGCCAGCCGGCGTCGGCGTCGATACCGGGTTCTGGCAACTCGTTCCCGGGCTCTCGATCCCCTATCTGTGGCCCGATCTCGCGTGGGCGTCGCCGTTCTCGGCGTCGGTGCCCGCCACCACTCGCGCGATCGTCGTCAATATCAGACTACCCCGCATCGTGCTCGCGGCGACCGTCGGCATCGCGCTGGCGGCCGCCGGCACCGTGATGCAGGGGTTCTTCCGGAACCCGCTGGCCGACCCCTCCATCGTCGGCGTCTCCTCGGGTGCGGCCGTCGGCGCCGTCGCCGCCATCGCGGTGCCCTCGCTGGTGCCGGTCGACCTGCGGCTGGCGGCCTTTGTCGGCGCGCTCGTGACCGCCTTCGGCGTCTACGCCATCGCCACCGAGGGCGGTCGGACGCCCATTGCCACGCTGTTGCTGGCGGGCGTCGCCGTCCAGACGTTTCTGGGCGCCGTCATCTCCTACCTCCTGCTCCAGAGCGGCGAGAGCCTGAAACAGGCCGTCTACTGGATGATGGGCCACCTCCAGCACAGCACGTGGGACGAGGTGGCGTTCGTCCTCCCGGTCGCGCTCCTCGGGATCGCGGTGCTGGGTGCGTATGTCAGAGAGCTCAACCTGCTCTTGCTCGGCGAGGAGGAAGCCCACCATCTCGGCGTCGAGGTCGAGCGCGCCAAGCTCCTGTTGCTCGCGGTCGCCAGCGTCGTGACGGCCGCCGGCGTCGCCGTGACGGGCGTCATCGGCTTCGTCGGCCTGATCGTGCCCCACGCGATGCGGCTGGTCGTCGGTCCGGATCACCGCGTCCTGCTGCCGACGAGCGCGCTCGCGGGCGGCACCTTCCTCGTCGTCGCGGACACGATCGCCCGCTCGGGGCCCGCCGAGATGCCAGTCGGCATCGTCACCGCCGCGGTCGGCGCGCCCTTCTTCCTGTTCTTGCTCCGATCGAGGGAGGTGCACGGCCTGTGACGGACCCGACGATCAGCGTCGAGGACCTCTCGATCTCGCTGGGCGACGTGCCGGTGCTCTCGGAGGTCTCGCTCGCTGTCGAGCCGGGCGAACTCGTCGGCCTCGTCGGGCCGAACGGCGCCGGCAAGACGACGCTGTTGCGATCGATCAGCGGCGTCCTCGCGCCCGATTCCGGTTCGGTACGTGTCGACGGCGACGCGGTCGGCGGGCTCTCTTCGCGGGCCGCCAGCCGGCGCGTGGCGGTCGTCCCGCAGCACGCCGAGGTGTCCTTTTCGTTCGACGTGCGCGAGATCGTCGCAATGGCCCGCCACCCCCACCGCTCGCGGTTCAGTCCCGCCGCCGAGGACGACCGCCGCGCCGTCGACGCCGCGCTCGAACGCACCGGCGTCACCGACCTCGCCGACCGGCCGATCGACGAGATCAGCGGCGGCGAGCGCCAGCGCGTCCTGCTGGCCCGCGCGGTCGCACAGGAGACGCCTGCGCTGTTGCTCGACGAGCCGACCGCAAGCCTTGACGTGAACCATCAGGTCGAGACGCTCGAACTCGTCCGCTCGCTCGTCGCGGACGGCACCGCGGCGCTGGCGGCGATCCACGACCTCGACCTCGCGGCGCGATACTGCGATCGACTGGCGCTGCTGGCCGACGGCGAGTTCGTCGCCGTCGGCACGCCCGAAGAGGTGCTCACCGAGTCGGCGATCGACGCCGCGTTCGACGTGCGCTCGGTCGTTGCCCGCGACCCGGCGACCGGCTCCACCTCGGTGACGGCGCTTCCGGACCGAGCATCGCCCCGCGGCGTGCGCGTTCACGTCCTCGGAACCGGCGGGACTGCTGCGAACACACTCGTTCGGCTCGACGACGCCGGCTACGACCTCTCGGCCGGGCCGCTACCCGAGGGCGACGTGGCCGCGGCGACGGCTCGGAGTCTCGGCGTCGACCGCGTCGTGACGACGCCGCTGTCGCCCCCCGACGGCGCCGAACTGGCCGCCGCCCGAGAACGCGCTCGGGGCGCAGACGCCGCCGCGCTGGTCGGACCGCAGGACGACGGCGTCGACGCGGTGCTGTCGGAGGTGGCGGCCGTCGCGCCGGCGACGGTGCGCGTCGTGCCCCCGGACGCCGCGGCGTCCGAGAGCGTCGCAGTCGCCCCCGACGACGCGCCGACGGCCGTCGCCGAGGTCCTCGCTGACGCCGCCGGCACCCGTGGCGACGACGCTGCGGCGGCCGAGCCCCGCCGTGACGCCGCCGACGAGGCGACGCCCGAATCGGACGACTGATTCCTGCTGGTCGCCAGCGTCGCGCACGGAACGCGCTACAACAGGTTAGTGCCGGGAGACCGTACCGTCGCTTGGGGGAGCACGATGTTTCAGAACAGAGCCGAGGCTGGAGAACAACTGGCCGACCTGCTCGCAGAGCGGGGCGTCGAGGCCGATCTCGTCGTCGGCATCCCGCGCGGGGCGCTGCCGGTCGCACGGCCCGTCGCAGACCGACTGGACGCCGATCTCGACGTAGTGGTCTCGAAGAAGATGGGCGCGCCGCACAACGAGGAGTTGGCGATCGGGGCGGTCGCCAGCGACGGGAGCGCGTGGCGCAACGACGATCTGATCGCCCGGCTCGGCGTCGAGGAGAGCTACGTCGAGCGCGAGCGCGAACAGACGGCACAGAGCGCACGCGAGAAGCTCCGAGCGTATCGAGGGACCGACGAGCCGCCTGACGTGTCCGGACGCCGCGTCGTCGTGGTCGACGACGGCGTCGCCACGGGAGCGACCGCGCGGGCCTGTCTTCGGCAGGTCCGAGGGCGAGGGGCCGAACGGGTCGTTCTCGCCGTGCCGGTCGGATCGCCCGACTCGCTGCCGGCGCTCGACCCGTTCGCCGACGAGGTCGTCGCCGTCGAGACGCCGCCGGGGTTTCAGGCGGTGGGGCAGTTCTATCGGGACTTCCGGCAAGTGACCGACGCGGAGGCCAGAAACTACCTCGATCGGTGACGCTATCTCGGGGACACCGCCGGTCTGGTAGAGCCGTGGTGCAGACGGACAAGTCTCCGACAAGTATATGTATGTCACTAACCCTCACTACGAAACATTTATAAGGCTTTCCCTCCTATGGAGGTATAGGAGCGCGACATCCGGTCGTATTTTGGGACACTTTCCCCACCGGTAGCCCTTGCCCTCCCACCACGGTGAGTTACCAATGACAGAAACGAGCATCCGAACCAACGGCGACGTATCGGCGCGCGAACGAACCACGGAACGAACGGACGAGCGCACCGACGAACAGCTCTGCCCCGAGTGTGGCGGTCGCCTGCAGGCAGACAGCGAGCACGGCGAGACCGTCTGCGAGGAGTGCGGCCTCGTCGTCGAGGAAGACGAGATCGACCGCGGGCCCGAATGGCGTGCGTTCGACGCCGCCGAGAAGGACAACAAGTCCCGCGTCGGGGCGCCAACGACGAAGATGATGCACGACGACGGGCTCTCGACCAACATCGGCTGGCAGGACAAAGACGCCTACGGCAACACCCTCAGCTCCAGCCAGCGCGAGAAGATGCAGCGGCTTCGCACGTGGAACGAGCGGTTCCGCACCCGCGACTCCAAGGAGCGCAACCTCAAGCAGGCGCTCGGCGAGATCGACCGCATGGCGAGCGCGCTCGGTCTTCCGGAAGACGTTCGGGAGACTGCGAGCGTGATCTATCGCCGCGCGCTCGAAGACGACCTCCTGCCGGGCCGCTCGATCGAGGGCGTCGCCAGCGCCGCGCTGTACGCCGCGGCGCGCCAGACCGGCACGCCGCGCTCGATCGACGAGGTCGCCAACGTCAGCCGGATCGACGAGATGGAGTTCAAGCGCACCTACCGCTACATCGTGCGCGAGCTCTCCCTAGAGATCCAGCCCGCCGACCCCGAGCAGTACGTCGGCCGGTTCGCCTCCGAACTCGACCTCTCGGAGGAGGCCGAACACCGCGCCCGCCAGCTCCTCCGGACCGCGAAAGAGGAGGGGATCCACTCCGGCAAGAGCCCGGTCGGCCTCGCGGCCGCGGCCGTCTACGCCGCGCCGCTGCTTTGCAACGAGGAGATCACCCAGAGCGAGGTCGCGGATGTCACCGACATCTCGGAAGTGACGATCCGCAACCGCTACAAGGAGCTGCTCGAAGCCGACGGACAGGCACAATTCGCCTGAGACCGACTTCGGGGCCCGCAGGTGCGGTTCCCGGTGTCGGTCCGAACGGTAACCACCGTCGGTCGGGACCGGTTTTTGCTGTTTTCTCCACTCCCAGCGAGCGCCAGCTACGGTGTCATCGCGGTGTTCCGGAGCGGCATCCCTACTGCGTTCGGAGCGGCATCCTCACGCCATCACGGAGCGGCGTCCTCACGCGGTCAGCGAGTCGGCGTCTTCACGCCGTCAGCAGGTCTGCATCGTACCACCACACCACCAGCGCGACGACGGCGACGCCGATCGGCACCGGCGTGATCGACGGCCGCGCGAAGCCGGCCGAAAATCGCAGTACAGAGAGCATCGACAGCGCGGCGAGGCCGGCCGTGAGCCGCCGGTCTTCGCGCCCGAACAGGACGCCAGCGAGCGCGCTAGCGAATGCGCCGGCGTACAGCAGCGTTGCGATCGGCCACGCCTGAATGTGACGCGGCAACGCGAGCGGCCCGCGAGTGTAGACGAAGAGATACTCGTAGACGGTGACGGCGTTCCACGGGTCGAGATTGATCCAACCCCAAGCGAAAAACACGTCGACGCGACCGGGAAAGACGAGCGCGACCCACGGCGACAGCCCCGCGAGCACGTAGGCGAGAAATCGGCGGCGTCGGGCCGGCGTCTCGTCTGGGGGCGTCACTTCCGGGTGATCATCCGCAGGACGTCCTCGTCGGCGAGTTCGTGGTCGAGGCCGACCTGCTGTTCGTCGTGCTTGACGCTGTCGCCGGAGACGCGGGCGAAGCGGAACCGATCGCGGAACTCGCCGCCGAGCTTTTCGGCGGCGTCCTCGACGGTACTGTTCCGTTCGATCACCAGCGGCTCCTCGTAGTCGATGCCGCGGCCGGGCTTGTCCATGTAGATTCGGATCAGCCCGAGTTCCTCCCAGATACGCTCTTTGAGCGCGTCGAGGCCCTTCTCCTTCTCGGCGCTGATGAACGTCACTTCCTCGGGATCGAGATCGTGCTCTCGGAGGTTCTCCTTGACCGTCTCGACGTAGTCGGGATCGAGCAAGTCGGCCTTGTTGACCGCGGTGATCGAGGGGATGTACTCGCGGTTGTCCATGATGCCGTCGATCAGCCGGTCCATGTCGAGCTGTTCGTTGATCGTCACGTCGGCGTTGACGTAGCCGCGCTGGCGGAGGATCTCGCCGATCGTGTGATCGTCCATCTCTAGGTCCGCACTGGATGTCACGCGGATGCCGTCTTTCCCCTTGCGCGAGACCGAGACGCGCGGCGGTTCCTGATCGACGCGGATCTTGTTCTTGTACAGCTCCTCGTTGAGTCGCTCGTACTGGTCGATCTCGAACGCAGAGAGCACGAAGATCACGAGATCGGCCGCTCGGACGACCGACAGCACCTCTTGGCCGCCGCCGCGTCCGCTCGCGGCGCCCTCGATCAGCCCGGGCACGTCGAGCATCTGGATGTTGGCGCCGTTCAGCGGCAGCATGCCGGGGTTGACGTCGAGCGTCGTGAACTCGTAGGAGCCGGTCTCGCTCTCGGCGTTGGTCAGGGCGTTGAGCAGCGTCGACTTGCCGACGCTCGGGAACCCGACGAGCGCGACGGTGGCGTCGCCGTGCTTCTCGACGTGGTAGCCCTCGCCGCCGCCCGCGGAGGACTGTTGTTCTAACTTCTCTTTTTTCTCCGCGAGCTTCGACTTCAGTCGCCCGATGTGCCCCTCGGTCGACTTGTTGTAGGGCGTGCTAGCGATCTCTTCGCGGAGTTCCTCGATTTCCTCTTCGAGCCCCATTACCCGCCGGTAGGAGGACGACGCCCGAAAACCCTTCCGTTCGTCGCCGGTGGGTCGCTCCCAATTCCCCGATATCGGCGAAGCACCAGGGATCTCGCTGGGGGTTGTGATGTTTCGGCATATTGAAGTTAGGGACGCTTCACGAGATAGATAGATGCCGGACCCGACTCGACTGCGCGACAGCACGCAGATCGTGCTCCCCTCGCAGGCGCTGGAGGGACTGCGCGAGGAGATCGAGTCGCGCTTTGTCGTGACGGTCGTCCCAGAGGACGAGCACTACCGGATCATCGGCAGCCCAGTGGAAATCAAAGACGCCGGCGAGTTTCTGACGAGAAACGGCGTCCGACTGCCGTAGCTCTCCCGTCTCAGTCCTGCGGTAAGCGCTCCGTACTCTCGTTGCTCGTCCACAGCGACTGTATAACTAATCCCGCGAGAGCCCTCCGATCACCCATGCTGCCTTGGGAACACGCGGCAGTCGGCTATCTCGCCTACTCGCTGTGGTGTCACGTCGTCGACCGACGGTCGCCCGGAGCGCTCGAAGCTATCGCCGCGCTCGTCGGCTCGCAGCTCCCGGACCTGATCGACAAGCCGCTGTCGTGGCAGTACGGCGTCTTCGACTCGGGCTACGCGCTCGGGCATTCGATCTTCTTTGCCGTGCCGGTCGCGGTCGGCGCCGGACTCCTCGCGCGGACGTACGGCCGCGGCTCGGTCGGTGTCGCCCTCGTGCTCGGCTATCTCCTCCATCTCCCCGGCGATCTCGTCGAGGACGTGCTCCGCGAAGGCGAACTCGTCGCCGCCCCGATCCTCTGGCCCGTCGTGACGGCGCCGCCGAGCCCCGAGCAGCCGGTCGTCGGCGTCACGGTCGAACTGTTCTACGAGTACGTCGACGCGCTGACCGCGCCCGATCCGCCGACGTTCGTGCTGGTGCAGGCGGGCGTCATCGTCGGCACGGCGCTGCTGTGGCTCTACGACGGCGCGCCGGTGCTCCGAGAGCTTCTCGTCGGCGTCCGGCGGCGCCTCGGCCACGCAGTCGGCGACGCGACCAACTGAGCTATCGTACTACTTCTGAGTTACCGAATCTGTTCGAGCACTTCGAGCGCGCCCGCGGCGTGGACGCCGTCGGTGACGTGGTCGGCCGCCTCCCGGGCGGCGTCGTCGGCGTTGGCGACGGCGTAGCTCTCGCCGGCGACTTCGAACGTCGAAACGTCGTTTTCCGAGTCGCCGACCGCGACGAACGACGACGGCTCTCGATCCAGAAGGTCGGCCACGGCGATCAGTCCGTCGCCCTTGCCGATCTCGGGATCCTTGACGTGATAGGCGTAGCCGGTGTCGACGACTTCCAGTCCGTGCTCGGCGGCGACCGCGCGCAGCGGCGCCTCGGGCACGTCGAGGTTGGCGGCGATTTCGGTCTCGCGCCAGCGGTTGACCAGATCCGGCTCGCCCCACCCGAGGTCGTAGCCGCGTTCTCGAAGGTCGGCCACGGCGGCCTCGGCGTCGTCGCGGGCGCCGACGACGGTCATCTCCCCCTCGGCGTAGACGACGCCGCCGTTCTCGGCGATCACGCGCTCGGGCAGTCCGACGAACTGGCTCAGCGCGACCGGGAACGGGAACGCCTTCCCCGTGGCGATAACGACCGGCTCGGGCCACTCGCGCAGCGGTTCGAAGACGGCGGGATCGATCCCGGGCTCGCCGTCGGCTCTCGTCAGCGTCCCGTCGATGTCGAGTACGAGCGGCGCTGTCATTGACGGTGGATCGGCGCTCGCGCCCTAAGCCGTTGCGGATGGCAGTCGGTAGGCCACGAGGGACGCCGCTTGCACGACCGTGACAGACGCCGCGGCGTCAGCACGGCACTGCCGACGGCCGGAACCCGTCCCGGACTGACGCCCTGCCAAGACTTAAGCCGCGACGGCACCCGGTTGTTAGCGATGCATCTCGCCGATCGAACGTGGCCGGAACTCGGGTCGTACTTCGAGTCGGAGTCGGTGGCGATCGTCCCGCTGGGATCGACCGAACAGCACGGCCCCCACCTGCCGGAGGGCACCGACCACATCATCGCGGAAGGACTGGCCAACGAGGCGGCCGACCGCACCGGATTTCTCTGTACGCCGCCGGTTCGCATCGGCGTCTCCGAGCACCACCGGCAGTTCCACGGGACGATGTGGGTCGATCCCGAGACGTTCCGCAACTACGTCGAGAGCTTCTCGCGCAACCTCGCGTACCACGGGATCGACCGCATCGTCTACGTCAACGCCCACGGCGGCAACGTCGACCACCTCAGGGAAGTCGGCCGGCGACTCCGGGCCGACGACACCGCCTACGCGATCGAGTGGATGTGGGACGAGAGCATCCCCGATCTGGTCGACGACCTGTTCGAGCACAACGGCCCCCACGGCGGCCCCAAGGAGACCGCGATGGTTCAACACCTCGCGCCCGATCTGGTCCGCGAGGACAAACTGGAAGCCGCCGCCGAAGGCGGGCTGCGAACCTTCTCCGACGACGAGATACGCCAGCACGGCGCCAGAACGTTCTACGACTCGATCGACAACACCGACAACGGCGTCCTCGGGGATCAGCGCGACGCCACCGCCGAGAAGGGCGAGGAGCTGTTCGAGGCCGCGACCGAGCAACTCGTCGCGCTCTTGGAGTGGCTCGACGACCAGCGATTCGAGGATCTGGCCGCGGAACCGCACGTCTAAACCGGACGAACTGACGGCTCGTTCAGGCGATCTCGCGGCTGTGATCCACCGCCACCTCGTCGGTCAACTGGAGGCGAATCACGTCCGTCGGCGCGGCGCCGTTGCGGAACTTCGGAACGCGAAGCCGCGTCCGCACCGTCTCCTGTTGGACCTCCGTTGAGAGGTCGAACACCACGTCGGCCATGTACTCCGTGACATCTCGCAGCGGCGGCGCGTCACGCCCGTCGAGACAGTGGAGCACGGCGACGCCGCCGCTCGCCTCCATCTCGTCGCGGAGTTCGGCGAGAAAGCGCCGATAACGGCGTCGATCCGACCGCTCCAGCGCGTCGACCGGATCGACGATCACGAGCGCGTCGTCGGCGAGCGACCGGAGGAGCCGCGTCGCCCGATCGATCTGGTCGTCGCCCCGCGTCTCCCGGACGTGCCACTCGGCGTCGCTCGCCCGTCCGGCGGCGTCGCTCGTCTGTTCGTCGAGCACCGACCGAACGTCGTCGGCGGTGCGCTCCGCCGAGAGATACAGCGTCCGGCGACGACCGACCAACTCGTACAGCAGCAGCTCCGACTGGCTCGCCGGCGGCGCCGTCAGCGCGACGACGCTTCCGGCGGGGATGCCGCCGCCGAGGTGGCGATCCAGCAGGTCGATGCCGGTCCGGAACTGGCGGCTCATCGGCGGTGCGCCGAACTCGTCTGCCCGACGCGCGCTGACGGGCGATGCGGGCTGGCTCTCTGGTCAGTCTCGATCACGGTACGTCGAACGATCACGTACCTCCCAGTTAGTTACGAGTTCGATTACGGATAGTAGACGGTTACTACGGTCCCGAATTGGCTGCTCGCCGGCTGCGGCGCGGCGTCGTCACGACGCCTCAGTCGGTCAAGCCGTAGCCGCGCTTGAACAACTGTACGTCGACGAACAGCACCGCGAGCGTCAGCCCCGAGAGTACGACCAGCGAGAAGCGCGGGTCTACGTCGGAGTACCCGAGGAACCCGTAGCGCACGCCGTCGACCATGTACACCATCGGATTCAGCAGCGACAGGTCGCGCCAGACGCCCGGCAGCGTCTCCAGCGAGTAAAACACCGCGCCGAAAAACACCAGCGGGCGGAGGATGAACTGGTTCATCACCGTGAGGTGATCGAAGTCCTCGGCGAGCAGCCCGCCGATCACGCCGAAGCCGGCGAACAGCGTCGGGACGATCAGCCCGAACGCCGCCAGATAGAACGGCTGGGCGATCGTGACGGTCGACACCTGCCCGTTGAGCACGGTGAAGGCGACGCCGATCGCGGAGATCAGAACGCCCACGAGGACGCCCCGCAGCGCGCTGGCGACGACGTACGCGCCGACCATCTGGCTATAGGACAGCGGCGAGGTCAGCGTCTCGTGAATGTACTCGTTCCATCTCCCGTGGAAGATCGAAAAGGAGGAGTTCTCGAAGGCGTTCGAGATCATCCCCAGCACGACGAGGCCGGGCAGGAGAAAGACGATGTAGTCGAAGCCCTGAATCTGATCGATCCGGCCGCCGAGCACGACGCCGAACACCGAGAAGTACAGCACGTTCGTGATCAGCGGCGGCGCGAACGTGTTGGTGTACCGGCGGAGATAGCGCTGGATCTCCCGCTTGAGCAGCGCTTTCGAGCCAGTGGGCAGTCCGAGGCTCATCAGCGGTCACCTCGCTCGCGGTTGGTCATCTCGACGAAAATCTCCTCTAGGGACGTGCGCGAAATCTCCAGATCGGCGATCTCGTAGCCCTCGGCTTCGAGCGCGTTGAGCACGTCCGGCGCGGTGGCGCCGCCGTTTCGCGCCCGCACAGCCAGCCGGCCGTCCTCGACGGTCGCCGACTGGACGCCGTCGATCGCCGTCAGCCGGTCCCCGGCTGGCACGTTCGCCGCGGTCCCGTCGGCGTCGATCGCTCCGGCGTCGGCCTCGGTCCGCTGGCCGCCGTCGCCGCCGGCAGTCGCCGCCGCGGCGACGCGTTCGGGTTCCGCGGCCGCTTGTTCCTCGCGGACTCGGACGTAGATCGTGTCGGTACCGCGGCCCATCAGCTCCTCTGGCGTCGACACGTCGAGTTTCGAGCCCTCGTTGAGGATCGCAACGCGGTCACAGAGCCGTTCGGCCTCCTCGATGTAGTGGGTCGTCAGCAGGATCGTCGTCCCCTCGTCGTTGAGTTGACGCACCACGTCCCACAGGTCGTGGCGCAACTGCACGTCGACGCCTGCGGTCGGTTCGTCGAGGATCAGCAGGTCCGGATCGGTCACAAGCGCACGGGCCAGCAGGAAGCGGCGTTTCATCCCGCCGGAGAGCCAGTCGAAGCGCTCGTCGCGCTTGTGGAGGATGCCGACGCGCTCCAGCGCGCGCTCGGCGCGTTCGGTGGCTTCCTCGGGCGGAACGCCGTGGTAGCCGGCCTTGTGCTCTAAAACCTCGATGATGGGGAAGAAGCGATCGACGTTGAACTCCTGTGGCGCCAGCCCGATGGCGTCCCGGGCCTGCTGGTAGTCCTCGACCACGTCGTGGCCGAACACTCGGGCCTCGCCGCCGGACTTGCGCGCCAGCCCGACAAGGATGTTGATAAAGGTAGTTTTGCCCGCCCCGTTCGGGCCGAGCAAGCCGAAGAACTCCCCCTCCTCGACGCGCAGCGACAGTCCGTCCAGCGCTCGGAGGTCGCCGTACTCCTTGACAAGATCAGTCGTCTCTATCGCAGGCGGCATCTATCACAGACAGGATTCGGACCCGGTTAAGCCGCACGCTATCGGTCCGTTACACGCGTCGAGACGCCGAAACTACCGCTGTGCCGACGTTCGATCGTCTCGCCGCCACGCGCCGCGACTCTCCGGGATTCTCACCGACGCTCCTTGTGGCTCACCGAGATGCCCTCGCCGATCGGCATCACCGAGGTCTCGAACTCCGGCGCGGCGCGAACGGCGTCGAGATACGAGGCGATGCCGCGGGTGTGTTCGTTGACGCCGTCGGGGTCGCCGCCCTCTTCGAGTTCCAGCAGTTTCTCGAACTGGATCGGTCCGGCTGTCATCGCGTTGTCGGCGACGATCACGCCGCCGGGTGCGACTTTCTCGCGGACGGCGTCGAACGCGTCGGGGTACTGGTCCTTCCGGAGGTCGACCAGCACGACATCGAAAGGACCGTCGTGGCGTTCGATCGCCTCCAGCGCGTCGCCCTCCTCGTAGACGGCCAGATCGTCGACGCCGCCGCGATCCATGTACTCGCGGGCCATTTCCAACTCGTCGGCGTCGTACTCGGTCAACACGACTTCGCCGTCGGCGGGCAGTTCGCGGGCGAACCAGTACGCCGAGTAGCCGTAACCTGACCCGAACTCGAAGACCCGGCGGGCGTCGGTCAGTCGTGCGAGCATCGCCAGCCAGCCGCCGACTTCCGGACCGACGTGGGGAAAGCCGTTTACGCGGGCGTACTCGTCCATCTCGTCGAGAACCTCGTCGGGCTGGGGGCCGACGGCGCGGACGAACCGGGCGCTCTCGTCTGGCAGGATGTCGGTCATACCCGTACCGAGTTTGCGCGCCGTCAAATACTCTGGGCCGACAGTTCCGAAAAATGGACGCCGTCGTCCGGTCAGTCGTCGCCCGCTGCTGCCGCTTGCTGGTTTTCGAGATGTTCGAAGACCTCGCCCATCTCGTCGGCGAACTGGTCTTCGTCGACTCTCGCGCCGTGCAGTACCGTCGAGAAGTACCTCGTCGTCCCGCTGACGTTGATTGCCTCTGTCAGTTCCACGTCGTTCACGCCTGCCAGTTTCGCTTCTTCCTGATGGAAGTAGGTGCAGTAGGGACACTGAATCGCGGCGGCCGCCCCAAGGCCCACGAGCGCTTTCTCCCGCCCCGATAGCTCGGTCTCGCCGAGCAGCAGGTCCCGCATGATCCCCCAGCTGTGGTCGGTCGCAGGCTCCGAGATCTCCCCCATCCAGCTCGGTACCTGACCGAGATACTCCTCGATTTCCGAATGCGTGTCGGTTGTTGCCATCGTCGGTCTCCCCGGATTTCCTGACCGCCCCCGGCGTCCCCCGGCGCCCGGAGCCCGGAAATCCGTGTGAGAGTTCGACTGGAACGACTATGAAACTAGTATAATGCTATTTGATAGCAGCGCTCAAGTAGTTACGACGCCGCGCCTGAACAGATGGTTTTCCGGCGATGACTGGAGCAATGCGGCCCGGAGTGGGCCGAACGCGCCTCGCCAACCGAACGCTCGCAGTCGCCGGTGACCGCCCCCGGAGTGCTCGAAGCGACGATCAGGGCTTGATAACCGCCCGTCCCTCGATCTCGCGGTGTTCGAGCTTCTCTGCGACTTCGTTGATCTCGTCGAGCGAGTACTCGCTGGTGTGGAGATCCATCGTCCCCTGTTCGACGAGCGCGACGAGTTCCTCCAGTTCGGAGTACTTGCCGACCAGCGTGCCGCGATAGGCCATCTCGGCGTCGACCAGATCCTGCGCCGGTTGGTGGATGTCGCCGCCGTATCCGACGATGTGATGATCCCCGCCCGGTGCGACGATGTCGGGACCGAGCGAGGTCGTCTCGTCGGCGCCGACGAAGTCGAGAATCTGGGTCGCCCCGTCGCCTTCGGTGATCGACTCGACGGCTTCGACGACGTCCTCGTCGGTCGAGTTGACGGTGTAGTCGGCGCCACACTCCTCGGCGAGATCGAGCGCTTCGTCTTTGATGTCGACCGCGACGATCTCGGCGGCGCTCATCGCATCGAGCGCTTGGACGCCGATATGGCCCAGCCCGCCGATGCCGATGGCGACGCTGTAGCTCCCCGGATACAGTTCGTCGACGGCCTTTTTCGCGGCGTGATACGCCGTGATGCCGGCGTCGGCATGGGGCGCGATCTCGACCGGGTCCACCGTGTCGAGCGGGATCACCGACCGCTCGGAGGTCAGGAGGTACTCGGCGAAGCCGCCGTCGGTGTTCAGCCCCGGGAACTCCAGATTCTCGCAGTACATGTCGTCGCCAGTGCGGCAGGCCCGGCACTTCCCGCAGGTCATCACCGGGTGGCAGATCACTTGCTCGCCTTCCTCGACGGTCGTCACCTCGTCGCCGACCTCGACGATCGTACCGGCGTTCTCGTGGCCCAGCGTCATCGGCAGGTCCTGATCGACGTAGGGCGTCCACATCCCCTCGATGATGTGATTGTCAGTCTGGCACCAGCCCGCCCCCTCGACTTCGACGACGACGTGATCGGACCGCGTCGGCTCCGGTCGATCGACCTCGTCGATCGACAGCCCCTCGGACATCTCCTCTGTGTACTCGTGGAGTCTGGCTGCTTGCATGAGTCCACGTTAGATGTTGACTGCCGCGATGAAAAAGCTAGTAGTGAATGCTAATCGGGGATTATTTCGGTCGTTTCGGCCTGAACGGCCGATCCGGATCAACAGCACTATCTACTCCCCACGGCCTTGCTCCGACGATACGAGCACATGACGGGGAACGAACCGTCGGCGTCGGGCGCTACATCCGGCGGCGGCATCGAACAGGAGCAACGCGAACGCACGTCCGAGGCGGAGGCTGACGACGACCTCGCCTACGGCATCGAGGACAAGCCGCCGGTCGGTGAGTCGGCCGTCCTCGGCGTCCAGCACTACCTGACGATGGTCGGGGCAAACATCGCCGTCCCGCTGATTCTCGCCAGCGCGATGGGGATGCCCAACGACGTGACTGCACGCTTTATCGGTACGTTCTTCGTCGTCTCGGGCATCGCAACGCTGGCCCAGACGACGTTCGGGAACCGGTACCCGATCGTGCAGGGCGCGCCGTTCTCGATGCTGACGCCCGCGTTGGCGGTCGTGACGGTCGTCACGACGACCGGCGTCGGCGCCGGCACGTGGGAGGAAGCGCTGTTGCAACTCCAAGGCGCGATCATCGTCGCCGCGCTGGTCGAAGTGGCGATCGGGTATCTCGGGCTCATCGGGAAACTCCGACAGTACCTTTCCCCGGTCGTGATCGCGCCGACGATCGCGCTGATCGGGCTCTCGTTGTTCGGGGCGCCCCAGATCGCGGCGGCCGACCAGAACTGGTGGCTGCTCGGGTTGACGCTCGGGCTGATCGTGCTGTTTTCGCAGTATCTCGACGTTCGTCATCGGGCGTTCCGACTGTACCCCGTCGTCCTCGGCCTCGCGATCGCGTGGATCGTCGCCGCCGGACTCTCGGTCGGTGGCGTCATCCCCAGCGGGAATCCGGGCCACATCGCGCTCGATGACATCACGAACACCTCGCCCGTGTTTGCGATCTACCCCTTCCAGTGGGGGACGCCGCAGTTCACCGGCGCGTTTATCGCCGGGATGATCGCGGGCGTGCTGGCGTCGATCGCCGAGAGCATCGGTGACTACTACGCCGTCGCCGACATCACCGGCTCGGGCGCCCCCAGCAAGAAGCGCATCAACCACGGCATCGGCATGGAGGGCCTGATGAACGTCTTCTCGGGCATCATGGGCACCGGCGGTTCGACATCCTACTCCGAGAACATCGGCGCGATCGGGCTGACCGGCGTCGCCTCCCGCTACGTCGTTCAGGTCGGCGCCGCCGTGATGATCGTCGTCGGCTTCATCGGCTACTTCGGGCAGGCCATCGCCACGATTCCCGATCCGATCGTCGGCGGCCTGTTCATCGCCATGTTCGGGCAGATCATCGCCGTCGGGCTCTCGAATCTCCGGCACGTCGATCTCGACTCCTCGCGCAACACCTTCATCATCGGCTTCGCGCTGTTTGTCGGGCTGGCGATGCCGGCGTACATGGGCGGCGTGGGTGGCGTGGGCGCATTCCGCGCGGGCGTCTCCAATATCGCGCTCATCGGTCCCATTCTCGGCGAGCGGCTGATCGCAGACACGATCTACGTCGTCGGCTCGACCGGGATGGCCGTCGGCGGCTTGGCGGCGCTGGTGCTCGACAACACCATTCCCGGCGATCGCGAGGAGCGCGGGATCGCGGAGTGGAACCGACTGACAGAAGACGAGTTCGAATCGTTCTGGGATCGCTGACGGCGCCTTTCGGCGTCTTTAGGATCCCTTCAGGGCTTGTGCGTGAACAGCACCGGCGTGCCGTCGTGGACCGTCGTACAGAGGTCGAGCGGCATCGTCTGGTTCAGACTCGTGTACTCGTTTTTGCAGACGACCATGTCGTCGAACGGCTCCTCACAGGCGGGACAGGCGAGCGAGACTGTGTTTTGATACAGCTTGATCGAGTCGTTCTCCTCGCGCAGCGTCGTCGAGGAGACGAACTTGTCGAACTGCTCCATACACACCTGTTCGTGCCGCGAATGTTAAAACTATATCCCGTCCCGGCGACCGTTCGGCAACGGCTACTTCGTTTGCCGTGAACTCAGTCCAAGCAGGATACACTTACTCGTTCGACGTTCGGTGATGTGTTATAGAATATACATTATATTACTGTTCGTTCGGCGTTACGTCCTATTCATTTCGAGACCGAATATGATTGGGAAAATAGGGCCTACCGGTGGTCAATCTGAAAGAGTTAAACCGCCCAGTACACAGAGTACAGGTATGACTAGAAACGACGTGAAACTGGGCGTCGTCGGCCTCGGTAACATTGGGCACTACCACGCCGACCGGCTGACCGAGATGGGCGCGAATCTCGTCGGCGGGATGGACATCGACGCCGACGCGAGAAGTAGCTTCGAAGATAAGTTCGACGTGCCTACCTACGAGGATCACGACGAACTGTTCGAGCAGATCGACGCCGCCGTCATCACGACGCCGAACACGTTCCACGAGCAGTACGCCGTCGACGCACTGGAAGCGGGGCTCGACGTGCTGCTCGAAAAGCCGTTGGCCGACACCGTCGAGAGCGCCGAGCGGATCGCCGAGGCCGCCCACGAGGCCGACGGCTTCTGCATGGTCGGGTTCCACAGCCGCTATCACCACCAAGCCGAGATCATCAAGGACCAGCAGACGACCGGCCGGTTCGGCGACGTAACTCACATCGAGGCGAACTACGTTCGCCGGCGGGGCATCCCCGGCCGCGGCTCGTGGTTTACCGCCGAGAACGTCGCCGGCGGCGGATCGCTGATCGACATCGGCGTCCACGCGATCGACCTCGCGCTGCACTTCCTCGATCACCCCGAGGTCGTCGAAGTCTCGGGCACGGCACGCTCGGAGTTCGGCACCGACGAGGACTACGCCTACGTCGATATGTGGGGCGACGACGAGGGCGCAGAGCACTTCGACGTCGACGACTCGGCGACGGCGCTGATCCGCTGTGCCGGCGGGGAGACCATCTCGCTGGAAGTCGCGTGGGCGACCAACCGACCGCCGACACAGGAGTTTTTCGTCCGCGGCACCGACGCCGGCGCGCGCTTCGACAAGGCAAGCGGCGACCTCGAAATCTACGAGGCAGGACAGGGCGGTGCTCACCACCTCTCGACGACCGAAGTCGAGACGCGCTCGCACGACCCTCACCGACAGGAGCAGGTCGCGTTCCTCGAAGCCGTCGCCACAGGGCAGGCCCCCGACCGCAACACCGTCGATGAGGCCCTGACGGTCCAGCGCGTCATCGAAGCCATCTACCGTTCCGGCGAGACCGGCCGTGCAGTTCGACTCGACGAGGAGGCTGACGCCGAAGCCGACCCGCAGGCGGCCGACGACTGACGGCACGCCGCACCTTAGCCACCATTCGAGCGCACACTCTACTCCACCGAGCTTCTGCCGCTTCTCCGAACCTTTATTCACGCGTCCATCGACGTGGCCTGTATGGACATCGGCGTTCACACTCCGCCGCTGTACGATCGCTCGTTCGAGGACGCGCTCGCGTACCTCTCCGACCTCGGCGTCGCCGCCGCCGAGCCGGGAGTCGGCGGGTATCCGGGCGACGACCATCTCGACCGACAGGCGTATCTCGACGACGAGGACGCCCAAGCCGAGCTACAGGAGTTGCTCGACGAGCACGACATGCGAATTTCGGCGCTGGCGACCCACAACAACCCGATCCACCCGGACGACGAGCAGGCCGCCGAAGCCGACACCGAACTCCGGGAAGCGATCGAGCTCGCCGCCCAGCTCGGCGTCGACACCGTCACCTGTTTTTCGGGGCTTCCTGCCGGCGGTCCCGACGACGACGTTCCCAATTGGATCACGGCACCGTGGCCCAGCGAGCACGCCGACGCACACGAGTACCAGTGGGACGACGTTGCGATCCCCTACTGGTCCGAGATCGCCGAGCACGCCGACGCCCACGGCGTCGACGTGGCCATCGAAATGCACCCCAACATGCTCGTCTACGAGCCCCACGGCCTGTTGCGACTCCGTGAGGCGACCAACGACCGGATCGGCGCGAACTTCGACCCCTCGCATCTGTACTGGCAGGGCATCGAGATCACCGACGCGATCCGCCTGCTCGGCGAGGAAGACGCCATCCATCACTTCCACGCCAAAGACACCAAAGTCTACGAGGCACAGGCCCGCGAGAAGGGCGTCCTCGACACCACGGCCTACGACGACGAGCCGAACCGTTCGTGGCTCTTCCGGTCGATCGGCTACGGCCACGGCGAATCCCACTGGAAGGACATCGTCTCGACGCTGCGGATGGTCGGCTACGAGGGCGCGCTGTCGATCGAACACGAGGACTCGCTGACCTCCTCGCTGGAAGGGTTAGAGAAGGCCGTCGACATGCTCGACCGGGCGGTCTTCGACACCCAGCCCGGCGACGCTTACTGGGCGTGACGACGCGTACATTTTAAGTCAGTAGAAGATAATTATTCCCAGAGATGAACGTCGAGATCACTCACCGTCCCGCGTACGCGCACCTCCGCGTCGACCTCGAACAAGGCGAGTCGATTCTCGCCGAGCCCGGCGCGATGGTCAGCCACTCGTCGACCGTCTCGATCGAGACGACATCGAGCCGCGACGGCCTGCTCAGCTCCGCTAAGTCGATGCTGGGCGGCGAGTCGCTGGTCGCAAACGAGTTCACCGCCGAGGGCGGGCGCGGCACGGTGACGCTCGCGCCGCCCAAGCCCGGTGACGTTCACCACCACGAACTGAACGACGAGACACTGTACGCCGTCGACGGCGCCTTCCTCGCCTCCGATGCGGGGATCGACATCGACTCGGAGTTCGGCGGGCTGCAGTCGATGCTGGCCGGCGCGAGCATGACGCCGCTGGCGCTCAAGGGCACCGGTAGCGTCTTCGTCGAGGCGTTCGGCGGCTTGGAAACTGTCGAACTCGGAAGCGGCGAGACCTACACCGTCGACAACGAGCACGTCGTCGCGTGGGAGGAGTCGGTCGACTTCGACGCCCGGCGCGTCGGCGGCCTCAAGTCGACGCTGCTCAGCGGCGAGGGCCTCGTCATGGACTTTTCGGGCCCGGGAACGGTGTGGTACCAGACGCGCGGGCTCGACGCCTTCACGTCGGCTATCGCCGGCTCACTTCAGGGCGGCGGCGATGACGACGACGGCGGCGTCAACGTCGACGTGTTCTAACTGCTCCCCGCCGGCGCCACGACCGACTCGCAGACGGGAACAACTAACTGGAAATCGAACGAACCCCTCTCTATGACCCTACAGGTAGGCGTTCTCGGGTACCGATTCATGGGGAAAGCACACGCGAACGCGCTGGCGCGGCTGCCGATGTTCTTCCCGGACGCGCCAGCCGTCGAGCGCGACGTGCTGATCGGGCGCGACGAGGAGGCGCTGGCCGACGCCGCCGAACGGTTCGGCTTCTCTCGGACGGCGACCGACTGGCGCGACGTGATCGACGAGGTCGACGTGTTCTACAACCTCGGCCCGAACCACATCCACGCCGAGCCCTCGATCGCGGCACTCGAAGCGGGGACGCCGGTGTTCTGCGAGAAGCCGCTGGCGCCGACGCTCGAAGAGGCTGAGGAGATGGCGGCCGCCGCACGGGACGCCGACGTGCCGGCCGGTGCGGCCTTCAACTACCGGTACGTGCCGGCGATCCAGTACGCCAAGAATCTGATCGACGACGGCGAACTCGGCGAGATCCGGCACGTCCGCGGGCGCTACCTGCAGGACTGGCTGGCCGACCCGGAGGCGCCGTGGGCGTGGCGAATGGACGAGGACCTAGCCGGCAGCGGCGCGCTGGGAGATCTCGGCTCGCACACTGTGGACCTCGCGCGCTTCCTCGTCGGCGACCAGCAGGGCGAACTCGACCGCGTCTCGGGCCACTGCCGTACGTTCGTCGACGAGCGCCCGGTCGAGGGCGACGACGAGACGCGGCCGGTCACCGTCGACGACGCCTACAGCGCGCAGGCGTCCTTCGAGGGCGGCGCGATGGCCACCTTCGAGGCCTCGCGGTTCGCCACCGGACACAAGAACGACCACACCATCGAAATCAACGGCTCGAAGGGCAGTCTGAAGTTCTCGCTCGAACGCCTGAACGAGTTGGAGGTGCTCCGCGAGGGCGACCGCGGCTACGAGACCGTGCTCGTGACCGACGAATCCGATCCCTACGTCGAGCACTGGTGGCCGCCGGGCCACGTGCTTGGCTGGGAGCACACCTTCGTCCACGAGAACTACGAGTTCCTGACCGCGGTCGCCGAGGGCGGCGAGGCGTCCCCGAACTTCGAGGACGGGCTAGCAGCACAGCGAGTGTTGGATGCTATTGAGCGGAGTGATCAAACCGGCGAGTGGGTCGACATCGAGCGCGCGTAAGCGCGTTTCGATGGCACCGGTCGGCGGTTTGGAAGGCGAGTGGGTCGACATCGACGCGCGTAAGTGTGCTGTGACGCCGACAGCGACCGTGTGACGGCGGCGTCACTGCGCCGCGGGATACGGGCGCACGCCGGTGATCTCGAACCGGGCGCCGCCGGACGTGCTGTCGGTGAGAGAGACTTCCCATTCGTGGCCGTCGACGACCGCCTGTACGACCGCAAGTCCGAGTCCGGTGCCCGCGCTGGCGACGGAGTAGCCTTCGTCGAACACGCGATTGCGCTCCTCGGTCGGAATCCCCGTGCCGTCGTCTTCGACGTAGAACCCGCCCTCGACATCGCCGACTGTGACGGTCACGTCCGGTCCGGCGTGCTCGACGGCGTTACGAAACAGATTTTCCAAGAGCTGTTTCAGCCGCACCTCATCGGCCAGGATTTGTTTCGAGGTCCGGATTTCGATATCGGCACCGTCAGCCGTGACGACGTTCCAGCAGCCGTCGCTCACCGCCGAGAGATCGAGCGGTCTGGGGTCGGTCGACACCTCGCCGCCGTCGATGAGCAACAGCGTGTCTTCGAGCAGTTGCATCATTTGGTCCGTGGCGTCCCGGCAGATCTCGAAGAAGTGGTCGTCGCTGCGCTCGGTCGCCTGATCGAGGTAGCCATCGAGGATGTTCAGCGGGTTGCGCAGTTCGTGGCGCAGCGTGCTGGCGAACTGTTCGAGCCGTTCGTTTCGCTCCCGTAACTCCTCGGTGAGCGCCTCGCTCTGGTCGCGGCGCGACAGCAGGTTGGTAAACGTCCGAAACAGCGTCTGCTTTTGAATCGGCGCCTCGACGACGGCGTTGACGAGGTGTGGCGGATCGCGCGTCGCGGGGTCCGGGAGCGTCACCGTGATCGGCGTTCGGTCCCGACGGACGAGAACGACCGGACAGAACACCGGTTCTTGGCTGTGCTTCCGTGCCTCGATGTCGTCTCGGTACGTTGGAAACACGGCTTCGTCGACGACGTACATGTCACACTGTCGAAATTCGAGGTCGGTGATCGCGGTGTGGTGCTCCTCGACGACCGAGGCCAGCGCGTTTCGGTTGCCGTCGTCGGCAAAGAGTAGCTGTATCTCGACCATCGTCGATCAGTCGGGCGAGCTGTGACTCCCGACGCTGCGCTGCTCGGGGAGCCCCGTCACGACGCCGTGGTAGCCCGTCATCGGATCGCCAACCGACAGTCCGTCGTCCGTGATCGAGAAGCGCCGTGGAACCGTTTCGTAGTTGCCGACGCGCTTTTTCAGGACGCCGACGACCCGCTGTAGCTCGCCCTCGATCTCGACGAACTGCTGGTAGATGATGTTGTCCGCGAGATAGCTCACGTTGGCGCTGGTCGGCTGTGGCAGCCCGGTCACCTCGTGGCGCTGGTCGATCAGGATGACAGAGACGTTCACGTTCGTCAGATACTCCGAGAGGGCGTGCAGCCGACGCCGGAGGTCGACATCGTCTTCGCCGCCTTTGATCGCCGTTTTGTACCCTTGAATACCGTCGAGGACGACGAGGTCGATATCCTGTTGTTCGACTTGCCTCCTGATCCGCTGGGCGAACTCCTCGGGCGAGCGAACCGAGGGCGTGATCGCTTCGACGCTCAGCGAGCCGTCCTCGCGCAGCTCGGTCACCGGGACGCCGAACGTCTCCGAGCGGTACGTGAACGTATCGAGCGACTCCTCGAACAGGTACGCCAGCGCGCCGTCGCCCTCGGTCGCCGCGGTCTGGAGGAACTCGGTGACAGTCGTCGTTTTGCCGACGCCGGAGGGCCCACTGACGATGGTGACGGTGCCCTGCTCGATGCCGCCACCGAGCAGTTCGTCGAGCCCGTCGACACCGGAAGTCAGCGGCATCGGTTCGAACGATTGAGAGTGCTGTTGGGGCCGCAGTGCGGGGTAGACGTGGAGTCCGTCGTCGCGGATTTCGAGACCGTGCGTGCCGTCGCGCTGTCCGATGCCCCGGTGCTTCGGGACGCTGACCCGGCGACCTTCCTGCTCGTACGCGAGCGAGACGACGCCGTCGCTGAGGGATTTGAGC
This sequence comes from Natronoarchaeum philippinense, assembly GCF_900215575.1. NCBI lineage: Archaea > Methanobacteriati > Methanobacteriota > Halobacteria > Halobacteriales > Natronoarchaeaceae > Natronoarchaeum > Natronoarchaeum philippinense. Next base: position 753,701 of record NZ_OBEJ01000001.1, on the reverse strand, counting down.
TGCTCGTCGAACTGGGATTCGGGGGTCTTCGTGGCCAGCACGGTCGTCCCGCGATCCTTGAGAAATCGAGCGAACGAGATGATTCGCTTTCGGAACTGGTACTCGGTCGATTCGAGGTACTGAAACTGCGTGATCGGGTCGATGAGCACGCGGTCGGGATCGAGCTCGTCGATCGTGTCCCGGATGTCGACGATCAGGCTGTCGTCCTCGATGTCCGCGGGATCGACGACATCGTACGTCTGGGCCTCCGAGAAAAACTCCGATTCGGGGCCGATGTCCAGAAACTCCGCGTCGGAGAGATCGATATCGAACTGCGCTGCATTCGTGAGATGGCCGCCTTTAGATTCTTCGCCGTGGATGAGCAGGACGGTCTCGTCGCGTTCTAACCCGGCGCTGAGAAACTCCATGCCGAGCGTCGTCTTTCCCGTCCCGGGCTCGCCCAGCACGAGATAGAGCCGGCCGTCGACGAACCCGCCGTTGAGCAGCCTATCCAGTCCCGGGACGCCACTCGGCCGCTGTTGCAACGTGCTTGTGTCACTGTTCATCAATACTACGCATGTTCTTGTAGTCAGATTTAACACTTTCGCCAGAAATGAGTAGCAGACTAGTATTTTTGCCAGCAGCGGCCCCAATATTTGAGACTGCTAGAATTCCCGCTCGCCCTCGTCGGTGACGACCGATTCGATCAGGTCGATCGGCGTCGCGTCGTAGGTAGGGTTCTCGATTTCGAAGCCGTCGGCCGGTTCGCGCATGACTTCACTGGCTGGGCGGTACTCGTTCTCGAAGACGAACCCCTCCTCGACGATCTTGGTACTCGATCCCACGACCGTCACCGGCGTCCCGACTTGCTCGGCCGCCGCGGCGATGGGGAACGTGCCGACTCGATTGTACAGCGTGCGGTCGACGATACAGGTCATCCCGGTCACGACCCGATCGCACTCGGGCAGGTAGTGGCCGCTGGCGCTGTCGGTCAGCAGCGTGGCGTCGACGCGGTCGATCGACGCCAGCGTGCGAGCGGTCTTCCGGCCGAGATATCGGGGCCGAGCTTCGGTGACGTACACGTCGAGGTAGGCGCCGTCGCTGGCGGCCTGTTCGATCGCTTCGAGCACGGTCGTCGAGTAGTCGTGAGTCAACACCGTATCGCCGTCCTCGAACAGCGCCGCGGCGTTGTCGGCGGCGCGGTGTTTCGCCTGCTCGACGGCGTCGACGACGCTCTCGATAGCCTCGCGAGTACCGTCTTTCGCGGCGTCGAGGTCGTCGTACTCCCGAGCCGTCACCGTGTCCCGTATTTCCAGCATCGCGTTCTGTAACGATGCGTGCGAGGGGTTCGCCCGTCGCAGCGCGCTGACGTTCCGGTCGAGATCGCGCTCGAACTCCTCGACCGTTGCGAACTCCCGGCCGAGCAGGTCGGTCAGCGCCTCGGCTGCCTTGACCGCTACTACCGAGGAACTCGAGGTCTGCATGTCCTCGATCTCCTCGACAGTCTCGTTGATCATACCACCACATCGCGGCAGGGCGGCAAAGTCCTTGCGGGGGCGGCGACACTGGTCGGGACGCCGTCGTTGCTGCGCCGGAACCGTGATGCGACTGCGGGCCATACCTGCTGTCGATGGTCTCGGTGAGTTACACCTGTCCGTACTGCGACGCCGTCGTCGAGATCGAGCGCGACGCCTACCTCGCGGACAAGTCCGTGACGCGCGAGCCGCTGGCGGGCTACGAGTACGCCGCCACAACGGACGACGACCGCGAGGACGCCGACGGCATCCAGTTCGTCTGTATCGGCGATCCGGAGTCCGACGACGGCTGCGGACGAACCTTCTATCTCAACTTCATCACCTACGAGAACGGCGTCGAGCGCGACGACGGGCCCTCGTTAGAGGACGCACCGAAGTTCGACTTCCGGCCCTGAAACGCCGACGCTCGGCTCCCAGCTTTTGCTCTCGACGAAGCAGAAAGAGAGGGAGAGAAAACGGCGTCGCGCGGTCTTACTCGTACAGCGGGTGCTCGTCGGTGAGCTGTGCGACTTCGGCTTCGACGTCGTCCCGGACTTCCTCGAAGTTGTCCTCGGCGACGGCGTCGACGACCTGCGCGATGAGGTCGCCGACGGTACGGGTGGCCTCCTCGTCGAAGCCACGCGTCGTCAGCGGCGGCGTGCCGGCGCGGATGCCGCTCGGGTTGAACGAGCTACGGGTCTCGCCGGGCACCGTGTTGGCGTTCAGGACGATACCGACCTCTTCGAGCGCTTCCTCTGCGTCGTTGCCGGTCACGTCCGGGTGAGACTCGCGGAGGTCGACGAGCACGAGGTGGTTGTCCGTGCCGCCCGAGACGAGTTCGAAGCCGTGGTCCGCGAGCGTCTCGCCGAGCGCTTTCGCGTTGTCGATCGTCTGCTGGGCGTACTCCTCGAAGGAGGGGTCGAGTGCCTCCTCGAAGCCGACGGCCTTGCCCGCGATGTTGTGCATGAGGGGGCCGCCCTGCGCGCCGGGGAACACGGCAGCGTCGATGTCGTCGGCGTACTCTTCGTCACAGATGATGATGCCGCCGCGACCCGCGCGGATCGTCTTGTGAGTCGAGCCGGTGACGAAGTCGGCGACGCCGACGGGCGAGGGGTGGACGCCCGCCGCGACGAGGCCCGTGATGTGGGCCATGTCCGCGAGGTGGTACGCGTCGGCCGCGTCGGCCGCGTCCTGAATCTTCTCCCACTCGACGGTACGGGGGTACGCCGAGTAGCCAGAGACGACGATGTCGGGGTCGAACTCCTCGGCCTTGTCTTTGACCGCCTCGTAGTCGATGTAGCCCGACTCGGCGTCGACCTCGTACTGCTCGACGTCGAACAGCTGGCCCGTGAAGTTCGCGGGGTGGCCGTGGGACAGGTGGCCGCCGTGGGTCAGGTCGAGCGAGAGGATCTTGTCGCCGGGATCGAGCACGGCCAGATAGACGCCCATGTTGGCCTGCGTGCCCGAGTGGGGCTGGACGTTGACGTGGTCGCCGCCCCACAGCTCCTTGGCGCGTTCGATGGCGAGCTCTTCGACCTCGTCGGCGTACTCACAGCCCGCGTAGTAGCGGGCACCGGGGTAGCCCTCGGCGTAGACGTTCGTGAGTGCGGAGCTTTGGGCCTCCATGACCGCCTCGCTGGCGTGGTTCTCGCTGGCGATCATCTGGAGGGTGTTTTGCTGGCGCTCTACCTCGCCGCTCAGGGCGTCTGCGATCTCGGGATCGACCTCCCTGACGGTGTCGTACTCCATGGTGGTACGTCGGGAGGCCCCCGCGTATAATTGTACCTTTCCTCGATTTCCCGAGTGATAACCAATGCCACTCGCCCGGAGGTGATGATTGATTCGGGTTACATCCGGAAAATACTGTGCAGAAACGTGCAGCGTACGACTTCCGAGGCAACTGCCTGTGTACCGGTGATCGGGACGGTCGCGGTGCGAAGTTCGTACATTCGATACAAATAACTGCCATTAGCGTTTTCGTTCCACTCGAATGATCGAGTGGGAGGTGACGGGGTCCGGCCTCCGCGTCCTCGGCGCCGACAGCGCGGAGATCGCCGTCAGGAGTCCGGATCTGCACCTCGCACGGAGCGAGGCCGACCTCCCGCGGCCGGTGGACTCGGCGCTCGTCTGCTCGGCGTCGGAACTCGTCTTCCCGCCAGCGGTCGTCTACGCGACGCCGCTGTCGGGCGGGCAGACCCACGAACTCGGGCCGGACACCGACCCGATCGCGCTCCCGACCGACGAGTACGTGATCGACGTCGACGCCGAGATCAAGACCTACCTCCGGGTCGACGGTGAACTATCGATCCGCCGCACCGACGACTACGACTGCACCGTCGTCTCGTTCCCGGATCGCACCGACGTGACGGTGGGGTTTCGGAGCCGTAGCGAGGTGCCGACCCACTCGCTGACGGTCCCGCCGACGCCCGAGGGCGTCGCAACCGCGCTGTCGCACCTCCACGCATCTCACCGAACGACCGGCGTCGACCGCTCGTACCCGTCGCTGCGTGGCCATCCCCCGCGTATCGAAACCGGCGAGGAAGTCGCGGTGCCCGACGCCGTCGTCGCCGCGACGCCGTCGACGGGCATCGAGATCGTCGCACCCGACGATCTGGCGTCGCTGTTCGTGCTCGCGCCGCTTTCGTACTACCTGCAGGCGTCGGTCGACGTTGCTGACCGCCCCCGGCCGGCGCTCCGACTGCCCTCGCTCGACGCCGAGTGGGAGCTCTCGGGACTGCCGGATCTCGAACGCGAGGTAACCCGACTCCTCCGGCAGGTGTTTTTTTTGGACTGTCTGGTCCGCAACGTCGGTCCCTACGGGACGAACCTCTCCGAGGCGAGCCTACTCGACGCGCTTGGGCTGGACGCCGGCGCGCTGTACGATGCCGCGCCGGCCGAGCGTCTGGCGACGTACATGTCCGTCGCCCACGAGGCGATCCAGCACCGGCTTCCCGACTGGCATCTCTCGACGTACGTCGAGCCGACGCCCGAACACCTCTCGACGCTGCCCCACCTGCTCGATCGGCTCAGCCTGATCTACGCCCCGCGAACCTCCGAACTGGAGGGAAGCGAACTCGTCGCGCGGTCGCTCGACGACTTCTATCGCGGGTCGACCGGTCGAGCAGCCGGTGACGTGGCGTCCGTCGACATCGTCAAGCCGGAACTGCAAAGCGGGCGTATCCACGGCTGGCTCGCGGAGGGGACGCCGATCGACGTGTTCAAGTCCACGCCAGCGGCCTACGAGAACCGACTGGAGTATCTCGACCGCAGCGACGACGGCATCGACATCGCGGTCGTGCTCAACGACGACGAGATGGCCGACGAACACGCCGATGTCGCCGAGATATATCGGCAGCGCGGTGAGGACCTACCGATCGACGTGACCGTCGCCGAACAGCTCTCGACGGCCGAACTCGCTCGACTGTTCGAGTCTCGACGGGACTTCGTCCACTACATCGGCCACTGCGAGCAGTCCGGGCTGCGCTGTCCGGACGGCTACATGTCGTCGTCCAGTATCGACACCTGCCGTGCCCAGACGTTCTTCCTGAACGCCTGTGGTTCCTACTACGAAGGGCGAGAGTTGGTCGAGCGCGGCAGCGTCGCCGGCGCGATCACGTTCTCGCAGGTTCTCAACGACCACGCCGTCAAGGTCGGCTCGGCCTTCGCCCGCCTGCTGGTCCACGGCTTCGGCATCGAGCGGGCACTCCAACTCGCTCGCCGGCGCATCATGATGGGGAAAGACTACGCCGTCGTCGGCGACGGCACCCACTCACTGACTCAGAGCGAGAATCGGCTTCCGGCGACCGCGGAACTCGAACGCGTCGACGGCGACCAGTTCCTGCTCTCGTACGACCAGTTTTCCTCGCACCACGTCGGGGCCTTTTACCACCCGTTTCTGGACGACGCCGAGTACTCGTATCTCTGTGGAACCGAATCCGAACACGCCCTTCCGCGTGGCCGCTTGCTGGAGTATCTCGATCGCGCCGAGATGCCGGTCATCTACGACGGCGACGTGTACTGGTCGTCCGATCTTCGAGCGCGACTCGAAGTCCAGTGAGAGCTCCGACGCAGTTGCGTGGCTTCGGAGTGCCGGGAGCGACCGGCCGCTTCCGGCACCTTCAAACGCTTCGGACAGCAACGTTGGAACATGAGTATCGACACCGACGCCGGTCAGTTCGAGACGGACGTCGAGGCGCTCGGCCGACAGCTCGGCGAAGCCATCGAGGACCTCCCCGAGTACCGCGCGCTCCAAGACGCCAAGGCCGCAGTCGAGGAATCCGAGAACGCCCAAGAGCGCATCGAAGAGTTCGAGCAACTTCGACAGGAGTTCCAGCTCGCCCGCCAGACCGGCGACGCGAGTCAGGAGGACCTCCGGGAGCTCCAGCAGGCCCAACAGGAGCTTCACAACATCCCGGTGATGTCCGAGTACCTCGAAGCCCAGAACCGCCTCGACGCCCGACTGGAGGCGATCAACGAAGCCATCTCGGAGCCCCTCGACATCGACTTCGGCGAGGAGGCCGGCGGCTGCTGTAACGACTAAGTTTTTCCGCCATTTCTGGCGTGTCGGGCGAGAGCGCAACACTTAGGCCCCGACTGTGGCATCCATGAGACATGCAGATCGAAAGCGACTGGGGCGACTGGCTGCCTCGTGCGATCGACGCGGCAGACCCCGATAGTCTCGCAGTCTGGTATCTCGGTTGTAACGGCTTCGCGGTGAAAGCCGGCGACGGAACGACGCTGTTTATCGATCCCTACGTCGGGCTGGGCGACCCGCCGCGGACGATCCGGATGATCCCGGTCCCGTTCGATCCCGACGACATCGCCGACGCCGACGCCGTGCTGGCGACTCACGAGCACACCGACCACGTCCACGGTCCGAGTCAGGCGCCGATCCTCGAATCGACCGGCGCCGACCTGTACGCGCCCGACGACAGCCTCGACGTGGCGTTCGAGGACGAGGACTGGCAGGCCGACTACGACATCGACGACGAGCAGTTCGTCGAGGTCGCCGAGGGCGACGAGTTCGAGGTCGGCGGCGTCTCGGTCTCCGTCGAGGTCGCACAGGACGCCGACGCGACCCATCCTGTCTCCTACGTGATCGAGTACGAGGGCACCACGTTCTTCCACGGCGGCGACACCAAGCCCAGCGACGAGTTCGAGCGCGTCGGCGCGGAGTACGACATCGACGTGGGCGTGCTCGCCTTCGGCACGGTCGGCAACGTCGACGACAAAGAGACCGGCGCGCCGGTCCGCACGAAGTGGTACAACGACGAGAATCAGGCGATCCGCGCCGCCGGCGACCTGCAGTTCGACCGGTTCGTCCCGACCCACTACGATATGTGGAAGGGCCTGACCGCCGACCCCAAGGTGCTCCACCACCACGCCAAGAGCTTCGAGTATCCCGGTTCGCTGGAGATCACGGAGATCGGCGACCGGATCGACCTGTAGCGTTCGACGGCCGCATTCGAGCCCGAAAGTTACCAGACGGTGGCCGTATCCGGCCACCTACTGGCCCGTTCCTTTTATGGTGGTGGTACGGAAAGACCACTCTATGAGCGAAGAGGCCGCCAAGGACGCGATCGAGGTGTCCGCCGACGGAATCTCGGTCTACAAGGCGTTCGAAACCGATGATTTCGCGGTGCCGACGATCAAATTCACTATCGAGTCGACGCGCGACGAGAGCGCCACACTCCGTCTCTCAGAGCCGATCCCCGAGGACTTCTCGATGGACGGCGTCGGGTTCCACCCCGAGTACGAGAGCGACCACTGGACCGCTTACGAGGACCACACGGTCGAGTTCGAGCACGTGATCGATCCCGGCGAACAGCTCGTCACCGTCTACGGCATCCGGATCGACGATCCCGAAGACGCCGATCCGTTCCTCCAACCACCCGAGATTGCCGAGGTGCGGCCGGACGGCGAGGCCGCTGCCGACAGGACCGACGCCGACGCCGTCGCCGACTCGACGATCGATGACATCGCCTCCAAGGAGAGTAGTCAGGCCGTCAAAGACATGATCACCGGCGAATCCGACTCGGTGCCGGGGCTGGACGACTCGGACGCCGACGAGGACGCCGGCGCCGCGACGGACGCCGAATCGGCCGAAGCTGACGCCGACGAGGCGGCCGAGGACGAGGCCGATGACGGCGGACTCGATCTGGATCTCGGCGACGTGGATCTCGACGGCGAGGACGACGAGCCCGAGGCAGAGTCCGAAGACGACGCCGAGGACGAACCCGACTTCGATCTCGGACTGGAAGAACAGATCCCCGACCCCGAGGACGACGAGGAGCCGGCCGACGAGCCCGACATCGAGATCGACCTCCCCGACGACGCAGGTGACGAAGAAGAAGAAGAGACGGCCGACGACACCGAGGAGTCCGACGACACCGTCGATGCCGACTCGGACGCGGATGCCGAGCTCGATCTCGGCGTCGGCGCCGAGGACGAGGACGCCGCTGCCGACGAGCTAGCTGAGATCGAGGACGACACTGATGACGAACCGGACGCGGTCGGCGCCGAATCCGACGAGGCTGCTGCAGAATCCGAGCCCGCGGACGAGTCGGACGACGAAGCCGCCGATGTCGATGGCGCCGACGACGTGTCCGCAGTCGAGGACGCTGCCGATGTCGAGGACGCCACTGAGCAAGTCGATGCAGCGGCTGTAGCCGAGGACCTCGACGAGCCGGAAGAAGTTGACGGCGCCATCGACGAATCGGCCGAAACGACCGACGACGAACCCGTCGAGGATGCAGATGATATCGACGCCGAAACGTCGACTGCCGACGACCCCGCATCGGCCGACGCCGATTCGGCAGCGGCGGCCGACGACGCCGACGCGGACGCCGCGACCGCCGTCGAGGGCGGCGTCGCCAGCGCGCTCGCAGCGGAGCTACGCGCCGGCAACGTGGACGAAGACGACAAGCGCGTGCTCCGGGAGGAGCTCGACCTCGGCGTCGACGCGAGCGTCGTCTCCCGGATCGACCACCTCCAGTCCCGCGTCGAGGAGGTCGGCGCCTACGCCGGCGCGATGGAGGAGTTCCTCGCGGAGAACGGGCAGGGCGACGAGATAATCGAGGAGCTCCAGACGACCGTGGCCGAACTCGAAGCCGACCTAGAGGCGGTCGAGGACGTCGTCGACGAGCACGACGACGACATCGACAGCGTGCAGGCGCGGCTCGCGGATGTCGACCAGCACACGACGGCGCTGGACGACCGTGTCGACGCCGTCGACGAGTCCGTCGAGGCAATGGATTCCGAGTTCGACCGCCTCGAAGACGAGATTGCGGGCGTTAGCGAGGATGTCGAGGGCGTCAGCGAGGAACTCGACGGCGTGGCTGACGACCTCGCGGCCGTCGAGAGCATCGCCGAGGGTGCGACCGACGACATCTCCGAGCTCATGGACTCGATCGACGACCTCTCCGAGTCGGTCGAAGACGTTGCGGATGACGTCGAAGACGTCGAATCCGACGTGCAGGAGATCCAAGACTGGCGCGACCAGCTCGGGGAGATGTTTAACTGAAAGCGCAACCTGTTTGACCGGCGGGGCCCTCGTCCCGCCAATGACTGAGACGATTCCCGTGGCCGTCCCGCGCAAGGGGCGCCCGCTCGAGGCCGTGCTCGACCGCTTGGCGACGCGAGTCGAGGACAGCCATCACGCCCCCGAGCGTCAGGGTGTCGATGTCGCCTCGATCGCGGACTCTATCTCCTCGATTCTGCGGTACGAGAAGGCGATTACGAAGGGCAACCAGACCGCCACGGACGATGTCTACGACCGGCTCGCCGACTACAGCGATCTCTCCGCACCGGGCCGACCCGAGTACACGCTGTTGCGCGACGACCGGAGCGGCCGGCCGCGCCGGATCGTCTTCGATAGCGTGACGATTCCGCTCGGCGACGTGGAACTCCAATTGATCGGGCGGGAGGAGCCGTTCCGCGCGCTCCGCACCCACGATTTTGCGATGGGGTTCGACAGCGCCGATCTCGTGTTAGAGGAGGTCGTCGAACTCACCGCCGACCCGCTCGAATCCATCGCGGACCTCAACGCTCGGATCGATCCCCACGACACCGACGTGCGCGTCGTGGCCGGCCTCGGTGACACAGTGTATCACACGCTGATGGGCCGGCCGGAGTGCCGACCCGACGGCTCGACCGCCGCGTTCGACCGTGCGTTCGTCCGTGAGTACGAGGGGCCGCTCTGTATCTCGCCCCGCTACGAGCGCCTCGTCGAGGCGGTGCTGGGGACCGACGCCATCGACGGCATCGAATTTTGCTATCCGCAGAACGGCCGCGAAGAGGAGGCTGCGATCGCCGACGCCGGCCTCGGCGTCTACCTGACGGTCACGGGATCGACGGCGCGCGATCACGGCCTCGAACTCGGCGAACGCCTCTTCCCGAGCGAAACAGTACTGATGCAGAATCTCGAAGAAGCGACCGACGGTACGTCGATCGTCGCGGACCTGTTCGCCGGCGCCACGGCCGACTCGGAACTGACCGTGTGAAGGGACCGGGTCCCCGACTCAGTTGCCCGCGTGGGCAGTGGCGCTCGTGGCGTCGCCTGCTGGCTCGCCGTCCTCGAAGTACTGGCCCTCCCACGACCGCCGCGCGGATAGTCTCTCGTAGCCCCGATCGGTGAGTTCGTAGGCGTTCGTTCGTCGATCATGTGACCCCTTGGCGACCAGTCCGTCGTCGACGAGGTCGTCGAGGTTCGGATAGAGTCGCCCCGGATGCACCTCCGACTCGTAGTACTCCTCGAGTTCGGACTTGATCGCTAGCCCGTGTGGTTCCTCCAGTCCCGCGATGACGTACAGCAGGTCGCGCTTGAAGCCGGTCAGGTCGTGCATCGTGTTTGCCTCTCTATAGGAATACGACCAGCCAGCACACAAAACAAACACCTAACAGTTTTGGAACGCTCAACCCGCCGGATCGTCGGCTTTCACTGCCGGGAGAGCACGCTTCGGGCCTTGGCCGGATCGACGCGGTACTTGAATTTCGGCGACCCATCGACAAGCACGTAGGGCACTCGCTCGCCGTACTTCTCCCGGAGTTCCGGATCATCGTCAACATCGACCTCTTCGATTTCGATGTCGACCCCCTCCGACTCCGCGATCCGCGTCAGGGTGTCGACGGCGTCGTCACAGAGGTGGCAGTTCTCGCGCGTGTACACCGTGATCGGAACCGGATCTGACATAGGCCCGTGTTCGTACTGGGATAGAAGAACGGTTGCGGTTCGAGAACGATAGCCACCGGCTCACACGATGGTCCGTAACCACGATTGTACCACCGATACATACCCGCTACTCGTCGATAGCGGGCCCAGTGGCGTCATCACTATTCGGTGTATTGAAACAGGAAAGCGAATCGCGCGCGAAAAACGCGCGATCGCTTGCCGCCCTGAATTGGTCCCCGCTGACGCTTCGGCCCTCCAAGCGAAGCGTCACCTGAAGCATTTCACTCTCTGGTCTTAAATCTATCGGCCGAGTCGTGTGATCCGCATTCAATCCCGAAATGTTGTCCAGCTCACATGTGCTCTTCTTCGAGTACCCACCCCAGAGCGCGCTTGTAATGGCTAAACAATTCCTTGACCCCTTCGTGGCGCATCTCCTCGTCGTCCAGTTGCTCGCGGAGGTACTCGTACTGCTCGCGGACTTCCTCTTCGGATCGCATGCCCGCCGATACAGTCGGGAGTGCAATCAAAGCGGCGGGCGGACGAGACTCGAACACTTATGCCGTCGCTGGAGTAACGTCTCGATTCACTGGCGACCCGACCGACGGCATCGCCACGACTTACATGCCCGGATCCGACAGCACGCTCGATGCCGACGCGACACTGGCCGACCGTCTCGGCCGGGATAGCGACGCCTACGAACGCTACGTCGCCGGTGCTCGCGGCGCCGAGGCGTCGATCGTCGAGGACGCCGTCGGCGACTGGCTGGCCTTTGTCCGGCAGAGCCACGGCGACGCCGTCGACGCTCTGCCCGACGATCGGTCCACCGAGGCGCTCGTCTACGACTGGCTGTACTACGACTTCCTGCTCGAACGGCTGTTCGTCGCCGTCGAGCGCGCGTTCGACGTGCGCGTGCGAGATCGCGCTCCGGGGGCGTACTCGGGCGCGCTCGACGCCGACCTCGCGGCCGTGCACGACGCGGTTGCAGATGACGACCTCCGGGAACTCGTCGACGCCGACCTCGCCGCGGCGATCGGCGCCACACCGGAAGCCTTCTCGAACGCGCTCGGGCCCGACGCGCTGCGTCGGCTCTACGAGGCGGTCGTCTCCCGGTCCGTTCGCCTCGCGCTCGGCGAGTACTACACGCCCCGCGGCGTCGCGGCGCTGGCCGTCGAGACGCTCGACGACGCCGTCGCCGTCGATACGTACCTCGACCCCGGCTGTGGCTCGGGCGCGTTTCTCTCGGTGCTGATCGAGCGCGTGCTCGACGCGACGGCCGACGCCGGGCTGACTGCGGGCGAACGGCTCGATCGGATCACCGAGAGCGTGTTCGGCATCGACCTCAACCCGGTGGCCGTCCGGAGCGCGACGCTGTCGTACGTCGTCGCGCTGGCGCCGCTACTGGCTGCTCCGGCTGTCGACACGGTTTCCGCTCCGGTGTTTCTGACCGACGCGCTGGGACTCACGCGCGACGACGAAGTGCGCTATCGCGGCGAGCGGTTCGAGCCGACCGTCGATCACCTCGTCGGGAACCCGCCGTGGATCACGTGGAGCGACCTGCCCGAGGCGGTTCAGACGGCGTGGCGCGAGGGGCCGGCCGAGCGACTCGATCTGGCGCCCGGCGAGGGCGCCACTGCGCTGTTGGGCCACGCCAACGACGACATCTCGGTTCCCTTCGTACTGACCTGTGCCGACCGGTATCTCGCCGCCGACGGCGACGCCGCGTTCGTGCTCAAGCGCACCATCGCCAAGGGGCCGGCCGGGCGACGGCTTCGCGCTCAGCGCCTCGACGACCAGCCCCTCAGCGTTCGCCACGTCCACGACTTCACCGATCTCCGGCCCTTTGGCAACGGCGTCCGCGCCGGCGCGGCGATCTACGCGCTCTCGGCCGGCGACGACCCGCGCACGCCAGTCCCGGCGACGGCGTGGTCACGAGACGACGCCGTCCCGGACTTTTCGACGCGTGCCGCCATCGACGAGACGCTCGGTCAGGAGGCGGCTGCACTCGTCCCCGTCGACGCCGACGATCCCGCGTCGTCGTGGCTCCGGGGCGACGCCGACCGCCGGGCGCTCGGCGACTGCGCCCACGAGATCCGTCACGGCGTCAAGGACGACGCGCGCGAGGTGTTCGAGATCGACCGCGAGACGCTCCCGGAGATCGAACCCGATCGCGTCTTCCCGTACCTCAAGTCCCGCCACGTCGTCAAGTACGGCCTGTTCGGCCACGACCGTCGGCTCGTTCCACAGGATCAAGCAGGCGAGGACAACGCCGACCGCCTCGAACGCGAGTGCCCGCGAACGTACGACTATCTCGATGCCCGACGCGACCGCCTCGAAGATCGGTCTTCGTCGTGGCTCGACCGCGGCCCCTTCTACAGCGTGTTCGGCCTCGGCGAGTACACCTGGGCCGAGTACAAGGTCGTCTGGTGCCGGCTGGGCTACAAGCCACACTTCGCCGTCGTCTCGACCGTCGAGGACGAGGTACTCGGCGAGAAACCGGTCGTTCCGGGCGACCACTGCATGTTCGTCGGCACCGACGACGAGCGCGAGGCCCACGTGCTGTGTGCCCTGCTCAACTCCGCGATCTACCAGCGCTCGCTCGACGACATCGTCTCGGAGGGCAAATCCAGCCTCTCGAAGTCGGTCGTCTCGCGGCTGTACCTGCCCGCCATCGAGGACGTGCCCGACGATCTCGCCGATCGGCTCGCCGAGGGGTCGCGCCGCGCTCACGAGATCGTTCCCGAGCACACCGACGTGAGCAAGCGCGCGTACAACAGCACGACGATCGAAGAGTTGGAGCCGATCCGCGCCGATCTCGACGCCGCCGTCGAGGAACTGCTCGCTCGCAGGGACGACTGATCGGGCGCGAGTGGCGGAGACGCCGATCCGGAGTGGTGGATATTTCCCGACGCGAGCGCAACGGACCCACATGGAGATCCGCGGCGAGCGCGAGTGCAAGGACTGTGGCACGCGGTGGTCGTACTACGAGACCGGCAGCGTCTCGTGTCCGAACTGCAATAGCGTGCGCAGCGTCGGCGTCGACGAGGAGCGAAAGCGCCACACCGCAGGACAGGCGACGCTCGATCTCACCGAGGTGCGCAACATGATCGACGCCGCGCCCGAGGACGAGATCGCAGACGCCGCAATCGAGAAATGTCGGGAGTTCGTCCGACGCACGGGCTTTATCGACGCCGGCGAACTGCAGTCGCTCGACGACACCTATCTGGCGGCCCGCGAGCTTCGACAGGTCGCGGACGTGGTCGGCCGAGCCTACGACCCGACCAACGATGAAGAGCTGTACTACCTTTCCTTGCTCCGAGGCGCCGACCGCGGCGAGCGCCCTGCTTCGGAGGAGGTCCCCTCGACGATCCGAGAGGCTCGCGGGCTGGCCTACGCCGACGCCGTCGACGCATACCGGAGCGATCTCAGCACGTGGATCGACGACCGCGACGACAAGTACCCCGCGGCGCTCGGCGCGATGGCGACGCTTGGCGATCACGTCAAGCGGATCAAAGCGCTGCAGGGCGACGTGGATCCGAGCGAGGCCGAGACGCTGGTCTCGGCTGCGCGAAGCCTCGGCGAAGCCGTCCGCTGGGACGACGAGGACGCGCTGGCGCGCTGTCGGGATCGGCTCGATCGGCTCTCAGAATAGATCGGTTAGATCCGCGTCAGCGCCTGCTGAGGCAGTGACGTTCAGGGCAACTCGACGGCTACGTCCTGCTGCAGACCGGCCGCCTTCACCGTGTTGTACAGCAACATCGCCCGGGTCATCGGGCCGACGCCGCCGGGGACGGGCGTGATGGCGTCGGCTTTCTCTTTCGCGCTTTCGTAGTCCACGTCGCCGACCAGTTCGTAGCCCTTCTCGGTGTCGGCGTCGACGCGGTTGACGCCCACGTCGATCACGGTGGTACCCTCGGTGAGCATCTCGCCGTCGACGAGTTCGGGAACGCCGCAGGCGGCGACGACGACATCTGCCGCTCGTGTCTTGGCAGCCAGATCGTCCGTTCGGGAGTGACAGACCGTCACGGTGGCGTTGCCGAGATCGGTCTTCTGGATCAGCAGGTTCGCCAGCGGCTTCCCGACGATGTTCGATCGACCGACGATCACGACGTCTTTGCCCTCGGGATCCACGTCGGCTGATTCGAGCAGCTTCTGGACGCCGTGGGGCGTACAGGGTTTGTAGCGGGCGTGGCCGGCGACGAGCTTGCCGACGTTCTCGGGATGGAACCCGTCGACGTCCTTGATCGGGTCGATCCGGTTGAGAACCTCGCGCTCGTCGACGTGGTCGGGCACCGGCATCTGGACGAGGATGCCGTGGACCTCCGGATCCTCGTTGAGCTCGTCGATCGTGTCGTAGAGCTTCTCGGCGGGCGCCTCGGGGTCGATCTCGACGTGGATGCCGTCGATGCCGACCTCCTCGCAGTCGCGCTGTTTCATCGAGACGTACGTCTCGCTGGCGGGGTCGTCGCTCATCAGCACCGTCGCCAAGCCGGGCGTGACACCGGCGTCTTCGAGCGCGTCGATGCTCGCAGCGAGGTCCGCGCGGATCTCGTCGGCGACCGCGTTGCCGTCGATGACGTGAGTCATTACGTAAACGGCCGGCCGCGACGCTCTTGAAACCTCGGGTTCGTGCCTAGATCTACGACCGCACTGTCGTTTATATACACGAACGTGGGTACAATCTCCAACGAGAATGGGCTCGTGGCCACCCAGCCGAAACCTGTCGACTTGTGTGGTATTACCATTCATTCTTATGTAGCAGTGTACTGACGTACCGGACGAACTATGGGAGCAGACGGACCACCAGACAGGGACGTATCGAGCGAGTTCGTCACCGCCGAGGACGAGGGGCCCCGTATCGAGTTCTACGGCGGCCGGGGAATGAGTGCGCTCCCCATCCTCTTTTTCATCGTCTGGGCGGTCGCCCAGACCGCGCTGTGGCGAATCTCCGACACGAGCGGGCTGGTCGCGGGGATGTTGATCGGGCTGATCGTCGGGATGTTCTTCGTCAAAGGCTCGTGGACCGACTACGCGAACACGCTGTTCGAGGGGATGACCCAGCCGGTCGCAGTCACCGCAATCGTGGCGTGGCTCTGGGCGGGGATGTTCGCCGACACGCTGCAGGCCGGCGGGTTCGTCGGCGGGCTCGTCTGGCTGGCCGACGCGCTTGGCATCGGCGCCACGTTGTTCCCGGCAATCTCGTTCGTGCTCGCAGCCGTCCTCGCGACAGGGATCGGTACCGGCTACGGGACGACGGTCGCGTTCGTCGCGCTGTTTTTCCCGGCCGGCGTCTTGCTGGGCGCCAACCCCGTGTTGCTGTTCGGCGCCATCCTCTCGGGCGCGGTGTTCGGTGACAACCTCGCGCCGGTCAGCGACACGACGATCGTCAGCGCCGTCACGCAGGACTCGGACATCGGCGGCGTCGTCGCCTCGCGGTTCAAGTACGTCATCGTCGCCGCGGCCATCGCGTTTCCGGCCTACATCCTCGCCAGCAGCGCGATGTCGGGGCTCGACATCGCCGCCGGCGCTCAGAGCATCCTCGTCGCCGAGAGCGAGCCGATCGGGCTCGTCCACCTGCTCTCGATGGGGATGGTGATCGGCACGGCCGTCAGCGGGCGTCACATCGTCGAGGCGATCTCGTGGGGCATCGTGACTGCCGTTGCGCTCAACATCGTGCTTGGGCTGGCGCCGGTCAGCGACATGCTCGTGTTCACCGCGCCGGCGAGCGCGCCGGCCTCCGAACAGCTCGCGTTCCTCCCATTCCTCGAAGTAACAACCAACGCCGATGCCGTCGGCGTCGGCGGGAGCATCTACACCGGCGCGGCGGGCTTTTTCGCGCTGTCGATCCTCGTCTTGCTGATCATCGCGGCCGCACAGATCATGATTCGCGGCGGCGCGTTCCAAGCGATTCTGGATTGGTCGCTCGACAATCTGGCGACGAGCGTTCGCAACGCCGAGTTGACGATGGTCGGCTCGGCCGCACTGATCAACGCGATCATCACGATCAACACCGCCGCCGAAATCGCAATCGGCCCCTTCATCTCGAAGGTCGGCGAGCGATTCAACCTGAACGGCTACCGCCGGGCGAACATCTTGGACGCACAGACCGCGGCGCTTGGTTACATCTTCCCGTGGTCGGGTGGCGTGCTCGTCGGCTTCACCGAGATGCAGACCCTGCCCGGGCAGTACGACTGGTTCGAGGCGAGCATGGTCGTCAACCCCGTCGAAGTCGTCCCGTTCGTGTTTCAGGGCTGGCTGCTGGTCGCGGTGTTCGTCGTCGCGGCGCTGACCGGCTTCGGGCGGGAGTACACCATCGACCGCCAGTCAGAGGAGGTGGCTCGCGTATGAGTCTCCTCGACAAGTACCTGAAAGGGTGGACGCTGCGAACGACGCGGCCCGAACTCACTCCCGGCCGCGCGATCGACGTGTTCCTCGCCGAGTACGATGCCGGCGAGGACGCCGGGCTGGCCTACATCGGCGACACGAAACTGTACGTCGACGGCGCGACGCCCGAGCACGTCGAACAGCAGATCCGTGTCGAGGTCACCGAGTTCGAATCGAACGGCGGCGTCGGTCACGGCGAGTTCGTCGAGGTCGTCGGCGGCAGTTCGTACTCGGCCGAATAACTCCCACCGCGTCGTTTTTTCTCGCGTCGGCGTCACAGCGGCGCTGCTATCCGGTGGTCGTCACGACGGCGGCGCCGCTGATCGGTTGGCGTCGAAAGAAATGGGATGTCTGTGTGGCGACGTTTAACCGAAGAGTTCGCCGAGGCCTTCGCCGCTGGCGTCCTCTTCTTCGTCGTCGTCATCGTCGTCGTCGGCCGTGTCCGGAAGCTCCTCGTCGGCTTCCTCGACGTCCTCGTCGTCATCGTCGGCTGCGGCATCGCCTGCCGCGCCGCCGGCTGCGCCGCCCGCTGCGGGCACCGCTGCGGCCTCGTCGACGGCCTCGTCGATGTCGACGTCTTCGAGGGCGGCGACCAGCGCTTTGACGCGGGACTCTTCCACGTCGACGCCGGCTGCCTCGAGCACGCCGGTCAGGTTGTCTTCGTTGATCTCTTCGCCAGTCTCGTTGAGGATAAGTGCTGCGTAAACGTATTCCATGGATGAATCACCCGAACATGTTGCCGAGACCCTCTGCAGCGCCGTCGTCGTCGCCGTCGTCATCGTCGTCTTCCTCGGCGGCGTCGTCGGCGTCGGTCTCGTCTGCTTCGTCGTCTTGGTCGTCAGTCGATTCGTCGTCGGCAGTCTCCGCGGCGGCTGCAGGCGCTTCGACGTCCTGCAGCTCCTCGGGGAGCGCCTCCTCGTCGTCGATCTGGGCGGCCAGCGCGCGGACCTGCGCGTCGGCCTTGGTCACGAGATCGTCGGCGAGGTCGGGGCTCTCGATCGACGCCTGAATGCCGAGGCTCTTGGCCTCGCCGGTCGCCTTGGCGATAAGCGTCGGCGCCGTGGCGGCCGTGGCGTACTCGGCGTTGATCGAGAGGTTCCGGGCACGAGCGGCGGCCGTCTGAACGTCCGACCGGTAGGCCTCGACGTCGATGTCGAGATCCTCGGGGTCGAACACCACGCCCTCGGAGACGACGGCGCGGAGGTCCAGACCGACCTCCTTGGGCTCGATGCCCAGTTCGCTGAGGACGTTCGAGAGGTCCTGAGAGACCTCTTCGCCGGCTTCCAGCACCGTGCTGTCCTCGGTTACCTGGATCGAACCGTCCTGAATGCGGGCCGATGCGCCGACGCTTTGGAGTTCGCCGACGAACGGACCGGGGTCGACGCCGGTGTCGCCCTCGGGGACGACGATGTCGTTGGGCGCGACCTCGCCGGCGCCGATGGGCGCGGGCGTCTTGGACGCTTCAAGCTCCTGATACAGAGCGAAGGGGTTGTCGTTCGTACCGATCAGACCGACCTGCCCTTCGATGTGTTCGGTGAGCGCGCCGAGGCCGTCGCCGACCTCTTCGAGGGCACGCTCGAGCAGCGTGTTACGGCTGACGCGGAGTTCCGCGGTGCCGTACAGGTCACGCCGCATGTCCTGTAGCTGCCGCGAGGGGATGCCCGCGATGTTGACGACGCCGATGCTGTCGTAGCTCTCGACGACGTCGACGAGGGCGTCGACTTCCTCGCGCTTCCACTCGGGAAGGTTCTGCGTCTTGCGCTCTGCTTCGGCGCTCATTTTAGGCCACCTCCACGGACGGGCCCATCGTGGTCTTGACGTAGACCGAGTCGATGTTCAGCGGGCCCTTCTCTAAGTCCGCGTGTAGGCGTCGAAGGATCACGTCGATGTTGTCGGCGATCCCTTCGGCGTCCATGTCCTCGGCGCCGACGCGCGTGTGGAACGTGCGTCGGTCGCCGCTTCGGATCTGGACGGTGTTTTTCATTCGGTTGACGACCTCGACGACGTCGTCGTCAGGCGAGAGCGGCTCGGGCATCTTGCCCCGCGGGCCGAGGATCGTACCGAGGTAGCGACCGACGTCTTGCATCATCTGCTCTTCGGCGATGAAGAAGTCGGTCGCCTCGGCGAGGTCCTTCGCCTCGTTGTCGTCGTCACCGAGGTCTGCGAGGTCGTCGCCACCGATAACGTCGTCGGCGACTTCCTCTGCGCGGATGGCTGTTTCACCCTCCGCTATTACGACGATCCGCGTCTCCTGTCCGGTACCGGACGGGAGCACGACGGACTCGTCGACACGATTCGACGGTTCGTTGAGATCCAGATCGCGCAGGTTGACTGCGAGGTCGACCGTCTCGCTAAAGTTGCGATCGGGTGCGTCCTCTAGTGCGCGAGAGACTGCTTGCTCTATGTCCTGATCTGCCATCGTTCACCTCCGTAGTACGCAGGAACTGCTCCTACGGGTCAGTGAAACAGGCGAGGCCTGTCTCACCGGAGAGGAAGTCCATGCGAAACTTAAAGCCGTCGTTACGGAAGTGCGAAACAGCCAACGAGACCGTGGTATCGCCGTGACATACCCGTATCGCCGGCGCCACGCCACATCGCAGACTGGGAGTTTTGCCGACGGCCGTCGAACCAGACAACGATGCCCCAGAGCGTCGTCTCGGTCGCGGCGCCGACTGGGCTGGCAGCGATCGCACTAGCAGCGGCCCACGTCGGTGCTCGCCGTCTTCGTGTCTCGGCAGCCATCCCGCGCAGCGCGTGGCTCTCGGTGGCCGGCGGCGCGGCGGTCGCGTACGTGTTCGTCCACATCTTGCCCGAACTCAGCGCCGGACAGGCGACGCTCGAAGGCACGATCGGCTTTCTCGAACACCACGCCTATCTCGTCGCGCTCGTCGGATTCGGGACGTTCTACGGCGTCGAACGGCTCGCCGTAATCGGACAGGATCGCGCCCGCCTCGCCGACTTCGGCGACGAGTCGATTTTCTGGATTCACATCACGGCCTTTGCGGGCTACAACGCCCTGATTGGCTACCTGCTGGTCCACCGCGAGACGCCGAGTACGCTCTCGCTGGTCCTGTTCGCGGTAGCGATGGGACTTCACTTCCTCGTGAACGACTACGGACTGCGCCGCCATCACGAGGACGCCTACGACCGACGCGGGCGATGGGTACTGGCGCTAGCGGTGCTGGTCGGCTGGGCGATCGGGCTCGCAGTCGACGTACCGGAGGCCGCGGTGGCGACGCTGTTTGCCTTTCTGGCCGGCAGCGTCATTCTCAACGTTATCAAAGAGGAGCTACCGGCCGAACGAGACGGCCGATTCTGGGCGTTTGCCGTCGGTGCAACGGCGTACTCAGCGGTGTTGCTAGTGGTCTGACTGACGCCGCCGCTACCGGTGTGAAGCTACGAGAAAGAAAATCGAGCGCCGGATCAGGCGTTCGCGAACTGGTCGTCGTACTCGCCGGCGTCGATCTTCTCCTTGAACTCGCGGGGGTTCTCGCCCTCGATGGTGACGCCCAGCGAGGTGCAGGTGCCCACGACTTCCTTCGCGGCGTTCTTCTGGTCGTACGCGAGCAGGTCGGTGAGCTTCTGGTCGGCGATCTGCTTGACCTGATCGATCGAAAGGTCAGCGACGAAGTCCTCCTGGGGCTCGCCGCTGCCGGTGTCGAAGCCGGCCTCGTCCTTGATGAGTTCGGCCGTCGGCGGGACGCCGACGTCGATCTCGAAGGATCCGTCGTCGTCGTACTCGACGGTGACGGGCACTTCCGTGCCGTCGAACGCTTCGGTCTGATCGTTGATCTCCTGGACGACTGCCTGCACGTCGACGGGCGTCGGGCCCAGCTCGGGGCCGAGCGGCGGGCCGGGGTTGGCCTGGCCGCCCGGAACGAGCACTTCGATAGTTCCAGCCATGATCGTTACAACCCTCGCGCGATTTTTAAGGATTATCTTTCTGTCCCGGCCGAGTGACGCCGTGCCACGGTGTTGGATCTCCCCCGGCAGCCGTGGGATTTTGCATAATTGGTAAGTAATCCAAAGTAATTTACCAGTTCAGACGCGTTTCATCGGTATGAGTCAGGGAAACAGGCCAACACCCGAGCCGGCGTCGGCTGATACCGATACCAAAACCAGTTCACCTACTTCGTCGGAGACGACCCAGTCATCCGGCAGTACCAGCCCGCCGGTTTTCGGCGGTATTTTCTACGGCATTCTCGCAACTATCGTCAGCAGCATCGGCGTCCTCGCGCTGTTTGGCAGCCGAATCCCGAATCAGCGTCTCGAACCGTACTTCGAGGCCGAGTACACGGTTGAGTTTTTTGTCTGGATCATATACAGCGCATATAATGTAGATATTATTAACAAATCGACCGGAGAGCCGCTCAACTACTTAGTCGAACTTCCGGTTGGAAATCCCCTGCACTTCGCAGCGATTCCCGCGGCAGTGCTTTTCTTCTGTGGCCTCTTGCTCGCGCGCAAGCGCTCGACGATCAAAGACGGGTTCCGGGCCGGCACAGCGGTCACGTGGAGCTACACGCCGCTATTTGCCATCGGATCGTACTACTTCGAGTTCACGCAAAACGGTGTCTCGTACGGGCCGGATATGCAGGGTGCGATTCTGATTGCCGGGTTCGGCTTCCCACTCGTGTTCGCTGGTCTCGGTGGCGCGCTCTCCGGCGCAACCTAACGCCGCTGAATTCCGCTGTCCCCGACCGTCTACTGCGATTCTTCCAGAAATTTTAAGCCAAGTGAATTATATGATGAGAATATGAGTTCGAAAGGTCAGGTGCCGGACTACTCCCGGCAAGATCTCCGTAAGGCGACTCGGTTCGTCGAAGGAGATTACAAGGGGATCAACCCCCGTGAGTTCTACCGGCGTCTCAAGCGCCGACTCGAAGAGTTTCAGGTGGCAAACGACTTCAAGTACCAGACGTTCGGCGACCAGCGACAGGATCTCAACATCCTCAGCGAGAACGTCGGCGAGAAGACCGGCCGCATCGAGGGCCGACAGATCGCCGAGTCGGACTGGGAGCTGATCGGCAACGGTTCGCTGGAGTACAAGCCCTACGGCCCCCACGGTGCGCTGGCGATCATCATCGGCTTGCTGCTGGCAGTCGTTGGCGGACTCTCTCAGGATATGCGGGTCGCCGCGGTCGGCATCGTCGCCGTGCTGGCGGGCGGGTACATGTACCTGAACACCGAGACCGGCTCGTTCCCGCTGGTTCGCCGAGACGTGATCCGCGTGCTGATGACCGGCGAGGTCAGCGAGCGGACGATCGAGGACGCCGACGAAACCCGTACCGACATCTTCGCCAATATGAGCGTGATCTACGCCGGTGACACGCTCGTCAACGTCTACACGAACGACATGGACGACATGAGCTGGACCCTTCGGTTCGCGCTGATGAATCAGGTCAAGCGCTGGTACAACTCCATCGTCGCCGAGGACTATCGAAAGAACGTCGACGACGGCTTCTTCGGCCATCTGGGCGCGTGGACGAGTCGCAGCGTGCGCAACCACCGTCAGCCGATCGAGAACTTGCAGGCCGACTTCAAGAACAGCTTCGAGCTGCGCGAAGCCTACACTGAAACCCTGCTCGACGAACTGTCCGCGGACATGCAGGCTCAGATCGACGACCAGCACGACGAGGTGCGCTCCGAACTCGAAGAGCTCGCCGACGAGATGGACGTCTACGTCGACCGCGAAGGACTCGAGCCGAGCGCTTAACGGGACGGACCGCTCGCATTCCACAGACCCGATTTTTTGATGCCGACGCCCGGACTGCACGCAGCATCGACTATCGGTTGAGTCTACCGCAAAAAGCTCCTCGTCCGGTGACCGCGCTCAGGCGTCGGTTCGTTCGATGGGCGTGAACGACCCCGTGATGTCCCACTCGTGGATACAGTGGGGGTTGCCCACCGCGCGCTGGCCGTCCTCGGTGACAATCTGCCACGACCCCTGCTGGTCGCTCCAGACCTCTTGGCGGCCACACAGTTCGCACGACCGCGAACGCGGTTTCCGGATCGTTGTCGCCATGTGAGTTACTTCGAGGGCCACCGTAATAATTGATTTGTAGGCGTGTTCACGAGTGTCATAGTCAAACCGGCCACAATTTCCGGCCCGCGTGCGGTAATTGTTGACGCAGTCGCCGTCGAACTGTACGAATAGCGCGTCGCCGTCGAACTGTACGAACCGCGTGCCGACGCCGACGTACAGCACGCGGACGCCGGGATGGCGTCGCCACGGTGCGGTTCGGTGTCGAACGATTGATTATCGTGAGGGCGTGACACTCCGACACGCACTGATCGACGGCGGCGTCCCGCAGGGCGGCGTGTCGTCGACTCCAATTCGCCCATGAGCGACTCCCAGCACCCACCGGAGACCGACCCGAGAGCAGCGTACGATTACCAGAGCGAGACGGTTCGCCGCGCCGGGCTGGTCGACGATCTGGAGGCCCGCGTCGACGGCGACGTTCGTTTCGACGAGTACTCCCGTCAACTCTACGCCACCGATGCCTCTGCCTACGAGGTGACGCCGATCGGCGTCGTCTACCCGACCTCGACGGACGACGTTGCCGCGGTGATGTCCTACTGCGCGCGCCGCGAGATTCCGGTGTTGCCCCGCGGCGGTGGGACGAGCCTCGCTGGCCAGTCCGTCAACGAAGCCGTCGTGCTCGATTTCACGCGACACATGGACGGCTTGCTCGGCGTCGATCCGGACGCCGAAACGGCCCGCGTGCAGGCGGGCGCCATCGTCGACGAACTCGGTGCCGCGCTCGAACCCCACGGGCTGAAATTCGCACCCGATCCTGCGGCGGGCAACCGGAGCGCGGTGGGGGGCGCGATCGGTAACAACTCGACGGGTGCCCACTCGCTCAAGTACGGCAAGACCGACGCGTATGTCCGGGAAGCCGAGGTCGTACTCGCGGACGGCACCGTCACCACGCTGGGCGAAGTGTCGCTGGACGAACTCCGCGAGAACGCCGATCCAGACGGCGACGCCAAAGCCCGGATCTACGCCGCCGTCGCCGACATCGTCGACCAGCGAAGCGACGCCGTCCGCGAGGTGTTCCCCCAACTCAAGCGCAACGTCTCCGGCTATAATCTGGACCGGCTTCTCGACGAGGCGGAGGGCGGTTCGGTCAACCTCGCCCGCCTGCTCGCGGGCAGCGAGGGGACGCTGGCGATCATCACCGAGGCGACCGTCGAC
This sequence comes from Natronoarchaeum philippinense, assembly GCF_900215575.1. NCBI lineage: Archaea > Methanobacteriati > Methanobacteriota > Halobacteria > Halobacteriales > Natronoarchaeaceae > Natronoarchaeum > Natronoarchaeum philippinense. Next base: position 729,460 of record NZ_OBEJ01000001.1, on the reverse strand, counting down.
CTCGAACCGATCCCCGAGACGAAGTCGATGGCGCTGCTGACTTACGAGGACCTGCTCGACGCGATGGAGGACGTGGCGCCGATACTCGATCACGACCCCGCCGCTGTCGAAGTTCTGGACGGCGTCTTACTCGATCTCGCCCGCGAGACCGAGGAGTTCGGCGACCTCGTCGAGATGCTTCCTGACGGAACTCGCGCCGTCTTGCTCGTTGAGTTCTACGCCGAGACCGATGCTGACGGGAAAGAGGCCGTTGCCGACCTACTCGCTGATCGGGTTCCGGACGCCGAGAGCGAGGTTGCCCCCGCGGACGGTGCGGCCACGATCACCAACGATCCACAGCAGGCCTTCGCCGCCCGCGAAGCTCACGAGCCGGCCGCGCGCAAGCAGTTCTGGAAGCTCCGGAAGTCCGGCCTGCCGATCTTGCTCTCGCGGACGAGCGACGCCAAGCACATTTCCTTCATCGAGGACACCGCCGTTCCACCCGAGAACCTCCCCGAGTACATCGCCGACGTACAGCAGGTGCTCGAAGAGCACGACACGTTCGCCTCGTTCTACGCCCACGCCGGGCCGGGCTGTCTGCACATCCGGCCGCTGATCGACACCAAATCGCCCGCCGGCGTCGATCGCATGGAGTCGCTGGCCGACGCCATCACCGACCTCGTCGTCGAGTACGGCGGCAGCGTCTCCGGCGAACACGGCGACGGTCGCGCGCGCACCCAGTGGAACCACAAGCTCTACGGCGAGGAGGTTTGGCAGGTGTTCCGCGACCTCAAATCCGCCTTCGACCCCGACTGGTTGCTGAATCCGGGACAAGTCTGTGGGCTCTCGCCAGAGCGGGTCGACAGTACGGGCGATTCAGACGCCGACGCCACACTGCCGGACATGACCGAGAATCTCCGGTTCGATCCCACCTACGAGTTCGACGCCGGCTTCGAGCCGACGCTGGACTGGTCGAACGACAACGGGTTTCAGGGGATGGCCGAACTCTGTCACGGCTGTGGCGGCTGTCGCGGCCAGCAGGACACCACCGGCGGCGTGATGTGCCCGACCTACCGCGCGGCCGACGAGGAGATCACCAGCACGCGCGGGCGGGCCAACGCTCTTCGTCAGGCGATGAGCGGCGAGTTGCCCGACGACGAGGTGTTTTCCGACGAGTTCGTCACCGAGGTTCTGGATCTCTGTATCGGCTGTAAGGGCTGTGCGCGGGACTGTCCCAGCGAGGTCGACATGGCGAAAATGAAAGCCGAGTTGACCCACGAGTACCACCAGCGCGAGGGATCGAGCCTGCGCGACCGCCTGTTCGCCAACGTCGAGACGGCGGCGAAGCTCGGCTCGGCGACGGCGCCGCTGTCGAATCTGGCGACGAAGCTCCCGGGCGCCGGCGTCCTCGCTGAGAAACTGCTCGGCATCGCCCGCGAGCGCGAGCTTCCGACGTTCCAGCGTCGCTCGTTCGTCGATCGGATGGACGACCGAACCCCGTCCGTCGGCGTCGCCGAGGCCGAACGCAAGGCGCTCGTGTTCCCCGACACCTACACCAACTACAGCGACCCCGAGATCGGGATGGCGGCCGTGCGCGTCCTCGAGGCCGCCGGCGTCCACGTCGCGGTCCCGACCGAAGTCACCGGCAGCGGGCGCCCGCCGTTCTCGAAGGGCTTTCTCGATCTGGCCCGCGAGCGCGCCCGCCACAACGTCGCCGAACTGGCACCGCTGGTCGCTGACGGGTGGGACGTGGTCGTGGTCGAGCCATCCGACGCCGTGATGCTCCAGTCCGACTACCGCGACCTGCTGACCGGCGAGGCAGTCGACCGCGTCGCTGGCAACACCTTCGGCGTCTTGGAGTATCTCGACCTGTTCGATCTCGACCCGTCGATCGACGCCGACGGCGAGGCCGTCACCTACCACGGCCACTGTCATCAGAAAGCGAGCAAACGTGATATGCACGCTCCGGCCGTGCTCGACCGGGCGGGCTACGACGTGGACGTGCTCGACAGCGGCTGCTGTGGCATGGCAGGTAGCTTCGGCTACGAGGAGGAACACTACTCGATGAGCCGGTCGATCGGCTCGATCCTGTTCGACCAGATCGACGAAAGCGGCGGCGAGACGGTGACGGCGCCGGGCACCTCCTGTCGCAGTCAACTCGCAGAACGGGACGGAAACGCAGAGAAGCCAGCCCACCCGGTCGAACTGCTCGACCGGACGCTGTAACTCAGTCTAGCACGCAGATCACGTCGCCCATGTCGACGCTTTCGCCCTCCGAGACGGCGATCTGCGTGACGGTACCGCCGGATTCGGCGACCACGTCGTTTTCCATCTTCATCGCTTCGAGTACGCAGATCACGTCGCCGCTGGCGACTTCCTCGCCTTCCTCGACCTCCACGTCGAGGATGGTTCCCTGCATCTCGGCGGTGACGGTCTCGCCCTCACCGGTGATTTCGGTGCCGCCGTCGTCGTCGCTGGGGCCGGCGCTGGCCGGTCGGGACGACCCGCCGTCGCTGGCCTGGGCCGTGATCGGCGCCGCGCCGCGCTCTTCGAGGTCGACCTCGAAGCGCTTGCCGTTGACCTCGACGGTGAACTCCCGCTCGACGACCTCTTCGTCGTCTTCCTCGCCGGCGTCGGTGTCGGTGCCCCACTGCTGTTGGGCCTCGTCGATCCGGCTCCGGTCTATCTCCTCGTCGAGGTACTTCGTCGTGTGCGTGCCCGAGACGAACGCCTCGTCGGTCAGCATCAGGCGGTGGAACGGGACGATCGTCACGACGCCGTCGATCTCGTACTCCCGGAGCGCGCGCAGGCTGCGAGCGATGCACTCGCTGCGCGTCGACCCGTAGACGACGAGCTTGGCGATCATCGAGTCGTAGTCGGTGACGATGTCGTCGCCCTGTCGCAACGCGTCGTCCAGTCGGACGCCGATGCCCCCCGGCGGGTCGTACGTCGCTAACTTCCCGCCGGTCGCGGGCGCGAACTCCTCGGCGGCGTTCTCGGCGTTGATCCGGAACTCCATGGCGTGGCCGTCGATATCGACCTCGGACTGTTCGAACGCCAGTTCGTCGCCGGCCGCGATTCGGATCTGCCACTTGACGATGTCGATGCCCGTGATCTCCTCGGTGACTGTGTGCTCGACCTGAATCCGGGTGTTCACTTCGAGGAAGTAGAAGTTGGCGTCCGGACCGAGCAGCTCCTCGCCCGAGCGATCGGGGTCTTCCTCGACGAGGAACTCGACGGTGCCGGCGTTAGTGTAGTCAGCCTCCTTGACGCCGCGCCGGGCGGCCTCGCCGATCTGCTCGCGCAACTCGTCCGAGAGCGCCGGGCTCGGCCCCTCCTCGATGACCTTCTGGTGGCGTCGCTGGAGCGAGCAGTCGCGCTCGCCGAGATGTCGGACGTTGCCCTGACTGTCGGCGACGATCTGGACCTCGATGTGACGCGGGTTCTCGAGGAATCGCTCCAGATACACCGAATCGTTGTCGAAGTACGCCTCGCCCTCGCGCTTTGCGCTTTCGAGTTGGTCTTCGGCTTCGTCGGGCGATTCGACGATCTTCATTCCGCGGCCGCCGCCGCCGCCTTCGGCCTTGATGGCGACGGGGTAGCCGTGCTTCTCGCCGAACTCGCGGACCTGTTCGGCGTCGGTGACGGGATCGGTCGTCCCGGGGACGATCGGCACGTCGGCAGATTGCATCACCGTCCGCGCTTTCGTCTTCTCGCCCAGCGTCTCCATCGCGTCGCTAGAGGGGCCGATCCAAGTGATCTCGGTGTCTTCGACCTTGCTGGCGAACTCGGCGTTCTCCGCGAGGAAGCCGTAGCCGGGGTGGATCGCGTCGGCGTTTGCCTTCCGCGCGGCCTCGATGACGGCCTCGTGGTCGAGATACGACTCGCTGGCTTTGGCCGGGCCGACGTTGTAGGCCTCGTCGGCGTACCTGACGTGTCCGGAGTTTTTGTCGGCCTCGCTGTAGATAGCGACGGTCCCGACGTTTAGCTCTTCGCACGCCCGCATGACACGAACCGCGATCTCCCCGCGGTTTGCGACCAGAACCTTCCGGAACATTCTTGACTGAACCATCAGGGACCACTTACGTTACTTTACCGGTTCCAGAAGTCGCTTCGACCGAGCGGCTCAGAACCGATCGGTCCGCCCGGCGGCGGTCCATTCGTCGGTCGGCGCGCCCAGCGGCACCCGGTCCCCGCGGCCCTGCGTGGCCTCGGTCCGACCGGCGAACCGCCAGCGTTTGCCCGTCCAACTCTCCTCGCTCGACGCCGCGTTCGCCGCGGCGATCTCCCGGTCGCGCAGGTGCGCGCCGATCGCCACCGCAATCGCGGCCGCCTCGGCGTCGGTGGCGTCGTCGGGCAGGTCGATCGATGCCTCTGCGGGCAGGATCTCGCCGACGGGTTCCGCGACATCTTCCGGGTCTGTCGCGGCCGGTGCGTTCGATGTTCCCGACATTACAGTGGGATGTTGCCGTGTTTCTTGTCGGGCTGGTCCTCGCGCTTCGAGCGCAGCAGTTCGAGGTCCTGAATCAGCCGCGGGCGGGTCTCGGTGGGCTCGATCACGTCGTCGAGGTAGCCCCGATCGGCCGCCGTGTAGGGGTTGGCGAACTCCTCGCGGTACTCGTCGATCAGCTCCTGTCGGAGCGCTTCGGTGTCGTCGGCGGCCTCTAGTTCGTCGCCGTACAGCAGGTTCACCGCTCCCTGTGGACCCATCACCGCGATCTCGGCGGTCGGCCACGCGTAGTTGACATCCGCGCCGAGGTGTTTCGACGCCATCACGCAGTAGGCGCCGCCGTAGGCCTTGCGCGTGATAACCGTCAGCAGCGGCACCGTCGCCTCGGAGTAGGCGTACAGCAACTTGGCGCCGTGGCGGATGATCCCGCGGTGTTCCTGCTCGGTGCCGGGCATGTACCCAGGAACGTCGACGAACGAGACGATCGGGACGTTAAACGAGTCACAAAAGCGGATGAACCGCGAGGCCTTCATCGAGGAGTCGACCGTCAGCGTACCCGCGTTCACGCGGGGCTGGTTGGCGACGACGCCGACGGCGTGCCCGTCGAGTCGGGAGAACCCGACGACGATGTTCTTGGCGAAGTTCTCGTTGACCTCGAAAAAGGAACCCTCGTCCATCACCGAGTCGATCACGTCGACCATGTCGTAGGGCTTCTGCGGGCTCGACGGGACGATGTCCTCCAGTCGCTCGTCCCGGCGCTCGGGGTCGTCCCACGGCTCGACGCGAGGCGGATCTTCGACGTTGTTTTGGGGAAGATACGACAGGAGCTGTCGGATCTGGTCGAGCGCGGTCTCGTCGTCGGGCACCGCGAACTGCGCGACGCCGGTCTTGGAGCTGTGCGTCGACGCCCCGCCGAGTTCCTCGTGTGTCACCGACTCGCCGGTGACCGTCTCGGTGACGCCGGGGCCGGTGATGTACATGTGGCTGGTGTCCTCGACCATGAACACGAAGTCCGTGATCGACGGCGAGTACACCGCGCCGCCGGCGCAGGGGCCCATGATCGCAGATATCTGGGGAATGACGCCGCTGGCTTTCTGGTTGCGGTGGAATATGTCGGCGAACCCGGCGAGGCTATTGACGCCCTCCTGAATGCGTGCGCCCGCCGAGTCGTTCAGGCCGATGATCGGACAGCCGACCTCCATGGCGGTGTCCATCACCTTGCAGATCTTCTCGGCGAACACCTCCCCGAGCGAGCCGCCGAAGACGGTGAAGTCGTGCGCGAACACGAACACCTTGCGCCCGTCGACTTCGCCGTAGCCCGTCACGACGCCGTCGGTGAGGATCTGCTTTTCCTCCATCCCGAAGTTGTGGTTGCTGTGTGTCCGGAGCTGGTCGAACTCGTTGAACGTGCCGTCGTCGAGGAAGTACTCGATGCGCTCGCGGGCGGTCATCTTGCCCTTCTCGTGCTGGCGCTCGATCCGGGCCTCTCCACCGCCCTGTTCGGCGTCCTCGCGGAGGTCGCGCAACTCCTCGATGCGGTCGTCCATCGTCACGGCAGATCCCTCCGGCTGTCGTTCATACTGCGAAGTGACTACCAGTGGAAGGAAAAGTTTTCCGCAACCCGCAACCGCGAAAGCGCCGCTTGTCGGCGCTACAACAGCATATCAGTCAACGTGCCATACAGCTCCGTTGCGTTGATAACGAGCACGAACCCGACCACGATGAGAATCGGGATCCGGACGTACCAGAGCCACAGGACCGGCAAGGTCCCGCTGGCGTCCGATCCGGTGCCCTTTGCGAGTTCCTTGGCGGAGTCTTGGTACACCCAGCCGACGAAAATCACGGTGAGAAACACGCCTAGTGGCAACAGCAACTGTGCGGTGGTGGCGTCGAACAGCGTGAGAACGTCAGTGCTCATCGCCGACGGGATGCCGACGACGAACACGATCGCCGAGATCACGGCTGTCGCCGTGGGGCGCTCGATGCTGTAGTTGTCGATGGCGTAGGAGACGAGCACCTCGAGGATGCTGATCGCGCTCGACAGCGCCGCGATGGTGACGACGCCGAAGAACAGGAAGCCGACGAGTCGGCTACCGGGAACCTGCGCGATGGCGCCGCCGACGCCTGCGAACAGCTCGCCCGGGCCGCCGCTGCCGGGCTCGGTACCGATCGTGAACAGCACCGGGAAGACGACGAGTCCGGCGAGGATCGACACCAGCGTGTTCAGGAAGGCGATCCAGCCCCCGTCGACGCCGAGGTTGCGGTCCTCGTCGATGTAGGACGCGTAGGTGATCATCACGCCCATCCCGAGCGAGAGGGTGAAAAACGCCTGTCCCGCTGCCGCCGGAAGGATGGACGTCCAGTTCGCCGCAATGACGCCGAAGTCCGGCGAGAGGTAGTATTCGTAGCCCTGCGCGGCGCCCTCGAGCGTGAAGGCGTAGGCGATCAGTCCGACGAGCAGTACCAGCAGTGCCGGCACCATCACCTTGACCGCCATCTCGATACCCTTCTGAATACCGGCCGCGACGATCACCGCGGTGACAACCATAAACAGCGCGTGGAAGCCGACCGCTGCCGGGCCCGCCGAAATCTGTCCGAAGTACGCGCCCGCTTCGCCGAAGTACGCACCTGTCAGGCTTGCGAAGGTGTAGCGGGTCACCCAACCGGCGACGACCGAGTAGTACGACAGAATCAGGAACCCGGTTATGACGCCGAGAATGCCGATAAAGCGCCACTCGCCGTGGCCCAGCCGATCGAACGCGTTGATCGGGTTGCGTTCGGAGCTTCGGCCGACGACGAACTCGACCAGCATCGCCGGGATGCCGATGATCGCCACGAACAGCAGGTACATGACCAGAAACGCTGCACCTCCCTCCTGTCCGACTTGGAAGGGGAATCGCCAGATGTTACCTAGCCCCACCGCACTGCCGACGGCGGCGAGGATGAACCCGAGACGGGTCGCCCACTTCTCTCTCGTTACTTCTTCGAGTGCCATGGTACGTACTGTCCTACGAGCTAATAATAACCTTGCGGGTTCGTGATTATGTCACGGACGAATAATTTCTTTGTATATCAGAGACGTTCTAATAATACGATTCGAGGCACTGTTAGCAAATAAATATAAATTATTTGTTTATTGTGAGCACCGCGGCGGCAGTCACGCCTCGCCGTACACCGGCACGGCGGCGCCGCTGGTCGGACTGGCGCCGTCGCTACAGAGGAAGGCGATGACGCCGGCGATGTCGGCCGGATCGACCCACGAGTCGTGATCGGCGTCGGGCATCATCTCGCGGTTGGCCGGCGTGTCGATCACGCTCGGCATGACGGCGTTGGCCCGCACGTCGCCGCTGTTCTCCTCGGCCAGCGTCTCGGTCAGCAGGCGCACGCCCGCCTTCGAAGCGCGGTAGGGCCCGTCGCCCTCGCCGCCCGACAGCGACGACCGGGAGCTGATGCTGACGATCGCACCCGCGCCGTCGCGGAGATGTGGGAGCGCGTGCTTGCTCGCCAGAAACGCCGTTTTGAGATTGACATCGAACAGCATGTCGAACTCGTCGACCGGCGTCTCCTCGATCGGCTGGCCGCCGCGCCACGTGCCGGCGACGTTCGCCAAGTAGTCGATTCCGCCGTGGTCGTCGGCGATCTCGCCGATCCCCCGCTCGACATCTGCTTCGTCGGTCAGGTCGATCTGGTAGTACTCGATCCCCGCTTCGATGTCGAGCAGCGCGTCCTCGTCGTCGGGCGAGACGACATCGACCGCGGCGACGGTCGCGCCGGCGGCGTGGAACCGCTCGACGACGGCACTTCCGAGCGCCCCGCAGGCGCCCGTAACGACGGCGACGCGTCCATCGAAGTCGAAACTCACGGACATACCGTTCCCTGCGCGTCCGAAGCAGTTGAATCTGTGGGGCAGTGCCACGCGTTACGTGATGCCGTAGCTCACGGCTCTTTCGGCGTCAACGCGTGGACGGTCGACAATCCACTGCTCGGCCGAGCGCTGCTTCGCCTCGGCGTCGACGGCATCGTCACCGACCGCAGCGGCGCCGTCCCGTTCGGGTCGGGGTAGTCCTAAAGCGGAGTTCCCGGTCGCTGGCGGCGGTAACCGCCGCCTTCGAACGGTAGCGCAAGTATAGCAATCAGGGGCTCGGCCGTGAGCCGCACGTAGCGACCGTCGTGGGGTCGCGCGAACCTATGCTTCCAGTGCTCACTGCCGACGCCGACCGCGCAGGGACGCCCAGCCGTCACGTTCGGGGTGATCGCCGTGGCGACGGGTAGCGATGCCTTCCTCGGCGCCACCGCCTCCGCGCTTCCCCGCCGACTCGCTAGCGCCGGCTCGCTGTGGGTGCTGGCGGTCGCAGTCTACGGCGTCGGCGACCTCGCCTCGACGCTGGTCGGCCTCCAACTGGGTGCGACCGAGAGCAACCCGATTCCGGCAGCGCTGATCGAACTGTCGCCGGGCTTTCTCGCCGTCGTCGTGGTGCTGAGCCTCTGGAAGGCAGCGACGATGGCGGCGTTCGCGCTCGTCGCGTGGCGGCTCCCGTCGCCGTACGCCGCCGCGGTGCCGGCCGGCCTCTGTCTGATCGGCGTCACCGTCGTCGGCTGGAACGCGTCGGTGATCCTCTCGGTGGCGTCGTGACGCCGACCCGCGATCGCGCGCTCTTGGCAGCCGGCGCGCTCTTGTTGCTCGGCTGGCTCGCCGTCGACGCCCGCAGCGTCCCGCTGGTGCTTTCGACCGTCGGCAGCGACACGCTGCAGCGACTGATCGCGCCCAAGTCGTTGCCGGCTTCGCGCGACGACGCCGCGGCGTCATCGTCCGATGGAACGGCGGCGTCCTCGTTCGCTGCTCGGACAGCGTCCTCGTTCGGTGACCGATCGGCGTCCACGACCGGCGACACGGCGGCGTCCAGCCGCCCGCTGTCCCGCAGCGCCCGTCGCCGCCGGACGCCGCCGCTCACTCGCCGACGACGGTCACCGTCACTTCCCGCGTCCGCGGGCCGTCGAACTCCAGCAGCAAGACGGACTGCCAGCGCCCGAGCGCGAGGTCTCCGTCCTCGATCGGAACCGACTCGCTCGCGCCGATCAACGTCGCACGCAGGTGTGAATCCGCGTTGCCGTCGAGTTGATCGTGGCGGTGGCCCTCGTCGGGGACCAGATCGCGCAGAAAGTCCTCGGTGTCGGCGCGAAGCCGCGACTCGTTCTCGTTGATGCAGATGCCCGCCGTGGTGTGGCGGACGAACACGGTACAGACGCCGGTTTCGGTGGAGTCTGGTACCGCGGCTGCGACGCGGTCGGTCACGTCGACGGTGTCGGTACGGTCGCCGGTCCGGACGGAGAACGTCGTCGAACTCGCCATAGGCGTCGTCTCGACCCGCGAGTAAAAATGGTCACCGGGACCGACGGCGCCGCGGCTCAGGCCAGCCAGTCGTCGGGCTTGGTGTCGTAGTCGATGTCGCTGGCGGCGATGTCCTCGACTTCCTCCCACGGGATGTCGCGCTCCTCGAAGGAGGCGCCGTCGTACCGGATCAGCAAGCCCTGCTCGTCGGGATCCGGTTCGCGGTTCCGACGCTTTGCGACCTCGATGTCGTGCTCGTCGACGGTCTTGACGATCGTCAGCAGGTTGACCGGGCGCCCCCACAGGTCGAAGACGCGTTCGAGCGTCCGCTTTGCCTGCTCGATGTCGAGCATGACGCCGTTGTACCGGTGGGCCAGCAACAGCTCGTTGCGGTTGTTGTAGTTGCCGTCCTGCACGACGATCGTCGGCTTCCCGAAGTTGGTGAACTGGAGGAGGAGCTTCTTTTTGACGTCCTCGTAGTCCGTGCTGGCGACGCGGTTCTGGCCGGCGGCCTGAGAGTACTCGTAGGTGAAGTACTCGTTCTCGTCGACGAACTCCTGCGTGAGGAACTCGTCGAGGAACGTCACGTCGTTGTGACTCTCGCGGATTCCGCGCATCCGATCCCAGCCCGCCGCGTGATCGACATCCGCCAGCGCTTCTTCGACCGAGTCGTAGATCGCGTCGTCGAACAGGTATCGGCCGATCCGTTCGAGTTCGGACTGGCTGACGCGCTTGAGGAAGCCACGATTTTGGCGCTTGGTCAGCGAGTAGTGACGCCGCGCCAGCCCCTCGTAGGTCAGCACCTTCCAAGGGTACCGATCCACGTCGATCTCGCGCTCGCGCGCCCGGTCTAACGCATTGCGGTCGACGTACTCGTCGGGGAGTTCGGCGACGGCGTCGAGCGAGTCGCTCGTGATCGAATCGAGCGCGGTCGGTGGCTCTAGCTGCTCCAGCACGGCGTCGAAGTCGACCGTGTCGGCGACGTTGCGCCACGAGATTCCCTCGACGCGCAGCAGCTTGTCGAACACTTCCCGCCGGTTGGTCGTGTTCTCGACGTACTCCCAGAGCTCCTTGCCGAGCTTGTAGGGGTTCAGCCCGGGCGACCCCAGTACGCGCGCCTGATGGTCGGCGTAGCTGAGGAACTCGTCGGCACCCGCGAAGGCCTCCTCGCCCATCATCATCGACTCCCAGTAGGCCGCCCATCCCTCGTTCATCACCTTCGTCATCTTCTGGGCGGCGAAGTAGTACGATTCCGCGCGAAGCATCTCCAAGATGTCGCGCTGCCACGGCTCGAACTCGGTTGCCTTCCCGGCCTCGGCGTCGTACTGCTTGCCGTGCTCGCGGAGGAAGGCGATCACGTCCTTCTCGGGCGTCTCGGGGAACGACGCCGTCTCGCCGTCGCCCTCCTGTGCGTCGAGCCACTCCTCGTCGAACACCTCTTCGAGGACTTCGTCGCTCAGATCCAGTTCCGAGAGCTTTTCCGCGAGGTCGTCGTCGCGCTCCTCGCCGTCGGCCGGCCCATCGCCGACCAGATGCGACGCCGAAAAGGGCTGGTGCTGGTCGATCGTGTCTTCGAGCGTGAGCACGTTGTCGATCCAGCGCTCGACGGCCGCCCGATCGACATCGGGGTCGGACATGTACTCGCGGATCGACCGGCCGTGGCGTTCGAGCATCGCGGCGGCGTCGACGGCGTCGTCGCCCCGCGCGTCGGTGAACAGGCCGAACCACTCGTTGTTGGCGAAGAAGTCGGCGTGGGCCTCGACGTGGGTGATCACCGCCTTCTGGTCGGCCAGATCGTTCGACTCCTGCAAGAACGCGTGCGAGGGGTTGTCGTTGTTGACGATCTCGAAGGCCTTTCCGCCGCCGTACTGGCCCTGCTTTTGCTGGCGGTCGTACTGCATCCCCCAGCGCCAGTGGGGGTACCGGTGCTGGAACCCGCCGTAGGCGATCAGCTCGTTCATCTCGTCGTAGTCGACGATCCAGTAGTTGACCGGATACGGCGACAGCCCGAGCTTTTCGGCCAGCAGCCGCGCCTCGTCGACGGGCTCTTGCAGCTTCGATGCCTCGCGTCTGGCTTCGTAGCGGTCGAAACTCATGGTGTTGCCTCTGTGCTCACTGTTCTGCTTCCTCCTCTGTGCTGAGAATTTCGTAGATGGCGTCGGTCACGTCGTCCTCGCTTGCGACGTAGGCCACGGCCACGTCGTCGGCGTCGCCGAAGTGGCTCTCGACCTCCTCGGCGTGGGTCGCGTTGATCGCGTTGCCGCTCGGCTGGGTCTCCACGTAGGCGTGGAGGTTCGCGGGAATCTGCTCCATCAGCGGGACGACGCGCTGTTCGGTGTCGTTCGAGGAATTTTCGCTGTCACCCGCGGCGAACACGTACCGGTTCCACTCGCTCCACGGGTACTCCTCGGCGAGGTCGGCGGCGAGTTCGTAGGCGGCCGAGATCTTCGTCCCGCCGCCCGACCGGATGCCGAAGAACTCGTCGCGTTCGACCTCCCACGCTTCGGCGTCGTGGGCGATGTAGACGAACTCGGCGTTGTCGTACTTGCCCTGCAGATACCAGTCGAGCGGCGTGAACACCCGCTCGACGAGCTCGCGCTTCTTCTGACGCATCGACCCCGACACGTCGCGGATGTTGAACACGACGACGTTCTTCTCGCGCTCCTCGATGATCTCGGGGTGGCGATACCGCTCGTCCTCCCGGCGGAACGGCACCTGCTTGATGCCTTCGCGGCGGATCTTCTGCTGGATCGGCTCGCGGTCGATCGTTTCCTCCAGTTCGTCGAGGCTCGACCACGTCGTCCGCTCGCCGTCGGAAATCTCGGAGTAGGCGTCCTCGATCCACGCCTTCGAGACGGGGATGTTCTCGCCGCGCGCCCACTCGAACGTTCGGTCGGGGCCCCAGCCGTCGATTTTGAGCACCTCCCGGAGGAACTCCTCGTCGAAGTCCATGGCGAGCTTGCGCTTGAGGCCCTCCTTGAACATGCGCTCGAAGTCGAGCGTCGAGTCGGGACCGCTCCGGGTCAGGTCGGTGAACGGACCTTCCTTCTCCTCGATTACGCGCTTGCCCTTCGGATCGAGGTCGAGCCCGAGTCGCTCGTCGAGTTCCTCGGCGAACTCTTCGGGGTCCATCTCGTAGTACTCGTGGTCGGCGCTCTCCTCGCCGGGCTCGCCCTCCTCGTCGCCGTCGCCCGGCTGTGGCTGTGGCTGGCCGACGGGGTCTCCGACATCGGCGTCGCCCTGCCCGACGCCGCCCTGATCGCGTCGGTCGTACTCGAACTCGGGGAGATCGACGATCTTGATCGGGATCCGAACGTCGTCTTTCCCGCTCTGGCCGAGGTCGCCGTACTGGATGAACTCGGCCAGATCCTCACGGCGCTGTTCCCCGACTTCACGGAATCGTTCGAGGTCGTCTTGCAGTCCCATGCTAATCCCACTTGTAGGCGACCTGCCCGACGACGTGGCGGCTCGTCAGTTCGGCCGCGGCCTCGCTGTAGTCGAACAGGTCCGTCATGTTTGCGATCGTCTGTGCTTTCACGGTCGCGGTCTCGGTGTCGGCCGGCGGGTCGTCCCACTGGCGCGGGTCGAAGTCCTCGTGGATACGCGCGACATCTTCCCAGTCGTAGCTTTCGAGCAGCGACCGGATGATCGGGATATCCGTCAGGTCCACGTCGGCCACCGAGAAGTCCTCGTCGCGGTGCTCCCACGCGTGGCGGTTCAGCGCGGTGATGATCTTCTCGGTGCGGAACTCCCGGACGCCGGGGCCGGGCTCGTCGCCCTGATAGCTCTCCTCGGCGAACCGACCCATGTGCTCGACCTCGAACACCTTCATCTTCAGCGGGTCGGGCTCGACGCGCTCGCCGCGGTCGTTAGTGATCTGCTCGTCGGTCGCCCACGCGTAGACGTGCCGGACGTACTCCTCGACGGTGTCGGCGTCGACGCGCTTGTCACGTAGCATCGCGTCGAGCACGTCCTCCTCTTGCTGTTTGAACACGTGATTTTTCACCGGGACGACGCGGTTCTCGAACTCGGTGCGCTCGCCGGCCGAGAACACCGGCGCGTCGTTCAGATTCTCGGCCATCGAGTTGAGCACGTCGCGGGGCATCACGACGTCCTCGACGGGCAGGTCGGCGTGGTGGCGGTCGCGCTCGGTCTGGAGCAGACTCGCCAACTCGTCGCGCGTGTAGGTCACGGGGATGCCGTGTTCGCCGTCGGTCGCGCCAACGAACTCGAAGTCGTCTTTCTCGATGCGCTCGTCGCCGTCCTGCAGGTAGCCTCGATCGAACAGCACCGCCTTGTCGACCAGATCGACGCCGGCCGGCAGGTCGCCGTCGTCCAGCCGCGTGACGACGGCGTACATCGCGGCGGCCTCGACGGCGTGGGGCGCCAGTTCGCGCTCGGTGAGTTCGCCGTCGGCGTCGCGGACCGTCACCGTCACCGGCTCGCGGAGCTTCGCCTCGATCTCGTCGTACTCGGTCGACTCCCACACCTCGGTCTCGTTGGTCAGCTCCCGCCGGATCAGCTCGGCCTCCAGCGAGTAGTTGGTGAGGTATGTAAACTCGTGCTTGTCGAGTCGACGCTTGAGCGCCTTCAGCGGATCGGTGCCGTTGCGGTCGGCGTGCTGATTGAGTTGGGCGTCGAGATCGGGGTTCGAGATGATGAGCAGTTGCGTGTCCACGTCCATCCCGATCCCCTTGTCGAGCTTGACGGTACCCTCGTCGGGCACGTTCAGCAGTTTCTGGAGCAGGTCGGCGTGCTGGGCGGCGTCCTCGACGATCGTCAGAAGCCCGTTGCCCTGCGAGAGGACGCCGTCGTAACTGAACGCCTGCGGGTTCTTGCGCCCGCGAGAGTCGAGTTCCTGTAGCATCCCCTGCATCCACGAGCCGACGAGCCGCTGCTTGGGGTGGCCCTCGTCCTCGGAGTGGAGCACGCCGATCCCCTGACCGACATCGACGACGTAGTTTTTCACGCGCAGGTGTTTCGGGTCGGTGATCGTCGAGAACAGCTCTTCGGCGCCGTTGCGCCGGTACTGCTCTTCGAGATACTCGTAGGCCTCCCGCGAGAACGGGTCGAGGCGCTGGTCGACGTGGAGGTCGATGTGGTCCTCGCTCGCGGCGTTCAGCTCGGCCAGCAGGTCCTCCCGGATGTCCTCGGGGAAGACGCTGAGCGGGTGGGCCTGCACCGGGCTTTCGTACCACGCGTCCTCGTCGGGGACGCCATCGCCGCCGTAGCTGAGCCCGCGGGTTTCGACCGCGCCCTCGACGTTCCACTCGACCGTGTAGCGGCGTCCCTCCGGGGTCTTGGAGTACTCCCGGAGACCGTTGATCAGACACCGCTTGAGTTCGGATTTGCCGGTCGCGGTCGGCCCGTCGAACCAGATGATCTTCTCGCCTTTCCCGCGCTCGGCCGCGATCGTTCGCAGGTCGTCGACGAAGGCGTTGAGCACCTCGGTGTTGCCCAAGATCGCGTGCTCGCCGCCGTTGTGCGGGTCGTCGAAGAAGCGATAGCGCTCCTTGTCCTCGCCGTCCTCGACGACCGGTCGAGTGCCCGCGGCCTCGATCGCCTCCAGCAGGTACTTGCTGGCGTGAGACGCGATGTTCGGACTCTCGAAGACGGTGTCGACGTACGCCTCCAAGCTCATCGGCTCCTCGTAGGCGCCTTCGAGCGCTCGGTCGGCCGCTCTGACGTACTCGTCGCCTCGGCTCATTATTCCTCCAGCTCGGACTTGGCGACTTCGGCGCCGGCGAACTCTAGCACCTCCCGCGCGCCGTCCTCGCTGTAGCCCTGTTCGATCAGCGCGTCGATCCACTGGTTGCGCTCGTCGTCGTCGAACTCGTTGGCGCTGACCAGCGCGGAGAAGTTGATGTTGTGCTTCTTGTCCTCCCAGAGCTTCCGTTCGAGGGCGCGGCGAAGCCGCTCGTTGTCTTGGGGATCGAAGGCCTCGCCCTCGCGTGCGCGCCGGGAGACCCAATTCGAGACCTCCTGGCGGAAGTCGTCTTTGCGGTCCTCGGGGATCTCTAGCTTCTCTTCGACCGAGCGCAGGAACGTCTCGTCGGGCTCCTGTTCGCGGCCCGTGAGCTCGTCCTCGACGGTGTCGTCGTCGATGTAGGCCATCACGTGGTCCATGTACTTCTCGCCTTGGCGCCGGATCTCGTCGACGTCGTAGGCCAGCGCGTGGCGCACGTCCTCGATGGCCCGCTCGCGGTACTCCTCGCGGACGGTTTCGAGGTAGCGGTAGTACCGATCGAAGTTGTCCTCGGGGATCGAGCCGTGGTGTTCGAGGTTCTCCTCGAAGAAGTTGAACACCGTCAGCGGCGAGAGAAAGCCCCGCGAGCGGTGCTTCGAGTCCATGATCGCCTCGGCGATCTCGTCGCCGATGAACCGGGGCGAGACGCCGTCCATCCCCTCGCCGATCTCGGCGGTGGCTTCGGCTTCGTCGCGGAGCTTTTTCACGTCGACATCGTCGCCCTCGTCGACCTCGCCGTTGTAGGCTTTGGCCTTCTGGAGCAGGTCGACGAGTTCGGTGTCGGGTTCCTCGATCCGCGTGAGGACGCCGAAGAGGCCGGCCATCTCCAAGGTGTGGGGCTCGACGTGGATGTCGGGCACGTCGGCGTTCGTGAGCATCTTGTCGTAGATGTCGGCCTCGTGCTCGTAGGAAAGGACGTAGGGGAAGTCGATCCGCTTGGTGCGGTCGTTGAACGCCTCCATCTTCTCGTCGCCCTTCTTGTCCTTGTACTCGGGCATGTTCGTCCGCCCGACGATCACTTGGTCGATGTCGATCCGCGGGTTGGATTTGGGCTTGATCGTCTGCTCTTGGGTGGCGTGCAGGAAGTCGTAGAGGAACTCCCGCTGGAGTTTGAGTAGCTCCTCGCCGGAGAACACGCCGCGGTTGGCGTTGCAGAACGCCCCCGAGTAGTCGAACGCACGCGGGTCGGACTCGCCGTAGACGGCGATCTTGCTGTAGTTCACGTCGCCGGTGAGCTCGGTCTCGTCCTGATTCTTCTTGTCTTTGGGCTCGAACGTCTCTAGGGCCTGCCGTTTGTTCTCGTCGGCGGTCAGGCGGACGATCTCGACGTGGTTGGCCAGCACCGCCTTGAGGTCGTCCTCGTAGTGGGCGAGCAGCCGGTCCATGTAGAACTCGCTCTCGGGATCGAGGGCCTGCTCGTTGCGGATCGTATAGGGCGCGTCGAGCCGTTCGTTGATCCCGTCGATCACCGAGTCGCGCTGCTCTTGGGGGAGCAACACGAGCGGGTCCTGATTCATCGGCGACCGGACCGTGTCGTCGGCAGGGTCCTGATCGTCGATCACGTCACAGAGGTTCGTCCACCGGAACGTGTACATCCGCCCCGCATCGCGTAGCGTGTAGTCCTCGAAGTAGCGTCGGACCTGTTTGTCGAAGTGAGACTTACCCGAACCGACTGGGCCGAGCAGGAGCTTGATGCGGCGCTCCGGACCGAGCCGTCGGGCGCCGCTTTTGACCTTGTTGACGAACTCGTGGATCGACTCGTGGACTACCCGGCCGAAAAACCGGTTTTCGCCGTCTCCGAGCGGGTCCTCCGAGGCCAGTAGGTACTCGACGACACCGGTCTCTTCGTCGTACTCGGTGCCGTAGTAGTCGAACATGTCCGCCACGCGCTGGTGGGCGTTGCGGGCTATCTTCGGGTCGTCGTAGACCGCGTCGAGATACCACTCGAAGGACTTGGTCTCCCGGAGGTCCTCGGGCATCGACTGCCTGTACTCTTGGCTCAGTTCGTCGAGGGTTTCTGTGTCTCCTGACATTGTATCACTGGCGGCCGTGTACCACCGACGATCGCCACTAGACTCGCCGCACGGGTGTCGAGGTGCGACCAGCGCGGCCGCTCGGGGCGCTGTATCGGCGGCGAACGCGCGGCGGCGCGACGGGAAGCGTCGACAGTTCTTGTCATGTGGTGTCGTTCCCCAAACCTCTACGCGAGACGACGGCTTCGGCGGCGAACGACGACACGATACGACGCGAACGGGCTCGGGTGCGGGGACCGGTGGGCGGCCACCGGACGTATACTATGTACGGGAGTGAAGACGTATAAGCGTATCCCCAAACCCTATTTACCAGTATACTTTGGGTTATAAAGGCTATCGGTATCCGTCCGATCGAGGCGGTGACGGTGCCCCGCTACGGGAATGTTCGTCTCGACAGTTTATAAACAACGGGGGCGGGGGCGTCATACTGGGTATGCGCGTCAGCCTCAGTTGTCGCCGCGAGCGAGTGGTCGGAGCCGCAGCGCCGAGGCCAGCAACACCGCGGCGAAGCTCAACAGCACCAGCGCGGCGACCGGCCGGCCGCCGCTACCAGCGGTGTAGAAGCCGTAGCCGAGCCCGCCAGCACCGGCGGCGACGCCGACGGTCCCCGAAAGATGTGCGATCTCAGCCTCGCGGGTCGCGGCGTCCCGACCGACCTGCCGGCCGAGTTCGAGGGCGTTGCCGCCGGCGTCCCACGCGAGGATGGCCAGTCCGGCGCCGATCAGCGTCGACGCGGTCGGCGCGCCCGTGACCGCCGCCAGCAGCGCCGCGGCGAACAGCCCGAACGCCCCGGCGTCGATGCCCCGCCGGTCCACTCGTCGCATGCCGACCGCGAGCGTACCGAGTGCCGGCACACCCAGTACGAGCGACGCGAGCGACCCGGTGGCGAGCGCAAGTACGCACCCGACGCCGGCCGCGAGTGCGACGCGCGTGCTCGTCCGGGTCGGCCCCCGCTCGACGCCGTCGGTCACGCCGACCACCTCTCGCCGGCCCGCGAGATAGCGGCTGCCAGCGGCTCCTCCCAACGCCAGTCTACGACGCGGGCACCGGTGCGACGAAGCTCCGAGAGCCGGAGCTCACGCTCGACGTGCGCGACGGACTGGCCGGCCGTGGCCGTCGCCGTCGGATCGGGGCTGACCGCGGTGACGCGGTGGCCGGCGGCTTCCAGCAGCGTCGCCTGCTCGACGGCGCCGTCGTCGCACAGCGGCGAGAACAGGATCACCTGCGAGTGACTCGGCAGCTGCTTGCGGAGCGAGTCGACGCTGATCGGCCGCTCGATCAGGTCATCGGCCGATTCGGGCGTCAACAGCGGATGCTCGACGAACAGCCTGCGAGCAGCGGCGCGGTGGTCCTCGCCGCTCCCCGGTGGCAGCCACGGATCGGTCGCGCCCAGCACCGCGACGCCGACGCGGTCGCCGCCCTCGATCAGCGAGGAAAACACCTGCATCGCGCCCTCGACCGAGCGCTCGACGGCGCTCGGTGAGGCGGCGTCCGGCCGGAGCCACGACTCGACGCGCACGTCGATCAGCAGTACGACGGAGGCGGCTCGCTCCTCGCGGAACTCGATGGTCGAGAGCTCGCCGGTCCGTGCTTTCCGGTTCCAGTCGACCCGGGAGAGCGGGTCGCCCCGCTGGTACTCGCGGGTCGCGTAGAACTCGGCGCCGTCGCCGCCGATGTCGGTCTCGACCCGGCCGGCGTAGGGCGTCGTCAGCGACTGCAAGGAGAGGTTCGTCGACGGCGGCAGCTCGCCGGG
Organism: Natronoarchaeum philippinense; assembly: GCF_900215575.1. Classification (NCBI taxonomy): domain Archaea; kingdom Methanobacteriati; phylum Methanobacteriota; class Halobacteria; order Halobacteriales; family Natronoarchaeaceae; genus Natronoarchaeum; species Natronoarchaeum philippinense. Next base: position 710,170 of record NZ_OBEJ01000001.1, on the reverse strand, counting down.
CGTGCAGTACAGCTCGTCGTCGGTCGCTGACTGCACGTCGGCGTCGCGCTCGACGGCGCCGCTGTACCCACGAGCGATCGCCCGAAGGTGGTCGAACTCGTGCCGGCCACGCTCGGCGCCCACCGCGTACTGTAGCTCGACGGTCTCGCCGGCCCCCAGATCGGCGGCGAGCCGGGGCGTCCCCTCGACGACGTGAATCTGGTCGGGGACGCCATCGACCACGCGCAGATCGGGAATCGACGCGCCCTCGTTGGTGATCCGGACGGTCACGTCGACCGCTTCGCCCGGGTCGGGGCGGTCGGTGCCGAACTCGCGTTCGACTCGGAGATCGACCGCCGGCGGCTCGGCCATCCGCGCGTAGGCGGCGTAGGCGACGCCGAAGACGCCGAGGAGAAACGCCGCCGGCGATTGGGCGATCGCGCCGACGCCGACCGCCAGCAGCGCCGCCGCGGCGACGCCGTTCCACCGGCCTGTGTAGCGGTCCTCGGCGGCGACGATCCGGTCTGCGGACACAGCGGCTGCGTCGGCGTCGTCGAACGCACTCTCGGCGTCGGCTGTGTCAGCGCCGTCGGCATCCTCGGTCGGCGCCGAGTCGCGGGCCGTCGCATCGGCGTCGACTGTCTGCTCGGCGGCGGTCACGACTCGGCCCTCCAGATCCGTTCGAGTTCGTCGGCGGCGTGTTCGGCTCGAACGCCGAACGGCGACTTCGAGCTCACTCGGATTCGCAGGCGAATCGAGAGCGGGATGTCGGCGTTGTCGCTGAAAAACGCCGCCGCCAGCGGATCGTCGGTCCAGTCGCCGGCGGCGAGTTGCTCGCGTGCCTGTTCGGGCGAGCAGTCCCGGCGCCGTTCGAGAACGACGCTGGCAATCCCGCCGAGGCGCTCTCTGATCTCGCTGCGCCCGTCGATCGTGTGGACATCGGACGCCGAATCGAGCGCCGCGTCGAAGCCGTCGCCCGGCGTCGGAACGCCCTCGACGAGTTCGGGATCGCCCGTCTCGGCGCCGACGACCGGCGAGCGCCACGCGTCGCGGGCGTAGCGTCCGCCCTGCAGGACCGCCAGCACGCCGACGAGACTGACGTAGAACTGGTCGGCAAACACTTCGCTGGCGAGTCCCGGCTCGACGAGCAGCGCCAGCCCGAGGACGGCAGTGACGGTGCCGACCGCGACGAGCACGCGTCCGGCGGCGCTCACTGCTCGTCACCTCCTTGTTCGCGCTCGATGCCACGGAGCGCCTCGACGGCTCGGCGCTCGCGCTCTTCGGTGACGGCGCGGTCGCCGTAGCGAACCGCCTCGAACAGGTCGGTGAGCTCTTCGACGCGGTCGGGGTCGAGACCGGCGTCGGCCGCCGCGGCGGCAAACTCGGCTGGCGTGCTCGTCCGGGGGCTCCCGACGTCGACGCCGTCGGCCATCTCGCGCCACGCGCGGTACACCTCGTTCTCGAAGCCGTCGTCGGTCGCCTCGATCCGGTCGGCCGCGCGGCCCGCCGCCTCGCCGATCGCCGCGGCGTCCGCATCGTCAGCGTCGGCCGCTGACTCCCGGCGGCTCTGCTGGTCGTCGTCTCCATCGGGGATGTACTCGGCGCCGGCGACCGCCAGCAGCCCGATCAACAGCGCCGCGACCAGTCCGGCTGTCGCAAAGAGGTTGCCGTCACCGACGGGACCGCCCGAGTCGCCCGACGAGTTGTTCGACGCGGCGCCGCCCCCGCCGCTGCCGCCCGAGGAGCCGTTGGCTGCCGAGATATCGAAGCCGGATGGTGGCTGGAGCGAGGTCAGCCAGACGTGGTTCACGACGATGATCAGGGCGACGATCACGACGAGCACGGGGATCGCCCTGACGAACTGTCGCTTGTCGCTGATTCCGCGGCCGTCGAACGTGTAGACGGCGAGCACCAGTAGGCCTGTGAGAACGGCCATAGCGGCGTAGCTCGCTGACGTTGGCCACGGCAGGTCGATCGATCCGCCGGGGACGGCGGCCGGGTTCGACGGGACGACCACGGCGCTCGAAAGCGTCGCGGCGCCGAGGCCGAGCGCGGCGATACACAGACCCGCGACGAGCGCGGGGCCCAAAGAGTTCGATTGCATCTGTGGAGAGAGTGCGCGAGGCCCGGCCGTAGCCGGGCTGTCGATTGGCGATTCGTTTGTTCGATCCTGAAAAAAGCGTATCGGTAGCGGATCACATGCACGAGTCGGGCCAGCGGTGCGCCGACGACCAGAGGGACAGGCTAAATAGCCCGGCCTCCCGAGTGTCGTGCGATGGAATCGCTGCGCAGCGGGGACGGTCGGCGAGATCCGATCGACGGACCGCTCGTGACTCGGCGCCGCGAACTCGACGATCTCTCGCGCCGGGCAGTTCTCGACGCCTTCGAGCCGCCCCGAGAGCTCTGGACGCCGCCGGACGGCCCCACAGTCGCCGGCTGGGGCGCGGCGGCGACGATCGACGCCGACGGGCCGGACCGCTTCGACGCGGTACGAGAGGCGGCCGAACGGCTGTTCTCCCACCTCGACGGCGACGCCGAACGCGTCGTCGGCCGCCCGCGGCTGTTCGGGGGCTTTGCCTTTCACGACGAGCACGAACCGGCCGGCCCGTGGAAGGGCTTTGCCGGCGCCCGCTTCGTCCTCCCCCAAGTGCAGATCACGTGGAGCGACGACGGCGTCTGGCTGACCGTCAACGCTGTCGATCCGCCGGACGACGCCGCGGTCGAGCGGCGTCTCGACGACGTGGCGGCCGAGATTTCGGCCGCGACTGCCGACGGCCGCCCGGGCGCTCCGCCCGGCGTCGCGTCCCGCGAGCGCACGACCTCTCGAACGGAGTGGCGACGCCAGGTCCGGGCCGCCGTCGACCGGATCGAACGGGGCGACCTGCGCAAAGTCGTGCTCGCTCAGGCGCTGTCGGTCGATCTCGACGCCCCGCTGTCGATCCCGGACCTGCTCGCTCGTCTCGACCGATCCTACCCGGACTGCTACCGGTTTCTCGTCCAGCCCGACGAGGGCGCGAACTTCTTCGGCGCGACGCCCGAGCGCCTCGTCTCGCTGTCCGGCCGCACCGTCGAGACCGAGGCGCTGGCGGGCTCGACGGGCCGCGGCGACACGCCCGAGGAAGACGAGTGGCTGGCGAACGAACTGCTCGACAGCGAGAAGGACATCCACGAACACGAACTGGTCGCCGAGGCCGTCCGCGAACAGCTCGAACCCTTCGCGGGGTCGATCCGGACGGGCCAGCGCACGATTCGAACGCTCCCGACCGTCCAGCACCTCCAGACGCCGATCACGGCCGAACTCGACGACGTAGAGCACGTGCTCTCGCTGGTCGAGGCCCTCCACCCGACGCCCGCGGTCGGCGGGTTCCCGCCCGACGCCGCCTGGGAGACGATCAAGGAGACCGAGACGTTCGACCGTGGCTGGTACGCCGCCCCCGTCGGCTGGTTCGACGCCGCGGGCAACGGCGCCTTCGCCGTCGGCATCCGCTCGGCGGTCGCCCGCGAGGATCGGGCGACGCTCTTTGCGGGCGCCGGCATCGTCGCCGACAGCGACCCCGACCGCGAGTGGGACGAGGTCCAGCTAAAGTACGGCCCGATGCTCGACTCCTTGGAGTGATCGCATGACGGCACCGAACCGTAACACCCTGTGGGCCGAGACGCTGCTCGACGAACTGGTCGCCGGCGGCGTCGAGGCGGTGTGTGTCGCGCCGGGGAGCCGGTCGACGCCGCTGACCGTCGCCGCCGACGCTCACCCCGACCTGACCGTCTTCTCGCACTTCGACGAGCGCTCGGCGGCGTACTTCGCGCTCGGCCGAGCCCGGCGGACCGGCGAGCCGACACCGCTGATCTGCACCTCGGGCACCGCGGCGGCGAACTTCCACCCCGCCGTGATCGAGGCCAGTCAGGCCAGAGTGCCGATGGTGCTGTTGACGGCCGACCGCCCGCCCGAACTCAGAGACAGCGGCGCCAACCAGACGATCGATCAGGAGAAGCTCTACGGCGACGCCGTGCGCTGGTTCCGCGACCTTCCCGAGCCCGAACCGACGGGCCGGAAGCTCCGGCGCCTGCGAACCGACGCCGCCCGCGCGCTCGCCGAGTCGACCGGCGTCCCCGCCGGGCCAGTGCATCTCAACGTCCCGTTCCGGAAGCCGCTGGAGCCGGTCGAGGTGTCCGGCGACGTGCCCGACGACCTACCCGAGCGCGAGCCACTGGGCGCCGAGGGCCGAGACGGCCCGTTCGTCCGGACGACCGGCGGGCGGCCGACGCTCGACGACGCCGCGCTGGATCGGCTGACCGGGGCTCTCGCGGACGCCGAGCGCGCGCTGATCGTCGCCGGGCCGGCGGATCCGTCGACGGCCGCCGTCGATGGCGCGACCGCTGCCGACACTGCCGCCGCAGACGCTTCGGATGCCACGGCGTCCCCCGGCGTCGATGCGGACGCCGTTTCCCGGCTCGCTACCGCGACGAATGCGCCGGTGCTCGCCGACCCGCTTTCGGGACTCCGATTCGGGCCGCACGTCGACACGGCGCCGGTGCTCGGCGGCTACGACGGCTACCTCGACGACCGGGTCGTGGGCGGCTGGCCCGATCCGGATGTCGTCGTTCGCTTTGGCGCCTCGCCGACCTCGAAGCCGCTTCGGAACTATCTGGCCGACGCCGACGCCCGCCAGTTCCTCGTCGATCCCGCCGGCGAGTGGCGCGACGCGACGTTCACCGCGACCGATCTCGTCGCGGCCGACCCCGACCGAACAGTCCGAGCGCTGGCGGATCGGCTGTCCGGCGCGGACGCCGCGGCGCAGTCAGCGGGCGACTGGCGCGACCGGTGGCTCGACGCCGAACGCGAGTACTGGCGTGCGGTCGACGAACTGGGTGCGGACGATCTGTACGAGGGCGCCGTTGTCGCCGACGCTGTCGAACGCGCGCCCGATCCGGCGACCGTATTCGTTTCCAACAGCATGCCGGTCCGGGATCTCGACCGGTTCGGCCGCCCCCGGGACGCCGCCCTCTCGGTGCTCGGAAACCGCGGCGCCAGCGGCATCGACGGCATCGAGAGCACGGCGCTCGGCGCCGGCAGCGCGACCGACGACCCGCTGGTGCTCGTCACCGGCGACCTCGCCTTCTATCACGACATGAACGGGCTGCTGGCGGTCGCGCGCTGTGGCGTCGACGCCACGGTCGTTCTCATCAACAACGACGGCGGCGGCATCTTCCACCTGCTCCCGATCGAGGACTTCGACCCCCCCTTCACCGAGCAGTTCAAGACGCCCCACGGGATCGATTTCGCGCCGACCGGCGATCTGTACGGGCTGGACTTCGCGCGCGTCGAGACGCTGCCAGCGTTCCGCGACGCCTACGACGCCTCGCTGGACGCCGACGGCGCCCAAGTCATCGAGTTCCGGATCGACGGCGAGGCGAGCCACCGCACCCGCGAGGCGATCCACGACGCCGTCTGCGAGCGCCTCGGGCAGTGAGATCGCCAGCGCCGACTGCGACGCCGCGGCGTCCTACCACCGCAGGACGAACGCGACGGTGATCGAGTACCCGAGCGGGATCCAGCAGCCGAGTATCACCGTCATCGCCGGCACCGAGAGCAACTCGACGCCCAACTGAACGATCGCAACCGGCGCGAACATGCTCCAGACGCCGAAAACCGTGCCCGCGACCAGCGGGCGCGTGATGAGATAGCCGATCAAGAGCAGCGTCAGCGCCGCGACGACGCCGTTGACCGCCAGCGGGAACGCCGGCGTCACCGCGCTGTAGAGCAACACGGGGTACAGGAGGCCGAGAATCGTGATCTGGACGAACTCGTTGCGCGTCAGCCCGGGCCGCTCGCCGATGAACGACGTGCCGACGGGTTCCCAGTCGTGGACGGTGTATCCCCCGTCGCTCTCGGCGCTCGATGCCTCGCTGTCCTCGCGCTGGGTGTCGGCGTCCTCCGGCGTCCACGAGGAATCCGCGCGTCGCTTGTTGGCCCGGCGCCGACGCCGCTGTTTTCGATGCTGACTCGCTCCTCCACCGTCCTCTGCGCCCGTGGCCGCCCGAGCACGCTCTCGTGCCGACGCCGATGTGCCGGACGCCGATGTGCCGGACGCCGATGCCGAACCGCCGAACGCCGACCCGCCAGCGTCGCCGGTCGAGGCGGAACTACCATCTCCGCCCGTGTTCGTCCACGGCGACTGCTCGCTCGTCCCGGCGTTGGCGCCGTCGAGGTGGCGCACGTAGGCGTCGTGGCCCAGTCGGTCGTACCGGGCGCGCTCGGTCGCATCGCCCAGCACCTCCTCGGCGCGCGTGACCGCTTTGAACCGTTCTGCGGCGTCGTCGCGGTCGCTAACGTCCGGGTGGTACTTTTTGACCTTCTCCCGGTAGGCCGACTGGATCTCGTCTTGGTCGGCCGTCTCGGGCACGCCGAGGACGTCGTAGAACGTGTCGGTCATCGCTGGGCGATTGTCTTTCAGGCGATATGTCGCACCGCGACAAAAACCGTTCGGTGGGGTGGTTCTCGGGGTCGACGACGCCGCAGCGATCTCTGCGTCTCACTCGACGGACAGTCTCTCCTCGTCGTACAGGTCCACGAGCGTCTCGCGTAGTTGCTCGCGCTGGTCGTCGTCGAACGACTGGAGCGGGCTCCGCAGCGGACCGACATCGAACCCGCGCAGATCGAGCATGGCCTTAACGCCGGCGAGGAACGGGCCCTGCTCGATGGCCGCCTGTACCGCAGAGAGGTCCGACTGTAGCTCGCGGGCGCGCTCGTCGTCGCCCGCCCTGACGGCCTCGTACAGTTCGACGGCGACCTCCGGGAAGGCGTTTGCGACGGCCACCACTGCACCCGCACAGCCGAGCGACAGCCCGGTGTAGGCCAGCCGGTCGACGCCGATCAGGTACGTCAGCTCGGGGTGGGCGTCGAGGGCGACCTGCATCCGGCCAACGTCGCGGCTGGTGTCTTTGATCCCCGCAAAGCCGTCGATCTCGGCGAGCCGCGAGAGCGCGTCGACGGTCAGGTCGTTGCCCGATCTGTCGGGGAACGTGTACGCGTAGATCGGGCTCTCGGTGGCGTCGGCGATTCGGCGGACGTGCTCGACCAGCCCGTCCTCGCCGATCGGGAAGTAGTACGGGTCGACGACGACCAGCCCGTCCGCGCCCGCTTCCTCGGCTGCCTGCGCCCGCTCGATCGCCTCCCGCGTTCCCTCGGCGCCGACGCCCGCCAGCACGGGCACCTCGTCGCCGACCTCCTCGACGACGACCTCGACGACTCGGTCGCGCTCTTCGGCGGTCAACAGCGGGAACTCGCCGGTCGTCCCCAGCGGAAACACGCCGTGGACGCCCCGGTCGACGACGAACCGGGCGTGGGCGGCCGTGGCGGCTTCGTCGAGCGCGCCGTCCTCGTCGAACGCGGTGATCGTCGGCGGCACGATGCCGTGCAGTCCCAGCGGATCGTCCGGGTTCGGAGCGTCCGACCCTCGTTCGTTCGCGGTCATGATCGCTCACCCGTCGGCGGCGTCCTGCGATTCCCGTGCATGATTCGCGTGGACGTACAGGCGCCCACCGCGTAATCGTTTGGCTGCCGGCAGTTCGACGACCGGCGTCGCCGAACAGCGTGGAACGGTCCAGTGTCGACTCGTGGCAAACGGGTTAGTAGCGTTCTTCCGTATTTGCCACCATGGGACGCGAGCTAGACGATGTCGACCGGAGCATCCTCTACTTGCTACAGCAGAACGCTCGCGAGACAACGGCAGAAGAGATGGCTGACAAGGTCGGGGTATCGGCCAGTACGATTCGCAATCGCATCGACAAACTCGAAGCCGACGGCATAATCAGAGGCTATCACCCGGAGATCGACTACGAAGCGGCCAATCTCCCGCTGCAGATCACGTTCGTGATTTCCGCACCGCCCAGTGAACTGCAGGACTACTCGGCGCAGATCCGCGGCATTCAGGGCGTGATCGACGTTCGAGAAATGCTGACCGGGCGACGGAATATCCACGTCGATGTCGTTGGAACGAGCACGAAAGACATCACCCGGATCACCGACGCAGTCCACGACATCGGCGTCAAGATCGAAAGTTCCGAGATGATGCGGCGGCGTCACGTGCAGCCGTTCAACCACTTCTTCCTGCAAGGGACCGAAGAGATGGACGCGCGCGACACCGAGCACGAGTGAGGACGACGAACGTTCGACAGACGAAACGCCGCCGAACCTCTGTTTTCCACAGTATACTGCCGTAGTATCACTGAATCCAGACTGTCTCGTTCGGGAAATCACAGATATCGCCGCTCACACTGGGGCAAGCGGAACCTAACTGGAAGCGTTCACAACAGCGTTATTCCGGACCCGCTACTATCACCATTGACGATGTGACTGCCGGAATCCGGTGCGACCGATGGTCGCCCCTCATCAAGATCATGAACGACAACGCCTTCGAAGCACTCGCAAACGAGCACAGGAGAACGCTCCTGCTGGACCTTCTCGAAAGCAATCCACAGTACGTGGCGACCAACCCCCCACCGAGCGTGCGGTCAGATCTGCCCGATGCCGAGCAGCAATTGCGGATGGAGATGTACCACCTGCATCTTCCGCTACTCGTCGATTACGGCTTCATCGAGTGGGACAAAGACACGAATGAGATCACCACGGGACCGCAGTTCGAGGAGGTTCGGCCGCTCCTCGAAGTGGTCCACTGACTGCGTCCGCCAGCCACGAGTTGCCTGTTCGATTCCGGACGGCAACCTATTTGCCCGTACCGGACCGAGTCACGCGAAAATGGTCTCGGAAATCTTCGACCCCGAGCGCTGGGAGCCGATCGAGACGTTCGACTTCGACGACGTTACCTACCACCGCTCCGCGTTGGGCCACACCGTCCGGATCGCGTTCGACCGGCCGGCGAAACGCAACGCGTTCCGCCCGAAGACGGTCGACGAACTGTACGACGCGCTCGATCACGCCAAGCGCCAGACCGACGTGGGCTGCGTACTACTGACGGGCAACGGCCCCTCGCCGGAGGACGGCGGCTGGGCCTTTTCCTCGGGCGGCGATCAGGGCATTCGCGGCGCCGACGGCTACGAGTACGAGGGCGACGAGGACCGCGCCAGCGAGCACGGGCGCCTGCACATCCTCGAAGTCCAGCGCCTGATCCGGCACATCCCCAAGGTCGTCGTCGCCGTGGTGCCGGGCTGGGCGGTCGGCGGCGGCCACAGCCTCCACGTCGTCTGCGATCTGACCATCGCCAGCGAGGAGCACGCGAAGTTCCTCCAGACCGACCCCGACGTGGGTAGTTTCGACGCCGGCTTCGGCTCGGCCTATCTCGCCAGACAGATCGGTCAGAAGAAAGCCCGCGAGGTGTTCTTCCTCGGGAAGACCTACAGCGCCGAGGAGGCCGCCGACATGGGGATGGTCAACGAAGCCGTGCCCCACGAGGAGTTAGAGGAGCGGGCCTTGGAGTGGGGCGAGCGCATCAACGCCAAGAGCCCGACGGCGATGCGGATGCTCAAGTACGCCTTTAATCTGGATTCGGACGGGCTGGTCGGTCAGCAAGTGTTCGCCGGCGAGGCGACGCGACTGGGCTACATGACCGACGAAGCCCAAGAGGGCCGCGACGCGTTCAACGAGGGGCGAGAGCCCGACTTCGACGAGTTCCCCTGGAAGTACTGATTCGAGCTGTTCGTGTCGACGCTGTCTCGGGGATTCCAGTGCGCTGTTAGCCCGCCGCACACCCTGGAACAGTCGTTGCTGTCCTCAACGTCCTGAAAGCCCCCGCCGTGGTCGAGCGGTCTGACTCGCTGTGCGCTTCATTCGCTCGCGGTGCTCGCTCAGTCCAGTGCTTGCGTCGTCGGACCGCTCGACCACGGCGGCCCCTTTCATTCCCACCCAACCGTAACCACATCCTCCCCAACCGACTCCCTCAGTCGCACGCTCCTTCGGTCGTCCCTCGCGCGACGCTGTCTCGCCATGAAGGCTCGACAGCGCGCGCCACCGAAGCTGCGCGCCGGGGGAGAAAGGGTAGGGCTGCGCGTGGTTGCCCTTAGCGACCCGCGCAACGCGATCTTGGCGGACTGAAAGGGCGAGGGCTTTCGAGGCGTTCTCGCCGGTAGCTGTCGGGATCATTCCTAGAAGCGACGATCGATGCGAGATGCCAACCTTAACACGCGACCGGTCCCGATTTCGAGCCAATGAGTACCGACGTGAGTCGGGGCCGGGCGTGGCTGATGGCCACCCGACCCCAGACGTTGCCCGCGGGCGCGGCGCCGGTCGTCGTCGGCGCGGCGATCGCGGTCCACGAGGGCGTGTTCGCGCCGCTTCCGGCGCTTGCGGCGCTGGTCGGCGCGCTCCTAATTCAGATCGGGACGAACTTTGCGAACGACTACTACGACGCCGTCAAGGGCGTCGACGACGAGAGCCGCGAGGGCTTCACTCGGGTCACCCAGTCGGGGCTGATCCCGGCCGAGCAGGTCAAACTCGCCATGGCCGCGACGTTCGGACTGGCGATCCTCGTCGGCACCTACCTCGTCTACGTCGGCGGCGTGCCGATCCTCGTGATCGGTCTGCTGAGCGTCGCCAGCGGCTACGCCTACGCGGGTGGCCCCTATCCTCTCGGCTCGCACGGGCTTGGCGACCTGTTCGTGTTCGTGTTCTTCGGCGTCGTCGCCGTCGTCGGGACGGTGTACGTGCAGGCCGCGGCCGTCCTCGCCGAGCCGCTCACCACGACGATTCCGGCGGGAACGATCCCCGCCGTCGCCGTCATCGCTAGCCTCCCCGTCGCAGCCATCTCGACGAACATCATCGTCGTCAACAACGTCCGCGACCTCGAAACCGACCGCGAGGCGGGCAAGTACACGCTGGCCGTCATCATCGGCTACCGGTGGAGCCGCGTCGAGTACGTCGGCCTGCTGGCGCTGGCCTACGCCGTCCCGATCTACCTGTGGGCGGCCCGGAACGCGTTCGGTCCCGGCGTCTTGCTGCCGCTGCTCACGCTCCCGCTTGCGATCCCGGTCGCCCGGACCGTCTGCACGCGCACGGACGGCGACGCGCTCAACCCCGCGTTAGAGCGCACGGGGCAGCTCCTCGCCGCCTTCTCGGCGCTGTTCGCCGTCGGGGTGGTCGTCTGATGGACGCCGAGCGCCGCGAGTTCGCGCTCGACCTCGCCGCGCCCTTAGAGACGGCCTCGGGGACGATCGAGCAGCGCGAGGGCATCGCCCTTCGAATTGCCGAGGACGGCGCCGTCGGCGTCGGCGAGGCGACGCCGCTCCCCGGCTGGACAGAATCGCCAGCGACGTGCCGCGAGCGGCTGGCGGCCGCCACTACCTATCTCGACGACGGTGACCCGGCCGCCGCGCTCGACGCCGTCGACGAATCGCCGGCGGCGCGACACGCCGTCCACCTCGCGCTCGCGGACCTCCGGGCACGGCAGGACGGCGTCCCGCTCTATCGCTATCTCGGCTCGGTCGGCCGGGTCGAGCGCGTCCCGGTCAACGCGACGATCGGCGTCGGATCGCCCGACGACGCCGCAGCGGCCGCCCGAGGAGCCGTCGAGCAGGGCTTTCAGTGTCTCAAGCTCAAGGTCGGCGCCGGAACCGTCGAGGAAGCCGTCGAGCGCGTCGAGACGGTCCGCGAGGCGCTTCCGCGCGGCATCGCGCTGCGCGCGGACGCCAACGGCTCGTGGGACCGCGAGCAGGCCGGCGAGGCGCTCCGAGCGTTCGCCGACAGCGGCGTCGAGTACGTCGAACAGCCGCTCGCCATCGACGATCTGGAAGGGCACGCCGACCTCCGACAGCAGTCGGCCGGCGTCGGCGTCGCGCTCGACGAGTCGCTGCGGACAGCCTCGATCGACGACGTGCTCGACGCCGGCGCGGCCGATGTCGTCGTCCTCAAGCCGATGGTTCTGGGCGGCCTCGACCGGGCGCGCCGAATAGCGATCCGCGCCCGGCGCGAGGGCGTCGCGCCGGTCGTGACGACCACCGTCGACGCCGTCGTGGCGCGGACCGGCGCAGTCCACTTCGCGGCGTCGATCCCCGGCGTCGACCCCTGCGGGCTGGCGACGGCCGAGCGCCTCGCCGACGACCTCGCCCCCGATCCAGCGCCGATCACGGAAGGCGACGCCGTAGTTCCACAGGGCGACGGGCTCGGGACGCGCGGACCGTGGGAACACACTGTCGACGGAGAGAACAGACGATGACGAACTGGCCCCAGTCGGACTGGCTCGCGGCCCGCACAGCGGCGTCGCCCGACGCGCTCGCCGTGATCGACGCCGACGCGACCGATGCGGGCGAGACCGCCCGCTGGTCCTACGCCGACCTCGACGCCGCGACGGATGCCGTCGCCCGATCGCTCGCGGCCCGGGGTGTCGGCCCCGGCGACCACGTCGGGACGCTGCTCGACACCGGACTTCCGTTCGTGCTGATCGTCCACGCCGTCGATCGACTCGGCGCCGTGCTCGTCCCGCTGAACGTCCGGCATACGTCCGAGGAACTCGCACGAGCCTGCGAGAAGGCCGACGTGACGACGATTTTGTGCGACGCCGACGCCGAATCGAGCGCGGGCGCCGCAGCCGAGATAGCTGAGGAGCCGCCGGCCGTCGTCTCGATCGACGCCGACGGCTTCCACGACAGCGGCGAGGACAGCGACGGCAGCGACGAGGACGACAACGACGGCGACGGCCGGCCGCTCCCGTCGGTCGAGCGCTCGCCCGCCGACGTGCGCGTTCTCCTCTCGACCTCGGGGACGACCGGCGAGCCGAAAGTCGTCCCGCTGACCGCGGGGAACCTGCTCGCCAGCGCCGTCGCGTCGGCGTTTCGCCTCGGCGTCTTGCCCGACGATCGGTGGCTCTGCTGTCTCCCGATGTATCACATGGGCGGACTGGCGCCCGTCCTTCGCTCGACGCTGTACGGCACCACCGTCGTCCTCCAGTCGGAGTTCGACGCCGAGCGCACGCCGGCCGTCGCCCGCGAGCACGAGGCTACGGGCGTCTCGTTGGTGCCGACGATGCTCCGCCGGATCGTCGATTCGCCCGCGACGCTTCCCGATTCGCTTCGCTTCGTCCTGCTGGGCGGCGCACCGGCCGACGCCGAACTGATCGAAGCGTGCCAGCGCCGCGAGATACCGGTGCATCCGACGTTCGGGATGACCGAGACGGCCTCGCAGGTGGCGACCGCCACTCCGAGCGAGGCGTTCGAGCACGAGGGAACCGTCGGCCGCCCGCTGGTCGGAACGCGCGTGACGGTCGTTGACGAAGCCGGCGACCCGGTGCAAGCGGGCGAACGCGGCGAGCTCGTCGTCGACGGGCCGACCGTGACGCCGGGCTACTACGGCGACGCCGCGGCGACCGAGGCGTCGTTCGGTCCCTATGGACTCCTCACCGGCGATGTCGGCTACCGCGACGAGGGGGGACGCCTGTGGGTGCTTAACCGCCGTGACGACCGAATCGTCACCGGCGGCGAGAACGTCGACCCCGGCGAGGTCGTCGCGGCGCTCCGGGAGCACCCAGCTATCGGCGATGCCGCCGTCCTCGGCGTCGACGACCCCGAGTGGGGCGAGCGTGTCGGCGCCATCGTCGTCCCCGCGGACGACGCCGACGGCGGGGCTGCAGCGACGCTCGGCGCCGAGGCCGTCCGCGAGCACTGCCGCGAGCGGCTGGCGGGGTACAAACTCCCTCGAACGGTCGCGTTCGCCGACGAACTCCCCCGGACGGCTTCGGGGACCGTCGACCGAGAGGCGGCCCGAGCGTTGTTAGACGAGAAAAGCGACGACTGAGACGACAGCGGATAGCGGGGATCGCGACGACTACGGTCTACTCCTCGACGACGGCGACGACGATCCGCCCGTGGCTCGTCACCGTCAGATCGCAGCCGGCGTAGCGAAACGAGACGATGACGGGATGTCTGGATGGTAGTGGCTCCTCGGAGCTGACGATCGAGTCGAGACTGTCGCCGTCGACCGACTCGTACAGCGGGGGAAGGTCGCGCTGGTCGCGCTCCAGCACGTCGGCGACGGCCTCGGTGACGGCCGTGCTCGCCCGTTCGTCGGGATCGAACGTGAATCGGTGAGGGCCACTCCCTTCGGTATCACTCATCGTCGCCTCTCTCGATTTCTTCGCCGAAGTGATCGAACGGCTGGACGCGAGTGCTCTTGAGAATTTTCGAGTTGACCACGTCGAGTCCGAGCGCGCCGAGCTCGTCGCTGATTCTGGCGATGTCGTCGGTGTCGGTGCCGACGGCCTCGACTTGGAGGTTATCGCTGCCGTTGAGCACCTCTCGAGTCTGGACGACGCCGCTGATCGTGTGGGTCTCGGAGGCGAGTCGGTCGCGTTCGGCGCTCTCCGCCCGGCAGATGAACAGAACGTGTAGCTGATAGCCCGCCTTGTCGTAATCGATATCAGGACGGTAGCCGCGAACGACGCCTTCAGATTCGAGCCGCTCGATCCGGTTTCTGACGGTGCTCGCCGAGACGCCGACCCGTTCAGCCATCTCCGTCGTCGTCAGGTGTCGCGCGTCCTGCTGTAGAAGATAGAGAATCCCCTCGTCGACTTCGTCGAGTTCCATATCTGGAAGCCTCTATCGTACCCACCAATTATGCTTTCGTAATATTCTCGCCAAACGGTGAAGTTTTTATAAAAATGAGATTATAGGTTGCTAACATCGCAAGTACGGGTGCAGAATCTATTTAAATGGTTTATGTAGTTGTGAAATTAATATATCTTCTGACAGCGACAGTACGCTTATTCTCGCCGCCGGCGTACGAGTAGCCGTGTGTACGCTGACCCTCGCTTGGCAGGTGTTCCCCGAGACGCCGGTCGCCGTCGCCGCGAACCGCGACGAGGCCGATAGCCGGCCCTCGGAGCCGCCGGCCGTGATCGACCGCGATCCGCGCGTCGTCGCGCCGCGGGACGCCGACGCCGGAGGAACGTGGATCGGCTACAACGAGCACGGCCTGCTGGTGGCGATCACGAACCGGTGGAACGACGCCGACCTCGCCGGCGAGCGCTCCCGCGGTCTGCTGGTCCGCGACGCGCTTCGGCGTCCAACCGCGGAAGCCGCGGGCCGGTTCGTCGAGGCCGAACTCCGCGCGCGCGAGTACGAGGGATTCAACCTCGTGATCGCCGACGCCGCGGCCGCGCTCTACTACGAGTGGTCGGGAAGTCTCGATTTTCGGCAGCTCGATCCCGGCGTCCACGTCGTCGTCAACGTCGGCGCCGACGGGCAGTTCTCGATCCCGCAAACCCGCCCGGACGCCGGCGAGCGACAGGCCGAGAGCGCGGCGTGGCTCCGCGAGGCGCTCGCGGTCGAACCGGGCGAGACGGCGACCGCGTGGACCGGCCGGGCCGCCGACGCGCTTGCCGACCACACGTACGGCGTCTGCGTCCACGGCGACGGCTTTGGCACGCGCTCGTCCTCGCTGATCGCGCTCGGGGACTCGGGTGCGACGTATCGGTTCGCCGACGGTCCGCCCTGCGAAACCGACTACGAGGACGTGGCACTCGACCTCGGCTGATGGCCGGTCATCGTGCTGACTCCTTGCGGTTTTCGCCGACACCGGGACGCCGATGAACGGCCCGCGTTCGCACGCTCCGGCCAAGCCGTTCTTTTCAAGTGTCCCAACCGTCTACGACGGGATAACGAATGAGCGAGGACTTCTACGACATACTCGGCGTGAGTCGGGACGCGTCCGAGGACGAGATCAAGCAGGCTTATCGGGAGAAAGCCAGCGAGTACCACCCCGACGTGAGCGACGATCCCGACGCCGAACAGAAGTTCAAGAAAGCCCAGAAGGCAAAGGAAGTGCTGACCGACGAAGAAAAGCGCAATGCCTACGACCGGTTGGGCCACGAGCGCTTCGAGCAGGCCGACAAGCACGGCGGCTTCGACGGCGACCGCGGCGGGGGCGGCGCCGGTGGCCCCTTCGGCGGCGCGGGGGGTGCAGGGGGTCCCTTCGGCGGCGCCGGCGGTGCTGGCGGCCCGTTCGGTGGCGGCGGAGGTGGGGGCGGTATGGGCGACATCTTCGACCAGATCTTCGGCGGCGGCGGTGGCGGCCGCGGCGACTCCGGCCGCGGCGCCGACCTCCGAACGTCGCTGGAGATCGACCTCGAGGAGGCCTACGAGGGCGCTCAGAAGCAGGTGACGGTGCGCCGGCCGGAGAACTGCGAGACCTGCGACGGCGCCGGCCACCCGCCGGACGCCGACAGTCGAACCTGCCCCGAGTGCGAGGGTCGCGGGCAGGTCACGCAGGTCCAGCAGACGCCGCTGGGCCGGATGCAACAGACCCAGACCTGTCGGCGTTGCGAGGGCGACGGCGAACTATACGACGAGACCTGTGGCGACTGCGGCGGCGACGGGCAGGTCACCCAGACCTCGACGCTGACCGTCGACATCCCCGCCGGAATTCAGGACGGCCAGACGCTCCGGATGGAGTATGAAGGCGCGCCCGGCGACACGCGCCGCCAGAACGGCGATCTACTGATCGAGGTGTCGGTCGCCGATCACGACGACTTCGAGCGCGACGGCGACGACCTCCAGCACCACGAGCCCATCTCGTTCCCGCAGGCGACGTTCGGCGACACCATCGAGGTGCCGACGCTGGACGGTCCCGTCGAGATGGACATTCCCGCGGGCACCCAGAGCGGCGAGACGTTCCGCTTGGAGAACAAGGGGATGCCGCGGCTCCGCGGGCGCGGGCAGGGCGATCTCTACGTGCAGATACAGATCGTTACGCCCGACTCGCTCAACGAGGAGCAACGCGAAGCGCTCGAACAGTTCGCGGAAGCCGGCGGCGAGGAGATCGACGTGGAGACCGGCTTCTTCGAGAAGATCAAAAACTCGTTCTGACGCACCCCTTCCGGGGGTCAATCCCGCTGTTGATGGCCGGTAAACGGTGCCTACTCCGCAAGTAACTGGCCAGTAACTATGGGCAACTTACTCGTGGCGGTTGACGAGGGAACACGCGACATGACCGACAACGAGTCCGACGCCGTCGGCGCTCGCTCCGGAAGCGTTCTCGTGACCGGACCGGCGCCCGAGCGGTTCGACCGCGCAGCCGAGTTGCTGACCGACGAGGCCGTCGTCGTCCCGGGGGTCGACGGCGACCTCGAAGCGACGCTCACAGCGACCGATCTCAGGGTCGCAACACCGACGGGCGGCGGCGTGACGCCGCTCTCGGAGCTGGGCATCGCGGTATCGGATCTCGTGAGTGCCCAATCGCGGTCGGACGTGCTCGTCGATGCCGACCCGATCGCGGCCGAGGCGTCGGTGTGCCCGTTCTCGTTGTTTCGGTTCCTCCACCTGACCCGCTGGCGCGTCGCCGCTGCTGGCGGGCTGTTCGTGTGTACCCTCGGGGATGCAGTCGATCCGATCACCGTCGAGACAATCGACGAACTGTTCGACGAGCGCGTCCGGCTGGAGTCCGACCGGGACCGCCGAGTGATCGGCGAACTCTCGCCGTGACGCCGTCTCGTCGGTGAGAGGGGGATCAGCGGTGCGTGATACTCGCAGCCGAGAATCTTCGTTCTTTTGCCGACGGCGTCCAAACACCGCCTATGGAGAGTCTCGACGATGTTGTCGCGCGCGACCGGCGCTCGCAGGACCTCGCGGTCAGGGCGGCCGGTGAGCCGGAGCGCACGTACACCTACCACCGTTTCTGTACGACCGCTTGGAAGACGGGGAACTTCCTCCGGCACCTCGGCGTCGGCGACGGCGTCGCAGTCGGCGTCGCGGCCGACCCGCTACCCCAATCGCTGCTGACCTTCTTCGGCACCGCCCTGCTGGGCGGTCGAACGCGCTTTGCCCCTCCCACCGAGTTCGATGGACGTGCGGTCGTCGCCCGCTCCGACGCCGTCGACCGGTACGAACTGCCGGCCGGCGGCCAGCGCGTCGGCTACGGCGACGATCCTGAGGACCCAGCGACGCGCTACTTCGAGGAGGAAGTCTGGAGCGAGAACCCGTCCTTTCCGCCCGTCGAGCGCGATCCGTCGACGCCGGCGCTCGACGACGGCGAGCGCATCTACTCCCACGCGGACCTTCTCGACGCCGCGGCCGACGTGATCTCGGCGTTCGATCTCGACGCCGACGACGCGGTCGCGGTGCGGGCATCGCTCGCGGATCCACGAACCGTCGTTGCGGGCGCGTTGGCGCCGCTCGTCGCCGGTGGAACTGTACTGTTCCCGGCTGCCGAAGATCGAACCGGCGCCACGGACGCCGCGGCGTCTGCGAGCGGCGACGTTGCCGTCGTTCCGACGACCGAGCGAGGCGCCGCGCCGGAATCACGAACGATCACGCTCGACGACGTGACGGTCTGAGCAGCGGCGTCAAGACGCCATGCCGGACCGCCCCTGAACGTCTCGGCGTTCAGTCGGCCGACCGGATCGCCTCCAGCGCCTCGGGGTTCTCGATGCTCGATAGGTCGCCGGGATCCTCGCCGGCGTAGGCCGCGGCGATCGCCCGCCGGATGATCTTCCCGCTCTGGGTTTTGGGGAACTCGTCGACGAACAGCACTTCTCGGGGCATGAACGGCTTGCCCAGTTCGGCGCCGACGTGCTCTCGCAGTTCGACCCGCCGATCCTCGGTCGCGTCGGCGTCCGGTTCGAGCACGACGTAGGCGACGACGGCCTGCCCGGTCGTCTCGTCGGGGACGCCGACGGCTGCCGCCCGGTTGACGGCGTCGTGGTCGATCAGCGCGCCCTCGACCTCGGCCGGGCCGACTTTGCGCCCGGCGACGTTGATCGCGTCGTCGGCCCGGCCGTGGAGGAACCAGAACCCGTCGTCGTCGACCTGCGCCCAGTCGCCGTGGTCCCAGAGGTCGTCCCAACTCGACCAGTACTCGTCGAGGTAGCGCTCGTCGCCGCTCCACAGCGACTTGGTCATCGACGGGCAGGAGTCCCGAGCGATCAGAAAGCCGCGTTCGCCCGACTCCGCGACGGACTCGCCCGCCGAATCGACCACGTCGACGGCCATCCCCAGCCCCGGCCCGCCGAGCGTGCAGGGCTTGAGCGACTGGATCGGCATCGGCATCAGGAAACAGCCCATGATCTCGGTCCCCCCGGAGATGTTGATGATCGGGCACTCTCCGTCGCCGACGCGCTCGTAGAACCAGCGCCACGATTCGGGATCCCACGGCTCGCCGGTCGACCCGAGCAGGCGAAGACTGGAGAGGTCGTGGCCGTCGAGCCAGTCGTCGCCGCGTTCCCGCAGCGCCCGGATCGCCGTCGGCGAGACGCCGAAAGTCGTCACGTCGTGGCGGTCGATCAGCTCCCAAAAGCGGTCGGGCTCGGGGTAGTCCGGCGCACCCTCGTAGAGCACGACGGTGCCGCCGAAGGCGTGGTTGCCCAGCAGCGTCCACGGGCCCATCATCCAGCCGATGTCCGACACCCAGAAGAAGCGATCGTCCGGTTTGTGATCGAAGCCGAAGTAGATCTCCTTGGCGGCCTGCACGAGCGCGCCGGCGTGGGTGTGGACGATCCCTTTGGGCTTGCCGGTCGTCCCCGAGGAGTACAGCAGCATCGACTCCTGATCGCTCGGGAGCGATTTGGTCTCGTAGGTGTCGGGCTGGCGGTCGACGGCGTCTGCCCACCACCGGTCGCGCTCGTCGTGCCACGGGATGTCGGCGGCAGTATCGGGATCTCCGGCACCCAACCGATCGTACACGATCGTGTGCTCGACGTGGCCCGCTTGCTCGATCGCCTCGTCGGCGGTGTCTTTGAGGAAGACGGGATCGCCCCGGCGGTAGAAGCCGTCCGCCGTGAACAGCACCGAACACTCGGCGTCGTCGAGCCGGGTCGCCACGGCGTCGACGCCGAAGCCCGAGAAGATCGGCACGGCGATCGCGCCCACCTTCAGACAACCGTAGAGGATCGGGACGACCGCGGGCACCATCGGCATGTAGATACCGACGGTGTCGCCCGTCTCGATGCCGCGGGCCTCCAGCGCGTTGGCCACGCGATTGGTCTCGGCGGCGAGGCCCTCGAACGTGATCTCCCGGACCTCGCCGTCCTCTCCCTCCCAGAGCACGGCGGTGTCGTCCCGCGCGTCGGCGTCGTCGGCGTGCCGGTCGACGACGTTGTGGGCGGCGTTGAGCCGCCCGCCGGGATACCAGTCGGTGAACTGCGGGCCGTCGGCGTCGTCTCGAACGTCGGCGTACTCCTCGTCGAACTCGATGTCGAGGTAGTCGACCATCTCGTCCCAGAACCAGTCGATGCCCGACGCGGGCTCTCCCTCCACGTCGCCGGTCGTCCGGGCGATCAACTCGTCGTAGTCGTCGATGCCGTACTCGCGCATGAACTCGTAGACGTTCGTCGATTCCACGAACTCGCGGGAGGTCTCGTGGACGACCTCGTCGACGTCACTGAGAGATGGCATGGCGTACGTGCGAATTTTGCACGAACGATTAAGAAGTTTCGCGCCGGCGACCAGACCGGACAGACCTGTGGCAGCGACTGCCACGAACGACCACCGGCGGCGGTAACGTCTTTGGCGGGGAGCGAGTACTGGTACCTATGTACGTCCGGGACGCGAAAAACCGCGAGGAGGTCTGGCTGCTGGACCACATCGAGGAGATGGGCCTCGACGCGACCTCGTTCCGGTCGCGCGACTACGTGATCGCCATCGACGAGCAGTCCGGGACGAAAGCCGGCTTCGGTCGTATCCGCATCCACAAGAGCGACGACGGCGAGCTCTGCGAACTGACCAGCATCGGCGTCCTGACGGGCTGGCGAGAGCAGGGCGTCGGCGCCCACGTGCTCGAACGGCTGCTCGAACAGGCCCGCGATCAAGGGTTCGAGCGCGTCTACAGCCTCACCGACGAGCCGACGTATCTCGCGCAGTTTGGCTTCCGGAGCATCTCCGCGGAGGAGTTGCCCGAGAAGCTACAAGAGCGACTCGACGCCAAGCGCGACCGGTCGGCCCCCGAGGCGACGCCGGTCGTCGTCGATGTCGACGAGTTCGAGATGCCCGACCGACTGCGCGAGCGGTTCAAATACGCCGCCGAAGAGGCGGTCGAAGAAGCGCCCGACGAGATGCCGGAAGATTTCGGTATCGACTCCGAAACGGCGACCTACAAGTACGACACCGGTCGGTAGCGCCGTCGCTCACCCGGCCTCTGGCTCCTCGCCGATGCCGTACTTGAACGCGATCCAGCCGATCACGCTGATAAAGAGGATCGGCGGCAACATCACGAACACCCACAGCGGCTTGAGGCCCCACTGCAACACGAGCGCGACGCTGATCAGGCCGAGCAGGAGAAACGGAAGGATCGCAAGCGTCGCGCGCAGACGGCTCGTTCCCGGCGCGTCCTCGCCGTCGTCGAGGTCGGGGAGTGGGGCGTCCATCGTTCGTAGGTGAGCGCGCTGCGGTCAAAAACGAACCGGTCGAATACGAGCGAGCCGTCTCGCAACGGGGCTCGGTTCGCCAATCCTTAAGCCGGACCCATTCCTCGTGATAAACAATGTTCGATTCGGACGACTTGGAGGAAATCCGCTCGAAGAAAGCCGAGTGGGAGTCCGAGCAGGTCGACCCCACACTGGACCGGTTCGGAGAGCGCGAGGAGCAGTTCCGGACCGACACGGGCGGCCAACCGGTCGATCGGCTGTACACGCCGGACGACGTGGCCGATCTGGATTACGACGACGACCTCGGCTTCCCCGGCGAGGAGCCGTACACCCGCGGCGTCTACCCGACGGGCTATCGCGGCCGGCTCTGGACGATGCGCCAGTACGCCGGGATGGGCACCGCCGAGGAGACCAACGAGCGATTCCGGTACCTGCTCGATCAGGGCCAGACCGGGCTCTCGATGGCCTTCGACCTGCCGACGCAGATGGGCTACGACTCGGACGACCCGATGGCCAGCGGCGAGGTCGGTAAGTCCGGCGTCGCCATCGACTCGCTGCGGGACTTCGAGACCGTCTTCGACGGCATCACGCTCTCGGACGTGTCGACGAGCATGACGATCAACGCGCCAGCCTCGGTGTTGCTGGCGATGTACATCGCGCTCGGCGACAAACAGGGCGTCGACCGCGAGGAGCTGCGCGGGACGATTCAAAACGACGTGCTCAAGGAGTATATCGCCCGGAACACGTACATCTACCCGCCCGAGCAGTCGATGCGGATCATCACCGACGTGTTCGAGTTCTGTGCCGCCGAGACGCCCAAGTTCAACACCATCTCCATCTCGGGCTATCACGTCCGCGAGGCCGGCGCGACGGCCGCCCAAGAGATCGCATTTACCCTCGCAAACGGCATCGAGTACGTCGAGGCGGCGATCGACGCCGGACTCGACGTCGACGAGTTCGCACCGCAGCTATCGTTCTTTTTCGCCTCCTACAACAACATCTTGGAGGAGGTGTCCAAGTTCCGCGCTGCCCGCCGGATGTGGGCGAAAATCATGGCGGAGCGCTTCGACGCCGAGGATCCCAAATCGAAGCAGCTCAAGTTCCACACCCAGACTGCCGGCTCGACGCTGACCGCCCAGCAGATCGAGAACAACGTCGTCCGGGTCGCCTATCAGGCGCTCGCGGCGGTGCTCGGGGGAACGCAGAGTTTGCACACGAACGGGAAAGACGAGGCGCTCGCGCTGCCGACCGAGGAGTCGGTCCGCACCGCTCTTAGGACCCAGCAGATTCTGGCCCACGAATCGGGCGCCGCCGACACGATCGACCCGCTGGGCGGGAGCTACTACGTCGAGTCGCTCACCGACGACCTCGAATCGGAGGCGTTCGACATCATCGACGAGGTCGACGACCGCGGCGGCATGCTTCGCGCGATCGACCAACAGTGGGTCCAGCGCCAGATCCAAGACGTGGCCTACGACCGCCAGCAGGAAGTCGAGTCCGGCGACCGGATCATCGTCGGCGTCAACGAGTTCGAGATCGAGGAAGAAGACCAAGCGATGGACTTAGAGGAAGTCACCGAAGAAGACGAGCGCCGGCAGGTCGAGCGACTGGAGTCGGTGCGCGAGGAGCGCGACGACGAACTGGTCGAGGAGCGGCTGGCGGCCGTCCGGGACGCCGCAGCGAGCGACCAGAATCTGATGCCACCGCTGATCGAGGCCGTCAAAGCCTACGCGACGGTCGGCGAGATCTGTAACGTCCTGCGCGACGAGTTCGGCGAGTACAAGGGCGGTGGCGCGGTCTGAGGGACGCAGGCCGGGTGGTGCGGTCTGAAGTCGCTGATTGGCCGCCGTGCTGCGCGGTGGCTGGTAAACGTTCAACTGTCTGCCCGGTGTTAGCTCGCGTATGCACTTCGACCACGCCGGCATCGCAACGAACGATCTCGACGCCGCCGCGGAGCTGTACGGCGAACTGTTCGACGCGCCGGTCGCTCACGAAGAAGAACTGGACGGGCTTCGGGTGGCGTTTCTGGATCTTGGCGACGGCTACTTCGAGTTGCTCGAACCGGTCAAACACGCCACTGTCGCGCGCTTTCTCGACAAGCACGGTCCGGGCGTGCACCATCTCGCGGTGGCGACCGACGACATCGAGGCCGCGTTAGAGACTGCGCGCGAAATGGGGATCGACCTGATCGACGAGGAGCCGCGGGCGGGCGCATGGGGTCACGAGGTTGCCTTCTTGCATCCCAACGACACCGGGGGCGTGCTCGTGGAGTTCGTGGAGCACTAGGGGATTGGATTGCTGGCTCGGAGAGCACGACTACGAAAGCGCTCGGACCACACTCAGGAACGGCACCGACTGGCTCGAAGAACAACATCACCAAAGCCCTCGGTCCGCTCGGCGGCTCTCGCCCGGATATCCTCGCTGCGCTCGGATAGGGCCAGCCGAGAGCCGCCGACCGCACCTCGCCCTTTCAGTCCACCAAGACGGGCCGCCGCCTCATCCTCCCCAGCCGGTTTCGCGCCCACGGAGGGGCGCGAGAGCCCTCGCGCGCGTCGCTCACGCGCGCCGGGTGGGCTGATTACCCTTTGATATTACAGACGGGGAACGTCCGGGCGACCTTGTCGCCGATGCCCAGCGCGTCCGAAACCCGCACCACTTCGTCGACATCTTTGTAGACGCCGGGAGCCTCTTCAGCCACCGTTGCGCCGCTCTGTGCCTTCACGTAGATCTGTTCCTGTTCTTCGAGGTCGTCCTGCACGTCGCCGCCCCAGTATTCGTTTTTGGCCTGCGTGCGGCTCATCAGCCGGCCGGCGCCGTGGGCCGTCGAGCCGAACGTCTCTTCCATCGAGTGCTCGCCGCCCCGGAGGACGTAGCTGCCGGCGCCCATGCTGCCGGGGATGATGATCGGCTGGCCGACATCCCGATACGCGGCCGGAACTTCGGGGTGGCCGGCGGGGAACGCCCGCGTCGCGCCCTTGCGGTGGACGTACAGCGTCTTGTCATCGCCGTCGACGGTGTGTTGTTCCTTTTTGGCGATGTTGTGGGCCACGTCGTACAGCAGGTGCATCTCCATCTGCTCCCACGTCCGGTCGAACACCTTCTCGAACACCCGGCGCGTTCGGTGCATGATGAGCTGGCGATTGACCCACGCGAAGTTGATCGCCGCGCACATCGCGCCGTAGTACTCCTCGGCGAGTTGCGAGCCGGCGGGCGCCGCGGCGAGTTCCTTGTCGGGGAGCTGATTCAGCAGGCCCGAGTGGGTTTTCTCGATCTTCCGGAGGTAGTCGTTGCAGGTCTGGTGGCCAAGCCCTCTGCTCCCGCAGTGGATCAGGACGACGATCTGGTCTTCCTCCAGCTCGAACTCGTCGGCGACGCCCTCGCGGAACACGTCGGTGACGCGCTGGACTTCGAGGAAGTGGTTCCCGCTGCCGAGGCTTCCCAACTGATTTTTCCCGCGGTCCTTGGCCTTCTGGCTGATCGCGGACGGATCGGCGTCGGGACGCCGCCCCTCGTCCTCGCAGGCACGGAGGTCGTCCTCGACGCCGTAGCCCTCTTCGACGGCCCACTCGACGCCCCGTTCGAGGACTTCGTTCACCGTGTCGACGCCGCTCTCGACGATGCCGCCGCCGCCCAGCCCCGAGGGAACGTTGGCGAAGAGCGCCTCGACGAGTTCTTCCTCTTTGCCCTGAACGTCCTCGTAGGACAGGTTCGTCGTCATCATCCTGACGCCGCAGTTGATGTCGTAGCCGACCGCTCCCGGCGATATACAGCCGTCTTCGGCGTCGAGCGCACCGACGCCCCCGACCGGGAAGCCGTAGCCCTGATGGCCGTCGGGCATGCAGATCGCGTGCTTCGTGATCCCGGGGAGGTGGGTCGCGTTCTTCAACTGCTGGAGCGTCTTGTCGTCGGAAATCTCGTCGAGCAACTGCTCGCTGGCGAGCACGCGCGCCGGCGCGCGCATCTCGCCCTCCTGTGGGATCTCCCAGACGTAGTCCCGCACCTTCTGCAGGGTGATGCCGTCGGCGTCGTAGGTTGTCATACGTCTACGTCCGCCCGCGGCACCGGAATAGGTTACTATCGACGGCGTGGTAAGTGGCTCCAGATCGCCTCAGTCGTCTGCCACCGCCGCCTCGCCCTCGCTCGTCCGGGCGTCCCGCGAGGTCTCGCGCAGCCAGTTGTCGACCGCGAGCGGGCCGCTACCCGTAATAAAGAGCATCGACACCATCCCGTAGAGTGTGACGTGGGCCAGCACCGGGTCGTCGGGCAGGCCAAAGAGCGTCAGCGTGAACATCACGAAGGCGACGGCGGCGCCGCCGCGCGTGAAGACGCCGAGCAGCAGCGCGACGCCGAGCGCGAGTTCGGTCAGGCCGGCGCCGATCACCCAGAGGCCGGGATCGACCGGGACGACGGCCGTGAGGTTGTACTTCTCGACGACCGCCAGCCCCGTGCCGGGCGCGAGCAGCTTCTCGACGATACCGAGGTACGCGAAGGCGATTCCCAGTCCGGCCCGAACGACCGTCGGCGCGTAGCGCTTGTACGGCTCGACCACTCCGTCGAACCAGTCAGCGAGGCCGTAAACCGGGTCGAACCGGCCGTAGATCGTCCCCGGCGTCCCGGCGACCTGCTTGAGCATGTGATCGGCGCTGGGGCGGCCGCTCCCGACCAGCACGATAGCGATGAAGCCCGGGACGTACTCGAACGCCAGCAGCAGGTCGGGCGCGAACGGCAGGGCGACGAGATAGGCGAGCAACCCGACGCCAGCGACGGCCCGCGTCGCCAGCCCGAACAGCAGGAAAAAGCCGAGGGCGACCTGAAAGACGCGCATCGACCACGCCACCTCCGGGCTGAAGTAGTAGCCCGCGAAGCCGGCGCCCACGAGGGGAAGCCCGAGCGCGAGTCGCAACATCCACGGCACCAGATCGCGGTACCCGAGCAGCGTCTCCCGGAGCACCGCCAGGTCCGTCCGGGCGGGCCGGAATCGGAGGTACGCCAGCGCGACAGCCAGCGTCGTCACGGCGCCGCCACCGAGCAAGGCGGCGTTCAGCGGGTCGGCGAGCACGTCGGCGAGCAGGGCCAGCCCCGTCGGTCCGCCGTCGTCGTCCGAGACGTACCTGACGTGGGCCGCCGCCGGCTGGACAAGCACCAACAGCGCCGTCATCGCCGCGAGCGCACGTCCCGCAGTTCTCGTAGCACCTCTGTCCATGTCGTGTCGGTACGGGACCGACACTAAAACGTCGCCCGCTTCGGGACGGCGTCCGCGGATCGAGCGCCCGATTCACCGCGGCTCGACGCCGACGCTCGCGCGGTTCGTTCGACGCCGACGCTCAAACGTCGAAGACGACGTACGCGCGCCAGCCGTCGGCCGTTTCCGCGACCTCCATCTCGGAGTAGGTGACGGCCTTGATCTCGCGGGCCGACACCGCCGACAGCGGAACGCCGCGGGCCGAGCCTGCCAGACTGAACTCGTCGTCCCGTTCCGTCACTTCCACGTCGTTGTCGACCGGCAGGACGCCGCGCACGTCGCGCTCGTAGATCAGTTCGTCGAGGTAATCAAAGAGCAGTGCCTCCCGACTTTCGGCGTCGACGCGCACGTCGAAGCGCTCGCCCTCCGCGGGCACGTCGTCGCACATCGCGGCCGCCAACCCGTCGGCGACGGCCCCGACGACGGCGTCGAACGACGGCCCTTCGGCTTCGATGGCGACATCGGCCGTGTGTTCGCGCAACTCGTAGCTCACTACTCGGGACGACGACGGTGGCAACCGTCAATGGGTCGGTTCGTCGCGGCGCTCGCGACGGCGGGGCGAGCGGAGAGTTCGTCGGTGTACTACCGAGCGAAGCGAGGTAGTGCTCGGCGGGCGAGTGAAGCGAGCCCGCCGGTGTGTTGCCGAGCGAAGCGACGCAGCGCTTGGCAAGCGAACACGGTGAGCTTGCCGGTGTCTCGCGGAACGAAGTGACGCGAGGCTCGGCAAACGAGTGAAACGAGTTTGCCGGTGGAATTATATTCGCGTCGTTACTACGTATCAGCAGTGAGCGTCAACGTCGAAACGCGCGTCGTCGGCCCGGGCAGCGACGAGCGGCTGGACGATGCCTGGGAACTCAAAGAGACGATCCGCGGCGCCGAGGGCGTACTCAAACAGCGCCACGGCTTCTTCGCGGACGCCTACCGCCGCTCGACGGTCCACCTGCTCGTCGACGCCGACGACAACCTCGCCGGCTTCGCGGCGGTGCGCCGCGACGGGTACATCCTGTTTCTCGCGGTCGATCCGGCCTACCGCGGCGAGGGCTTTGGCAAACGGCTCGTCGCCACCGTGGCCGACGAGCACGATTCGGTCACCTGTCACGCTCGGGCGACCAACGACAACGCTTTGCAGTTCTACGAGTCGCTCGGGTTCGAGATCAAGCGCCGCATCGACACCTACTACGAGGACGGCGGCGACGCCTACTACCTCAAACTCGGTGACGACGCCGGGCTGGCGAGCAAGCTCAGTGATCTGGTCCGCCGGCGGTAGAGGCTGATTAGGGCTCGGCCACGCGGTCGTCGCGGGCGCCGTCGATCACGTCGATTGCGTTCTCGATGTCGTCGACGAGGAATAGCTCTGCGTCTCCGTCTGCCGTTTCGATACGGAGGCGGGTTCGTAGGCTCCCGCCGAACAGCGTATCGAGCGGCTGTCGGACGATCGCCCCGGGCGAGCGGTCGGCCGGTTCAGTCGTAACAGTCTCGACCGCATCGAGCGGTACGTCGACGTGGGCGCCGCCCAGCACGTCGTCGAAGGTATGGGGAACGAAGACGACGCGTCGATCAGTCACGAACAGCTTGCCGCCGACCGCGCGCCGGCGGTTCTGCGTGTGGTTGGCGCGCTCGTCGAACTGCACCGCCTCCGTGTCGGACCGATCGAGATCGTCACGGGACGGCTCGCCGAGCAGTTTCATGAACAGGTCGAGCGCGGACATGATATATCAACCAATATAGTTCGAGTTGAATTTATCGGAATCTTCGGAAGGGAAAAGGGGCTCACTCGGCTCTCGGCCCTCGCCGACATCGTTACTACCGGGGAGCCGATAGAACGCTCGTGGACGAGACGATCGAGTGGCTGCGCGGACGTCCGTACTACGACGGCCAGATCGCAGCGCGACGCACCGTTCCGGGCGGCGACGCCGACCTCGCAGAGCTCGATGTCGAGGACCGACTGGCCGGTGCGCTGGCCGACCGCGGCATCGAGTCTGCGTACGCCCATCAGGCTGAAGCGATCGAGCGCATCCGCGACGGCGACAACGCCGTGCTGGCGACGCCGACAGCCAGCGGCAAGAGCCTCGCGTACACCGTCCCGGCGTTCGAGCGTGCCTTGGACCGCCGGGCGACCACCCTCTACATTGCCCCGCAGGTCGCGCTGATCAACGATCAGGCCGAGACGCTCGCCGACCTCGCCGGCGATCTCGGGTTCGCCAGCGGCGTCACCGTGGATCGGTACACCGGTCGGCTCTCGAAGACCGAGAAAGAACGCGTCAGGGACCGCCAGCCGACCGTCCTGCTCACGACGCCGGACATGCTCCACTACGGCATCCTGCCCCACGGCCACCGGCTGTGGGACTGGTTCTTCCAGCGTCTGGAGACTGTCGTCATCGACGAGGTCCACGAGTACCGCGGCGTGTTCGGCAGTCAGGTCGCGCTCGTGCTGCGCCGCCTGTCACGGCTCTGCGAGCGCTTCGACGCCAGCGGCGAGCCACGCTCGTCGGCGAGGCGGACGAAGTCCGCCGGTGCCCCGCAGTTCGTCTGTTGCTCGGCGACCATCGACAACCCCGCCGAGCACGCTGGGACGGTGACCGGCCAGCCGGCTGACTCGTTTGCGGTCGTCGACGAGGACGCGTCGGCGTCCGGCCCGACCAACTGGCTGCTGTGGAACCCGCCCGAGTACGAGCGCGACGATCAGGGCTCCGGTCGACGCCGTTCGAACCACGTCGAAGCCAAACGCCTGTTCGTCGATCTGGTGAGCCGGGGCTACCAGACTGTCGTGTTCACCCGGGCGCGCCAGACCGCAGAACAGTACGCCAGCGACAGCGCCGACGAGCTTCGAGAGCGCGGTTTCGCTGACGAGGCCGCCGGCGTCACGGCGTATCAGGCCGCGCTCAGGCGCGAGCGCCGCGACGAGATCGAAACCGGGCTCCACGACGGCGATATTCGAGGCGTCTGGAGCACGAACGCGCTGGAACTCGGCGTCGACATCGGCGGCCTCGACGCCGTGATTCTGGACGGCTATCCCGGGACGAAGATGGCGACGTGGCAGCAGGCCGGGCGCGCCGGCCGCGGCACTGACCCGAGCCTCGTCGCGCTCGTCGCCGGCGAAGATCAACTCGACCAGTACGTGATGCGCAATCCCGACGAGCTGTTCGCCGGCGACCCCGAGCGCGCCGTCGCCAACCCCGAGAACGACCAGCTCGTCCCGCCCCACGTCCTCGCGGCGGCCCGCGAGAACTGGCTCTCGGCCGACGACGAGCGCCACTTCGGCGCCCAGTTTCCGGATGTCGTCGCGGACCTCGAATCGGTCGGCGACCTCGAACGCCGGACGACGGACAAGGGCGTGCGCTGGACGGCTGACATCGACGGCAGTCCACAGCACGAGATGAGTCTGCGCTCGATCGACGACCGCGAGATCCAACTGCTCGACGCCCGGTCGGGTGATGCCATCGCCAGCCTCCCCTTCGGCGACGCCCTGCGTGACGCCCATCCGGGCGCGATCTACCACCACCAAGGCCAGCGCTACGAGGTGACCGAACTCGATCTGGACCGAGATCTCGCGGAGCTATCCCCGACGTGGGCGGACTACCACACGCGCGTCCTCCACGACAAGACGATCACCGTCGAGCGTGACCTCGACGAACGCCGGCTTCCCGACCGCGAGGACGTGACCGTGAAGTTCGCCGAGGTGACGATGCGAAAACAGATCACCGGCTTCGAGCGACGCGATCCCAAACGCGGCGAGCCGATCGCCCGCGAGACGCTCGACCTGCCCGAGACGACGCTCCGGACGCGCGCGCTGTATTTCACCCAGCCCGACGAGATGCAGGCCGATCTCCGGGCGAGGGCGAGCGACGGGGAGAGCTTCGAAGGGGCGATCCACGCCGCCGAGCACGCGCTCATCTCCCTGTTCCCGCTCGAAGTGCTCTGTGACCGGCGCGACATCGGCGGCCTGTCGACGCCGCGCCATCCCCACACCGGCGAGAGCACGATCTTCGTCTACGACGGCTACCCCGGCGGCGTCGGCCTCACCCGCGAGGGGTACGAGCGCCTGCCCGAGATGCTCGACCGTACCCGCGACCTGCTCGCGGAGTGTTCCTGCGAGAACGGCTGTCCGAGCTGCGTCCAGTCGCCACACTGCGGGAACGCGAACGAGCCGCTCTCGAAGGGGCTGGCGCACGAACTGGTCGATCAATTGTTGGATCCCTAGTCAGCTCACGTCAAGCAGCCATCAGTTCGATTGTTCATCGCTCTGCAGGACTTCGATCCACGACGACTCACACCGCGAAAGCCCCCGCCACGTTCGACCGGTTGCGACTCGCTGTGCTCCTCACTCCGTTGCGGTGCTTGCTTCGTCTCACCGGATCGAGCGCGGCGGCCCCTTTCAGTCCCACCCGCGACGCATGTTCGACCAGCCGACATGGGTGGTAGTAAGATCCCCGGGAGATACACATCGGGATCATACCGTCGTCTCCCTCGCAACTTCTTTCAACGCCACGCTCCCTTACTCCGGTATGAATCTGCTGTCGGCCGGGCTCGTGGCCGCAGTCGTCGTGCTGATCGCGCTGTCGGCGGTTGCGATCATCCGCGCCGACCGGCCGGGCGGCGCGTGGGGACGCCGCCTCCGGTCTCGACTCCTGCTCGGCGTCCCGTGGGGGACGATCGTCTCGGTCCTGTTCGTGCTCGCGGTGTACCTGTTCGTCCAGAGAGGGTACTGGCACTGGACCGATCCGGTGACGATCCCGTTCCGGTCGTGGTCGTATCTCTACCCGACCGGCTGGCTGACTTCGGGCTTCGCCCACGCCGGTCCCGGACACCTGCGGGGCAACCTGCAGGCGACGATCGTGCTCGCACCGATCGTCGAGTACGCGTGGGGCCATCTCCCCCAAGAGCGCGGGAGCCAATCGTTCGCCTCGTGGCGGACGAACCCGTGGCTCAGAGCGTTCGTCCTGTTTCCGGCTGCGGTGCTGGGTGTCGGTCTGCTCACCAGCTTGTTCGCGCTCGGCCCCGTCATCGGCTTCTCGGGCGTCGTGTTCGCCTTCGCCGGGTTCGCACTGGTTCACTACCCCGTTGCGACCATCGTCGCGTTGTTGGTTTCCAGCGTCATCTCGACGGTCGTTTCCTCGCTGGTCGATCCCATCGTCACCGCGACGGTGTCGGCGAGCCCGCCGTCGGCGCCCTCGTGGGCCGGCATCGCAATTCAGGGCCACGCGCTCGGGCTCTTCCTCGGACTGGTGCTCGGACTGGCAGTGCTGTACCGCCGCGAGGGGCGACCGAGCGCCGCGCGCGTCTGGCTGGCCGCGCTCGTCTTCGCCGTCGTTCAGGGGCTGTGGGCCGTCTACTGGTTCCGCGGCGGCGGGACGTACGTGCTGTACCGCGGCGTCGGCGTCGCGCTCGTACTGTTGCTCGCGCTGCTGGTCACGCTGGCGGCGGTGGCGTCCGAGCGGCCGCTGATCTCCGGCGAGCGGTCGCTGATCGATCCGCTTTCGCCTTTGCAGACGGCACTGTCGCTCGCACTCATCGTCGGTCTGGCGCTCGTCGCGTATCTGGGCCTCGGTCCGCCGTTCGTCGGCAGCGCCAGCGTGGCTGTCGTGATAACCGTCGCACTCAGAATACTGTACACGGTGGTCGTGAGGATAGCCGGGTCCGGCCGGTGGGCGTTCGGTGGTATCACCCGCCGCCACGTTGCCATCACTGCCGTCCTACTCGGCGTCGCGCTGCTGGCCGGTCCGGCAGTCGTTCCCAATCTCGTCACCGTCGGCGACGACGCCGTTCCCGAGGGCGAGACCGTCACAGTCGAGGACTACACGATCGCCTACGGCGAGGAGGTTCCCAACAGAATGGTCTCTGCGATCGACATCTCGGCGTTCGGTGAGACGACCCAGATCAACACCAGCGGGGTGATCGTCATCAACGAGGACAGACACATCTGGGCGCGGCAGGTGTCGCCACAGCAACTGGCCTACTCCGGCGCCGTCAGGCTTCGACTCGGCGGCGTCGGCTGGAGCGAGTCGGTCGTGGTGAGGCGAGAAGGGTGGACGGCCGTCGGCAACGGCACCGCCTATCAGGTGTGGCTTGATGCTGAGGACACTCCCACACAGCACGCGTTCGACTCGGCGCCCCAGACCGCGACGCCGTCGATCGACGGGCGGACCGTTACGGTCGTCCCGGACGACGGCGAGTTCTATCTCGGCGTCGAGCGCGGAAACGAGTCGCTCGGTCGCACGGCGCTCCCCGAAGTCGGCGAGACAGAAAGTGTGGGTCGCCTGCTGTTCTCGACCGAGCGGCGCGACGGCCGGGCAGTGGTGGTCGCCGAGCGCGGCGGGACGAGCGTCGCCGTCGCCCGTCACGAGCAGTATCGCTGACTTGTCACTCCCACTCGATGCGGAACGCTTCTGCGTCGACAGTCCGGCGCTCGTCCTCGTGGAACTCGAACTGCCGGTCGAGATCGAGTTCGGCGCGGAACGCGTGGGTGACCTCGCCACCCTCGTCGTCGGCGAACGCCTCGACGAACTCCTTGCTCCCCTCGTTGTGGATCGAGTACGAGACCGACGCCACGTCGCGGGCCGTCTCCAGAAAGGCTCGATCGGCGTGTTCGTTGCCGTCCTGCGCGCCGAAGGGCGGGTTCATTACCACGGTCGCGTCGTCGACTGACAGCGGCGCGCGGGTGGCGTCGGCCTGTACCCAGCCGATCTCGGCCGTCGTTCCGACCCGGCGCTCGTTCTCTCTGGCGGTCGTCAACGCGCCTCGGTCCACGTCGACGCCGACGACGCGCCGAGGCCCTCGGAGTGCGGCGCCGAGCGCGAGCATTCCTGTCCCGGTGCCGAGATCCACGACCGTTTGATCTTCGATGTCGTCCTGTAGGTCCGCGACGTGGATCAGGTGGGCCGCCAGTTCGGGCGGCGTCGGGTACTGTTCGAGTTCGGCAGTCGGGCTCTCGAACCCCGCGACGACCGCCAGTTGCTGGACCAGTTGACGTTTCGTACTCATCGGTGTCGGTTGCTGGCGACGCCGTTCTCGGGCCGCCGCAGTGCTGTCGACGGGGCTGTGCGTGACGCGCTCCGGCGTCGGAGGGACTCGCGGCTGGCCGGCGCGGATATCACAGTCATGCTGGCGAGCCATACATGATGAGAATACAAAACAGTTTTGGATAACTTTGGGTTATATTTATTCGAGAGATGTTCGAAGAACAATGGTGCGAGCGGCCACATCAGTGGCAATAGAGCGGGCAACGGCCGCGCACAGAATAATTAAGGGAACGGCAGGTGATGGCGTAGTCATGAACTGTCCGCGCTGCTCGGACCCGCTCCGGACGTACTCGTTCAGAGGTCATCAGACGAACGGCTGTGAGACCTGTGGCTTCGTCGGCGTCGCCGTGAATCACGAGAGCGAACCGGTCGAGATAGAATCTTGGCAGGACGCGCTCGATCGGTTCAAAGAAGCGTAGGACTCCTCGTCGATCGACCGATTACTCGTCGGCTGCGGCTTCGGCTTCCGCGCCGCCGCTTGCTGCCTGCTCTTCCTCGTCCGAGCGTGCCGCGACGAGCCCACCGCGTGCGACGCTGTACAGCGGCTCGTTGGCGTGGCTGACGCCGCTGATCGAGAACGGAATGTTGGCGTCCTGCAGGTGGTCGCGGAACAGCGCCTCGAACCCGTCGGGACTGGAGGTGCCGCCCGTGACGACGACCGGCACGTCGAGGCCCTCCTCGACGTCCTCGTCGTCGACTTCCTTGACGATGCGCTCGATGACGTAGTCGAGCAGGTTCTCGTAGTAGATCGACAGCGCGCCCTCGACCCCGCCAACGTCGGTCTCGAAGTCGAGCTCGAAGTCGTCTTCCTTGATGGAGGTGACTTTGTCGACCGGCGTGCCCGTCGCTTGGGCGGCCTGCTCGTCGACCCAGTCGCCGCCGCGGGCGACCGAGAACTTCATGACCGGCACCGCGTAGTACGCCAGACAGACGTTCGTCATGCCGGCGCCGAAGCTGATGCCCAGCCCGGTGAAGTCGTTGTCCGCGAGTTCGCTGTAGATGACGGACATCCCCTCGTTGATGGGCTCGGCGTCGTAGCCCATGTCGTCGATAAAGGATTCCAGCGTCTTCTGGTGATACAGCGTCGAGAGATCCGAGTCGATCGGGTCTGCTGGCGAGGAGAAATACAGCTTCTCGCCGGGGTGATCGGGCTCGCCGACGACCTGCTCGATGATGAGTTTCATCATCGGGATCGCGGACTTCTCGTCCGACGAGAGGATACCGTGTTGCATCGGACGGCGCGTCTCGCGGTTGAAGATGTTCGCAAAGTTCAGTGCGTCGTCACCGACGACGTACACCTTGTCGTCCTTGCGGATGTGGAGGACTTCGCTCCGGGAGAGCATCTGCTCTGCCATATCGGAGTAGTCAATCTCGACGAAGGAGTTACGCTGCTGGACAAATACCGTGTCGTTCCCATCCTGCTGTGCCGACAGGATGTTCATAGTACCGACGTCTAGGCCTTTCGCCATATCCGGAACAACCTGTCCCACGTACAATAAAACTATGTGAAAAACTTACAGAACTTACTGGCTACAAAATATAAGCAAATTAGGAGTATCGGGCAGGATTATCGCCCGAGGGCGCTCCGAAGCCGTTGGAGGAGCCCCGAGCCACCGATCGAGCCGGCGAGCCCGTCGTCGCCGTCGTCTGCCGCCTCTTCCTTGCGGCGCTGTTCGCGCAGTTCTTTGAGCTTGTTCGTCTGGTCATCGACGGTCGACTCGGAGGTCTGGGTCTTCTTCTCGCCGCCCTTGAGTTGGCGGAGTCCGCTGACCTGCGCGTCGACGCCGCCGGACTCGCGGGTCGTCGTCGCCTCGCCGTCGACGCTTGCGGCCTCGAACTCGGTGTCGGTCGAGAACTCCAGTCGCTTGGACTCGTGTTTCTCGACGCCGCCCCACGAGAGGTCGACGCCCTCCATGGCGTTCTCGATGTCCGCTTCGATCTCCTCGGTCGTGTAGGTCGTCTCCTCCTCGTCCTCGTCGTCGACCGGTTCGATATCGGCCGGACCGGGACGAGCGCGGGCGAGTTGGTGGGCGATCAGCGCGGCGCCCGTCGATGCAGTGAGGACGGTCATCCCGACCGCGTACACTGCCGTCACCTGAATGCTGTAGTCGGTCGCTCCCGCGACGTTCCAGTTGCTCGGGTACACCTGCCAGAACGCGACGACCGAAAGCAGCGTGATCGTCCAGCCGCCCAGCCCGCTCACCGTCGCGCGCCGTTCAACGGGCAGGAGTACGACGAGGCTCAACAACAGCGTCGGAACTGACAGCATCCCGAGCGCAAAGGCGGGCGCCCGCCGGGACCAGAAGCCGTCGGTACCGTACACGAAGGCGCCGGACCAAGCGAACAACCCGAGCGCGATTACCGCGAAGGCGATGCCGACGAAGAACAGTCCGAAGCCGAGATAGACGTCCGTCTCCGCGTCCGGTTCGCCGAGATACTGTTCGTAGAGCTCGAACAGTTTGTTGTCGGGAAGGTCTCCCGTCTCGTCGTCTGTCATTGAGGCCGATTACTTACCCCATACTCATGACTGTTCCCCTAATTATTTCCTCGCTTACCTTTCGGATAGATGCAGCGGAGACGGAGACGGCGGTGTGGTCGAGTGCAGTGTCGACCGACGCCGAGAAGCAAATAACGCCAGCGGTGCGAGCGCTACCAGGTGCCGTGGAACGTGTCGAAGCTCAACTCGTCCAGCGGCTTGTTGCCGACCGCGATCTCGTACTCGCCGGGCGTCAGCAGCGGCTTGTGGAACTGCGGGCCGTCGTCGGTCGTGATCCGCGGACAGCCGGTGTTAACGAAGGCGTCGAAGCCGAAGTTGCGCAGCCGATCCGGCGTCACCTCGTCCATCGTGATGAGGTAGGCGTTGTCGTTCTCGTCGAGAATCTTCTCGGCCTGATCCATCCGGCCCTGTCCGATCTTCGTACAGAAGATGACGCCCCACGTCTCGGCGTCCATCGCCTTGTGGACCGTGGCATACCGTTGCTTGAGGAACTTCTCCGTATCGGCGATCGTCACGACGTTGTTGACGGGGTCGCCGATGACGACCTTCTTGTCGGGGTGTTCCATCGCCAGCCCGAGGGGGTGGAACTTCCCGCCGCCGACGTACAGCACCTGATCGGCCGGCACGTCCGCGGAGGCGTAGTTACAGCCCAGCACCTGTCCCTCGTGGGTGAGTCGCTCGTCGCCCCGGCGGGTCTGGACCTCGTAGCCCCGGTCTTCGAGCCAGTCGGCCATGTCGTCGAACCGGTTCATGTGCTGGGCCGTCGTCACGAGACCGACTTCGGGGTCCTCGTCGGGATCGGCCAGTTCCTCTTCGGCTTCCTCCATGATCGGCAGCACGTCGACGTTCGAGAACAGCGGGACGTAGATGATCTTCTCCGATTCCTTCATCGGGCTGTGCCCGAAGTGGACGAACACGTCGGTGCGGCGCATCAGGAACGTGTCCAGATCGCAGGCGCCGTAACACGGCTGGCCCGACAGCATGATCGTCACGTCGTCGTCGACGAGTTCGCGCAGGTCGTCGGCCACCTTCGGCCCGCGGCGCTTGAGCCCCTCGGGGAACTGCAGTCCGACCTTCTCCGCGTCGCGCTCCTCGACCGCCGAGACGATGCGGTCGAGTTCGTAGTCCCACTCCCGATCGTGCTTGAGCGACATCCCCGTGTTCCTGAGATCGCCCTCGCTGTACGTCTGCTCGCTCATTGCACCATTGTAGCGACCCGCGACGTATAACACGCACGTTCCGGGATCGGACGCGAAAGCCCGGTCACGTGAGCAACTGCTCGACGCGGGCGTACCGCCCCGCCTGCCACCCGGTCAGCAGCGCGACGACGGCGCCGAGGCCGACGGCCAGCGCGATCCCGGCGGCGTAGATCTCGACCGACGGCCGGAGCAGCGTCTCGAAGCCGACGACGCGCCGAGCGAGGCGGTTCAGCCCGGCGGCGATCGGACGCGTCGCGGCGACGCCGACGATCCCGCCGAGGACGCCGATGACGATCCCCTGTGTGCCGATCGTCCCGGCGAGCACACCCCTCGAAAGCCCGATCGCGCGCAGCGCCGCGAGTTCGTCGCGCTGCTGGTAAGCCACGAGCGCGAACAGGTTGATCGTCAGGACGGCGCCGCCGAGCACGGCGAAGCCGATCAGCGTCGCCCCGCTTGCGAGCACGAGTGGCCGCTCTCGGAGCAACTTCTCGACCTGCTGGTCGCCCGTTCGAACATCGTAAGCGGGGTACTCGTCGGCGACCGCGTCGCGCACCGCCGCCGGCGACGCGCCCGCGGTCGTGTCGGCCATGACGAACGTCGCTCGGTCGGTACCGAACGTCCCGGTCAGCGTCTGCAGATCGACGACCGGGACGGTCGCGGCCGGCGCGCTCAGATACTGCGAGTAGTGCGAGGCGATTCCGACGACGGTGAACGGCTGGGTCGTCGCTCGGCTCCCGCCGACGCGGACGGTGTCGCCGACGCCGACGCCCAGCGCCTCGGCCGTGCGAGGATCGAGAACGATCTCCGCCCGCGCGGGCTCGCCAGCCGACGCGTCGGCGTAGTCCGATCGGTTGAGGGCGAACCCCCCGCCGCGCTCGAAGTCGAACCCGGCGTGCGTTCGCTGGACGCCGACGGCCGGGACGCGCCGCAGATCTGACCGGTTCGTCCCGACGAACAGCCCGTGCATCGCTACCGGTGAGGCAGTCCGGATGTCCTCGCGGGCCTGCAGGGACGCCGCGACTGCGTGGGCGTCGACGATCGAGTTGCCGGTCCCGCTCGCGGCTGGATCGACGGGCTCGTTCGACACCCAGATGTCCCGATCGGCTTGATCGAGGCCCCGCTCGCCGATCTCGACGACGCCGACGCCGAGGCTGGCGAGCAGCGTCACCGACAGCACCGCCAGCGCGACGGCGCCGATCGTGAGGACGGTCCGCCCGGGCGCCCGGCGAAGCTGTGCGAGCGCGAGGCCGGCGACTGCCCGCAGCCGGACGAGCGAGGCGAGCAGTCTCACCGTCCCACCTCGTCGAGGACCGACGTTCGCGCCGCCACGACGAGCGGGTACGG
The DNA here is from genome assembly GCF_900215575.1 of Natronoarchaeum philippinense. Lineage (NCBI taxonomy): Archaea > Methanobacteriati > Methanobacteriota > Halobacteria > Halobacteriales > Natronoarchaeaceae > Natronoarchaeum > Natronoarchaeum philippinense. Next base: position 671,591 of record NZ_OBEJ01000001.1, on the reverse strand, counting down.
CGCCGCGATCACCCCCGAAAGCAGCGCGGCGGCGAGTGCGTAGGGAATCATCACGGGGTGGAACGCGGCGACGCTCCTAGAGGCGACGGTCGCACCGGCGACGGCGTCGACCGCGACGATGCCGGCAGCCCCACCGACGATGCCGAAGATGGCGCCGACCAGCGTCGTCACGAGCGTCGAGACGCCGACGATTACGAGTCGACTCGGTGTCGAAAACCCGATCGCTGCGAGCACGGCCAACAGCCGGCGATCCTCGTTGACGGCGATGCCCATCGTCGTCGCCACGAACGCCGCGCAGATCGTCACGCCGACGACGAGCGCGACGAGGCTGGTGGCGACGGCGAGGCCGTCGTCGAACAGGGCCGTCGGGTCGGCGCCGCCGGGCGTCTCGACGGTCGCGTTCGGATACGCCTCGCTGGCGGCCGACGCGGCGGCGTCGGCGTCGCCCCACACGAGCACCCGATCGGCGAGTTCGCCCGTATCGGCGCCCGAGAGCGACTGCAGTTCGCTCAGGTGGATCAGCGCGACCGGCACGTCGGCGTCGCCCTCGTTGCCCGAGGACGACTCGACTGCAGCGACCGAGAGCGCCGCCGCGTCGGCCTCGGTCCGGTTGCCTCCCACGGCGACCGAGTCACCCGCTGTGGCACCGACCCGCTCGGCCGCAGTCTCCGAAAGGACGATCTGCGACCGCCGCTGGCCGTCGTAGCTCCCGTTCGCGTAGTGAGGATCGCCCGGTTCGAGCGCGGCGGTCGACAGCCCGGCGACCGAACGGCCGTTTTCGTCCGGAACGACGCCGACGAGCAAGACAAGCGCCGAGGCGTTGCCGCCAGTCTCAGCGAGCCGAACGGGCTCGACCAGCACCGGCGATGCGTGGTCGACACCGTCGGCTGACTGCAGCTGACGCGCGCGCTCGTTCGTCGCGCCGAGACGCGCCGGCTCGACGCCGCTGACGCCCGTGAGCGTCTCTCCCTCGGTCGGGACGATCCGCACGTCGGCGTCGCTGCTGCTCACGACGCCGGCCTCGGCCAGTGACAGCGCAACTCCGGTCACGATCAACAGGACCGCGATCGTCGTCCCGACGGCGGCGGTCGTCGCCGCGATTCGTCCGGTTCGGGTCGCCGTCGCCTGCTTCCAGAGCCGCGCGGCCGAGACGCCGAGCAGTCCTCTCCAGCGCGCTCGCCGCGTCCGATCCCCGTCATCGGCCATCGTCGACCACCGCCCCGTCCCTGAGCGCGACGACCCGGTCGGCGATCGAGAGCGTCGCGTCGTCGTGGGACGCGACCAGCACTGCCCGGTCGTCGCCCAGCGCGGTCAGCACGCGGAGCACTGCGGCGCCGGTCGCCGTGTCGAGTTCGCCGGTCGGCTCGTCGGCGACGATCACGTCCGGGTCGGTCACGAGCGCCCGAGCGATGGCGACGCGCTGGCGCTCGCCGCCGCTCAGTTCCCCGGGGAGGTGTGTGGTGCGATCGCCGAGTCCGACCCCTTCGAGAAGCTCCTCGGCGCGACGCCGACGCTTCGACCGCCCCACGCCGGCCTGTACCAGCGGGAGCGCGACGTTCGCACGCGCCGACAGCGACGGGAGGAGGTGAAAGCGCTGGAAGACGATGCCGACGTGCTCGCGGCGCAGTCGGACGCGCTCGGCGTCCGATAGCTCGGTGAGGTCGGTCCCGAGCACCTCGACGGTCCCTGCGGTCGGAACCAGTAGGCCGGCGACCGCGTGCAGGATCGTCGACTTACCGCTGCCGCTCGGTCCCTTCACCCCCACGACCGTGCCGGGTTCAACATCTAACGACACGTCTCGCAGCGCCGTCGGCTCGCGATCGGTTCCCGACCCGAACCGGCCGGTACTGGAGCCGTACTCGTGGGTGATACTGTCCAGTCGGACGAACGGTGACGATTCGTCCTCGGCCGACGGCGTCGACGAGCCGCTCCCCGATCTATCGAGTATTTTCACGGCCTCACGCGTCATCGAACGGCGACGCCGCACATTGTACCTCTGCGCTTATACGAACGACCGCGGATTTAGCCTCTCTTTCCGACACGGCTGGCTGCGTGCTGAGCGGTCAGCCGAGGCGCTAGACGCTGCTTACCACCGGTCAGACGCCGGATACAAAATAGATCGACGGCGCAGGTCGTGCCGTCAGCATTTTGGTGGCGTCCGTCGTCGCACACCCGATGGCCCAGCGCGAGACGGTCACTCTCCTAGCGGCTCGACGGCGCCGAGTTGCTCCATCAGGCCGAGCGTGTCGAGCTGGAGCCAGCGCTCCGCGATCTTCCCGTCTTCGACGCGCGTGAACACCATGTTCCGGACTTCGATCGAGTTCCCGGTCGGCTCGATGCCGCGGAACGGTCCCTCGTGGGTCCCCCGAAGCGTCACTCGCATCGCGACCGTATCGCCTTGCGTGACGGCGTCCTCGACGGTCGCCTCGAACCCTTCGAAGGCGTTCAGAAACTCCCGCATCGCTTTGGCGTCGGCCTCCTGACCCCTGATATCTTCCCCGAACGGGCCGTGTTCCACGTAGTCCTCGGCGAGCAGTTCCTCGTGGAGATCGAAGTCCCCCTCCGTCGCAATCTTCTCGGGGTACTGCCGCGCGATCTGTTCTACGTCGTCTGTCGTTCTCTGTGCCATAGTTCTCCCCCGGTGCTCGGACAGAGCCGCGTCTGGTGAGCACCGTGTGAACGTAGACTGCGGTCGGCAATAACGTCACTCTGGGATACACGGACAGGTCAGCGACCCGTCCGGCCAGTCCGATCTAGGACTGCCGGTAGATCAGGTTACGCTGGATCTCGTTGGCGCCCTCGTAGATCACCGGGACGCGAACGTCGCGGTACACGCGGGCGATCCGACGGTCAGTCAGCACCGAGCGGCCGCCGTGGAACTGCATCCCCTGCTCGGCGCAGTCGGTGGCGACCTCGGTCGTCTTGGTCTTGGCCATCGCGGCCCAGAGGCCGGGATCCTCGCCCTGCTCGACCTTCTTGGCGGCGCGCCACGCCAGCGCGCGGGCGCTTTCGAACTCCAGTCGCATGTCGGCCAGCCCGTGCTGGACGGCCTGAAAGTCGCTGATCGACCGGCCGAACTCCTCGCGGCCGTGGGTGAAGTCCCACGCTTCTTCGATCGCTGCGGCGGCCAGCCCGAGCCCGTGGCCCGAGACGACGACGCGGCCGTGGTTGAAGAACTCCGCGAGCATCCAGAAGCCCGCGCCCTCGGCGCCGACCAGATTCTCCTCGGGGATCCGGCAGTCGTCGAAGACGATGTGGGCCTGCTTCGACGCCCGGAAGCCCATCTTCTCGGGGATGTGTTCGGCCTCGTACCCCTCGGTGTCGGTCGGGACGATGAACATCGAGTGGTTGCCGTAGCGGTTCTCCTCGTCGTCGCCGGTCCGGGCGTAGACGGTGAGCCAGTCGCCCTCGACGCCGTTGCCGATCCAGTACTTCTCGCCGTTGAGGACGTACTCGTCGCCGTCTTTCTCGGCGCGGGTCGACATCCCGGCGAGGTCGCTGCCGGTCTCTGGTTCCGAGACCGCCAGCCCGGTGATCTGGTCGCCTTCGGCGACGGGGCGCAGGTACTCCTCGCGCTGTGCCTCGTTGCCGTACTCCTCGACGATCTCGGCGCCGAAGCTCGCGAGCTGGAGCGTCAGGGCGATGCCGGCGTCGGCGCGGTAGAACTCCTCTGCGATCGCCAGCACCTCCGTCAGCGAGAGGCCGCGTCCGCCCAGATCCTCGCCCAGATCCTGCGCGACAAGTCCCGCCTCCTGTCCGGCTTCGAGGATGTCGTGGGGGTACTCGCCTTTCCGGAAGTACTCCTCGGCGTTGGGGGCGATATGTTCCTCTGCGAACTCGCGGGCTTCGCGTTTGACCTCGTGGGCGTGCTCAGGCACGACGCTTTCGTCCAGCAGTTCCATACCCCGCAACAGGGACCCGATCCCAATATATGTCCGGGAACGCGTAGCACGGTGCGAACGATTTGTTTGGCTGCCGGCACCGCGGCGTCGCGCCGTTCGGTGGTGACGCCGAAGCCGCAACCGACAACTCTCTCCCTCTCCTATCGGCGCGCATGGTCCTGAAAGAGTCAGATCCGGCGCTGGACGCCGGCGACGCGGCGCCCGACTTCGAACTGCCCGGCGTCGACGGCGAAACCCACACGCTGGCCTCGTTCGACGACGCCGAGGCGTTGCTGGTTGTGTTTACCTGCAATCACTGTCCGTACGCTCGAGCGAAGTTCGACCACCTGAACGATCTCGCGGCGTCGTACGACGACCTCGCGGTGGTCGGCATCAACCCCAACGACGCCGAGGCCTACCCCGACGACTCCTTCGAGACGATGCAGGAGTTCGTCGACGACGGCCGGATCGACTACGACGCCTACCTCCGCGACGAGGAGCAGTCCATTGCCCACGAGTACGGTGCGGTCTGTACGCCAGACCCGTTCTTGTTCCGCCGCGAAGAGGGCGAGTTCCGCCTCGCCTATCAGGGGCGTCTCGACGACGCACTGAATCCCGACGACGAACCGACCGAGTTCTACGTGCGTGATGCCGTCGAGTCAATTCTGGCCGGCGAGCCGGTCGATCAGGAGTGGCTTCGGTCGCAGGGCTGCTCGATCAAGTGGACTGACTGATTACGGGCCGGCTCTCTGAGCGCGCGCCGGACCGTTGCCCCCCTCGATCGTCGCTATTTGCTCCGCGATCTCGACGCTCCCGATCGGGCGTCGAAACGGAGCGATCGACGCGCATCGTGTCATCAGCGAAAATTGGTTCTCCCGGACGGCACGGCGTCACGCGATTCTGCATTGAGGTGTTACGTATAATTTCATCACAGTTGACTTTGTTATTCGCATGAATATTTGCTCGTTATTCTATACTTCATTAACAATTACCCACGGTATTTATTATGAGGTACTTCTGAAATTTGGCCGTGACAGAAGATCCCAATTCACTCGGGAGCAACGTTAACCGACGAAGCGTCCTAAAAGGACTCGGCGCATTGGCAGCGGGCACGGCGATGGGGTCGTCGTTGACCGGTTCTGCGGCAGCCGACATCGGGGACAGCGCAGTCTATCAGTACTATCACACCGACTGGAGTACGATCACGAACAACCTCGCCGCCGTCGCCGACGCCGGCTACGACGCCATACAAGTCCCACCGGCACAGTTCTCCCGGGTGTACAAATACGAGCGGGAGAACGATCAGTTCACCTACGACGTTCCGCTCGGCTACCAGCCCATCGACTTCACGAACTTCGACAGCGAGTTCGGCACGGAGTCGGAGTATCAGGCGATGGTCGACGAGGCCCACAATCAGGGTCTCGACGTGATCGCCGACGCGGTGATGAACCACCTCGCGGCCGGCGGCGACTACTTCGACCGACAGGTGTCGATCGACGACATCCCGCGGTTCAGCAATCGTGATTTCCACCCCCAGTGCGACATCGACTACAGCGATCCCTACTCCGTCGAGAACTGTTGGCTCGTCGGCCTGCGCGATCTCGATCAGGACTCGTCGTACGTCCGCGGCGAGCTGTACAACTACCTCCAGAAGTACGCCAATCTGGGCGTCGACGGCGTCCGCTTCGACGCGGCAAAGCACATGCCCGAGTCCTTCTTCAGCAACTACGCCAACCAGTGGGCCGACGAGTTCGGCCTCTACAAGGTCGGCGAGGTGCTGGACGGATCGACATCGATGAACCAGCAGTACGCCGACACGGGAATGTCCGTGACGGACTACGCGCTGTTCTACACGATGAAAGAGGACGTGTTCCACTCCAGTGGCGACATGAACGCGCTGGAGGGTGCGGGACTGGTCAACCAAGACCCGTTCAGTGCGATGACGTTCGTCTCCAACCACGACAGCGCACCGCCGGAGTACGAGCGACTGGCCTACGCCTACATCCTCACCTACGAGGGGTACCCCCGCGTCTACAACCACCGAATCGGCGCCAGCGACGACGAGATCTCGACGCTCCTGTCGCTCCGCCGGAACGTCCTCTCGGGCGGGGCGACGACGCGGTACGTCGACAGCGAACTGTACGTCTTCGAGCGCGGGGACGGGCTGGTCGTGCTCAACCGCGGCAACAGCCGACGCAGCGAGTGGGTTCAGACGACCCAGTCGTCCGGCACGACCCTGACCGACTGTACCGGCAGTTCCTCGGACACGCAAGTCAACAGCGACGGCTACGTGCAGGTGTCGGCACCGGCGGTCGGCTACGCCGTCTACTCCACGGAGTGTCCCGAAGGCACCGGCGGCGGAAGCGGCACCAATCAGATCACGCTCCAGATTCAGGCCCCGACCGAGTACGGCGAGTCGGTGTTCTTCACGGGCAGCACGGACGAGCTGACCAACTGGGGCGGCGGCGTTCAGGGGACCTACGTCGAGAACGGCGTCTGGGAGGTGACGATCGACGACCCCGGCTCGTTCGAGTGGAAGACGCGTCGCGGTCCGACCGACGGCACCGGCGATGTCTGGGAGTCCGGCAGCAACCACTCCGACGCCGATCTCTCGCCGACCCACAACGGCTGGGAGGACGGCTACACCGGATAGCGGCGACTGCGGCGTCCCATGCGAGGACGCCGTCGACGAGTCACCGGGACGCCGCGCCGTGACGGCGCTTCCGGTCGCGGGGTCTGGGCCCGCGAATCCTTTTTAGTGGGGCCGCTCCAACTACGGACGATGACGGTAGACGAACGTGCCGAGGAGCTCGCCTCCGACCTCGGTGTCGACAAAGAGGAGGTCAAAGAGGACCTGGAGAATCTGGTCGAGTACAGCGTGCCGATCGACGAGGCCGTCCAGAGCCTTCGCCGGAAGTACGGCGACGGCGGCGGCGACTCCGGGAGCACACTCTCGAAAGAGAGCATCGACGAGATCACGACCGCCGACGGCAACGTCACGGTCACCGCGCGCGTGCTGAACGTCGGCAAGCGCTCGATCCGCTATCAGGGATCCGATCAGGTGATCTACGAGGGCGTGCTGGCCGACGAATCGGGGACGATCGACTACACCGCTTGGCAGGACTTCGGCCTCTCGCCGGGCGACACGATCACCGCCGGGAACGCCGGCGTTCGAGAGTGGGACGGCAGTCCCGAACTCAATCTCGGCGAGTCCACCAGCGTCGCCTTCGAGGAGGAGACCCTCGACGTGCCCTACGATGTCGGCGGCGAGGCCGACCTCGTCGAAATCGAGACGGGCGACCGCGGCGTCGACGCCGAGGTTCGGGTCGCCGAGGTCGAGCGCCGGACGATCGACGGCCGCGACGGCGAGACCGAGATTCTCAGTGGCGTGCTCGCCGACGAGACCGCCAAACTGCCCTTTACCGACTGGGACCCACATCCCGAAATCGAGGAGGGCGCGTCGGTCCGCGTCGAGAACACCTACGTCCGGGAGTACCGCGGCGTCCCATCGATCAACGTCTCGGAGTTCTCGACGGTCGAATCGCTCTCCGAGCCGGTCGCGGTCAGCGAGCGCGGCACCCGACTGTCGATCGGGGATGCCGTCGAGGCTGGCGGCGTCTACGACGTCGAGACGGTCGGCCACGTCATCTCGATCCGCGACGGGTCGGGGCTGGTCCAGCGCTGTCCCGAGTGCGGTCGGGTCATCCAGAAGGGCCAGTGTCGGACCCACGGCGAGGTCGACGGCGAGGACGACCTGCGCGTCAAAGCAATCCTCGACGACGGTACCGGGACCGTCACCGCGGTGCTGGGCGACGAACTCACCGAGCAGGTGTACGGCGGCGATCTGGAGGACGCCCGCGATCAGGCCCGCGAGGCGATGGACCAAACCGTGGTCGCGGATTCCATCCGCGAGCGCGTCGTCGGCCGCGAGTACCGCGTTCGCGGGCATCTCTCGGTCGACGAGTACGGCGCGAACTTAGACGCCAGTAGCTTCGACGAGGTCGCGGACGAGCCCGCGGATCGGGCCGCCGATCTTCTCAGCGAGGTGAACGTATGAGCGCGAACGAGAACGGCGACGACCAGAGCGGCGCGGGCCGCCGCGAGGTCGCCTACCGACTGTTCGCCGCGGAGTACGACGACGCATCGCTCGAACACTCCGAGAGCGACGAGGAGCGCGCCCCGAACTACGTCGTGACGCCGACGGGCGCTCGCGTGAACCGGCTGTTCGCGGTCGGCGTCCTCACCGAGATCGAGCAAGTCAACGAGGAAGTGCTGCGCGCCCGGATCGTCGATCCGACGGGCGCGTTCGTCGTCTACGCCGGGCAGTACCAGCCCGACGAGATGGCCTTCCTCGAACGCACCGACCCGCCGGCGTTCCTCGCGGTGACCGGCAAGGCCCGAACCTTCCAGCCCGAGGACTCCGATCGCGTCTACACGTCGGTCCGGCCCGAGAGCATCAACGAGGTCGACGCCGAGACGCGCGACCGCTGGATCGTCCAGACCGCAGAGCAGACCATCGAGCGCGTCGCCACGATGGCGTCTGCGCTGGAGCACCCCGAGCGCGGCGACGAACTGGCCGCACGACTCGGTGACGGCGGCGTCGACGCCGGCCTCGCAAGCGGTGTCGCCCTCGCAATCGACCACTACGGGACGACGCCCGAGTACCTGGCTGCGGTTCGGGACCTCGCCGTCGAAGCGGCCGAGGTGGTCGCCGACGAGCGCGAGGAGGTCTCTCAACTGTCGGTGCGTCCCGGCGACGGCGATGGCAGTGTCGACCCGGCCGATCTCGCGGCGCTCGCCGATGCCGTTCCCGGTGCGAGCGCGATGGGAGCGTCGGCGTCCGGCAGCGACGCCGCGGACGCGTCGGCGTCCGACCCCGAGGCAGCGACAGCAGACGACGCGTCGGCATCCACGGAAGAGCAGGACGCCGACGCCGCCGAGACCGTTCCTGACGAGACCAGCGCCGCCGAGACCAGCGTCGACGAGACGGCGCCGGAAACGACCGAGGCGACTGCAACTACCGAACAAGCGACGGCTGACGCCGAAATCGAGGAAGACGCCGACGCCGAGAGCGAACCGGAGGCCGAAGCAGAACCGGACTCCGCGGAGGAACAGGACGCCGAACCGGCCGCCGGTGACGACGAGACCGACGCCGGCGACGACGGCCAACTCGGCGACTTCGAGCCCGGCAATCTCGGTGACGATGCCGACGAGCAGGCTGAGACCTCGGATGCCGAGCCGGCGGCCGAGACGCCGGTCGGCGGCGACGATATGTACGAGTTCTCCGAGGAGGAGCGCGAGGAGATCGAGGAGGAGTACGGCACCGAGTTCTCGACCGGCACCGAAGTCGCCGAGCCCGGCGAGGCCGACATCGAGACGCCGGAGCCGGCCACAGACGACGGAAACGTCAGCGACGATGACACAGAGGACGCCGCGTCCGAGGAGACGGACGACGACGCCGGCGCGGAGGCTGTCGAGGCCGAAACGACCGAAACGGAGACTTCGGGGGCCGACGCTGAGGACGATAGCCCCACCGAACCGTCCATCCCGGACGACGTGTCGCTGACCGACGTGGTCGTCGAGACGATGCGCGAGATGGACGACGGCGACGGCGTCGAGCGCGGCGACCTGATCGACGAAGTCATCGCCGACACCGGCATGACCGAGCCCGACGTCGAGGACGCCATCGAGGAGGCACTGATGGGCGGACGCTGCTACGAGCCGACTGACGACACGCTCAAGCCGATCTGATGGCGCTCGTCGAGCCGATTCCGGGCGCCCCGGCCGCGACGGCCGATCTGGGCGCCGAGCGCGCGCTCGTGATCGCAGACGTCCACGCGGGCATCGAAGCTGCGCTGCGATCCGAGCGCGGCATCAATCTGGAGAGCCGCGCCGAGGACCGCCGCGAGCGCGTGCTGGAGTTGCTCGAACGGACCGACGCCGACCGGCTGGTCGTGCTCGGCGACTTCATGCACTCGATCGGCGGCCCCGGCGGCGCCGAGCGCGGCGAGATCGAGGTGCTCCTCGAATCGCTGCCCGACCGGCTCCCGATCACGCTCGTCAAGGGCAACCACGACGGCGACATCGAGTCGTGGATCGAGGGCGTCGAGGTGACAGACGGGGCGGGCGTTCGCATCGGCAACGTCGGCTTCGCGCACGGCCACACGTGGCCCGACGCCGACGTGCTCGCCGCCGAAACGGTCTGTATCGGTCACGAGCATCCCTGCGTTCGCCTCGAAGACGAGGTCGGCGGCAGTCGCGTCGAGCGCGTCTGGCTCCGGGGGCCCCTCGACCCGGCCGGTTTCGAGGACCGACTCGACGGCGTCGAGTGGACCGGTCCCGAGTTGATCGCGTTTCCAGCGTACAACGATCTCGTCGGCGGAACGTGGGTCAACGTCGCCGGCGACGACTTTCTGGCGCCGTTCCTTCCGGACGGTCTGGCCGACGGGCAGGCGTACCTGCTCGATGGCACGCGGCTCGGAGCGTACGACGAACTATAGCGCCCTCATCTGGACGTTCGACCAGTATTTCAGGAAGTCTTACCCTGTTTAGACTGGTTATGGGCAAAGTATATGCGCCGATGATTGGGATTCTCTCACATGGGGTTTACAGACCCGTACACGCCGACGAAGAAGCACTACGAGTGTACCGACTGCCGAGCCCGGACGACCGACGAGGTCGGCGACGAGTGCCCCGACTGCGGCGGGACGCTGCAGAACCTGTCCGTCGGTCGGTGGTGAGGCTCACACCCACCCGCGACAGAAGTTGTGGGTGGCCAGCACTTTGCCCTCGGCGGTGACGTAGACGCCGACCCCGCCGCTCTCCCAGCGCTCGCGCAGGATGTTCTCGCGGTGGCCCGAGGAGTTCATCCACTGCTCGACCAGCGCCGTAGCGAGTTGCTCGTCGGTCTCGTAGGTCTCGACGGCGCCGCTGTCGCGTTCGACCGGGCGGCCGGCCCACGAGAGCGCGATGTTCTCGCCGTAGGCACGACAGCCCGCACTGACCTCCCGGTAGCGGTCGAACGGCCCCTCGCCGTCGGGGTTGGTGTGCGAGAAGTAGTCTCTATCGGCCATGTCCTCGCTGTGGGCGCGTGCGACCGACGCCACCGTCGGGTTCCACTCCAGCGCGTCGAGTCCCCGCTCGGCCCGTCGGTCGTTGACTTCTTCGTGGATCAGCCGTTCGACAGAGTCGCTGTCGATCTCGATGTCGCCGTCGCTGTAGGCCGAAACGTTCGGATCGCCCGGAGCGGTGTCGGCCCCGCCCAGCACCCCCGGCAGGTCGACGGCGCCCGGCGCGACGCCGGCGGCCTGCAGCACCACCGCGGCCACGATGGCGACGCCGACCGCGACGACGACGAACCGAACCAGTCCGAACAGGACGCCGACGAGCAGCGACACCAGCCGGTAGGCGATCCGCGCCGGCGCGGTGAGCAATCGAACGAGCGTCGAGTCGGAACTCATGATTCCCCAGTGGTCGGTGCCGGACGGCGGCCGCTGTCGCCCCCGACCCCCCGAGTCGCGGTACGACGAAACCGGTCTTGAGTATGGGGTCGTTACCCGATCGCTGGTGGGACTGACGCTATCCTCCCCAACGGCGTCGTGCAGCGCTCGCGGCGCCGATCTGCCCCGAACAAATGGCTTAACCGCGTCGCACCCCTACTGCGGCTTCGATGACCGACGGGGACCTCGCGCCCGATCCGGCGGCGTTCGCCCGGCTGGGGCCGAGCGTGCGGTCGGCGCTCTCCGAGCGGGGCTTCGAGACGCCCACCGAGCCACAGCGCCGGGCGATCCCGCCGCTTGCCGCCGGCGAGAACGCGCTGGTGATCGCGCCGACGGGCACCGGTAAGACCGAGACCGCGATGCTGCCCGTCTTCGACGCCATCGCCCAGCGGCGGAGGGCGGACGCTGGCGGTGACGACGCCGGAGGACGCAGTTCGTCCTCCGAGCCCTCGCTCACCACGGTTCGCGAGGACGCCGAAGCCGACCCCTACGACGGCTTCGCCGCGCTGTACATCACGCCGCTGCGCGCGCTGAACCGCGACATGCGCGAGCGACTGGAGTGGTGGGGCGAGCAGTTGGACGTCTCCGTCGACGTGCGCCACGGCGATACGACCGACTACCAGCGCCAGAAGCAAGCATCGGATCCGCCGGACGTGCTCGTCACGACGCCGGAGACGCTGCAGGCGATGTTCACCGGCTCGAAGCTCCGCGAGGCGCTGGCGACGATCGACCACGTCGTGATCGACGAGGTCCACGAACTCGCGGCGTCGAAGCGCGGCGCCCAGCTTGCGATCGCGCTGGAGCGACTGCGTGAGGTGGCCGGCCCGCTCCAGCGCATCGGCCTCTCGGCGACGGTCGGCGATCCACAAGAAGTCGCGGACTTTCTCACCGGCGGGCGTGAGTGTGCGATTCGAGAAGTCGACGTGGGAAGCCGGATCGACCTCTCCGTCACGGAGCCCGAGATCACCGACGCCGACGAGAAGCTTTCCGGACAGCTGATGACCTCGGCCGAGATCGCCAGCCACGTCCGGGCGATCGGCGAGATAGTCGACGAGAACGAGTCGACGCTGATCTTCGTCAACACGCGCCAGACCGCCGAGGCGCTGGGATCGCGGTTCAAGGCGATCGCTCCCGACGGTTCGATCGACGCTCCTGTGCCGGATGTCTCGGTCGGCGTCCACCACGGCTCGCTCTCGAAGGAGGCCCGGATCGACGTCGAGGACCGATTCAAGGCCGGCGAGATCGACGCCCTGCTGTGTACCTCCTCGATGGAACTGGGCATCGACGTGGGCCACGTCGATCACGTCGTCCAGTATTCGAGTCCGCGGCAGGTCGCTCGCATCCTCCAGCGTGTCGGGCGTGCGGGCCACCGCAGTGATCAGGTGTCTCGTGGCACGATTCTCACGACTCGACCGGACGACACGTTCGAGGCGCTGGCGATCGCCCGCCGCGCGACCGAGGGCGAGGTCGAGCGCGCGCCGATCCACGAGGGGAGTCTCGACGCCGTCGCCAACCAGATCGTCGCGCTGGCGATGGGTCACGAGGAGATCGGTGCCCGGAACGCCTACGAGATCGTCACCGCGGCGTATCCCTTCCGGAATCTCCCCGAGGAGACGTTCCGCGAGGTGGTCCGCGAACTGGCGAACAACCGGGTGATCTGGTTAGAAGAGGAGTACGACCGGATCGAGAAGACCGGCGGCACGTGGCAGTACGTCTACGCCAACCTCTCGATGATCCCCGACGAGGAGACCTACGAAGTCCACGACGTGGCCAGCGGGCGCCAGATCGGCACTCTCGACGAGCGCTTCGTCGTCAACTTCGCCCAGCCCGGCGAGGTGTTCATCCAGCGCGGCGAGATGTGGCGCATCACGACCATCGACGACGAGGAGAGCGAGGTGAAAGTCTCCCCGATCGAAGACCCTGCGGGAGAGGTTCCCTCGTGGATCGGCCAAGAGATTCCGGTCCCCAAGGCGGTCGCCGGCGAGGTCGGCGAGATGCGTCGCGTCGCCGGGCCGCAGTTCGAACAGGGGCCGGCCGACGCGGCCGCGGTCGACGCCGCCGCCGTTGCCGGTGAGTTCACCGGCCGCTACCCGACCGACGAGGGCACCGCGAGCGACGCCCTAGAGCAGGTTCGGCGTCACGTCGAGACTGGAACTGCCCTGCCGACCGACGACCGCATCCTGATCGAACGACAGGGGCGGTCCGTCGTCGTCAACGCCTGTCTCGGCCACACGGTCAACGAGACGCTGGGCCGGTTGCTGTCTTCGATGCTCGGCCAGCGCAGCGGCTCGTCGGTCGGGCTGGAGGTCGACCCCTACCGGATCGAACTGGAGGTGCCCACCAGCATCTCGACGCCGGAGATTGTCGAGGTCCTAGAGGAAACCGATCCCGACCACGTCAGGGCGATCATCGAGTTGAGCCTCAAAAACTCCGACGCATTGAAGTTCCGGCTGGCGCAGGTCGCCGAGCAGTTCGGCCGCATCAAGCGCTGGCAGGGCGAGGCCAGCGTCTCCCAGAACCGACTGCTCGCGGCGCTGGAGGACACGCCCGTCTACGAGGAAGCGGTCCGCGAGGTGTTCCACGAGGATCTGGCGGTCGACGCCGCCGGCGAGGTGCTGACCGCGATCCAGTCAGGCGACCTCGCCGTCGAGACCGTCGGCGGCCATACGCCGATCGGCGCCGGCGGGCGGTCGTCCGGGCAGGAGCTGCTCTCGCCCGAAAACGCCGACGCGAGCGTCATCGAGACGGTCCGCGAGCGTATTCAGAATGACCGCGTGATTCTACTGTGTCTGCACTGCACCGACTGGAAGACGCCGAAGCCGGTGCGTCGAGTGCGCGACCAACCAGAGTGTCCGGAGTGTGGATCGACGCGGATCGCCGCGCTGAACCCGTGGGCCGACGAGGTCGTCAAAGCGGTTCGCTCCCAAGACCGGGACGAAGAACAAGAAGACATGGTCGAGCGCGCCTATCGGGCCGCTAGCCTCGTCCAGAGCCACGGCAAGCGGGCCGTGATCGCGCTGGCTGCTCGCGGCGTCGGGCCGCACAACGCTGCTCGAATCATCAACAAGCTTCGGGAGGACGAGGACGCGTTCTACCGGGACATCCTCGAGCAGGAGCGCCAGTACGCGCGAACTCAGTCGTTCTGGGACTAAGCCGACGCAGCCGAGCCGCGACGCCGAGTATCGGCGCCGACACGCGGCGCTGACGACTTATCATGTGGTTAGTTGGCGACACGCCGGCGAGCCGTCGCCCGGAGGCGCGGAGCGACGGTCGCCGACTGACGACGCGGTGGTCAGAGCAGGGAGAACAGGTAGACGACCCACGAGGCGAACCCAATAGCACCAAGTCCAGCGATCAGGAGTGGGCTGACCGTTCTCCCGTCGTCGCCGTACAGTTTGTAGCCCGAGAAGACGGCGAACAGTCCGAACAGGGGGATTAGAACCCACGAGATGATCGCGGAAATCGTCCCGCCCCACAGGTAGAGGCGGCCGTCTTCGGTCCACTTGCGTGCACTGGTTCCGGGCTGTTTGGTGTCACTCATGAGCAGTGGGGGCTCACTTCCCTCTCCTCCCCCCGAAACTTACTAATCGATTAGTTAGACTTAACGGCTACGGTTCGAGGCGCTCACTGCAGGTAGCCGAGTTCTTCCAGTTGGTCCCGTCGAGCGCCGGAGATTTCGACTTCGTCGCTCGTCTCGGCGTGTTCGAAGGAGTCGAGCCACGAATCGAGTCGCTCTTCGAGGTCGGCCGCGATGTCGGGTCGCTCGTTCACCAGACTCGATCGCTCGGCGGAATCCTCGGCGACGTGGTACAGCTCTCGGTTGCCATCCGACCCCCGAACGAACTTGTACTCGGGCGTCCGGACGGCACGCAGTGAGCGGTCGAACCGGTAGACGTACTCGGGCAGTTCGCCCACCTGTCGCTTCAGGGCGTCCATCGTCGGCTGTGGATGCAGGTACTCGGCGTACACTTGTTCGGGCGGTTCGGCGCCGGTGTCCGGATGGAGCGACCGTCCCTGAAACTCCTCGCGGGCGGCGGGCGCTTCGGCGCCAGCGGCGTCCAACAGGGTCGGCGCGAGATCGACGAGGCTTACGAGGTCGTCGACCTCGCCGCCGTCCTCGAAGCCGGGACCGTGGACGACCAGCGGGACGTGCAAGAGCGTGTCGTACAGGCAGTACTGATGGTCCATCATTCCGTGGTCGCCGAGGTTCTCGCCGTGGTCGCCCACGACAACGAGAATGGTGTCGTCCCACTCGCCGGCGTCGATGAGCGCCTCGCGGAGCCGGTCGATCTGGGCGTCGAGGTGAGCTATCTCTGCCTGATAGAGGTCCCGGAGTATCGCGAACTCCTCGCGGGCGTGGTTGACGTTGCCGACCAGATACTCCCACGGGTCCTGTTCGAGCGCGGCCGCCTCGTAGTAGCTGACCTCGTCGTCGAGGAACTGCTCGGCGTACTCTCTGGGCGGGTCGTACTCCAGATGGGGTTCGATGTAGTTGGCAAAGAGAAAGAAGGGCCGATCGTCCGACCGGCCGGCGAGCCAGTCGTCGATCCAGCCGGTCGTGCGCTCGGCGCCGCTGTCGCGCCGGCCGTACAGATATTTGGCGTACGCTGCGTTGATCAGATTTCGGACGGGATTACCGGAGAGCGCCCGTCTGAAGACTCCCTGTGCACTCTCCTCGTCCTGTACTTGTACCATCTCCCAGAGCATGTTCCCCTCTCCCGGGAGGAGTTGCCACGCTTTGCGCAGCGTGTCGAACCCGTCGAACCCCGACTCGGGCGTCACCCACGTGTTGTTCGTGATGCCGACCGTCTCGTAGCCGGCCTCGCCGAGCAGTTCTGGGAGCGTGGGGTGGGCGTCGCCGAGATACTCGTGGCCGGAGTAAGCGCCGTGCTTTGAGGGATACAGCCCGGTAAACAGTGATCCGTGGGAGGGAAGCGTCCACGGCGCCGCGGAGAATGCACGAGTGAACCGGGTTCCGGCGTCGCCCAGCGTCGAGATCGTCGGCGCGGTCGTAGCCGTCACGTCGCGGTCACGGGCCGTGTCCATCACGACGACGGCGATATTAGGTGCTTCTCGCATAGGTTACAGGTGCGCTACGACGGATCGCCTGTAAGCCGTTATTGGACGAAAGGTAAGTTCATAGCCCGTTCTGTGAGCTATACTGAGGCTTGTGGCCGATTGGTGGCCCTGCGGTTTTGCGTACCGACGATTGGTTTTCGACTCTCTGCGAGCGTCCGTCGAATCACGGCGGCTGCTCCAACGTAAGCCGGGCGTACTGGTGGTCCGGCGCGTTCAACGCGTCGAGGCCAGCGACCAGTTCGTCGCGGAGTCGATCGCACTCGCCCGGGCGTTCCTCGGCGAGGTTCGTCTTCGGAATCTCGTCGGTCACGTCGAACAGCATCGGCCCGTCGAGCTGCGCGTAGCTGTCGGCCTCGAACCGCCAGACGGGGCCGTCGGCGTGGGCGACGAACTCGCCGGCTTCGGCGTCGTGCTTCGGCGTCGCCGGCAAGGGGAACCCCCGGGCGTTCATCATGGTCGTCGAGTGGCAGCGGCTCGGAACGGCGGGATCGCAGGGCTGGAGATACGCGTACTCGCCGTCGGTGACGTTGACCGCCGATCCCCAGTAGCCGTACAGCGCGCGGTCGCGGTGGGAATGCAGATTCTCGGCGTCGGCGTCGCCCGCGAGCAGGAGGTGGAGGCTCCGGCTGTGGACGCGGTCGGCCGCGCTCTCGTCGATCCCGAGCAGGTCCAGCACGGTCGCGTAGAGGTCGACCGCCGCGGTCAGCGACTCGATCCGATCGCCGTTGTGCGCGCCCTCTGGATGCCAGATCAAAAGCGGCGTCCGGGCGAGCACGTCGTACACCGGCGCTTCGTTTTTGCCGACCCAGCCGTGCTCGCCCAGCAGGAAGCCGTGGTCGCTCGTGACGATCACGGCGGTGTCGTCCCACAACTCGGCGTCGTCGAGCGCGTCGAGCACGCGCCCGAACCACCGATCTGCCATCGTCACCTTGCCGGCGAACTGCGACCGGACGAACGCGAGCTGGCGCTCGGCGAGCGCGCTCTGACCCTCGTCGATGCGGCCGTAGTACGGCCAGATGTCCAGCTCCGGATCGCGGGGATCCTCGTCGGTGTACATCGAGGCGTACGGCTCCGGACAGTGAAACGGCTCGTGCACGTCGAAGCTGTCGACGTAGCAGAACCACCGGTCCCACTCCCGGTTTGCCCGTAGCCACTCCGCGGTCCGCGAGAACAGTCGGGGCGCAAAGGCGTTTCGCTCGTCGTCCTCGACGCCGAGGCGGGCGGCGTTCCGGGCGTACACCGACCGGTTGACGTAGCCGACGCCGTCGGTCGGGTCGGTCTCACGGTCGAGCGTCTGGTCGAGCAGGCGGTCGTCGGGCTGCTTGGGCGCGGTCTGCCACGCGTCGTACTCGTGGCCGCGGAGGAACTCGAACCCGGTGTAGTCCTCGTAGTAGCCGTGAGCGCCGTGCTGGAAGTAGTGGAAGTGGTCGGTGAGCAACTGCGTCAGGACGCCGTCGTCGCGCGCGACGCGAGCGAGGTGGTCGTCGTAGGGCTCGATCGGTCCCCACGACCGCCAGAGGAACTCCTTGACGCCGGTGTGCCACTCCCGCCGTGCCGGCATGCAGGGCAGGCTCCCGGCGTAGTGGGTGTCGAAGACGGCGGCGCGTTCGGCGAACCGGTCGAGGTTCGGCGTCTCGACGGCGTAGTCGACACAGCTCGGCTCGTCCGCGTACGCGCCGAGGAAATCCCGCCGCAGGCTGTCGATCGACAGCAGAAGGACGTTCGTCACGGATCGGCCCCCGAAGGGTCGGCATCGTCGCGGGACGCCGCCCCGACTGCGGCGTCGTCGCGGCCGCTGGGCGCCGATGCGACCGCGGCATCGCTGCCGTCGTGGGATGCCGATACGTCCGCGGCGTCTGCCTCGATTGCGGCGTCGAGCAGGGCACCGAACTCATCGCCCGTCTGGAGGTCGCCGTCGACGAGCACGAACGGTCCCGCTCGGCAGGCGTCACAGCGCTCCCGGCAGGGGGCGACCGAGAGGTCGATTTCGCGCCGCCGGGCGGCGGCGCGACACGCCGGGGAGAGGTTGCGAAGGCAGCACTCGACAGTCGGTGTCATGTGATCGAGTTCCACGGCCCGGAAAATAAACGGCGGCCGCGAGACGCCGATATCGGGTCGCTGACCTGTCCGTAAGCTCGATACGTGGCGCGTGGGCTTTTTGCCGCCCGTCTCGGCGTTCGAACGGGGGGAGACCGATGAACGACGACACACGCACGCAACCGACAACAGACGACGAGGGAAAGGCTGTGATCGACGCCAGCGGCGAACACATCGGCGAGGTCTCGGAACTGCGCGGCGAGACCATCGTCGTCGACGCAAAGTCGTCGATCACCGACCAGATCAAGTCCGTGCTGGGTTGGGGGCAGACCGACGACGCCTACCGCATCGACCGGAGCCAGATCGACCGAATCACCGACGAGGCGGTCCACGTCCACACGACCGAGGGGTCGGGCGAGCAGTCCGACGACCGGATGGGAAGTGGCGGACGGACGGTCGAGGACGAACGGACTGAGCACGACGAGACCGGACGCGAGGGCGACGCGGCGTCGCACGATACTGCCGAGACCGGCGCCCGGCCGATGGAGTCGGACGAGCGCCGGGACGAGCCAGCCAGCCGTGACGACCGCGACGCGGACGACGACCGGGAGGGACTTACGGACGACGAACTTCGGGACAGAGAAGAGGACGATCGAGAAGGTCTGACGGACGACGAACTCCGCGACGCGGGCGACGACGATCGGGAGGAAAGACGCTGACTCCACAATCTCTTTGCGCCGGCCCGCGCAAGTTCGGGGTATGAATTTCGCACCAGGGGCATGGAAGTACGCGCTGGTCCCACTGCTGGGCGCGTTTCCGGCGCTGATCTTCAGCCCCGGAGTGACGGCCGTCCTGCTCGCGCTCGCGGGCGCCGTGCTGTACTTCTACCGCGACCCCGAGCGGACAGCGCCGGTCTCGGGCGTCGCCGCGCCGGCCGACGGCAAGGTCTCGGTGCTCCGCGAGGAGGACGGCCGCGTTCGCGTCGGCGTGTTCATGAACGTCTGGGACGTCCACGTCAATCGCGCGCCGATGGGCGGGACGGTCGAAACTGTCGAGCACGTTCCCGGGGCGCATCGTCCGGCCTTCGCCAAGGAGTCCGACCGCAACGAGCGCGTCCGGATCGCGTTCGAGGATTACGAGGTCACGCTGGTCGCGGGGGCGTTCGCCCGGCGCATCCACCCCTATCTGGAAGCGGATGACGCCGTCGAGCGCGGTGACCGGATCGGCCACATCTCTTTCGGAAGCCGGGCCGACGTGCTGTTGCCGCCAACGTTCGACCGCGAGGACGTCGTCGTCGAGCGCGGCGAGAAAGTGACCGCCGGCGAGACCGTAATCGCACGCCGCGGCGGCGACGGACCGGTCGACGAGTTCGATGCCGCCGAACAGTTCGACGCCGAAGCTTCCGACGAGGGCCGGACCGATCTTGGCGATAGTCAGACCGAATCCGCCGAGCGTACCGGTGTCGGGATGGTCGACGAGCGCGAGTAGCCGGCGTCAGTACGCGCCCGGCGAAGGATCGACGCTCTCGACGGCCCGCTCGAAGTGCTCGCCCGTGATTTCGATCTCGTCGGCGCGCTCGTCAGCCTCTTCGGGACCCAGTTTCTCGGCCATCTCGCGGATCGCCAGCATCGACGCCTCGCGGACGATCGCTTCGAGGTCGGCGCCGGTGTACCCCTCCAGATCGTCCGCGAGCGCGTCGAGATCGACATCCTCGGCGAACGGCTTCCCGCGGCCGTGGACTTCGACGATCGCGCGGCGTCCGTCGGCGTCCGGCTGGGGAACCTCGACGTGCGTGTCGAGCCGGCCGGGTCGGAGCAGCGCGGGGTCGATGGCGTCCTTGCGGTTCGTCGCCGCGAGCACGACGAGGTTCGGGTTCTCGACGAGTCCGTCGAGCTCGGTCAGCAGTTGGGAGACGACGCGCTCGGTCACCTCGTGGCTGTCCTCGCGCTTGGCGGCGATGGCGTCGATCTCGTCGAAGAAGACGATCGACGGCGCCGACGTGCGGGCGCGCTCGAACACCTCGCGGACGGCCTTCTCGGACTCGCCGACGTACCGATCGAGCAGCTCGGGGCCGTTGACGTGGACGAAGTTCACGTCGCTCTCGCCGGCCAGTGCCCGCGCCAGCAGCGTCTTCCCGGTGCCCGGGGGTCCGTACAGCAGGACGCCGCTGGGCGGGGCGGTGTTTGTCTCGGCGAAGAGCCGATCGTACGCCAGCGGCCACTCGACGGCCTCGCGCAGGGTTTGCTTGGCGTCGTCGAGCCCGCCTACGTCGTCGTAGCCGACCTCGGGCGTCTCGGCGACGAACTCGCGCATCGCGGAGGGGTCGACCGCGGCCATCGCGGCGTCGAAGTCGGCTTTCGTCACTTCGAGGTCGGCCTCGGCGAGGTCGTCGGCCTCGCCGCGGATCCGCCGGAGCGCCAGCATCGCCGCCTCCGAGACCAGCGCGTCCACGTCGGCGCCGACGAAGCCGTGGGTCCGGTCGGCCAGCGTGTCGACGGACACGTCCTCCGCGAGCGGCATCCCGCGGGTGTGGACCTGAAAGATCTCGCGGCGCCCCTCGGCCCCGGGGACGCCGATCTCGATCTCGCGGTCGAACCGGCCGCCCCGGCGCAGGGCGGGGTCGATGGCGTCGACGCGGTTGGTCGCGCCGATCACGATCACGTCGCCCCGGGAGTCGAGCCCGTCCATCAGCGAGAGCAACTGGGCGACGACGCGGTTTTCCACGTCGCCGGCGTCGTCGCGCTGGCCCGCGATCGAGTCGATCTCGTCGAAGAAGATGATCGTCGGGGCGTTCTCGCTTGCCGTCTCGAAGATCTCTCGGATGCGCTCTTCGCTTTCGCCCTTGTACTTCGACATGATCTCCGGGCCGGAGACGTTGATGAACTGGGCGTTGACCTCGTTGGCGACGGCCTTGGCGATCAGCGTCTTGCCGGTGCCGGGCGGGCCATAGAGCAGGACGCCCTTGGGCGGGTCGACGCCGAGCCGCCGGAACAGATCGGGCTGATCCAGCGGGAGTTCGATCATCTCGCGGACCTGTTCGAGCTCGTCGTCGAGACCGCCGATGTCCTCGTAGCTGACGCCGGTCGGCGTCACCGCCGGTTCGTCGGCGTCGCCGGTCGATCCACCGCCTGACGCCGCAGTGTCACCCGCCGATTGCCCCCCAGCAGTGCCGCTGTCTGCCAACGACCCGTCGCTCGATGTTGCCGTGCCGGCATCGCCGGACGCCGCGTCGGCGTCGACGCGAACGACGGTGTGGTTGCTCACGCGCACCGGTTCGTGGGGCGTGGTCGACTCGACGCTGAACGGCTGGTCGGCGATCTGCTCCAACCGGACCTGCTCGCCCTCGCTGACGGGCCTGTCGTGGAGCGTCCGCGTCGCGACGCGCTGGATCAGGTCTTCGTCGACGTTGGCCAGCGACGCCGGCGGCGACAGCGTCACCGAAACTGCCTCCTCCAGTGTTCCGTGACGAACCGAGACGGTGTCACCGATGCTGACGCCCGCGTTGGACCGCGTGTCGGCGTCGATCAGCACGGCGTCGTCGGGCACGTCGTCGCCCGCGGGCCAGACCTTCGTCGCGGTGACGCGCTCGCCCTCGATGACGACGGTGTCGCCGCTGAGTACGCCCAGTTCGTTTCGGGCGGGATCCGAGAGCCGCGCGACGCCGCGTCCAGCGTCGCGCTTCTGGGCCCCTTTTACCGTCAGCGTGATTCCGTCGCCGTTCTGCTCGCTCATGGCCCAGTTTTGCCGCCCGGCGGCCTTGAACCATTCCCCTCGCGTCGTTGACTCGTGCTGGGATTCGGACGCTTCGCCGTCACTGTTCGTCGCCGAGTTCGCCCTCCCAGTAGTCGACGGCGTCCTCGCGCCGGTACGATCCCGAGAGCGGACGATCGCCAGTCCCGCCCGGTGGCGACCCGCCGAACAGCGTGATCTTCTCGGAGTCGGGGTAGACGCCGATGTCGGGGTCGTTCATCGTCGAGAACGCCAGATACCGGAGCGGCTCGTCGGAATCGTTGATGATCCTGTGAGCGCCGTCCTCGCCCGCCGGGAACGCGGCGTAATCGCCCGCCACCAGAGCCACTTGCTCGTCGGCGCCACGAAGTTGGCCCTCGCCGGCGAGCACGTAGATTGCCTCCTCGTTGCCGGTGTGGTAGTGGTACGGCCACGACTTCTTGCCCGCCGGGAGTTCGTAGAGGCTACAGCCCAGTTCCTCGGCGTCAGTGGCGTCGGCCAGTCGCTTGCGCCGGAACGCCGTCTCGCCGCGCTCCAGAGATTCCCAGTCGAGATCGTCCTCGTTGACGGTCGGCATACCTGCACGCTCGCGGTGCCCGATCAAAATTTCTGGGGTGGGTTCTGGAGGAAGTCGTGAGCTCACCGATCGAGTTCGCCGCCGGAGGAAGTCGTGAGCTTACCGATCGACTTCTCCCATGATCGTGTCCAGACTCCCCAGCGAGGCGATCAGGTCGGCGACGTAGCCGCCCGAACCGAACTCGGGCAGGGACTGGAGATTCGAGAAGGAGGGGCCGCGGATCTTGAACCGGGCGGGTTTGTCGGTGCCGTCGGCGCGGATGTAGATACCGAGTTCACCCTTGGCGGCCTCGACGGCCCGGTAAATCTCGGTGTCGGGATCGGGCTTGATCGTCCGCGGGACGTTGCTCTGAATCTCGCGGTCGTCCTCGGGCCACTCTTCGAGCAGGTCGATACACTGCTCGATGATCTTGCCCGATTCGGCGATCTCCTCCATCCGGACCAGCAGCCGGGAGTAGTTGTCACAGCCGTCCCGGACGACGACGTTCCAGTCCAGTTCCTCGTAGTAGCCGTAGGGGTCGTCCCGCCGGAGGTCGTAGTCGATGCCCGAGCCGCGGGCGACCGGGCCGGTGCAGCCGTACTGCTTTGCGACCTCGGGTTCGAGCACACCGGTGTCGACGGCTCTGGCCTGCAGGAACTCGTTGTTCGAGAGCAAGTCGTGGTACTCCTCCAGTCGGCGAGGGAGTTCGTTGAGGAACTCCCGGACCTGCTCGAAGAACTCCTCGCGGGGTTCGGGCAGGTCCCACGCGACGCCGCCGAGTCGGAAGTAGTTGAACATCAGGCGCTGGCCGGTCAGGTCCTCGACGATCTTCTGGACGACCTCGCGGTCCCGCGTCGAGTACATGAACGTCGCGGTGAAGTCGCCGACGACGTCGAGCGCGTACGCGCCGGTCGCCAGCAGGTGTCCGAGGATGCGGCTGAACTCGGCACACATCGTCCGGATCACCTGCGCGTACTCGGGCACGTCCAGATCGGCCAGATCCTCCGCGACGCGGGCGTAGGCCCACTCGTTGCACATCCCGGCGCCGCCCCAGTCCCAGCGGTCGGGGTAGGGCATGATCTGGTGGCGATACGTACACTGCTGGCACATCTGCTCCTCGCAGCGGTGGATGTAGCCGATGTCGGGCTCGACATCGACGACCGTCTCCCCGTCGAGCACCGTTTCGAGATGCATCACTCCGTGGGTCGCGGGGTGGTGCGGACCGATGTTGAGCAGCATCGTCTCGGTGCCGTCGCTCTCGCTGGCTTTGCGCTTTGCCTCGACGGGATTGTCGTTCTCGCGGTACGCGACCAGCTGCGGGCGCTCCTGATTGAACTCCTCTCGGAGCGGGTGGCCCTGCCACGTCTCGGGCAGCAGAATGCGGCGCAGGTCGGGGTGGTCCTCGTACTCGATCCCGACGAGGTCGTAGGCCTCGCGCTCGTGCCAGTCGGCGGTCGTAAACACGGGCGCTGCGCTCTCGCTGACGGGGTCGTCGGCGCTGGTCGGCACGACGACGCTGAGTTCCCGTGTCGGGTCGTCGTAGCTCCGCAGGTGGTAGATCGACTCGTAGCGGTCCTCGTACTGCTGGGCGGTCACGCAGGCGAGATGGTCGAAGCCGGCCTCCTCGCGCAGCGTCGAGAGGACGCTCTGGACCTCGTCGGGCCGAATAACGATCCCCTCGGCGTTGACGTGGTGCTCCCGGTCGAGAACGCGCTCACCCAGCAGCGCCTCGGCGCGGTCGGCAACTCCTCGCTCGGACGGTACGGCGGCGTCGGCGTCGTGCTCTAGAGACATGTGGAAATCACGCGAAGTCGATGTGTCAGTCTACGACTCCGACGGTGTTTGTTTCACTGCCTCACGAGAGAGGGTATTTTATACGTGCATCCTCTCGGGTCGCTATGAAGTATCTCCGACTCGCGCTGGCGCTGCCGCCCGAGCAGCGGCATCCCATGCACCAGTTCGTCGTCGAGAGCGACGAGTACGGCCCCTCACGGCAGTTACATTGGAGCGTCGGCGTCGACGGGTCGATCTCGACGATCTTTCGCGTCGAGGGCGACCCCGACGAGTACGTCGACGCGCTGGCGGCTGTCGACTCCGTCGAGTCGTATCACGTCGCGCCGTCCGGCGGCGAGTTTTATCTCTACATCCGCGAGGACCTCCCCGAGCGCGAGCGCCAGATCACGACGGCGCTCGACCACGAGGGACTGCTCATCGTGCCGCCGATCGTCTATCGGGTCGACGGCTGTGGCGAGTTTACCTTGGTCGGCACGTCCGAGGCGGTCCAAAACGCCGTCGACGCGGTGCCAGAGCCGATCGACGTGGAAGTGCTCGAAGTCGGCCAGTACAGCGCGCAGCCGTTCGATCACGCGACTGACCTGACCGATCGCCAGCGCGAAGCCGTTCGCGCCGCGATCGAGTGTGGGTACTACGAGACGCCCCGATCGGGGTCTGTCGAGGATGTCGCCGACACGCTGTCGTGCGCGCCGAGCACCGCCGCCGAACACCTCCGGAAGGCCGAATCGTCGGTGATGCGTCGGCTCGTCACCAACTCGGACGCCGGGGCGTCGCGCTGAGATCGTGCGCCGTCATGTGGCGCCGGAGTAACGACTTTGAGGGATGCGACTCGAACTACTGTCATGGTAGCACACACCGAGCGCGACGAACGCACGTGGTTCGAGTGCGAGGAGTGCGGCCTGCTGTTCGACGACCGCGCAGACGCGCGCCAGCACGAAGGTGCCTGCGACGCCGAAGACCCGCCGTATCTGCAGTAAGGAGCAGCGTTGCGTCGCGAGCGACTTATTCGTCCAGTCGATCGCGGTGCTCGTCGGCCAGTTCCTCGGCCTGTGCTCTAGTCTGGGTGGCTTCCCAGCGCACCTTCGGCGCGTCCCGGTATGCCAGCGCACTTTTCACCGCGTCCCGGAGCACGCCCGTCTCGATGTCGAGCACCTCGCCGTCGGCGTCGCCGAACTCGACGACGCCGTACCGGTCGGGCGCGCGGCCGACGGTCGACCGGTCGAGGTCGCGCCACTGTTTTGCCAAGGGCATCAGCTGTCCTCGACGTACTCGGTGTCGATCCAACCGTCATCGGCCGGTTCGTCGTCTTCCTCGCCAGCCGCCTGGCTCGACGCCGCTGTCTCCTCGTTCGACGCCGCTGCGTCCCCGCTCGATGCGGCGTCGGCGTCGTCCGTCGTTTCCGCGTCAGCGTCGCCCGCTTCCGCGTCGGCGTCGCGCTGGTCGCTGGCTGTGTCGTCCTCGGCAGAGGCGACGATCTCGTAGGCTTCCTCCTGCAGTTCGTCCTCGACGAACACGAACACTCTGCCCCGAGCGACCTCGGGGTCGGCGTCGACGACGATGGCGTGGCCCTCGGCCCGCGCGGTGACGCCGGGGAACAGCTCCTCGGTCTCGCCGGGCTCGACGAAGACGCGACCGACGCCGGTCGTCTCCAGAATGTCGTCGTGGGTGTTGCGGTCGTTGACGTAGGTCAGCACGCCTTCAGTCCCGTCGGGGTCGGTGACGAGGATCTGTACGAGCTTGCCCGGTGCCGTCCGGACGACGCCGTCGGTCTTCCGCGGCGGGCCGTGATAGAACACCTCCCGGCCGTCGAGATACTCGACGGCGATTCCGTCTTCGGAGAACGCCACCCCGATCGTCGAGGGGGCGACGGTGTTGCGCGCGCTCATGGCCGGTGGTTCGTTCGGGATGGGGAAAAGCGACGCGTTCGCCCGGCACGGGGACAAGCGGTGCGTTCTCCGACGACCGGACGCGCGAGGACGCCACCGTTCGGCCCCCCGACCGCCAGCGGTAAGTACCTCGGAGGGGGGTGAAGAGATATGAACGGACGGGCGAGAGCCCCTGCGGCGGGAACCGTACTGAACGCGCTGGCGACCGGAACGGGGTCGGCGTTTGCGATCGACGCCTACACGAGCGCCGAGGTGACGCTGTCGACCGACGCCGCCGGGGTCGACGGCGAGATCGACGACGCGCCGGACGCGGACACGCGTCTGATCGAGCGCTGCGTGGAACTCGCAACAGAGCGCTACGGCGACGGGCAGGGCGGCAGCGTGCGCACCGAGAGCGAGGTGCCGATGGCCTCGGGGCTCAAAAGCTCCAGCGCGGCGGCGAACGCGACCGTGCTGGCGACGCTGGACGCGCTGGGCGTCGCCGACGAGGTCGACCGCGAGACTGCCTGTCTGCTCGGCGTCGAGGCCGCCCGCGACGTTGGCGTCACGGTGACTGGCGCGTTCGACGACGCCTCGGCGTCGATGCTCGGCGGCGTCACCGTCACCGACAACACCGACGACGAACTGCTGGCCCGCGACACCGTAGACTGGGACGTGCTCGTCTACACGCCGCCCGAGCAGGCCTTCAGCGCCGACGCCGATGTCGAGCGCTGCGAGCGGATCGCGCCGATCGCCGACCTCGTCGCCGAGTTGGCGCTCGACGGCCGCTACGGGCTCGCCATGACGGTCAACGGCTTCGCCTTCAGCGCCGCCCTCGACTTCCCGACAGCACCGGCCGTCGAGGCGCTGCCCGAGGTCGCGGGCGTCTCGCTCTCGGGCACCGGTCCGAGCGTCGTCGCGGTGGGCGACCGAAAAGCACTCGAAGGAGTACAGGAGAGATGGGACAACAGGCGTGGGACCACATGGCTAACGACGACACAATCCACGGGCGCGCAGACGAGATGAGCTTAGAGGAACTCCGCGAGGAGATCCGGGACATCGATCAGGGAATCGTCGAGTTGATCGCGCGACGAACCTACGTCGCCGACACGATCGCGCAGGTCAAAGAGGAGCAGGGCCTGCCGACGACCGACGAGTCACAGGAGGCGGCAGTGATGGAGCGGGCCGGCGAGAACGCCGACCAGTTCGACGTGGATCGCAACCTCGTCAAGGCGATTTTCCGACTGTTGATCGAGTTGAACAAGGCCGAGCAGCGGGAGAGTCGGTAGCAAGAAACCCGGGTTTCGCGTGTCTATTGCTGTTTCTCAATAGCCTCAGCGTTCGGACGGCGAAACACCTACAGTAACACAGACGTAATACAGACGTATGTCCGAAGCGGCCACAAACAACGGCGACGACGAAATCGTCACGGTGAACTTCAAAGTCACACGGTCGTTTCTTGACGAAATTGAAGACACGTGGCAGGGGCGGGGTTTCAACAGTCGAAGCGAATTTATTCGGTACACCCTACGCGATGCTATCGAACATCCCACGTTCGACCGCGACGAACTCGTCGCACTCCTCCAAGCCGAAGAGGACGTTCACGAACAACGAACGATGAGTGCCCAAGAAGCACGCGAACGGTTCGGCACTGACGGGACGGATGAGTGACGGCGAGTGGACGTGGGAACTCGCACCGAAAGCGCAGGACGACCTCACCTCGCTTAATTCGAACGAACAGCAGCGCATCATCGACAAACTCGACGAAATCATCGATTCTCCGTGGCGTGACCCACCAGACTATGGTGAACCCCTCCAGAATAGCTCACGACGTAAGGTGCGTATCGGCGAATTCCGTCTTGCGGTCACTTTCCGCCGTGACGAGCACCGAATGGTCGTCGCTCGAATTAAGCGTCGTGGAGGGGCGTATACAGCCGACGACGACTGAGAAACTGTCTTAGGAGCCGGAAAATAGACGGAATCTGTAACGTCAGTTTGTGACCTGAACAAGGCCGAGCAGCGAGAGTCGCGGTAGCACACATCATAGATTGTCTCTCGGCGGAGGAATGACGGTACATCTCCCTGCACCGGGAATCAGAACCTCAATCCACCCCGAGACTCAGTTTCAGTGCTTCGTCCACCTCGGTCATAGTCGGTTCGCTTAGACTCCCGACGACCGAGTGGATCCGGGCTTCGATAGAGACGACGCGAATCTGGTCGAGGCGAATCGAGGAGTCCTTCTCGAACGGTGACCCATCCTCTTCGACCAGCACCTCGAACGGGTAGCCTCGATGTGTCCCTGTCGCCGGTGCAACGATAGTCGTACTGGAGTTTCGATTTCCAATATCGTTCTGTACGACCACTGCAGGTCGAGTCTTGTTCATCTCATGACCTTCGGCAGGGTCGAGACGAACGACTACGACATCGCCACGTCGAACCTCGGTATCACCGCTCATTCATCGAGTCCGTTCCACGCCTCATCAGAGGCGTCCTTCCACTCCTCAGCCAGATGGTCGGCGCTCTCGGAAGCCTCGCGGTACGCGGCTGCTAATTCGTCCTCGTCAGGTCGGTCAGATTCGACTTCGACGACGGCAACAGTCACGCGCTTGTTCGCGTACTCCGTCCCGAGGTAGATGCGACCTCGGTCGTCGGTCTCGTTGGTTCGCAGGTCGCGAGCATCCACTTTCGTCATGCTACTCATTACGACCACCTTCTGGATAAGCCTTACCCACTATTACCCACAGAGAGTGTATTTCCGTGAACGGGCCACGGATTTCCCGAAACCACGCGTGGCCGGTATCACCGTGGGAGGCAATGGAATTGAAGATCTCCCACGGCTTCTGCCGTGGGCCTCTTCCATTCATCTGCTTGCCACCCTCCCACCGGAATTCTCGCCACGGAGTCGAACAGCGACAAAGTAGACGGGTTCTGTGACATCACTTTGAGACCTGAACAAGGCCGAGCAGCGCGCATCCCGCTGAACGTACGGAACACACCGCTTCCGTCACGCACTCAGCGAGCGGCGACGGTTAGACGGCGTGTTGGGGAATCTCCGCCCACCTGTCGATCAGGTACCCCAGCGCGAAGCCGTAGGCTACGTGATAGAGCAGCGAGACGACGAGAAAGACGCCGACTGCCAGCGCGTCCGCCGCGGGCAGGAACACCATGACGAAGGCGATCCAGTAGATGAGGGCGTAGGTCACGCCTCGGGCGTAGCGGGGCTCTTCTGGCGGGAGGTACGCACCGACGACGAGAAATTGGATCGGCAGAAACAGCGTGCCGCCAATAATGAACATGGCGGCGCCGACTGCTAGGCTCGGCTCCAGTCCCAGAAACGACCCGAACGACGCGAACCGGACGATCGGATCGGTACTGAACAGATCGAGTAGGGCAGGAATCCCAACGAGCACGGGTAGCATCGACACCATCGAAACGAACCCGGCCAGCATCGCCGTGCCGATCAGGCGAACCGTAATCGGCTCTCGCGCGCTCGCCGACCGGTCATCGGCGGCGTACGTACCGGCGTCTGTCTGTTCTGGCGTCATACTGTGTAACACATTTGCACTGTATAACGATAAACGAAGAGGGTCCGCCGCCACGCCAACGTCTTTAGTCGTGTCGCCCGTCGATACCGGTGTGATCCCCTCAGGCTACCTCGATCAGGTCGAGCCGGGCGTGCTGATCGTCGTCGGCTTCGTGCTGTTTATCATTCCAGAGCCGGCGACTTCGGCGCTCGGGGCCGGGATACTGTTGCTCGGCGCCAGTTGGTGGATGTACCAGTGGGGCCGGTAGCAGCGCTGTCAGCTTACTCGCCGGGTGACGGCGTCCCGCCGACCGTTCCGTCGGAGGACTGCTCGGCGTCGAACAGCCGATCGGGTGCCGGCGTTCGGTCGGCCAGCGATCGCTGGAGCCGCTCGGCGACATCCTCACGTAGTTCGGCCGCGCGCGTTCTGTCGATGTCGACCGCGCGGGCGTCCTGTCCGGTGAGGCTGCGCGAGCCGGCCGTGTCGATGGTCACTGTCGCAAGCTGCCGACGGCGCTGGAAGATCGTCTGGCTGTCGAGCACCGTCTGGACCCGGTAGTAGGGAACGACGGTCGTCGTCCGATTCCAGAAGCCAGCCCGGGTCACGACGTGGTCCTCTTCGAGTGCGTAGCCGAGGTTCCGCCACTTCAGATGCGCCGCGACGGGAATCGCGGGGACGGCCAGCAAGAGCGCGTACCAGTACAGCGTCGTCGCCGTCGCCCGATCTGCCAAGAACGCTACTCCGACTAGCACGGCGAGAACGATGCTGTACCGCGCGACGTAGCGCAGCCGGGCGCGCTTTGGCGGGCGCTCGAACGACGGGTCGCCGAACGGCTCGACCGACTGGGCCAGTTGGAGCACTCGGTCGCGCTTGGCGATCGGTACCGCCGACTGCGAGCCGCCGGCCTGTCCGGGTGAGGAGCCCGCCGTCTCGATCGACAGCGACGCGTAGCCGACGAGCCGCTGGAGGACGTTTTCGGTCATCGAGACCGTCTGGACTTTGCCCAGCGGGATCGTCCCGCTGTAGCGCTGGAGCAGGCCGCGCTCGTATCTGAGTTCGTCGCCCGTCTGAACGAGCTCGAACCCGTAGTAGTTCGCCACCGAGATGGCGCCACTTGCCAGCGCAGTCACCGCGTAGAGCCCGATCGCGGACAGCGGTGCGACGACGAACAGCGGCCCGGCGGCCAGCTCTTGGGCGGCCGCCGACCCGAACACCGGGAGCAACAGCGTCGCCAGCGGGAGCAGGCGCAGATCGACCGATACGAGGCCGAGCACAACTAACTCGCGGTCGGAGATCGCAAACAGTCGAGTTCGCTTCGGTCGTTCGACAGACCGCCCTTCGGCGTCCTCACGCGACGCCGACGACCGGCCGTCTTCGCGGGCGGCCCGTCGCTTTCGGCGGCCGAGTTCGTCCTGCAACCGATTGGCCTCCTCGACGCCGACGTAGCGGAGTTCGGCTTCCGCTGAGCTTCCGCCGGCAGTCTCGACGGTGACCTCCGCGAGGCCGAGCACGCGCTCGACCACGTTCCGACTGATCGAGACGTTCTGGACGCGCCGGTAGGGAATCTCCCGGTCGCGTCGCGAGAGGACGCCGGAGTGCAGATCGAACGTCGTCTCGGTCAAGTCGTACTCGAAGCGCCGGTAGTACAGCACCTCCCAGACGACGACGGCGACGAGGATCGCCCCGACAAGGCCCAGCAGTCCCGCGGCCTGCAGCCCGTCGCCCGACAGGAGCGTCCCCGAGAACGCGAAGACGACGAAAAAGCCCACGAACTGCCAGACGCGCTGGGCCGCCCGATAGGGGATCGACAGCGGGTGCAGCGTCGTCATACGGCGTCGTCGCCCTCCGCGAGGATCGCCAACTGCTTCAGGCGCTCTTGGAGGTCGTCGGCCCGCTCGGGCGTCAGTCCGGGGATCGTCACGTCGGCGCCGCGCGTCCCCGCG